>JAQBZH010000003.1 GCA_027622005.1 Bacteroidota bacterium | reverse complement strand
TGGGAATCAGATGATCGCATATTGAAGCGTCAAAAAGAGGCTGATGCGAGGGTTGCTGAAATTGAGCAAAGTGTGCGAGCTATGGCAGCCGAAGACGAACGAAGAGAGCGGGAAAGCAGAAGCGCGGAACAAGCCAGACGGCAAGCCGATGAACAGAGCGAAAAGGAATGGATTCAGAAGGCACTATTCCAACGAGCCCAGGCTTTGTTGCGCTCATTTAGCTTCAGCGTTAACAGCGCAGGCGGTCTTGAGCCAACTATTTATATTAAAAACATCTCAGAAAAGCGCATCAAATACACAGCGGTCGAGGTGCGAATATTCAATCCCGTAGGCGATCCTGCCCCTGATAAGTTTGGTGCCGATAACCTGATGGCCATACGCCTTGTGGGCCCCATAGAATCAATGGACTCTGGGGTATATTCTTTTGATTCCGCTGTTTATTACAACAATACGGCTGTTTGCGGGGAGGTTCAAAGGGTGACGTTTGAGTTCACGGATGGCACAACGTATACCAGTACAGACCTGAAGACAACTAGAACGGACGCCTCTGCGTTTAAGGTCAAAGGAGAGTGCAAGCTTCAATAAGTGTTATGAACACAATCAAAACAAACAAGTAACCTGAGCCAATTACTAGATCTAGACCCCTGCGACGTGTCGGAAATAGCAAAATCATCCTTTTTGATCTAAGTACTTGTTATTTAAAGACTTAGGTGGTGTGTGGGGGTTAGTATTTTAGCAAAAGAAGGAGCTGCTGTAGAAGCTCAATTTCAGCCCTAAAAAGGTAACTCCAGGTCGCCTGGATCGAAGTATTTAACATTGTTCTCTTTATTCAAACGCACAGGAAGTCTACCCTGTGTAGAAAGCTCAACGTCTTCTATTTTCCCTAACCCGTTCTTAGTTCGTACTACTTGTCCCTCTGTGAAAACTGGTATCCCCGAATCGTCACTAGTCACGGCC
This sequence comes from Bacteroidota bacterium, assembly GCA_027622005.1. Taxonomy (GTDB): domain Bacteria; phylum Bacteroidota; class Rhodothermia; order Rhodothermales; family UBA10348; genus UBA10348. The sequence goes on along the minus strand of JAQBZH010000003.1, from coordinate 116,024 downwards.
CCTAAGGGTAGTGATCGTGATGACGAACTTGAATTCGGTACCCAGCTGTTCTCACCTACGTTCACGGCAAGTCCATTATTCTTGAGCTGTGTAAGGTGATTCCTGATCGTTCGTTCTCCTATTTCAGCGTCGTTTTCACGTCTCCAAGTTTCAATCTCTTTGGGGCTCACGACTGATTTCGATTCCGCGTAAATTGATCGCAATGCTAGGTCGGTGACTTCCAAGGTTTTCAGCTGGCCCATTGAGCCCATCATTACGTCATCGGTGATAGCACGTTGCTCAAAGGTGACAGTTCGTCCATCCTCTGAAAACACGACTTCTAGGCACAGCACGTCTAGCTCTGGGCCAAAGTTTGTTTTGTTTTGACGAAGGACAAGGCCACCGCCATCGACCCTGCCAAGCATGAGCATGGATCTGGCAATGTTTCGTTTGAAAACTGATCCATATACAGATGCATTGCCCAAGTTACCCCGTCCCGTTGCGTAGCTGACGTGGTCAATGGCTAGTACAGTACCAAGCTTTTGAAGCCTCTTAAGACTTTCCGTAATCATCTTTTGGTCGGTACTATCGCTTCCTAGACCTATTGTAAGACTATCTATGATGATGAAACCGATACTGTGATCTGCTACCATCTCACACAGCTTACGGACAGTCTCCGGGTCTGAAAGTGAGCCTTCGGGCTTATGAATGAACACTTTGTTGACCAGAAGTGGGTCATTTTGGTCTGTCCCGAGTCCTCGCAGCACCTGCGTCCATCTACGCCGTTGATCCTCCACCTCCAGCTCAAAGTCCAGGTACAACGCATTCGCTTGTTCGGTCGCCTTTCCGAGGAATAGAGTCCCCGTAACCACGCTGTACATGAGCCGAAGGGCTATGTAGCTTTTCCCGGTACCGCCATCTGCGCCAAGAATCGTGATATATCCGTACGGAATGGTATCCTCTATGGCCCACTTCATAGGGGCCGGATCCTCGTATCCCCACATTGGCTGTGCTGTCATCACGTCACGATCACTATAGAGCAGTGACTCGTGATTAGTTGATTCTGGATCCGAGAACTGAATCGAAGTGGCAGAAAACGTCGTATTCGTTTCCTCGAACAACTCGCTGGAAATCGGTGAAGCGGTGTCTACCATAAAGTCTATGCCTCTTTTGCTTCCGCGATGATCATGCCAGTCCGAAACATCCTTAAATAGTGGTGGCAATTCTACCTTTGATACGTTTGCCGCACACGTGAGAGACTCCATCACTTGACGTAGATAGCTACGTCCTGCTGCGTCCTGATCTCCGCAAAGAACGACGTTCGCACCGTCGAAGATGTCACCGAATTCTTTCTTCCATCCTTGGGCGCCCCCAGAGCAGCATGTAGCCACGTACCCGTAGTGCTCAAAGGTGTGGACGTCTTTCTCTCCCTCTGTTACAATGACAGTCTCGCCGTTTTCAATGGCCTCTAGAACCTGAGGCAGCCTGTACAGTACTTTTCGCACTCCTGAAGCGCTCCACTCCCAACCGTCCTTTCCATCTGGCTTACGGTGTGAGAACGATTTATTGGGCTTTCTTACGACTTGGTAGAGAAGCTCTCCCTCCTCGTCCACGTAATCATAGTTAACTACAACGGTGTCCGTTGAGGACTGTGGTTTCGAAAACAGATCAGCTTCCGTTATTCCAATTGCTGCTACGATGTCAGAAACGGCACAGCCCGCATGACAATGCATTAACGTGGTGCCATCATCCGCTTGCGTGATTGACAAAGATGGGGTGTGGTCATTGTGGGCAGGGCAGCAGGCCATCCACCTTGGTGCACCACCGGAGACTTTTTCTAACCGTGAAAGAACTTGGCTTATAGGTCGAGTCGAAACCATTTTGGGCGCCCTCTTGATTTATGAAACTGTGTTTTAAAAATCCTTCAGGAGTCCGTGAAGATGTTGACAACCTAAAATGTCATGTCATAAACTTGTCATAATTTTCTAGGCAATATTCAGCCCAGGCCAAGGGTTTTTTTGGTTTTTTTTCGTCCGGCCTTTCATTGAAAACTCGTCTAAAGAACTGAGCGTATCCATTTGCCGTCATAGAAGCCTGTCTGCTCTTCGTTGCTTTGGCGTCTATGAGGTGAAAAAGAGTCTCGTCGCAGTCCGGTAGTTCCGGGCGAATGCCGGGAGGTCTATGTTGTGTGTCTAATAATACTTCGCACATCCAAGCCATGCGTCTTTTAAACAAGTTCTTGGGAAGTGTCTCAGATTGTGTGTTACCCTCGATTCCCCTGACTGGTATGCCACCCCAATCAGCAGCAAACTCAAGAGCATCTTTTAGTACAAAAAGACGGAAGTCAAGCATTTCCACCTCTTCAAAAACATGGAGCTCGGGCATATTCCAAGTGTTATGGTTTATTCTCATGTCGACCATCTTTTTCACATCAACCAAGGACATACTGAGATTGAAGTGGACTCCTGGCGAATCAAAGGTTTCTTCTGCCACACTCATATCGATCTTGGGACGTGAAGACCGCGCTCCGTCGGTAGATAGTTCTAGCAGCCACCCATCACGATGGCGTACCAGACAGAATGGAAATCCTGGTTTCCCAATGCCTTTTTCTAAAAACTCGTGTATACTTTTATTTGGTTCAGCAACCCCCGCTATTAGAACGGTGATGTGATACAGTAACGCGTTCAGGTATTCCCCTTCCCATTGCCACTCTCTTTCAGGAGCAAATCGTTCCTTCATGATTTCGACTAGGGTATCGTACTCTGCCCTCAGTTCTGCCAATCCAAATTTCTTGTACCTTTCTGCTAAAGCGGTTAGGAATGGCGTCCCAACCTCCTCCATAAAATCCAAGTCCACTTCTGTATAGGACGTTATCAAGCTAGATCTGGGGCTTCCTCTGTGACGCGATATATAAGCTTCCAGCGCGTCAATGGCGTAGGCTGTTGATGACTCTTTATTGCTTTTCACTTAGCTTTCTGAGGTCTTCTTTTGGGCTTGGGTTGCTTCTAGAGCGGTTTATCGCCAGATATAACGACTCACTAGTTAGGTGAATATAACGCTGCGTAACCACGAGGGACGAATGCCCCATATATAACCTAACTGCTTCAATCGGTACTCCGGCTGTTATCAGATTTGTACACGCCGTGTGCCTAAGACTATGAAGGCTAACTCTTTCATCCAAACCACAAAGGCGAACAAATGTCTTGAACCTTACCGATAGGTATCTCTCTGAGAGCTTTCTTCCGGTAGAAGATGCAATGACCGTTTGGTGAGCTTCTGGGATACTATTGAAGATCTTTTCCGCTACTGGAGTCATGGGGAGAAGTCTCCTTTTGGCATTCTTGGTCTTGAATCCTGGACGTCCTCCAATTCTGATGGTTTTGTTCTGATAGTCCACGTCCTCCCACTGAAGCTGGCACAGCTCACTGGCTCTAAGGCCGAGAACAACCGCGAGGCGAATAGCATCTTTCATCCAGAGTGTTGCTCCCGGCTTGAAGTGCTTGGCCCTGCTATCGTACCCATCAACAGCATCAAGAAGGAGTTGGACTTCAGCCTGTGTTAGTGCTCTAGGTAGAGACTGCTGAATTTTGGGGAGACGAAGTTTTTTGATGGGGTTCGTTTGCATCCACCCTTGCTCAATGCTCCAATTGAAAAAAGGAGAAAGCGTCGTGGAATACGTTTTTTTGGTTACCGCTTTTCGGTTGCCCCCATCGATAAAGGATTGAATCTCTTTGTACCCTATGTCACCCAGCCTCTTTTTGGGCCCCATCCACTTTGAGAACTGCCAAAGTACGGAGCGGTACTTCTGAATAGACTGAGGCGACAGGTTGCTTCGGGTTTCGACAAACAAGCAGACTGCCTGGCTTAACGTCCTTCCTTCCTCCTTTGGTTGCCTTGAGCTCCAGGGGTTGTATGATCCAAGCTCATACTCTGCTGTCAGATGCGCTGCCTTTGCGCGTGCGGCCCTTGAACCTGACACCCGAAGTGATACTTGCTTTCTGCTAGGGTTCTTTGCGGCGTCGTGGAAGGCTAAATAGAAGCGATCTCCTCTCTTGAATAAACTCGGCATGGTATCATTCTGGTTGTACCCACCTGAGGTTCATCACAATGTTCATCAGTTTTGACAACAGTATTGTGTCATTTCTGGTGACGTGAACGAAGTCCAAAAAAAAGCCCCTTACAGATTTTCGCTGTAAGAGGCCGTTTTTTGACGAATTGGCTAGTTTAACCAACTGTCGCCTGGAGGTGACGGACGGATTCGAACCGTCGTACAGGGTTTTGCAGACCCTTGCCTAGCCGCTCGGCCACGTCACCAGATTGGTGGTGTCCCTGAAAGCACAATTGTTATATCGCGCCCCGTAAAGGCACCTTCATACACTACAAGCACTCAAACAGTATATGTACGCCCGACAGGAATCGAACCTGTAACCTGCGGTTTAGAAAACCGCTGCTCTATCCGATTGAGCTACGGGCGCAGGTTTCAAAAGAACATGTGCGCAAAATACGCATCAAGATCTTCCGAAGCGGAACTTCCCTTTAGGGTTGCCCCAGAAAAAAAGCGGCTCGCCCCGTTAGGAGCGAACCGATTTTAATGTCGGGGTGGCAGGATTCGAACCTGCGACCCTCTGCTCCCAAAGCAGATGCGCTAACCGGGCTGCGCTACACCCCGAGCTGCGGTTACGAATAACCGCGAATCAAACTTATCTCAGCTTCGCTGCGGAAAGTTCTGCAGCCACGTCGTTAACGTTCACCATTTTGTGGCGAAAGCTGTATTGACCATTTGGCTTCTTTTCAGAAATTACCATTTTGGCCATTTTCTTAGCGTCGGCTTTCTGCTTGAGGACCTTGTCGCCGAATGATTGTTTCTTTGCCATTTCAGTTTAACGTAAACGGGCATGCTCGAACGAGTCGAGGGGCGCCCTACTTGGTCTCTTTGTGAATCGTGTGCTTGCGAAGAACTGGGTTGTACTTCTTGATCTCCATCCGATCAGGCGTGTTACGACGATTTTTCATCGTTGAGTAGCGTGATGTTCCAGGAGCTTCGGTACAGTCCAGAATAATCTTCGTGCGAACGTCTTTTCCTTTTGCCATGGTGTGTTACCTATTGCGGGTCAAACGAGCATTCCGTTAGCACGCGCTTCTGTAAGCACGGCCGAAATTCCTTTCTTGTTGATGGTTTTGATCGTCTTGGCGGATACCTTAAGGGTAACCCAACGACCATCTTCAGGCACGAAAAACCGCTTCTTCTGAATGTTCGGCTCGAAGCGGCGCTTTGCCTTGTTGTTTGCGTGGGAAACGTGATTCCCAGCTACAGGTCCTTTGCCTGTAATTTCATCTCTCATCGCCATGGGACAGGGGGTCTGGCGTTTCGAATTATGCGCACGCCGCTAGTGGGGCGACCCGCGCTTGACATTCTGCGACGGGGAAACCGGCACAGAATTATAAATATACAGCGACAATCACTCTTCGCGCAAGCACAGCGGGACCTTCAAAAGCCGGGTTTTCTGCCTAATTTGTGTGAAGGCGACCAAAACCCACCCGAATTCCACCTCTTTAATGAGTTAGCCATCCATCTTGATGGCTTCGGCGGGCTCGATGGCCGCCGCCCTCGTTGCCGGATAAACGGCCGCGCCAACACACAACAACATGGCGATTGATCCAATTAAAAACACGTCCCAGCCATTGATTGAAACGGGATATGAACTAATCAAAAATGAGCCAGCATCGGGAAGCGGCACTATTGCAAACTTCTTCTGTGCCAATGAAATCAGTAATCCCAAAGCAACTCCACACCCCGCTCCCACCAAGCCGATTAATAGCCCAACCGAGAGAAAAATCTCCCTGATTTTCTTTTTACTTACCCCCATGGCTCGGAGCGCGCCAACATCGCGGCGTTTTTCAATCACAATCATGGTCAGCGACCCCACGATGTTGAATGCAGCAACAATCACGATCAACAACAAAACCAGCGACGCACCAAATTTCTCCAGCTTCATCACGTCATAGAGCGGCTTTTGCAGATCATACCACGTCATGACCTCAAAACGCGAGGTGTCAATCCGGTCTTCAAGCCAATCCCGGACCTCTGTCGCCTGCTCCAGGTCGTCCAGCCGAAGTTCAATGCCCGAGACTTTTCGCCCCATCGAAAACAGTCGTTGACCTTCTTGAAGATCGATAAAGGCATGACTTTCATCGAAAACAGCTTCGAGTTGAAAGAGTCCACGCACTTCAAACTGCCGGTACGGCGAGCCCGAAAGCACGCGCGTATACATTCGTTCAATAGCTGGAGCAGAAAGCAAAGCCACGCGGCTCGCCTCCGCCGTTCCGCCAGCCGGAGAAAGAAGTAATCGCTCCCCAAGCTGCCGGCCGAGCACAATGCCTGGGCGCCCATCCACCTCTTCAACACTAAAAGACCCAAGAGTAGTTGACTCAGCCACTCCATCGTCATTCTGCAAAAAAGAGGCATCCACCCCCCGGACGACAACCACTTTATTAACGTCCCCGGCGCCCTGATGCAAAAGCATGGCCTTTCCTTCGACATAGGCCGACGCAGATTTGACCTGTTCGTGAGTCACAGAGAGAGCAATTAGGGAGTCCGGAGAGTCAAATCCCTTTTCTTCCAAACTCACGATGCGAATGTGGGGGTCAAAAGAGACCAACATGTTTCGCACGAAATCGAAAAACCCATTCAGCACCGACAAAACGACGATCAGGGCGGCAACCCCGAGGGTTATTCCCACCACAGAGATCCCCGTAATTCTGGATATCAACGAGACGGATCTCGGACTGACCAGGTATCTTCTTGCAATGAGAAATCGGTAATCCAAGAAAAGACTGTTTCTGGTGATAAGGAGCTAGGCTGAACGCTGAGCGCTGAAAAATAATCCCGTAAAATACGGCGCGGCGGGCATATACCGGTCACTTGAATAACCGGCCGGCCGAAACCGCTCGCCAAGATCATCTGAACTAATCTATTTCAATTCGGTTGTCCTACCCATGAAATTGGTCGGTCCATATTTGGCAATCGCCACTTTGCTGGCAATGAACACCGCCGTTGACGCTGTGGGCCAGGTCGATTCTTTGGCCCAGGGCCGGGCATACGGACTCCAGGTCGTATTGACCAACAGTGGGTTTGGACTTGGAGGATATCTTTCGGGTGAACTTCAATCCGGGAGACGCATCTCATTTGAAGTACAACTCGGGGCAACAAAGGACGGGCGCGAAGTCGCGTTTTTTGACCGGCTCGGAGGACGCGACGTTCCTAATAAAGCCAACTATTTGTTGGAATTGCCTTTTCAGGTTGGGCTTGAACGGCGCCTGTTTAAGAATCGAATCGAGGAAAACTTTAGGCCCTTTGTCTTTGTCTCTGCGGGGCCCTTAATTGGTTGGACCTATCCGTACTTCGACGATGCCAATGACAACCGCGTTCTGGATTCGGGTGAAAAAACGTTTGATGTGATCAGCGGGATCGGTCGCGGGCATATTGAACCTGGGGTTTCGGCGGGGCTCTTCTTTGGGGCCCATTTTGGGTCGCCGCAATCGACTAGCCAAGGCGTCCGCATCGGCTACCGCCTTTCCTACTATAAAAACCCAATTGCTTTGCTCGAGGAGTCCATCAAACCTCCTTCACGCCGCATCGGTACGCCCGTAATCTCCGTGTATTTTGGGCGGGCCGCAGGCCGGGTTCGCTAGAGAGTCCTTAGACGTTAAATCGGAACAGAATAACGTCTCCGTCTGCCACGGTATATTCTTTCCCTTCCGAGCGCAACGCGCCCGAGTCCCGCGCGCCGGATTCGCCGTTGTGTTTGATATAATCCGTGTATTTTATGGTCTCGGCGCGAATAAATCCGCGTTCAAAATCCGAATGAATCTGCCCAGCCGCTCCAGGAGCTTTCGTTCCGCGTGTTATGGTCCAGGCTCTAGTTTCTTTGGGGCCCGAAGTAAAAAAAGTGATGAGTCCCAGTAGCTCATAGGCCGAGCGGATAAGCCGATCGAGACCCGAAGCGTCTAGCCCCAAATCATCCAGAAATAGCTGCTTTTCGTCGTCCTCGAGCTCTGCGATCTGAGCCTCAAGCTCCGCCGTAACAATCACGACGCTTGCACCTTCCTCCTCCGCAATTTTCCGAACCGTTTCGACGTAGGAATTGCCTGTAAGGATGTGGTCTTCCCCGACGTTAGCCGCATAGACCACGGGTTTGTTCGTCAACAAAAACAAGGATTTGAGCCATTCCTGCTCTGAATCTTCCGCGTCAAACTTGCGGACCGCTTTTCCTTCGGACAAATACGCGAGCAGCCGTTCGTAAAAGGCGAGCTCATCCTTTTGCCTTCTGTCCCCTCCTTTAGCCGATTTTTGGGTTCGGTCTATTCTTTTTTCAACCGCATCGAGGTCCTTAAGCATCAACTCGGTTTCAATAATTTCGATGTCGGAAGCGGGGTCGACCCGGCCCTCAACGTGCACCACGTTTTCGTCTTCGAAGCATCGGACTACGTGAACGATGGCGTCCACTTCGCGAATATGCCCTAAAAACTGATTCCCGAGCCCTTCTCCTTTCGATGCACCTGCCACGAGACCGGCTATATCCACGAATTCGATCATCGTCGGGACGATTTTGATCGACTTGTTGATCTGCCCGAGGTTGATTAATCGATCGTCCGGAACCGAAACCATCCCTACATTGGGTTCAATCGTGCAAAACGGATAGTTTGCGGACTCTGCGCCTGCTTGACTCAGCGCGTTGAATAGGGTAGACTTTCCAACATTAGGAAGTCCGACGATACCACATCGAAGGGCCATGATCCAAACCGTAAAAGTTGATGTCCGGCTCTTTTCCGGAACACGAAAACGCTCGCTAAGCCCCAGAACCTGCTTTGTTTCTTTTATTTGATAAAGACTCCCTGAAATTGAACGGCGATCGCCGCCAAGTCGCGTCCGGACGTCGGCTTGGATCAGGGAGCTGTGCGGTGCTTCTGGCTATTTTTTGGGCGATGAGTTTTATATGCGCCCAGCCCGCAGACGCGCAGCGCGCGGAGCCGAGAGGCCGGTTTGTACAGCTGGGGACGGCCGCATTTCCGGGCCTAGGACTCAGTCTAGGTAGCGTTTCAGCGCGCACCCTTTATACCCGGGAGATTCACCTGCTTACGAACATCGAACCCGCGTTTCGCTCGACCGACGACCAAATCAAAGTCGCTGCGCTTATTGGGATTTCTTTTCGTGTTTTTGGAATCGAACGCTTGATTGGGAATGCTGGATATCGAGGGTTTGATATCGACTTGGGTCTTCGGGCTGGACCGGGTCTTTCATTCTCATCTAGAGACACGAAAGTCGATAAAAATCGCCGCTTTGTGCTCCTCGTCGATCCTGTTGCTCGCATTTCGAGGGCTTCAAAAGCGGGGGTCTTCTACGCCGAAGTGGGGGCGGCCACGCCGAGTATCCGCTTGGGTGCGTGGATTCCGTGGTGACATCAACCAAACTGCGTGTCAGAGTTTGGTTCTGGCCAGGTATCAACTCAATCCCCGCGGAGCTGATCAGCCCATGAAGGGAATACTCACAAATTCTCTTTCCGGTAGGCGAACAGCCGTCAGGCGGCCCAGGTGGGCGTGTGTATAAAAACAACACCCGGTATCAATATTGATCAGTAGCTCCGTGTTCAGGGGGGCCGAGATCGGAGTATGCCCACATACGACCGTTTTCTCCCAGGCTAATTTTTCAGCCTGAAGGTGGCTTCGTTCCCATAGAAATACCTGGACGTTGCCTTCCGCTACATTTTGGGCGATGGTTTTCCCAGGATGAAGTCCCGCATGGACGAAAAAAAAGTCCTCGGTTTCAAGGTAGAATTGAGTAGCACGGACGAATGCGACGTGGTCTTCGGGAATGGTCGCCCCCTCTCCAAAAATCCCATAACTCTGCTGGGTCGATATTCCACCGTTTACGGCCCAAAGATCATACTCGCCGTGGTCCAGAAAATTCAGCATCAACTCTTCGTGGTTTCCCCGAAGAAAGGTGCATTGAAACTTATCCTTCAGCAGAATAAGACGTTCAATGACGCCTTTTGAGTCCGGACCCCGGTCCATATAGTCCCCGATGAAGACCAAGTGGTCGTCTGGAGTTGGATCCAATTCTCGCAATAGGGCGTCCAGAGTCAGCGCGCACCCATGAATATCTCCAATGGCAATCAGGCCCATTCTAAACCCCTTGTCTGCTGTTTTTCATTCTTCTGTCTGCTCGGAGCGTTTCGCAATGGATTCCATTCCGACAAGCCCGCGACCTGCTTTTTTTAGACGGCCTTCTTTTTGAAAGTCCAAAAGGATGGCGTCAAGAATCCCGTTGATAAACTGTCCGCTTTTGGGGGTGCTATAACGCTTGGCCACTTCTATGGCTTCGTTAATGGTAGCCTTGGCCGGAATATCGGGAAAATGGAGCATCTCGCAGATTGCTATTCGCAGTAAAATCCGGTCGATCAGGGCTATTCTAGATAACTCCCAATTTTCCGTATAGCGCACCACGATTGCGTCCGCTTCATCAGAGATGTCCACCGTTTTCAAAAACAATTTGGCCGCAAAAGCTTTGGCTTCTTTGTCTGTCCCGAGCTGCGAATCAATGACGGTTGATATGACATGCTCCGCCTCGTCCCCACCTACGGTAAACGCATAAACCGCTTGCATCGCCCTCTCGCGAGCTTCTCTTCTACTGCTCATTGATTAGCAACGTGTCAAAAAACGGGTTACACATTTTTACATTCGTGGACAGGGATACAAAATACCTCGACATCCTGATCTTTTCCAATGCCATCGTGCTAATTAGCGGAGCTTTAACATGTGGTGGTTACATGTGGTGGTTACAGTGGCGCGCCCGAAGGGTCTTATGGTAAAGAAGGGCGAGCATGGAGCGGGCGAAACCACGCAGAAATTCCTGGCACATCGTTGTTCTGGTCTTTGTTTTGGTTTCATCTGTAACTACGTCTTACCTCATTGAGTCGCGCCAACAAGTCGTTCGAAAAGCGTGGCCAGACCGCCCCTTTCTGCTTTCCGGGGTGATAACAGAGGTTATCCCTCGAAAGTCCGCCGTGATCAAAGGAGCGATTGGTTCGCTTTTTAGGGTTGATTTGTCAGAAATAAAAGTCACCCTTCACCCCGGCGACCGGGTCGTCATGAATGGCCGCTTCTCTGCCCCAGAGCTGCGCAGAAACCCCTATGATTTTGACGAAAGGGCCTATTTACAATCAAAAAACTGGCTCGGGTCCATCGAAAGTGTTACTTCATTGGTCATCGATCACCGCACGCACGCGGGAAGTCTTTCCTATGATTTTTACCAAATCCGTCACACCTTTTTAACCCTTATCCAGCAGCGATTTGAGTCTTTGGAAAGCCAACATTTGATTGTGGCGCTGTTTCTGGGAGATCGGTCGGGCATCACCCAGTCCATTCAATCTGATTTTCAACGGACGGGTTTGGGGCATCTTCTGGCCATTTCTGGACTGCATGTTGGGATAATTGCCGGACTCATCCGGTTTTTGATTCGGACTATGGCGCTTCGATTGCCCGTTAAACCAGAGCTCAGACGACAGTTAATTGCCTGTTTGAGTCTCCTTGGAATATGGGTATTTGCCGGAATGGTTGGGATGTCCGCGTCGGTCGTTAGGGCGACGATTATGCTCTCCATTTTTATCGTCTCCGACTTCTCTGACCGACGCTTCGGATCCGGTCATCCACTTTGGTCGGTTGGCGTAGCTTGCTTTTTCATTCTACTGCTGCGTCCAAGGGACATCTTTGCTCCTGGCTTCCAGTTATCCTTTTCGGCCGTGGTCTTCATTTTGTTGATTATGGGTCGGCCATCAACCAAAGCCGGGATAAATTCTTTTAAAAAAGCCGCCTATTCGTCCCTTTCGGTAACTTGTGCCGCTTCTGTAGGGACCGCTCCAATTTTAGCTTACTACTTTGGGTTTGTACCTGTAGGGGCATTGATTTTCAGTCCAATCGCCGTTCTACTGCTTACGATTCTTCTACCAATTGCTCTTTTTGCCGTCTTTCTACCCGGTGGATACACCCCTTTTTCGACCGTGGCAGAGGGTCTACTAATCCTCTTGATTCGATTTAGCGAGGCGGGGTCAAACATAACCTGGATACCTAGTTGGGTAGGCCCTTTGTACTCTTTTCCAGTTGTGGTTTGGCTACCTACCGCTGGATTTTTGATGTGGATATATGGCAAGAAATCCGTCCCTCGAATGCTGATTTTAGGGTTGATGGCAGCGTTCTCCATAGGCCTGTGTTTTACTTCGAGAAAGGGAACGACCCTCACTTTTTTAGATGTTGGTCAAGGTGACGCGATCGTAATTGAGGGTAATAATAGACAGGCCTTAGTAGTTGATCTTGGGCCCGGTTCATCTAGTGGTCGAACGGTCTTTAATCACCTCAAAGCGCGGGCGTTGACGGGGTCTTATTCGGTACTACTCAGTCACGGACACCAGGACCATATAGGCGGACTACCCACCTTCCTAAAACAAGCTCGTTCAACCCCCATATTAAAAACAGATGAGCTACCAGAGCTTGTTTATCATGGGGGATGGATTCAAACAAACGATGCCCAAATCACCCAAATTTTGAAAGGTCGGACCATTGACGTGGATGAAAGTCTACGTCTCTATGTGCTGCATCCGACTTCACCAGGGGCTGAAAACAACGATTCTGTTGTTCTTTTGCTGCAATATGGCCAATCAAAAGTACTCTTAATGGGTGATGCCGAAGCTGAAGCTGAAAGCCAAATATTAAAACGATTTGGTCCTTTTTTAGACGCTGATTTGCTCAAAGTTGGACACCACGGATCTAAAACGAGTACTTCAAATTCGTTATTGACAACGGTTAAACCGGGTATAAGTGTACTATCGGTCGGAGCTAAAAATAGGTTTGGGCATCCTCATGTGGAAGTTTTAAATCGATTAGAAAAACATCAAACCGACGTGTTGGAAACATCAAAAGAAGGAGCCATCATCATCCACATGGACGGAATACGGACGAAGCGGTTAGACTGGAAATAACCATCGGATCCTTTTTCAACGACTGCAAGGTAACCGAAGGGAAAACACTCTGCAACGTGGTAAATGTGAGAGGATTCCAGTTACTCACATAGGCATGTTCTAACTATTAATAATTAAAAGAAATATTAAATAGTAGAACATAGTAATAGGTCGTGTGGATTTGTTTGCAACCTACTTACGAACCAGACTTGACACGGTGTTGTTAATTTGATTGTTAAATCTTTTCCGCAGATCCTTAGAAAAGCAGTTGGGTTTTTTTTATTTAGAAAGGCTAGAAAAACGACCTTCCAACATATCCACACCTATTCACACTAAAATTGTTAATAAGCGCTTTTTTCTATTAACAAGAATTTCCATGTGGGTTTTGCGTTGGTCGTTCGATGTTAATTGGTCGGTTGTCAACGCTCTTCCACAGAGAGTGCGTTCATTTCATTCTAGACACAACGTTTCAACGCGTTTTCCACCCGGAAGCGTTGAAAGAAAAAATCAACTTTTTCCGAGAAGACCGAACATTTCCATTTTGTACGCCTCAACACCGGGTTGGTCAAAGGGATTCACTCCAAGGAGGTAGCCTCCAACCGAAACCGCGTGTTCGAAAAAGTAAATCAGCCGGCCCAGTGCTTCCTCATTCACCATGGAAAGGGTTATCTGTTGAATCGGTACACCACCTTGGAGATGCGCTTTAGAAGTACCCTCAAATGCCGCTTGGTTAATCCGAGAAAGCGTAGAACCACTCAAATAATTCAACCCATCCAGGTTTGCCGGATCTGCTGGAATAAGCAACGTGGACCGCTCCTTCTCCGCGACCAAAAACGTTTCCAATAAATTTCTGCGACCTGCCTGAAGGTACTGGCCCAGCGAGTGCAGGTCGGTGGAAAACGTGCAAACAGCGGGAAATAGTCCCTTTCCTTCTTTTCCTTCGCTCTCTCCAAAAAGCTGTTGCCACCAAGCGCCTACACCCGCCAACCGTGGTTCAAATACGGACAACACCTCTGTTGTGAATCCCCGCTCATGCAGGGCGTATCTACGCAACGCGTATTCGATTGCCGGATTTCCTTCGGTTTCGGCTAGTTCTGCCATCATAGCGACGGCGCCGTAGAACAAGGATCGGATATCAAATCCAGCGGCAGCAATGGGCAATAGGCCGACCGGCGTAAGAACGGAAAACCGCCCGCCCACATCATCAGGAATGATATAAGTACGGTAGCCCATTTTTTCAGAGAGTTGCCGAAGGGCCCCCTTAGATTGGTCCGTTGTCGCAATAATTCGGCGTTCGCAGTCGTCGAATCGGTCTTCCATCCAGGATCGAATGATTCTAAATGCAACCGCTGGCTCAAGTGTCGTCCCACTCTTAGAAATCACATTGACGTAAACCGACTTTCCCTCGAGGTAGGCCAACAGCTCAGACAAATAGGTAGAAGAGAGGTGGTGACCCGCATAAATCACCTCTAAAGCCTTGGTTTCAACCCCTTCTTTCGACGAATTAGAGCGGAAATAGGGTGAAAGCGCCCGAATTATGGCTTCCGAACCTAAAAACGATCCACCGATTCCAATACAAAGAAGGACGTCGGCCCGCTCCGATATTTCTTTGCCAACCGCCGAAATATCTTCCAAAAGAGCATCGTTGGGCTGTTGCAGAATGCGCCGCCAGCCTAGCCACTCGTTGCCTGGGCCCGTGCCCGAAAGAACGGCCCGGTGGGCTGCCTGGGCTCGACGCACAACGCCGTCCCATTGGCTTTTGTCTAAGAACGGGTCCGTTCCCGTAAAGTCAAATCGAATCATAATGGGTCGAGAAAGAAGGAATGAAAGGGCCTATCTTTGGCTTGTCTAAAATCTACTAAAGCAGACCCGGATAAATGCGAACATTCATTTCATTTGAAGAGGCGAAACTGATTGTTTTGGGTGAATCCCGCGTCCTAGAGTCAGAAAAGTGTCAATTGTCAGATGCATTGGGCCGAACACTCAGTCTGCCGATTATCAGTTCAGAAAACCTCCCCCCCTTTGCAAGTTCCGCGATGGATGGGTTTGCGACTCAGTTTACCCAACAGAAAGGGAACGACGTCGATTTAGGGGTTTGGGCCAACCAAGAAAACGAGAGCCGCCCGGCACCCATGTCCCGATTCCGGATAGTTGAGCACGTTGCTGCGGGAGCGAAGCCGCTGGTGTCAATTCAGCCGGGAACGTGTGCACGAATAATGACTGGAGCCGTAATTCCTCTAGGCGCGGACACCATTATTCCGCGCGAATATGCCCAAGAGGAAGATGGCTGGGCCACTTTTTGGGCGCCATATGATTTAGCTGGGAATCGGGAAGCTGGAAAGCACATCCGACCAGCCGGAGAAGATGTAAAAGTCGGGGATAAAGTGTTTCCAGCGGGAACGGTCATTTCGCCACCGGTACTTGGGATGTTGGCCAGCCTCGGCTTTCATAGTCCCGCGGTGATAAGAAAACCCTTGGTCGGAATCATCACCACAGGAGACGAAATCGTTGCCCCAGACCACAGCCCGGGCCCTGCCCAAATTAGAAACTCCAACGGCCCGGGTCTTCGGGCCCAGGTTCTCTATGAGGGCGGAACGTGTGACGCATACGACCACGCCAAGGACGACCCGGAAGACATTCGTCGGGCGATACAAAAAAATGCCGGATCGGACCTCCTCTTATTGGCAGGCGGTGTTTCTGTCGGAGATCATGACTACGTCAAATCGGCCCTCGAGGCCATGGGTTTTGAACCGCTGTTTTGGAAAGTAAAACAACGCCCCGGTAAGCCGCTATTGTTTGGGAAACTTGGCCCCACCCTGGTTTTAGGACTACCGGGTAATCCCGTGAGCGCTGCAATGTGTTTTGCCATGTATGCGCGCCCATTAATCAGACGATTTTTGGGACGAAAGCCTACCGAACCACTGATTAAGGCCTTTTTGACAGATGAAATCCCCAAAGTAAAGGACCTTTACTATTTCTCGAGAGCAGTAGCTTTTCAGGAAGACACGGGCGTCTATTCCGTTTCTTTGAAGGGTGCGCAGGGCTCAAACCTATATGGATCGGTCGCGCGAGCGAATTGTATTTTGCATCTACCGGCCGGAACGGACATCCTCCCCGAAGGCGCGGAGGTCTTTATTGAGCGGCTCCCCTGGGGGGATCTCCATCTTTCTTAAAAATGGGCTCGAATTCTTTCAATGGCAGTCCCGAGCGTTGATTTCTTGAGGATCCCCGAAAGAGTTCCAATTCGTAGGCCACACGATCTGATCGGTAAAAGCGTTGCTGATAATAAAAACGCTGATCCGCCTCGGTAAAAGAGGTCCGTTCAATCAGGAGCAGCGCTCGGCCCCAGGGTACATCAAGATGCTGGGCAACGTCGTTTGGCGCATTCACTGCCTCAATTCGAAAGCGACCCCGGCATACACAAATGTCGTAGTTATCCTCTAGAATTGAATAAATGGAGCTTGTTCGAAGGTCGTGCTTTTCAATTAAATGGCCATAAAAAGGGGGCAGCCAGGTTCGGTCAAATGCCATTGGGTCGCCATCGCCTTTTCTAAGACGGTCAACCCGGTAAACCAACGCTCCTTCAGCCACTCCGAGCGCTTCGGCAACCCGAACACCCGCTGGCTCCATTCCCTGGTGCAAGATAATAGACTGCGGTATTAAGCCAGCCGCCTCCATATCCTCAACGAAATCGGTCAAACGTACTAAACCCTGGTGGATACGATTGTCCTTGACAAACGACCCCATACCCTGTTTACGATAAATGAGCCCGTCGGCCTCCAGCGTCTGGAGCGCGCGCCGAACCGTAATTCGACTTACTCCGAACCGTGATCCGAGTTGATTTTCAGAGGGAAGTTGATCGTCCTCAGCGAGAGTACCGGATTCAATGCGCTCGCGTAGCCATTGGCTAACATGTTCGTGTCGTGGTCTTACGGATGCCATAATCAGTATCGGACTTATTTCGGGGTCCTTTTGTCAACAAAGTAGGGTTAAAACATAAACCACTACGTGTGATGACAAGTACTACGCAACCAACGGAAATGTTGCCATATTAACTCCCGAATATGCGGGGTGATGGTGTGACTTGTAATAACAAGTACGATGCTGTTAGACCAATGGTAATCGAACAGAGACGAGCGTCCCTCTTTCTGCGCTTGACCAAGCGGATATCGATCCGCCGCGCGCTTCAGTTACCAGTCGTGCATAGGTGGTACCGAGTCCCGTTCCCCCGTCGTTCGCCTTGGTGGTATTGAACTTGTCGAAAAAGGTCGCAATTCGCTCGGGAGGCACGGTTTCTCCGCCGTTATGTACCGAAATGACCACAAAACCGGGTTCACTGCTGCAATACACATCGACTCTACGGGCGGAGTCGTCCAGCGAAATAATGTGTTCAACAGCATTTTTCAGCAGATTCTTAAAGACTCCGGGCAAAAACGCTAGATCCACTTGGACTTTGGCGTTCATGCAGGGTTGAGGGTCAAAATAGATCGGCACCGCACCTTTGAAGTACGTGGCAACGTCCCCAATGACGTCTGATAAAACACCTACGATCGATACCGGCATGAGTCGAAGAGCATGGCCGCCCCGCTCAAATTCCTGCAGTTTCTTAATCTGATCAAGCATTTGCTTCATGGACGCCGTTCCTTGCATGATGGCGCCCAGCCATTTCGGTGATGGTCTCAGCGAGGTCAAACCGTAAGGTCCATGAATCGAGTTCGTAATTGGTTGGATTTTCAATGCGGATGTACCCTTCCCAAATGGACTTGGTAAACTCTGCCATCTTGATATCCACATTGATCCAGGGCGTTTCAATAAGGCTATCGGGCGTTTTAAAGGTACATGCTACCCCGTTTAGTCGGCAATTCGAGGGAAGGGCAGGCGTACCAGTATGGACCCCTCTGATGGGAATCAATACAAAATCGCCCGCATCGATATAATCCGTGTGGGCATGTCCATAAACTTGATAATCTGAGCCGGATCTCGACCAGATAACCTCCTTTAATTCCACCAATAGCGATGGAGTCGAAAACTTTAGGTCCCACAAAGCGGGAAACTTCAAGGCCGTAGGATTGAGGATGGCAATGTAGCCCGAATACGTAGTGGCGTCGGATTTATCGATCCATGCCGAGACTATCATCTGGTCAGGCCTCGCGGCTGCCAGGACTGGCTGAGGTGCTCCAGAAACGACGCAAGCCGTTCCATTAAAAAAGCAGTTTCTAGGGACCTCAACCACATTATTGTATGAAAGTCCACTAATGGTGAACCAAACCACGTCACCAGGAGCGATTTCCTTAGTCCATCCGCGCCCATTGACGGTAAAAGCGCCTTGAAATTGACTCCAACCGACGTGATTGATGGATTCAACGGACGTGGTCATCCGAAAGGTCATAGTCCAATTCCGAATGGTCGTACTGGTCATATTGGTGACCATCACGTTCGCTGTATAGCGGCCGTCCCGATTGAGTTCGATAGCGTGAACGACACGAACGTCCTGCGCCCGGGCCGTGGATGCGAAATGGGCGGATGAAAACAGGAAAAGGGCCCAAATGGCCAGTATTCGGCTCCGCGAGGCTGTCAAGCGCGTAGAAGCAGAAACAATAGAAATGATTTTGTCGAGCACGTGGCTATATGGAGCGAGGGACTCCAAAAATTCTGGACGAAAGTGAGAAGCGGCGGCTCGTCGACAGGTCCTGCTCTCAATTACGAATAAATTCCCTTTTTTTGCGTTATCTCATTCGAACAAAGGATTTCGTCAAAATCCTATTGCCTACCTCCATTCGGATGAAATATGCGCCGGCTGGCAAGGTGACGGCATCAATCACCGTTTCTTGCGGTCCCGAGCCCACTGTGCCGTCAAAAACGGTGGCCACTTCCCGCCCTTGAATATTCACAATGGATACGCGTGCACGGGAAGACTCAGCCGAGTTCCATTTTAATACGGCTCGTGACTGAACTGGATTTGGGAAGATGGTTTCTAAAGAAGTGATGATGGGCGCTTCAACGGGCTCAACATTGGTAAAAATCTCTGAAACAGGCGGGATAGAGCTCGCGGGTACCGTCCAAATCCCCCGACCGTGCGTAGCGAGTACAATTTCATCATCCAGCTTCCGAATTTGCCAAATTGAAACGGCTGGAAGACCGTTGTTGGCGATGGACCACGTCGCGCCATCATTGAGCGATTCAATCAGGCCTATTTCAGTTGCAGCCCAAAGGCGCGTAGAATTAGGGAAATCTAACAGATCGTAGACGGACACGTCCGGGAATCCGTTTTGACTTATTAGGCCATCCGGACCGGGGTCAAAGCCAGACAAGTCTTTCCAAGATTGGCCTGAGTCTGTACTGCGCAAAATTTTGGCCCGATTGGAAGCCGAAAACAGTACGTAGACCGTTTCAGCGCCTTCAAAACTGGTAGCGAGACCCGAAAGTCGCCCGGGCGCAATCGAAGGCGTTGGTACGGATGAAAAGGTTACCCCTTTGTCAGTCGAAAGCTGCAATTTGCCATCCTTGTCGGTGCCCGAACTGGGAACGGCGTCCATTTCAGCTCCAGCCCAAACAACGTTCGGTGATTTTAGGGACACGGTTATTTTTGCTGATCTGACCACTTCGTCAAATCCCCAGGACTCGGGCGCAATGGACGACAAAGACCAGGAGGAAGCAAAATCGGTCGTCCGCCAAACGCCCGACCGACCAACGGTATAGACATTCTCGGAATTCGTGGGATCCTGAGCCAGAATAGTCAAAAACTGAGCCCCGGCTACTGACGTACCGGTATCCGTTATTCCGGAGGAAGCGGACGTCCAGCTTTGTCCTCCATTGACGGAGCGCTGAATCCAGTTCCATTGCGAGGTGGTCAGGATTTTCTGATCATTCTGTTTGTGCCAAACAGCATCGAAACCGTCGCCACTCCCGGCATTTTGCCAGAATTGAGAGGGGGTAGGATCGCCGAACGATCTCCAGGAGCCATTGTCCTGCGTACCGCCCACGTACACGCTCAAACCGGGCTTTTTATCGATGCCGTAATATTGTGTCGTATTGTAACCGCGGTCCCGATCTATCCAATTCGCTCCTCCATCACCCGAATAGGAGATACCGCCGTCGTTACCAACCAACAGCTCAAACTCGGTTCCTGCGGAAGGCGAGGCTATAATTATATGTTGGTCGGCGTGAACACCGGTTCCGATCTGAGTAATACTCCCCGATAGGCTGGGAACATTAACCCAGAAAAATTCCAGTTTGGAAACGGGTAGAGAAGTTGGATCCCAAATGGCTCCGGGAGCTAAGGTTGGCCAAAAAAAGTAAGCTAGATCCGTTACAATGCCTCCATTCCGAGCGATTGATGGATGAGGTGTCTCCGGCTCGTAGGGAACGGCGTGAATAATGACATATTCACGACCGACATTTTCGGTCGTATTTGCGATCAGATCGAAACGACCGTTGTCATTTCGGTCACGGAATGAAACCATCAACTGGCGGTTGTTTTTGGTGTCCCAGACCTCAAACGGTACGGCCACATAATTACGATACGGATAGGTAGAAAAGGCTACGCCGGCTTGATCAGGCGGTACAAAACGATGGGCCATCTGAGACTTTCCTGGTCCGAATCGGACTCCAACGGGCACCATTTTTTCGGGAGTAATGGTCGATTCAGGTTCGTCCGTACCCAATCGAAGGCCGCCGCCCAGTTGACCTCCACCGAAATTGATGAACGACAAAAAGGAAGTGGTTCCATTTTGATTGACGGTAAACTGGCTCTGAATTGAAGAGCCCGTAACGTTTGCCCGGTACAGATTAACCCCACCAAGAAACACAATATCCGGATTGAACGGGTGGATCTTTACCGCCAGGTCATACCAGCCTTGGTCCCCAGCTATGTCGATAGCTGTACCGGTGTTGGTGGGAGAAAACAAGGACCAATTGGCCGCGCCGTTATCTGAAAAATAAAGGGGATCTGGGCCCGTTTTATTCTCAACCAATGCCACTAGGCGATTTGGATTCGTAATAGAGATGTCAAGCTCTATGCGCACATTCGAAGTGGATTCCGGCAGACCAGTATTCATCAATACCCACGTAGATCCGGAATCAATCGACTTCCAAATTCCTCGGGCCTTTTCGACTGCGTATTGGGTAGAAAAATCGCCAGGTTTGAACAATACCTGATAAAAACCGCTGGAAGTGCCGGCAGCTTTTACAGCGGTCCAACTTACACCCCCATTTCCGGAGCGATAAATTCCATCATTCGTCGCGGCGATCACGAACTGGTCGTCGGTTGGGGAAACGATGATGCGGTTAACAAAAAGGAAATTATACGACCCCACGGTAGACGCCAAAGGAACCCAAGTCAGGCCGCCGTTCACTGATTTGAATATTCCGTCCCCAACGGCCGCGTCTCCGTTGGGATATCCCTCCCCAGTTCCGGCATACATAACCGCCGGTTTAGAGGCGGCTTGTGCCAATGCGCCAATGGACAACCGAGGAAGGTGATCGGTCATAGAGGCCCAGCTTAACCCTTTGTCGGTCGTTCGCCAGATCCCACCAGCAACCGACCCAACAATCCACGTGGACCGAGTGGCATCAAGCATGTCCACCAAAATGGCTCGAGTTCGCCCAGCCACGTTACCCGGTCCGCGTTCCAACCAGGGTAAAATGGTCGCGGACTGGCCTTTTGCCGCCGACTGAAGCTGCTCATACGCAGACAAACGATACCCCGGCCCATACGAAGGGGCGGATTCCCCTTCGGCGGTCCGAATACCTTGGAAATACGCGGCAAACTCGTCCGGAGAGTCTTGTGGCCAAGAGGTTGCCAACGGACCGACATCCGAGGACGTGTCTAAGGCAATGAACAAAATAATCGCAAACGCGCCCAACCAGAGAGCGATCGAAGGCCTCAACAAGGTCTTAGTCTCGAATTCCATTCTCTGTCGTTGCGCGTGGTTGGGTTGAGGGCCTAACTTGGTTGTTCGTCTTAAAAGTTATGACCGCCTAAATCTACGTCTAAAATCATGCGTTTTCAAATCGCGTCCCTTTTTGTAAGTCTCTTCTTAGTCTCCATCCCCGCTTTTGCCCAAGAGACCCTAAAGGACCCCAGCACATTTTTAGGATACGAGTTAGGATCCCGATTTAGCCGCCATAGCGCCGTAGTGGACTATTTCAACCACGTGGCTGAGGCCAGTGACCGCGTCCAAACCAGCGTTTACGGACAGACCAACGAAGGTCGGCCTCTGATGGTTGCCTTTGTGAGTTCACCCGAAAACATCTCGCGATTGGAGCAAATTCGGCATGATAACCTCAAGCGCGCCAAATTAGAAGACGGAAACCCCGGAAACGAATCCGTGGCCATTGTTTGGCTGAGCTACAACGTACACGGCAACGAATCCAACAGCACGGAAGCCTCAATGGCCACGTTATTTGCTTTGGCTGATCCTTCCAATCAATCCTCTTCCGAATGGCTGAAAAACACGGTTGTCGTTCTGGATCCCGCCATCAATCCCGATGGCCGCGACCGCTATGCGAACTGGTACAACATGGTCGTTGGCACCAAAATGAACGTAAGCGAAGACGCGATTGAGCATCACGAACCCTGGCCAGGTGGTCGTACTAATCATTACTATTTTGACTTGAACCGGGACTGGTCCTGGCAGACGCAGGTGGAGTCACAGCAACGGATGGATTTGTATAAGCGGTGGTTACCCCATGTCCACGTCGATTTTCACGAGCAGGGCGTAAACAGCCCGTATTACTTCGCCCCAGCTGCCGAACCGATCCATGAAGAAGTCACCCCCTGGCAGCGCGCTTTTGAAGAGGTTGTTGGTAGAAACAACGCAAAATATTTTGACCGTTTCGGCTGGCTTTATTTCACCAAACAGTCTTTTGACATTTACTACCCCGGGTATGGGGACAGTTTTCCAATGTTTAACGGCGCCATCGGCATGACCTATGAGCAGGCTGGAGGGGGTGGTGCCGGTTTGGGTATTAAAACCGCCGAAGGCGACACGCTGACCCTGCTTGATCGACTCACCCACCATACAACGACTGGACTTTCGACGGTCGAGATGGCTTCCGTTCATAATAAAAAGCTGCTGGCTGAATTCTCCGCTTACTTCGAGCAAGCTGTTTCGGGCGTTTTTCCGGCGAAATCGGGCGTTTCCAGCAAATCCGCAACCCCGAACTATTGGGCGTACGTCATCAAAAAAAGTACGCCTGGAGACCGGATTTCACAGCTAGTTGCTCATTTGGACAAGTTGGGGATTTCGTATGGTCAGGCCAAGACGGCCTCCAAGGTCGATGGGTACGACTACCGTTCGGCAAAGAATGGCCGTTTCGACGTCACGGCCGGGGATCTGGTCGTTCCGGCCGCGCAGCCAAGAGCCGTCTTGACGCGTGTTCTTTTCAATCCGCTTACGCCCATTTCAGACTCTTTAACCTACGACATAACGGCCTGGGCGCTTCCGTACGCCTATGATTTGGAGGCCGTTGCTTCAAAAACGACTATTGCGACCGAGAAATGGATGCCCGTGGGTCCAAAGTCCGAAAATCACTCGGAAAACCCCTATGCGTATGTAATCGCATGGGACGATGCGCAGGATGCAGCCTTTCTAGCTAGTCTTTTGAATGCTGATATCCGTGTAAGATATACGACCAAACCTTTTTCTGTCCATGGCCAGAAATTTCCCTCCGGATCGCTCATTGTAACCAGGACCTCAAACCAAAAGTTTGGGTCAACTCTGCCAGATCTCTTGGCGCGCCTTGCGAAGGCCCACGGACAGCAAGTGACTGGAATAGCGACAGGCTATGTCGATGAAGGCTCCGATCTGGGTTCATCCGATGTCCAGTACATCAAAGCCCCCCGAGCGGGAATGGCCTTTGGAGATGGAACAAGTTCCTCCGCTACGGGCGAGGTCTGGCACTGGTTCGACCAGGTGATTGATTATCCTCTAACACGATTTTCTGCCGATCAATTTTCCTCGATCGATCTCGGGGATTACGACGTCCTCATAATGCCTTCGGCCGTTTCTTCGATGCTCTCGGAATCCGGTCTTGAAAAACTTTCGGGGTGGATTCAGAGTGGAGGACGGCTTGTTGCCTCTGGAGGCGGAGCATCCGCGTTGGCCGATAAAAAAGGGTTTTCATTGACGCTGAAGCCGGCAGATAAAACGGCCGATAGTACGGCCATCCATATAGCGACAAACAAACGTTTCGAAGATCGCAGTCGCGACCGTGCCCCGGAGAGTAATCCTGGAGCCATTTACCGAGTGCGGGTAGACAACAGTCATCCGCTGGGTTTTGGATTCGGGAATGAATCCTTTGTCTTACGTTCGCGCGCCGATCACCCCGCGATTATGCAGGGCGGCAGCGACTGGAACGTGGGAGTTGTCGAAAAAAATGGGCGAGTCAGCGGATTTACAGGCCATATTGCCGAACAACGCATCGAAGGATCATTGGCGTTCGGGGTTCAGGGAATGGGTTCGGGATCCGTAACCTACTTGTTGGACAATCCGCTCTATCGCGGATTTTGGACTAGTGGAAAACTGTTATTCGCAAACGCTGTGTTTTTGGTAGGTCAATAAACCTTGTTCGCGCTCAGGGAGCTGCGGCCATTAACAGGGCGTAGGCAGCAGCTAACATATCTGCCATAATCAACAAGAATAAAACGATGGTCTCCAAAATGGAGAAGTGACGGCGCGCCTCATACGCGCGCCTCATTTCGCGTGACCGAATGAACCCTTTCCGATCATTAATGAGCAGCATCCAGATCTGAAGTACGATGGCTGCGGCCGTAAGCCAAACCCACTGAACGTCCATAACGACTGGCATTGCGACCCCCGCGGCACCAATCGGAGCTATCAACCAGAACACGACTATGGCCGGAAGACCGCGCTTTTTGTCAGAGCGACGCTTCTTTCCATGGATGCGCTTTTCGGCCCGGCGCGCTAGTTTGGTATCTAAAGTGGCTTCAGCCATAGTGCTTTAATAATCGGTAGATCGGAGCGCAAATATAGGAACGGTATTCGATCTCTAAGTAAAGTGCGTTAGAATTTCTTTGAAGCTGATAAACCCATCAAATGTGGTCGTGGGTGTATAGAATTTGATGTTCCACCCGATTTAGCAACTGGGATAGCGTTTTGTGGGCCAATTTTGACTTGGCTTTTGCTAGGGAAAACCACTGCACGGCCGTGATTTTTTCCTTGGCTTGCGGTACGAACTCACGGGTAGACACCTTCATGTGATACCAGTGCGTCGTTTTAACCATAAAGTTTTTCCGTTCAACATAGCCGTGTACCGTGGTGTCCAACAGGTCCAAAACGGTTACCTCGGAGATGCCTAATTCCTCTTTGACTTCTCGTTCGGCGCAAGACTTGATGCTTTCACCCTTGTCCAACTTGCCCTTGGGTAAATCCCACAACTTTTTACGGTAAATCAGGAGCACCTTCAATCCATTTTTTCCTTCTCTCGTTACGATGCCGCCACCGGCCGTCACTTCTTTGGGCTTTCTATAAGGATTAGCGTTTAAGAAAGCGGAAGCGGGAATTTTCTTAACCTCGCCACTCAGGCTTGCGGGGGTTTTCGCAGCGTCTACCACTAACACAAGGCCGCGGGAATCCTTTTTGGCCTGTTTGAGGTCGCGATACAGGCGGCTTTCATCAAATTTGAGACGCGATACCCCGGTCAACGCCTTTTCTTCGGAATCAACATAGAAATAAAGCATAAATTCTCTAGAGAGTGCTTTTTGCCCGATTCAGTCGTCTACAATCGGATCAAAAGAGGTTTGCTAGTCGATTCGGACAGGTGGGGCGCGGCGGTTACCAATCAATATAAACCACAAAAGAGTATTGGATGGTTTCGTACCATAATCCGAGTTTATTTACCTCAATAAGTGACAGAACCCACTTAAAAACGAATGAAAAACGACCGAATAGGTGCGGGGAAAGGCAAAACGGACTCTTTATGTGGGGTGATTTTGTGCGGTGGTCAGAGCCATCGGTATGGCTCGGATAAGGCGTTGATTTTGATCGATGGTGAACCTCTCATTCGCCGAGCTCACCGCGTACTGGCCACAGTGGTCGATGACATCGTGATAGCCGTCGGGCCGCTGGGTCGAACATATGAAGTGAACGCCCTTCAAATCCCCGATAAAAGGATGGATGCAGGTCCTTTGGCAGGCATTGAGGCCGCATTTGAAGCCACAACGGCCGAAAGGCTGTTCGTGTTGGCGGTAGATCTTCCTCTCGTCGAGATGCGAGATCTAAAGGAAATAGTAAATCAATTCCACTATCCACTGACCTATGCTCGGGACACACAGACCGGCCGCGATCAACCGCTATGCTCCATTTGGCATCGAAGCCTGCAATCGCCGCTAAGCACCTATTTAAACGAGGGGAATCGATCTGTGATGGGATTTATTTCATCTCATTCTAATTCAAAAGTGGATGTCGGTGATGGCCGGCTCATCAATGTAAATTTTAAGAGCGATTTACCTACTTCCAGAGGCGATTAGAGGTTGCTCTTTTGACGATGCAACTTGATATTACAAGTTGACTATTTCGGCGACATTTTTGCCAAATGACGGTTTTGCTACATCACGGTTTTGCTACATTTTGGGCTGAACAGCTATGAATTACGGCTTTGTAATTAACAATGACACCTGCATAGGGTGTCACGCCTGTTCAACAGCTTGTAAAAGCGAAAACGAAGTCCCGTTAGGCGTACAGCGAACTTGGGTTAAGAGTGTAGAGACGGGTCAGTATCCCAATGTGACCCGGAATTTTCAGGTTACCCGGTGTAATCACTGCGCCAATCCACCCTGTGTTCGCATTTGTCCGGTGACAGCCATGTACCAGCGCACCGACGGAATCGTAGAATTTGATCCGGATGTCTGTATCGGGTGTAAGGCGTGTATGCAGGCGTGCCCGTACGATGCTATATACATCGACCCAGACTCAGGGACGGCCGCAAAATGCCACTATTGCGCGCATAAAGTCGATTTAGGCCTCGAGCCCGCTTGTGTGGTGGTTTGTCCGGAGCATGCCATCCTTGCTGGGGATCTGGACGATCCTACTACGGAAATCGCCCAAGCCGTTGCGCGCAATAAGGTTACGGTTAGAAAACCCGAGCAGGGGACGGCTCCGAAATTGTATTACATCGGAGGCGACGATGTAGCTATGCACCCCACGGCCGTTGAACGAACACCTGATTCTTTCGCTTGGGCAGACGTCCTTTCGCTTCACGAAGGAGACGGGCACCGCGGGGCGCCACCTGCCGATCTAACGAATTATGGCAAAAAATCGGCATCCGGCTCGTCTCTGAGGCGACCCGAGGCTCAAGGAGACCCCAAAGGAGGGATTATTCAGATCGGCGAAGGCCGAATGGCCGAACAAATGACTCAGGTCGTTTGGAATGCCCAGCACAAAGTGCCCTGGCACTGGCCCGTTCCGGCTTATCTCGTCACGAAAGGGATCGCGGCCGGACTGTTTTTGATTCTAGGGACTGCGTTTTTGTTTGGATTGGTCGAGGCCAACAATCCGGTGTTTTTAGTCACATCCGTCGTAACACTGGCGTTTTTAGCGGCCACCACGGCTCTATTAGTATTCGATTTAGAGCGCCCTGAGCGCTTCTTGCGGATCATAACCCGCCCACAGTGGCGGAGCTGGTTGGTTCGAGGCGCCTTTATATTGATCGGATTCACCAGTTTGGTTGGACTCTGGAGCCTCGGAGAGTTTTCCGTTTGGATGGGCTGGATATCTGAATCGAGTATGGCTTCTTTTCGAAGTCCCCTGCTGTTAATTGGGTGGCCTCTAGGCCTTGGTACAGCGATATATACTGCTTATTTGTTTGGGCAAGCCGAAGGTCGGGATCTTTGGCAAAGCCCTCTTCTCCCTATTCACCTCATCGTTCAATCGGCGGTCGCAGGTAGCGCCATGTTGCTGATGATGGGGTCTGTTATGGACCTGGGAGAAGGACTCGTAGCTACAGGACACGCCACGTTTATCGGATCCCTGATAATTGACCTATTGATCACTTTTCTCGGCGAGTTCGGTATGTCTCACGCCTCGGAATCGGCTACAAGAGCTGCTCACATGATCGTAAAAGGCCGCTATGCCCGCTCGTTTTGGATCGGAAGTACGGTGATGGGCCATGTGGTGCCATTAGCGCTGATGTTTACCGCCGTGCCCGGTTTGGTGGCAGGAATTCTTGCCCTGATAGGCCTCTTTTTGTACGAAAGAGCATTTGTAAACGCTCCTCAAGAGATACCCAACAGCTAGAACAGCTAACCCCCAAACGCCTCCGACAATCCCCTCTTCGACAACATCATGCCAACGAAAAACACCGATATTCCAGAAGCTACTGTGGGCGGACAGCCGTTTGGTTTACCTCGATTTGCGATTTCGGATAAAAAGCCACAAAAAATTGAAATGACGTCGGTGACCCATCCCGACGGCCGGATGAGTCAGTATCCTCCCGTCGAATTGTGGAATGACTGGGTGGAGTGGGATGGGAAAGCCTGGCCCAAGAAAGTCGCCCGTCATTACACGTTGGTCCCGACCGTCTGCTTCAATTGCGAAAGTGCCTGCGGTCTACTGGCCTACGTGGACCGGGAAACGCTGGAGATCAAAAAATTTGAAGGCAATCCCAAACACCCGGGAAGCCGAGGAAGGAACTGTGCGAAAGGCCCTGCCACTATCAACCAGGTCTACGATCCAGAACGCATTCTTTACCCGCTGAAACGCGTTGGTAAACGTGGAGAGGGCAAGTGGAAGAGGATTTCCTGGGACGAAGCCGTTTCGGAAATAGCCGAAAAAATGAGCGCTTCGCGCAAAAAGCGGCTGGATGGTATTATGTACCACGTCGGGCGTCCCGGCGAAGACGGCTTTACTAATCGGGTGATCGAGGCATGGGGCGTAGACGGGCACAATTCGCACACCAACATTTGCTCCGCAGGGGCGAGGGCGGGCTATTATTTGTGGTCCGGCTTTGACCGCCCGAGCCCCGACCACGCCAAAGCGAATGTCATTCTGCTCATTTCCAGCCACCTCGAAACGGGGCACTACTTCAATCCACACGCGCAGCGGATCATGGAGGCGAAACAGAACGGAGCCAAACTAATCACGTTTGATCCACGCCTTTCGAACACGGCCTCCAAATCGGACACCTGGCTTCCTACGTGGCCCGGATCCGAACAGACCGTTTTGTTGGCCATTGCCAACCATCTGATACAAAACGACCTGTACGACCGCGAATTTGTCCGAAAATGGGTGAATTGGAGGGATGCTCTGGAGCTAATTAAGGCCCAGAACTACGACGGCGTAAAGATCGACTTGCCCGGTGAAGGGCTTTGGGACAAACTAAAGGAAAGACTTTCGATGTCATCGTTTGACCTAGACGCCGATCGATCTGATTATGCGACTTTTGACCGGCTACTTAAGGACTTATACGCCGAGTTTACGTTTGAGCGGGCAGCAGAAGAGTCTCAAGTACCTATCGAACGAATCAGGGAAGCCGCCGAGTCCATTGCTAATTGCCAGGGCCGCCTCGCAACGCACACCTGGCGAAGCGCTTCCGTGGGCAATTTAGGAGGCTGGCAAGTTGCGAGATGCCTGTTATTTCTGAATGTGTTGACCGGAAGTATTGGCACCGAGGGCGGTACGTCGGGAAACAGTTGGAATAAATTTGTCCCGAAACCGTTTGAAGAACCGCCCCCGTTCAATGCCTGGAATGAGCTCCAACTGCCGCACGAATGGCCCCTGGCGCACTATGAAATGAGCTTCCTCTTGCCTCACTTTCTGGAAGAAGGGCGCGGTGACATCGATGTGTATTTCACCCGGGTCTATAACCCTCTCTGGATCAATCCGGACGGGTTTATGTGGATGCGAGCGCTTCAAGACGAGGAAAAAATGAAGTGCCATGTGGCGCTGACGCCTACCTGGAACGAGTCCGCATGGTTTGCTGACTATGTCCTGCCGATGGGCCACGCCAACGAGCGGCACGACCTTATGAGCCAGGAAACCCATGCGGGGCAATGGATTGCGTTCAGACAGCCCGTTCGTCGGGTGGCCATGGAACGGCTCGGTAAGAAAGTTGATTTTACCTGGCAGGCCAATCCCGGCGAGGTCTGGGAGGAAAACGAATTCTGGATTGACCTATCGGTGGCGATGGACCCTGACGGATCGCTTGGTATCCGCAAACACTTCAATAGTCCTTATCGCGAAGGTGAGGTCATTACCGTTGAAGAATATTACCGGTGGATTTTTGAAAACAGTGTGCCGGGACTTCCTGCCGCGGCGGCGAAAGAAGGGATTACCCCCCTCGAGTATATGCGCAAGTACGCCGCGTTTGAGATTACGAAGGACCACTATGTGCCCTACGAAAAGAAGATTGATGCCGCGGGCACAACGACGGACAAGCACGATCGCGTGCTGAAAAACGGGTCGGTTGTCGGGGTAATGATTGATGGCGAGGTCAAAGTCGGATTCACTACCCCAAGTCGAAAGATGGAGTTTTTCAGCTCCACCATGAAGGACTGGGGTTGGCCTGAGAAAGAATACACCCTGCCCTGGACGCTCAAGAGCCATGTCCATCCGGATAATATCGACCGCGCGAAAGGGGAAATGTTACTCCTACCTAATTTTAGGCTACCAACGCTGATCCACACACGAAGCGCCAACGCGAAGTGGCTCTACGAGTTGAGTCACAAAAATCCGGTATGGATGCACCCCGTCGATGCCGCCCGAATTGGTGTCAAAACGGGTGAATTGATCCGAGTCACAACCCGAATCGGCTATTTTGTGGATAAAATATGGATTACTGAAGGGATTAAGCCGGGCGTTATTGCCATGAGCCATCACCTGGGCCGATGGAGACTGAAAGAGGAAGAAGGAGTGAGCCGCGGGGCATCAAATTTTGTATCCATCACCGAGAGCCGGGACGAGGGAAACAAGCTTCGGGTGAATCACGGCGCAGGGCCGTGGAAATCGTTTGACCCAGATACCTCGCGCATTTGGTGGGAAGATGTAGGCGTCCACCAGAACTTGACTCACGCGGTCCAGCCGGACCCGGTTTCCGGGCACCATTGTTGGCTTCAAAAAGCTTATCAAGTCGAGAAAGCGCCCCCAGGGGATAAGCACGGAGACGTCTATGTCGACACGAATGCGTCTATGGAAAACTATAACGAATGGGTAAAATTATCTCGCAGCGCCGTTGACCATTCGCCAGACGGTACGCGGCGCCCAGATTGGCTCAAGCGGCCGTTAAAGCCAGTAAAAGAAGCGTACAAGTTGCCCGAAAAACCTTTCGGACGATAGCCTGCGATCCTGTAATTTCACGGGACAGCCTCGTTAAAAACCGGTAAGGTGACAGAAAAAGACATAGCTATTAGACTCATCGTTCTAGCAGACCTGATTGAGCGACCTCCGCGCTCTTTGATCGAATTGAAATCGATTCAAGAATCGGGTTCCACCGTTTCCTTCGAGCCTTCCGACGACTTCGCGGCAGCACATTATCAGGTACTGTGTCACGAACTAATGCCCGCGGCCTCCGTTTTTCTGGAGCCGGGTTCCGTAATGGGGAGCGTCGTCTCGGAGCGCGTTTGGACTAAGATGTGGACCGCAGGATTTGAACCCGACACCTCGTCCGTATTAGCCGATCACCTCTCCTCTTCTCTTCGATTTGTAGCTTTTTTGATTGAAAATGGTCGAATCCAGGAAGCTGGGGACTATTTGAAACAAGAGTTATTGATTTGGATGCCTCCTTTTTTGGATCGACTCGGAACGTTCGATCTTCCGGAAATGACCCATATTGCCTTGTTGTTGGAAGAGGTCGTGGATTACATTTTGGACGCGCCAAAAGCGGTGGGTGGGCCACTACCACCGCAGACCCCCTTTCCGTCGCTGCCCGAATCAGGCCTTCACCTCGAAGACGAACGAACCAACCTTGCCGCTATTGCCGAATATCTAGCAAGTCATGCAGCGAGTGGCCTGTTTGTCACTAAATCGAGCCTTGCCGTCGAGGCCCGGCGGCACCGAATTCCCATCGGATTTGGTTCGCGATCGCGTTCTATTGAGGGCTTGCTGCGATCGGCGGCGCAGTATGACGCCTTAGGCCCGGTTTGTGACTTTTTGGATTCTGAAATTACTACGCACCGGGCTACGTGGGATCGTTGGGCATCAAAAGGCGCATCGTACTGGGCGGCCGAATGGTCGAAAAAACTGAACATTACGAGCGAAGTAGTCCGACAGCTGCGTCAAGCTGAGTCGGCCGACGCCTGATCGACTAATCGATCCAAATATTCGCTCTCCCGCCCCCACAATGAGAGCACTTCCAGTACTGCCTGATCCAAGCTTAAACAAAAATGCGAAGGGCCGACTTCTGCCATGAGCCCCGAAGAGTCGAGCATATCGAGCGATTTTTGACGGAGTCCGGCAAAATAAAACAAGGTGCCCGCCCTTCGAAGCACCTGGTTGACTTCGGCTAAAGCCGACAAAGCCGTAGTGTCCAGATCATTCACGCTAGAAGCATCCAGAATTACGGCTCGCACCTTCTTATCTGCTGTATGCTCCTCAATGACATCGCGAAGAAGGTCAGCGTTGGCAAACGAGAGCGATGCATCAATACGGATAAGCACAATTCCCTCAAATTGATGCGCTGTGCCGCGTTTATCCAAGTCGCGGAATGATCTTGAATTGGGTAAATGGCCTAAAATGGCAACGTTAGGTCTTCCAATTCGGTAAATGATTGCGACGAACGAAAGGCCGATCCCCACTAACATGCCTTGTTCGATACCGAGCACAAGGGTCGCAAAAAAGGTAGAAAGTGCGATAATCCCATCGACAGCCTTGGTGCGGAGCAGAAATCGTACTTCAGTAAAATTGACCAGGCCAAAGGCCGCAACCATGATGATTGAAGCGAATATGGGAATCGGCAGGTAGTAAAAGAGGGGCGTAAGAAAAAGCAACGTACACAGAACGAGCAGGGCAGAAATGCCGTTTGCCAGCGGTGATTTTGCTCCGGACAGATCATTTACAGCACTTCTCGAATAGCTCACGGAAACCGGAATACTGCGAAACACCGATCCAGCAAAATTCATGGCACCAAGGGCCATCAGTTCTCGATTTGGATTCACCCGGTACCCGTGTTTCACCCCAAACATTTTCCCCAACGATATAATTCCCATGAACTGGATCAGTGAAAGCGTAACGGCCGTGGGAAATAGCTCTCGAATAGCCTCATACGAAAACAAGGGGAATGAAGGGGTTGGTAGTCCTGATGGAATATTTCCAACAATAGCTACTCCTTTGGATTCGAGGTCTGCGAAATAGACCAATACGGCAGAAAGCAAAACGATAACCAGAGGGCCCGGCACCCGCGGCAGCCATTTCATGATCGCTATCAACAGGACTATTCCGCCCACACCAATCATCAGGCTCGCCGGTTGTATTTCCTGGAGACGGGCCGCTGCCTCCGATAGCAAAATGAAGACATTCAAGTTGCTACCAAGCGATAAGCCCATTAAATGCTGCAATTGGCTCATTCCGATGATAATGGCTACCGCCGCCGTAAATCCGGTAATCACCGGCTTTGACAAGAGACTAACCATAAAACCAAACCGCAAAAAGCCCAAAATCAGCTGAATGGCCCCCACCATAAGGGCCAAAAGCATAACGTATCCCAGATAGGAATCTGAGCCGATTGGTGCTATTGCGCCTACCCCGGCTGCGACCACTAGGGAATCGATGGCTACTACCCCAACGGCCAACTGGCGAGAGGTCCCTATCAGGACGTAAACAATCAGCGGTACCAGCGACGCATACAAGCCATAAACAGGGGGAACTCCAGCCAACAATGCGTAAGCCATTCCTTGTGGAATTAGCACCACTCCAACCGTTAACCCAGCCAATAAATCACCCTTAAAAAGCGACCGATTGTAGCCATGGCGCCAGGTCAATAAGAATGAACTAGCCGTGTCTCCAGCAATCATGGTTTCATTTGGCCGATTTTCTACGCCCTATCATTTAGTATCCCTTTCAAGATAGGCATCCCGGACTCGTTTGGCAGACTGGCATGCCGCATCCAGGTGATCAAAAAAGTGATCCGCGCCTAGTTTATCTGTCAATCCTGCTTTAGAAAACACATCCCGAATGGGGCCCTTGACCCCAGACAAAAACAACGAAATATGACGCAAATCGAGCCAGTCGTGCAATTTGGAAAGTGAATTCAACGCTGTTGAGTCGATACGATTTACAGGATACAGGTCGAGGACCAAAACTCGCGTATCATCCGAACCTTCTATCGCGCTTTCGATGGCCTCTCGAACTACATCCACGTTTCCAAAAAAGAGAGATGCATCCACGCGAAAAAGGAGCACGCCGGGAATAATCTCCGCTTCTGGAAAGCGATCGACATTACGGAAGACGAGTTGGTTCGGCAGTTTGCCCAGCACTGCCATATGAGGTCTTGAAGCTTGGTTTACAAACGACAAAAGGGAAAGAACTAAACCCGTAAATATGCCCTCTTCAACACCCAGAATCAGCGTCGAGGCGAAGGTAATAACTAATAGCGCAAGATCGGTCCGATTAACACGCCAAAGATATTTGACTTCCTTCACATCTATCAAGCTAATTACGGCTACGAGAACGATGCTGGCCAAAAGAGCCTTAGGAAGAAAGGTGAACAGGGGCGTAAAGAACAGCAAGGTCAGTACGACAACAAAGGCACTCATTAAGCTAGCCAAGCCTGTTTTAGCGCCAGATTGTTGATTGACAGCCGATCGAGCAAAACCTCCTGCCGCCGGAAATGACCTGAAAAAGGAACCGAATACGTTGGCGAGACCTAGCGCAACGAGCTCCGCACTGGGGTCAATGGTAGACCCATTCTTGGATGCAAATGATTTTGCGATCGCAATGGACTCCAAAAACCCTACCAGTGCGATAGCTAGCGCTGTCGGAAACAGATCTCGTGCGTTTTCAAATGACAAAAACGATAGCGACGGGCTTGGTAAACCGGCGGGAACCGTTCCTACGATGGCAACGCCTAGTTCGTCGAGACCGGCCCAATAGACAAGGACGGTGGCCAAGGCAACAGCTACGATACTTCCCGGAACCCGGGGAGAGATTCGTTTGGCCCCCCAAATGACCAAAATGCCTCCGATACCGATTCCCAATGTGAGCGGATGTACCGACATCACGTTTTGCACGGCGTAATAACCGGTTTCAAAGATTGTACCATCTCCAGGAATCGGAATACCGAACAAATGCTTGAGCTGCGCCATTCCGATCATAATCGCAGCGGCACTCGTAAATCCACTAAGAACAGGATGGGACAGGAAATTGGTTACAAATCCAAATCGCAGAAGGCCAAGGACTAATTGAATGATTCCAACCAAAAACGAGAGTAGAATCGCAATTTCGAGATAAGCGTTTGAGCCGGGTTCAGCCATTTGGCCGACGCTTGCTGCCACCAACAACGAGACCATCGCTGCGGGTCCTACCGCCAATTGTCCGGAAGTCCCTAACAGTGCATACACTATAAGGGGAATAAAGGCTGCATATAGCCCGTAAATGGGCGGGAGGCCAGCAATCAAGGCGTATGCCATGCCTTGTGGGATGAGCATGACTCCTACGGTAATGCCGGCATTCAAATCTCCGGCAAAGTTTACCTTGTCATAGGGCCGAAACCATCGGGCAACGGTGATGGGAAACGCCTTCATACGGTTTTGCGAGGTACCCGGTACGTCGAATTACGCATGGGCGACTTCTGTGCTAGCAATCGTGTTTTCCGGATTTGCGGACCATCCGGCGAATTCTCCATTTATGTAGATAACGTCGTGCCCCAACCGTGCGAGAAGTGCTGCAGAAACTGCAGAACGGCCCCCCGACACGCAGTGAACCGCCTTTGTACCAGATGGCACATCTTCTTTTCGAAGACACAATCGGGTATACGCGATGTTGCAGCAACCGGGCACATGGGCCGCATCGTGTTCTGATTTGTTACGCACATCCAGAATCACCACATCCTCTTCGGCTGCAACGACTTGGTTCAAGTCGCTAAAATGAATTTCCCGGATGCTAGCCATTTCGTGTCCGTGATCAGCGTAGGCCTCAAGGGTGGAAGGAGTGGCGTATCCTACAATGTTGTCGAGCCCAACGCGAATCAGATCCCGTACGGCCTCTTCCAAATTTTCTTCTTCGATAATCAAATAGATGGGCATGCCCTCTTCGATGACGGAGCCCGCCGCGGTATTAAATGACTTGTTAAAACCTGCGTATAGCGATCCCGGAAGGTGCCGAGCCATAAAGGCGGACCGATCCAAACGAGTGTCCAAAACGGCCACTGATGTATTACCCGAGAGCTCTTTGAGATCTTCCCAGAAAAGGTGCTTCGGCTGGGGGATGGTCCCCAACACTTTGGGACCCACCTTGTTATCGCGTTTCATCCGTGCGAAGTACATCGGTGGTTCGGGTTGTCCGTCAAGAATGGCCTCCACAAATTCGTTTTCGCCGCGCAATGCGGCTCCGATTGCGCCGTTAAACGCTCTCTCGTATCCGACAGTTGACTGTGGAATGGCACCTAAAGCTTTCCCACAGGCTGATCCGGCCCCGTGTGCCGGCCAAACCTGGATAAAATCGTCCAGTTTTAAAAACTCTTGGACCGAGTGGTAAAGGCGGCGCGCTGAGGGTTCCATGACACCCTTCACACCCGCAGCTGATTCCAAGAGGTCGGGGCGACCAAGATCTCCAACAAAGACAAAATCTCCGCTCAGTAGCCCCATCGGCCGATCTGCCCCTCCTCCGAGGTCGGTAACGAGCAGTGCGATGTGCTCTGGCGTGTGGCCCGGCGAATGCACTACGGTAAACTTGATGTTTCCAATCGAAAAGACATTTCCATGTTTTACTAACGTATGATGGTAAGTCGATCCCAATAGCCATTCATATTTCCAGTCCTCGTCGCCTTCGTCCGAGGCATACACTTTGACGCCCCGCTCAGCAAACTCTCGAAGCCCCGAAAGGTAGTCGGCGTGGATATGCGTATCTACGGCGGCTGTTATCGTTAGCCCTTCTTTTGCGGCGATCTTCAGATACGTGTCAATGTCTCTTTCGGGATCGATAACGATGGCTTCGCCCGTTTTCTGGCATCCGATTAAGTAAGCGTACTGGGCCAGCTTGGGGTCCCAAATTTGTCGAAATAACATAGTAAGTCGGTTGTTTAATGGGGTAATCTGGATCGAAGCACACCGTACGTAAACGTTCCTGCCACGGCGGACACAATCGCTACTACCATAACGGTAATGCCATTTCCCACGAGAGCAAACATGGGTCCGGGACAAGCCCCCGTCAGCGCCCAGCCCAGTCCAAAGATGGTTCCTCCCATCCAGTATCGGGTACCTGTGCCCATGTCCTTCGGTGGGATGACGATTTCCACGCCATCCAGATCTCTTTTCTTTGTCCGTTTTATCCACTGCACGGAAAGCAAAGCGACTAGGACGGCGCTTCCGATAATCCCGTACATGTGAAAAGACTGGAATCGAAACATTTCTTGGATTCTAAACCAGGAAATGACTTCCGATTTGGTAAAAACGATTCCAAAATAGATGCCTATCAGCAGATAGGGCAGCAAATACATTGGTCTGTTGGGTTTCTTATCGCTCATTGGGTCCTCACAGAATAATCGGTAAAAGGAAATACGTCGCAATCAATCCACCAGCAAAGAAGCCGATGACTGCGATGAGCGAAGGCAACTGAAGGTCGGCTAGGCCCGAAATGGCGTGGCCAGAGGTACATCCGCCAGCATATCGCGTACCAAAACCGACCAAGAAACCGCCCACGACGATTAATATGATTCCAGGCCCACTCGTTAGACTCTCCCAAGAAAAGAGTTCGGAAGGCACAAGACCGCTAAAATTGGAGATTCCGAGCGCTGCCAGATCGCTACGAGTGGCTTCAGAAATGGCAACCGGATCGGGATTTTCGAGCCAAGTCACTCCAATCCACCCACCCAGAACGACTCCAAAAATAAGGGTCAAATTCCACAGCCCGCTTTTCCAGTCGTACTGAAATAACTCGACTTTGGACGGAATCATGGCGCACATATGGCGTAGATTTTCCGAAATACCGAACTGTTTGCCGCCTAGAAGGAGCAAAGCCGGCACAACGATACCGATTAGAGGCCCTGCGACGTACCATGGCCACGGTTGAGAAAGGAATTCAATCATATAGACTCAGTTGTTTTGGCGTCTTGTACTTACTTGTAATAACAAGTGTTCCCAAAGGCTTTGGGAAAAAAATCTGAGGATCAATTTTCGGTTAGACGGAGGTCCTTGGCTAGCAATTGTAACTTGGTACGACCGTTAAAGGTATTTTCCTGAATACTAAACAGTAAGTCAAGCGATTTACCCCGCTGCTGGCTTTCGACCACTTTGTCCAAATGCTTTCCGAGCCCAAAGCCGATCACATCACGTGCAGGCTCTCCATTAGCTGGATTTCGGACGGCAAACTTTAAATGGGATCGATCTCGCCCGACTGTGGCCACGGGACCAACCACTTCGAGGTGTTCAGACCAGAAAATCGGCTCTGAATTGTTGGCTCCAAACGGTTCAAATTGTTTTAACACGGCCCAAAACCGTTTGTCCAATACAGACAAATCCATCATAGAATCGACTTCAATAATGGGCTCAAGAATATCCGGGGTAACGGATCCGGCTACGGCTTGATCGAATCGTTCGATGAAAGCCGACACATTTTCAGGGCGGAGAGTGACGCCGGCGGCGTAATCGTGTCCCCCAAACTCGACCAAAAGGTCGCTACAAGATTGAAGGGCTTGATGAATGTTTATTCCACTGATAGAACGCGCACTGCCTTTGACTAAATCACCGGAATTTGCCAACATTACGGCGGGTCGGAAATGACGATCAACAAGTCGGCTCGCTACGATTCCGATTACCCCCAAATGCCATTCTGGGTGATGCAGGACAACGGTGTGCCGTTGTCCTTTCGCCAGCAATAGATCAGCCATTTTGAACGCTTCGTCCTGCGTTTGGCGATCTAGCTCGCGCCGCTCGTCGTTGAGGCGTTCGAGCTGGCGCGCGCGCGCCACCGCTTCGAGTTCGGAGTCCGACAGTAACAGCGTGACGGCGCGCGCCGCATCCCCCAGTCTTCCGGCCGCATTTATTCGGGGCCCCAGGTTAAAAACGATCATTCTCGCGTCGCAATCGCTGAGTCGGACATCGGCCTGTTCGGCCAACATTCGAAGACCAATGCGAGGATTTGAGCGCAACTTTAAAATGCCCTCTCGCAGCAAAATCCGATTTTCCCCTGTCAGGGACACCACATCGCTTGCCGTAGCTATCCCAACTAGATCCAGGTACTCATAGAGCTCGTTTGGGTCGAGACTGAGCCTAGTCTGCACGGCTTGAGCCAGTTTCATGGTGACGGCGCATCCACACAGCTCTTTAAATGGGTAAGGACAATCGCTTCGTTTGGCGTCTAATACGGCCACCGCATCCGGCAATTCGTCAGCAGGCGTATGATGGTCACAAATGATCAAATCGAGGCCTAGCGTTTTGGCAAAACGCGCTTCACGCACCGATGTCACTCCGCAATCGAGCGCGATTACCAAACTCGCACCCATCTCCTTTACGTCATTCAGGCCCATTTCACTGAGACCGTAGCCGTGTTTGAATCGATCGGGGATGAAAAATTGAACGTCCGCTCCGAGGCCAGAAAGAAAATGCGTCAGCAATGCCGTTGAGGTTGTACCGTCTACATCATAATCGCCGTAGACCACGATTCGCTCCGAGGACTTCACGGCCGCGACAATCCGGTTTGCCGCCAACTCCATATCAACCATAAGGAAAGGGTCATGCAAACGATCGATTCCTGAACGGAAAAAATCTTTGGCTCCGTCCATTGAATCCACACCTCTCAGTGCCAATGCCCGAGCTAGAGGCAGCGGAAGGTCGTTTAGGGCCTCCTGAAGCCTTTCGACAAGTGCCTCTTCCTCTACCTTTCTCAGTTGCCAACGCTTATTGCTCATAGTTTCCGGTCTTACCGAGGCTTGCCTGTAATAAAAATGCAATATAACGGAGATAACGGCCCCTGTGCAGATTAACTATTTCAATAGTCTGTCCGATACCCTTCCTAACTCGTTTCTGTAAAACCCTCGAAATCTCTTTGTCACGCATTTTTAAGTATCACGGACACACATGGACCCTAATTATTGTTGGGGTTTTGATGCCTATTGTAGCGTCAGCGATCATTATGATCGTGCCAAATAGGCTGGCAAAAAGGGAATTGGCCCATCTCGATGCGTCAACGACCCTGGCCGCGAATATTCTGGCAAGCCGATTAAAGGATGATTTTTCAACATCCTCCTCCATTCGAATAAACGAAGCCGTTGACTTAGCTAAAGGGCTAAAAAATCTAACGTATCTGGTCATTACAGACGAGTCTGGTGCGCCGCTTGGCGGAATCAATGAAGCAGGTGCCGTTCGATTAGGATATGAGGCCCCCACTTTGAACAGCCCCGATATAGAGGACGGGGGTTTTGTACAAACAAGGCTACTGGCCGATTTGACAGATTCTACGACAGCGATCATTCATCTGGGAATGACTGACGCGTCGTTTAAATCCAATATTCGCAAAAATCGCCAATTTTTTCTGTGGATAGGGTTCGTACTAGTATTGCTATCAGTTGGGATATTTGTCTCCATACATCAAATAAATCAGACAGAAGGCCGGGTATCTCGGCTTAAGAAACTTCAGCAAGATCTTTCTCAGCAGAAGGGGACGCTCGAATCTAAAGTGAATGAACAGCAGAAAACGGAGGCAGAGCTCAAGGAAAGCGAGCAACGCTATCGCTATTTGCTGGAAAATGCTATGGAGTCCGCATTTGCGGATCTAGAAGCCCTGAATAAGAACTTGGAACGGCAAAAAAGCGCCTTGGAAATCGAGGTCGAAGAACGCACTAAAGCGCAAATCTCCCTCGCCAAGTACGCGGACCGCCTAACGGCTCTAAACGTGATTGAGCGCCTGTTGGTCTCCGAAGACACGCTGGACTCCGTTGTGAGAACGGCGCTCGAACAAACAAAAAAGCTTTTGGGATGCGACCGCGTTGAAATACTACAAGTGGTTCCTGAGTCACAAGAATTAAAAATACTTGGCTCAATTGGAACTCCTAAGGGCGCCGTTTCCATGGGGCACGCTTATCAGCTTTCTAGCATGCGACAGGCTTCCACCCCCTGGCTCTATATCGCGGATCTTCGAAGTCTAAACGACCAAACAGAGGCCGAAGCCAAGCTTGTTAAAGAAGGGATGGTCAGCTATGGCCGAGCCATGCTGACCATTGGGGATACCATTGTCGGCGCAATAATCGTTTCTGAAGATAAACCGGAGGCTTTTTCGGACGGCGATATTACGTCCGTACGAGACGTGGCCGACCTTATTTCCATCGCGCTCGGACAGCATAAACACCGAGAGGATCAGGAGAGATATGAACAAGAACTGATCACAGAACGCGATCGAGCTGAAGAAATGGCGCGGTTAAAAACGGCCTTTTTGGCCAACATGAGCCATGAAATTCGCACCCCT
The DNA here is from genome assembly GCA_027622005.1 of Bacteroidota bacterium. Taxonomy (GTDB): domain Bacteria; phylum Bacteroidota; class Rhodothermia; order Rhodothermales; family UBA10348; genus UBA10348. The sequence goes on along the minus strand of JAQBZH010000003.1, from coordinate 74,467 downwards.
CTAAGTGGTATTATCGGTTTTGCTCAAGTATTGCACGAGGAAGTGCATGAAGACCTAAGAGAGTTTACCGGATTGATTCAGGACGCGTCTAATCGGTTGCTCAACACCATCAACTCGGTGCTGGATCTGTCCAAGCTGGAAGCCAACAAAGAATCATTTCGGTTAGAAGAAGTGGACGTCTCTTCGGTAGTGCGAGATAGCCTGCACATATTAACTTCGCTGGCGGTCAAAAAAGGAATCGACCTCAGAGTTCAGACACAGCCGCGGCAATTCTGTAACCTAGATAAGAACGGTTTGCAGGGAATTGTGAACAATTTGGTCGGAAATGCGATCAAATTTACCGAACAAGGGCATGTCGAAGTCAGCGTAAGCCGGGTCGAAAACGAGGTCTGTCTCAAAGTCGAAGACACCGGCGTTGGGATTTCGAAGAACTTTATTCCGTTTCTCTACGATGAATTCAGGCAGGAGCATATGGAAGCCGATCGCTCCCACGAAGGCTCAGGTTTGGGGCTGACTATTGCCCATAAACTGATTGTTAGGCAGGGCGGTAGGATCGAAGTTGATAGCATACCCGAACGGGGTACCACTTTCACGGTTTATTTTCCGTGTGCCCATTCGCCATCAGCACCGAAAGGGAAAGCAGTTAAGAAAGGACTTCCGGCAACGGCCTAACGTCCTACAACCACCGGTTGGTTCGGTCGCAAAACACGGGATAATCATCCGGAAAAAGGTCCGTAAGAATGGCTTCTTCTGGCTTGATTTGGAATTGGGTGATGTACGCTCCAAAGACAAGGACCAGGGCAGTCGCACCGATATTTCCGAGCCCGATGGACCAACCGACGAGTATTATCATCATCCCCAAATACATTGGGTTGCGAGTCCATCTATACACGCCCGATGTGACCAGGGCACTCGCATCGCGAGGCGTCAGAGGATTTAATGTGGTCGCGTGTTTTTTAAACGTCCAGGTACCCAGGAAAATTAGTGCACACCCCGTCAAAGTCACGAAAAGGGCTAGCGGAAGTTGAAATCTGACGTCGATCGCCAGCTGAGGTATTAGGCGTGTTACGCCCCATTGTAAGCATCCTACCACTACGCCAACCAAAACAGGCGGCACCTTCAAGTTTAATCCGTTTACCATAATTCTATCATCCTACGGGCAAAGGTTAAGGGCGTGATCACGTCGATTCGATCCATTTGAATACAGCTACCGGCCTCTTAATCAGCGGGCCAAAGACACCAAGCACATAACGGTGTCAAAAGGAGGTGTAAATGTAGCCTATTTTTCAACAGACACCGTCGAAATATGTATCTTGAGCGATTCATTTATTTACGCCTTTGTTTTCGTTTATGTCTATGTCGAGCGCCGGTCCGTCTCATCAAATACTGAAACACGTACATGGGTCGATTGGGTCGTCACGTTGGCTGATGGGGTCCTTGGCCATGTTGTTTTTGGTGATCAGCGCTTGCGAACCTGTCGGCGCGCCAACGCCCATAGGAGCCCTCCCAAGCGAGCGTCAACTCGATTGGCACAAGCTGCAGTACTACGCATTTATCCATTTTGGACCCAACACGTTTACCGATGTAGAATGGGGGCAAGGGAGCGAGGATCCGCAGGTTTTCAATCCGACTGAATTCGATGCGCGGCAATGGGCCAGGGTTATTAAGGCCGCAGGGATGGAAGGAGTTATCATCACAGCCAAGCACCATGACGGGTTCGCTTTGTGGCCGTCCGCATTCTCGACTCACACCGTTCGAGAGAGCGCTTGGAAAGAGGGTCAGGGCGATGTTCTAAGGGAATTAGCCGATGCCTGCGAAGAGTTCGGCCTAAAACTTGGCGTTTACCTGTCGCCTTGGGATCGAAATCACCCGAAATATGGGACGGATGAATATAACAACGTGTTCAAATCGATGTTGACTGAAGTGTTGACGGGTTACGGAGACATCTTCGAAGTATGGTTTGACGGTGCGAATGGGGAAGGGCCGGATGGAAGGAAACAAGAGTATGATTTTCCTGGATTTGCAGCGGTAGTTCGCGAGCACCAGCCCAATGCCGTCATTTTTAGCGATGCGGGCCCCGATATCCGCTGGGTTGGGAACGAGAGGGGGTATGCCGCGGAAACCAATTGGAGCACACTGAATGTCAGCGAGTTTTTTCCGGGAATTGGCGGGGTTAATGACCAACTCCAACACGGTCACGAGGACGGCGAGGCATGGCTCCCAACTGAGGTCAACACGTCCATTCGTCCGGGATGGTTTTACCACGCGGACCAGGACGACAAAGTAAAAAGCCTCGACAGGCTAATAGACAACTGGTATTCCTCTGTCGGCAGGAATGGAAATTTCCTGTTGAATATTCCGGTGGATGCCCGTGGACTCATCCACGAGAACGATGAAGAACGCCTTCTCGAATTGAAAGCCTATTTGGATGAGGCGTTTGCCGAAAACCTGGCTCCGGCTGGTAATCTGGTCGCGACTCATACCCGAAGCTTCCGGTTTTTGGAAAGTTTTGTTGTCGATGATGATTTGGATACCTATTGGGCCTCAAAAGATGATGCTCTCGAAGCCAGCCTGGGCGTGGAATTCAACTCGCCAACCGCCGTTAATACGATTCTCCTTCAGGAGTATATCCCTCTGGGACAACGAGTTACCGGGTTTGTGGTCCGGGTACTCCAGGGCGATGAATGGACGGAGGTAGCCAGCGGTACAACCATTGGAAACCGCCGAATCGTGCGGTGGCCGACCGTAGAAGCGGATGCCATTTCGGTAGAACTGAAGGGCAAAGCAGCGCTGACGATCGCAAACCTGGAGCTCTACAAGGTACCGGAGCGCTAGTTCTTCTTGGAATCGGGTATTTCCCTGATCCGAATATTGCGCCAGCTTACCCCTTTCCCTTCGAGTTTCGGATCACTAATTGAATGAACTTGCAGGGCGATAAAACCACTGGGTGTCATGGTATCAATGAGGTCAGCTGCTAACACCCCGTTGAGCCAGGTTCGGAGATGGGCTCCACGGGCCTCTATGCGAACATGATTCCATTCGTTCTGACGGAAAGCTTTTTGGGCGGCACCGCGGCCTTGCAGATTAAATAGCCAACCTCGCCGACCCTCTTCGTAAATCCCTGCCGTCCACGCACGCTCAGAGGGGTCGATCTCGACCTGATATCCGTGGACCTGGCCGTTTTTGTAGTCAGGCCGACTTTCGCTTCGTATCTGAATACCTGAATTCAGTAGCGGATCGACCAAAAACTCTAGTTCGAGGATAAAATGTTCGTATTTTTTTTCGGTTGCCAGGAATGAGTTGGGAGAATCTTTAACCGTCTTTCCTTCGATCACCCCCCTTCTAACTCGATACGTGGCCTTTCCACCAAGCTGTTTCCAACCGGAAAGCGTCTTTCCGTCGAACAGCGGGGCCCATCCTTTTTCGCTCTCGATTAATGCCTTTGCGGTCCAGGGTTCACGCCGAGACGAATTTCGAACTTCAGTAACCGTGGGAGGCGTTATTCCTCCTGACTGGTTACCCCACGCGTTTCGGACGAAAGTCAACACATCCGCCAATTGAACATCCGTGAAGGCCATATCACGGACCCCGGGCATTTCACCGGGCATTTCGGGCGGGCCGTACCGTTTACCGTGAACCTCGATGGGTCCGGTAAGACCATCAAGCGTCAATCGTACCAGGCGTTTTTCGTCTTGAAGGACCCATTGGGACTGCAAAAGTGGGGGCGCCGTGGCCGGTAATCCTTCGCCGTTTTGTCCGTGGCAAGTTGCGCAGAAATTGGCATAAATACCCTCCCCACGAGCAAAACTTGGATTGAACGAGGCGGGTAGCAGGCGAACATCATCCAAATTCTTGACCAGCGCCATTCCAGCAGCTTGCGTGAGGGAGTTTGTAAAGCGCTCTGTTCCGATGGGCCGAGTAGTCGCCACGTCCAAAAAGTGTTGCTCTTTATCTTCCAAAGAACCGACAATGACGTCTGCGACCGGGCCGGACTCAGGAAAACGCAACGCCATGGCCCACTGGGCGGCATACGCACGCTTTTCGTGGCTCGAATAAAATCTGGATAGTGCCGCCGCCACGTAAGCAGAAACCTCCGTCGAACTGTTTTTAGCCATCATTTCCAGGAGGGTTAACATTCGGTCGCCTCCGGTAGCACCTGCCAACTGCGCAACCAATCCCTGTACTTTCGCATGGGTAGACCCGGACGCCAGCTCGAGCGTCGTGGGGGTCAGTTTACCCAGTCCTTCAAGGGTCCACAAGGCATGGATTCGCGTTCGTGGGTCCGGTGCGCCGGTCGCCAAAGCAGCCAAAGCGGTTTCCATACGCGTGGCGCGCCGCTCGATCAGCAGTCGCTGAGCGGCGTCGCGCCACCATCCATTCGGATGAGTCAGATGCCTTACAAGTTCCTCGTTACTAGCCGTACTGAGCCGAGGCATGGGCCCTACCGGAGTCGCACCCCACTTCACCCGATAAATCCGTCCAAGACCAAGAGGTTGTGCCAGTCCCCGGCTTTCGATTTGGCGTTTCAGGTAATCAGTCAAATAGGTCGAGTGTTGAATAATTCCCCGATACATATCGATCAAATACAGGCTGCCATCAGGAGCCGTATATCCGTTGACGGGTCTAAATCGCTCATCGGTGGCGGTCAAGAATTCTTTTCCAACGTAGGGTTCGCTTCCGACCACTTTCCCTTCAACATCTTCCAAAACCACCCTTTTAACTAGGTTGGCGGCCGTTTCCTGAACGAAAGCCGTTCCTCGAAAAGCTGCTGGAAATTGGTCGCCACGATAAATTACAGGTCCTGCCGCAGAAGTCACGTCGACCAGTCGGCCCGTTTCATCCAAAACTCCTGGTCGGTAAGCTCGATTTACGCCTGGCGTTACCCTTCGAGGGTACGTTTTATTGGTGGCCTTACTTGGACCATACGGCTGCCTGTCCCCCACATCGTGATGCGGATTGAGCTGGGTGGTATTCGGCCGAACATCATCGCCGAGCAGGGTCTGGCTGTTATTGTTGTAAAATAGTCGTCCCCAATCGTCCTGCGAAATGCCCCATTGACCCCTGTACTGGGTGGTTTCCTTGAGCCATTTTCCATTTTGGAAACGGTACCTTTGGTCCGATTTGGCACTATAAATCCAGTTATCCATGGCAACCAGCAAACCGTTGGGTTGATGCTCCGGATTGCCTCCAATGGCGTAGGCTGAGTCCACTACCGTGATTGTCCCTGCTTCGTATCCTTTCCGCTCCACGAATAAAAGGTTGGGGGGTACCGCCACTAAAATGCCTTTCCCATACACCGCGACCGCGCGGGGAAGAAAAAGGCGGTCCATAAACACCGACGAAGTTTCGTACGATCCATCGCCATTGGTGTCTCGAAGTACCACTATGCGCCCGGAAGGATTGTCGGTCTTGTCTCCCTCCGGCCCGACCATATAGTCGCGCATTTCAACCACCCACATCGCGCCGTCTTCGTCGAAAGAAAGGGCCACGGGGTCGACGACATCCGGCTCGGCAGCTACCAATTGAATTTCAAAGCCATCTTCGACCTCGAAGTCGGCTAATGCTTCCTGCGGAGATCGGACGGGTGCTTCGGGAATGGAGTCAGGGTGTACGACATCGACATCCATCGGAGCATCATCCGATTCCGAAGATTCACCTTTAGGAGATCCGCATCCGCCTAAAACGAGCACAAGAAATAGGAACGCCCTAAAAGACGAACGGGGAACGATAGATTTCATTGAATCGGTAGGCTGATGTGATAACCAATCTACGATATTCGTTGAAATTGTCTTTAGGGATTAGAAAAGATCGACCCGTTCGAGGGACTAGCTTTCAGCGTTTTAGTTGTCTACGCGAACCAAATAAAAGCTGTGTTTGCGTTCGAGTTTGCCATTATTTCGCTCGTATGCCATGAGGCGGTCGCCATCGCGCATAAAGAGGGTATCCTCTGAACCAAACGTTTCGGTTTTGCCCATCCGGAGCTGACCCTTACTATTAACTTCCCACGTTGAATAGTCGACTTCATCATCCTTTTCACCAAACGCGTCGACCCGAACACGCAGAGCTCCGTCCTTTCTAAAATCAAATCGAATATCAATTTCTTCCATAAATCCGCCAACAGCGCTCAGGGCAATGCGTTCGATGGCGTTGTTCGCCTCTTTCTTCAGGTCAAAAACCATTTCCCAGGTCGTGCCTTCCAAATCTTTTGGATTGATCTTTTTTTGAGCCGTAGCCGTGGAGGCCAACGTGGCGAGGAGAAGCAGAGACAGAATGGCAGATTTCATCTATTTTAACCAATTAAGGGGGGAATCAATGCAATTGTATAGCGCACTAGTAAGAAAATGGTTACAACGGCTCGATTGCCCACAAAGACGTTGCTACATTGTCGGTCAAAAAGAATGACTCCAGGTATTACCGTTTCGGATTTTGGTGAATTGCCGGATGGGCGAATGGTGTCGCTTTTCACCATCCAAAGTGCCTCTGGAATAGAAATGCGCGTGACGAACTACGGCGGTATCATCGTTTCATTGACGGCCCCGGATCGAAATGGCGTTCAGGAAGACGTGGTGTTGGGCTTCAGCCACTTGGACGCCTATCTGACTGCAAGCCCCTATTTTGGGTCGATTATCGGACGATGTGGCAATCGTATCGGGAAAGCGGAGTTTAGCTTGGACGGTGAAACGTACCATTTAGCAGCCAACACTGGGGAAAACCATCTCCACGGAGGCATTACCGGCTTTGACAAAGTGCTGTGGAATGCGCTTCCTTTTTCTTCGGGTGATGATTTGGGCCTGGTGTTTACCTATACCAGTCCTGACGGTGAAGAAGGCTACCCAGGTACGTTGTCGGTAACGGTAACCTATGTGCTTTCGGCCACTAATCAACTGAGCATTACCTACGAAGCGACCACTGACAAAGCCACACCCGTCAATCTGACGCATCATTCGTATTTCAATCTTGCGGGTCCATTGTCCGACTCTATTCTGGACCACGAACTGATGATTCCAGCGGATCATTTCACCCCCATCGACAGCGAGTTTATTCCAACGGGGCAAATTCAGTCCGTTCAAGGCACGCCAATGGATTTTCGTTCACCGATTTCGATTGGGTTGCGAATTGACGCGGAAGATCAACAGATCATAAACGGACTGGGCTACGACCATAATTTTGTTCTTACCGAACAAGGCACTCATCTCAAACTGGCCGCACGGGTGTTTGAGAGGCAAAGTGGTCGCATCATGGAAGTGACCACGACAGAGCCGGGCATACAGTTTTACGCGGGTAACTTTCTAGACGGTACCTTGATGGGAAAAGCTGGTCGCCCCTACGCCCACCGATCGGGATTTTGTTTGGAAACGCAGCATTTTCCCGATTCGCCCAATCAACCGACGTTTCCTTCTATTATCCTGAGGCCGGGAGACGTTTATTCCACTAGAACCGTGTACTCGTTTTCTACTAATTCTGATAGCCGATAAACAGGACTAATTTTTATGATACCAACGACCGTTACGTACAGAATTGGATCTACGCTGCTTTTTTTAGGCTGTTTGACTTTCCTGGGGTGCGCTTCAAAAACCGACCATGAGCCCGCTGCAGACTCCGGTGCTCATTCCTGGACCTATGAGGGAGAAACAGGGTCTACCCATTGGGGCGGTTTAAATACCGAGTGGGCGGCCTGCTCCGCGGGGAGGGCCCAGTCCCCCATCAACCTAACAGCCGCCGCCTTATCGGACCTCGAAGACCCTGTTTTCATATATCAATCTTCGCCCCTACATGAGACGAATAACGGGCACACCGCACAGGCTAGTTACGCCGCGGGGAGCAGTCTTCAAGTGGATGGCAAAATCTATCAATTGCTTCAATTTCATTTTCACAGCGCGTCCGAACACACCATTGACGGCGCACATACACCCCTTGAAGTGCATCTCGTTCACCAAGCTGCCGATGGCTCGCTGGCCGTTGTGGGGCTCTTAGTAGAGGAAGGATCCAGCCATCCCGCGTTCGATGCTGTTCTTGCGGCAATTCCCGTGGAAGAGGGGGCTACCGTTAGCCCAGAAGGAATCACGGTAAACGCAAACGATTTCCTTCCAACCCGGCGCACGACTTATCGGTACGACGGATCACTAACTACTCCGCCTTGCTCGGAGGGAGTAACCTGGTTAGTAATGACCCAGAAAATTCAACTTTCAGCCGAACAAATTGCCCAATACGTTGCGTTGTTTCCTGGGACGAATCGACCGGTCCAACCGCTCAATGAAAGAACGCTTTCTCAAGACGCTTTTTGACCACTCTTGAGCCCATAATGCCTGCAATTATTGAGCCGTCTTCCTCGGCCAAACAAATTTTATCACTCACCGATTCACACAGTAAACGGGTCGTGTTTGACGCCGAACTTGTCGTGCAATCCAGTACCAGATCATAGTAATCGTATGACACAGCTCGTTCACCCCAGCGCCCCACGCTCGGCGCCCAATCGCCCGGTAACTTTAGGGGTTATTGTGGGCAACCGCGGTTTCTTTCCGAAACACCTTTGCGTTTCCGGGCGGGAGCAGATTTTGGCAACGCTGAAAGAACTTGGCATAAATGTGGTTATTGTCCCCGTCGAGGATACCTCGCACGGCGCCGTCGAAAGCCTAAATGAGTCGCGCATCTGTGCGGATCTGTTTAAGGCCAACCGGGACGCGATTGACGGTATTTTGGTGACCCTTCCTAATTTTGGTGATGAACGCGCCGTGGCCAATACCATCCGGTTTTCGGGCCTAGACGTGCCGGTCCTCGTGCACGCTTTTAAAGATATAACGACCGAAATGTCCATTGCATTCCGCAGGGATAGCTTTTGTGGCAAGATGTCGGCGTGTAACAACCTCCGACAGTACGGCATTCGATATTCGCTGACGTCGGAGCACACCATGGACCCTTCATCACCCGAATTCAAAAGAGACCTATCGGACTTTGCAGCCACTTGTCGTGTGGTGAAGTCGATAAAAGGGGCGCGATTTGGACAGATTGGGGCTCGTCCTGCTGCCTTCAACACGGTTCGATACAGCGAAAAGCTGCTGGAGCGTTCAGGAATCAGCGTCGAGACCCTTGACCTGTCGGAGCTTTTGGGCTGGATTCGGCCTATGACCCTGACCGACGTCCCGGTAAAAACGAAATTAGAAGAGATACGGGCATATACGGAAACGTCCCGCATACCGGAAGATCGGCTGTTGATGCAGGCTAAGTTGGCCGTTGCCATCGACCGGTTTGTCAATGAACACCAACTCGACGCCACCGCCATCCAGTGCTGGACCGCGCTTCAAGAGTTCTATGGCGTAGTCCCATGCACGTGCATGAGCATGATGAGTAACAACTTGATGGCTAGCGCCTGCGAGGCCGATGTGGCCGGCGTATTAAGTATGTTTGCTCTTCAACAAGCGGCTCTCAAGCCCGCCGCACTTCTCGATTGGAACAACAACTTTGGTGATGATCCGAACAAAGGGGTCGTTTTCCACTGTTCAAATCTCCCCAAGGCCTTCTTTGCAGATCATAAAATGGATTATCAGGAGATCATTGCTGGGTCGGTAGGCAAAGAAAACACGTATGGGACGATTGTGGGCCGCGTCGCCGCGGGTCCGTTTTCGTATGCTAGGGTCACTACCGACGATCTTCAGGGCCGCATCCGGGCCTATGTGGGCGAAGCCCATTTCACCGAGGACACCCTCAAGACCTTTGGTGGATACGGTGTTTTCCAAGTCAATAATCTTCAAAAACTGCTTCAATACATCTGCAACGAGGGTTTTGAGCATCACGTAGCGGCCACGAGAGCCAATGTAGCGGGCGTTCTCAAAGAAGCGTTTGAAAAGTATCTGGACTGGGAAGTCTACCACCATGCCTGAGAGCTATTCCTTGGTCATCGCCTTCTCGGCCTAGATTCCTGCATCATCCATAAATCCGACTAACATGGCACCCATCGACTGGATTATTATTGGAGCGTACTTTCTGGTTATTGTGGCCATTGTGTGGTGGTCGTCGCGGCGACAGGCCACCACAACGGACTACTTTTTAGCCGGGCGCGACATTGGGTGGTTTGCTGTTGGAGCATCCCTTTTTGCTTCCAACATTGGGTCGGAACACATTGTAGGACTTGCTGGCAGCGGGGCTACGAACGGGATGGCACAGGCACATTGGGAACTCCACGCATGGATAATGATCATGCTCGCGTGGGTGTTTGTGCCTTTTTACTACCGAGCGGGCGTTTTTACGATGCCCGAGTTTCTCGAAAAACGGTTTGACGCACGTTCTCGCTGGGTCCTTTCGATTGTGTCGTTGATCGCGTATGTGCTAACAAAAGTGTCCGTCACGGTGTACGCGGGGGCATTGGTGTTTCGGACGCTACTTCCCTTTACGTTTGGCACTCCGGACAATGCGTTTTGGGTAGGAGCCATCACTACCGTCGTTTTAACGGGCATTTACACGGTTTTTGGAGGCCTGCGTGCGGTGGTTTACACCGAAGTCATGCAGACGGGGTTGCTCCTGATTGGCTCGGTATTTATTACGTATTTCGGGCTGTCTTTGCTTGGCGGATGGGGGGAATTGAAGCTTTCTATCGCGGCGAATGCCGACCAGTTTGCCCTCTGGCGCCCTAATAGTGACCCCAATTTTCCATGGTTGGGGGTTATGATTGCGTCGCCCATTATAGGAATATGGTATTGGTGTACGGACCAGTACATCGTCCAGCGAACTCTTTCGGCGAGGACGCTTCAAGACGCCCGTCGCGGCGCCATTTTTGGTGGCTTTCTAAAGGTCTGGCCGGTGTTCATTTTTTTGATTCCCGGGATGATCGGTTATGCGCTTCAATCCAAAGGGCTGCTTCCAATTCCACTTGACGAAAACGGAAAGGTGATGGGAGACATGGTTTTCCCATCGATGGTAGCCAATTTATTGCCCGTCGGACTGCGCGGACTCGTAGTAGGCGGATTGCTATCAGCTCTCATGAGTTCGCTGGCATCACTCTTTAATTCCTGCGCCACGCTATTTACCGTTGATATATATGAAAAGCTGCGTCCGGGCAAACAGCAAAGTCATTTGGTCAAGGTTGGACGCATCGCAACGGGCGTGGTCGTTGGGTTTGGGTTACTCTGGATTCCGATCATGAAGGAGATTTCGGAGGGAAATAACGGACTCTATGACTACTTACAAAACGTTCAAGGCTTCCTAGCCCCTCCTATTACGGCCGTATTCCTATTGGGCATTTTTAACAAACGGATCAACTCTTCAGGCGCGTTTTATGGCTTAGTAGTCGGATTTGTGGTCGGCATGTTCAAATTAACCGTCCAGACCTTGCTTCAGAGCGGATCTATCGACCGAGAAACCTTGCTCGGCGCCATTGGAGCATTCAATGGGTATTACTTCGCTGGGGTCTTATTCTTGTTTTCGGTCATCTTGATCGTCATCATTTCCTATTTGACGGTCGCGCCGACTGCAGCGAAGGTGGAAGGGCTCGTGTTCGGAACGGTTACGGATGCCCAAAAAGCTGAAAATCGGGCAAGTTGGGGTTGGAAAGAAGTCGTCGGAACCGCGGTCGTACTTGGCCTTGTTGCCGGTATTTATCTCTACTTCAGTTTTTGGATCTAGGGCCTGAGCCACCCGGATCTATTAGGCGCGAAATATCCCCAGAAAACGCCGGACTATTCTTCGTCCTTAAACCCTATTCTTCGTCCTTAAACATAGTCCCGATAAAATAAGAAACGCTGCCAATGACAAAGGCAACGCCTAAAATAAGTGGGACGGTTGGTTCAGCGACCGAAGCGGCCATCGCTGGCATCGCCGGAATGGTGAACATAGGGAGAGCCCATCCAATAATGGCTTTCGTTTCGTACTTCATCTTGTGTGTCTAATTGATTACCTCGGCAAGATAGGGAGGACGATTCAGGTATTAAACACCCGAACTGTTGAAGTTGCGTTCAATTCGAACAGACACCGCCGAAATCGGCACCCAGGATACAGATTTAGTCCGTCTTCAACACTTCGGCGGGATTGATAAGCGCGATTTTTCTGGATTGGAAAAAGACCGCGACGGCTGCTGTCACGAAAACCAACACAAAGGCCGCTGTAAGTGGTATTGGACCCAGCGCGATGTTCTCCGATGGAAACTGGCTCAACAGCCAATTGACTCCAGTAAAGCACAAAACGGAAGAAATGGAGGCAGCCAATACCAATCGGAATCCAAATTTGCGATTGAGTTCGTAGGCGAGGTTTGCCGAGCTTGCTCCCAACGATTTTCGAACCGCCATTTCCTTCATTCGGGTCACAGCGTTTTGAGAAGCCAGTCCAAAAAGTCCCATACTTGCTATAACCAACGAGAGCAGCGCAATCAACAAGAACATCTTGTTCATCTTGCGCATGGAGTTGTAGCTACTGTCAAAGACTTCATTTTGAAAGTAATACGAGAAGTCAGCGGTTGGATAAAGCCGCTTCCAGCTACTTTCAGTAACTGATGGATCAAAACCGCCTGGTACTTTTAAGGTCGCTACAGAGTAGTGGGAAGGCGCTGCGTTCGTAAAAACGATGGGGAAAGTTGCTCCTATGGGAGTCGTCAGAATATTGTCAATCAATCCGATGATTGCCACGTTCCGTCCGTCCAAGCGAAACGATTTGTCCGTGATATCAGTCCAACCGGCGTCATCCAGAAACGCCTGATTGACCAACACATTTGCGCTATCGGGCTGCGAATAGTTTTCGGTAAACTCGCGGCCATCGCGAATCGTAATTCCCATGGATTGAAAGTAATTGTCCCCCACAGCAATTCTTCTGACGGTCGACTCCGCGCCTTCAATATTGACTCTCGAGGCGTCACCTCCTTCCCCGATATGGTGCTGGGCGCCTGAAATCACTTCAATTTGCGGATATTGCTGAAGGTCGGCAGCCAAAAGGCCGAATTGGTCTTGTCCGGATAGCCGAACGACCATGGTGTTGTCAGGCTTGTACCCCCAGTCAACCGTCATCAAATGTTCGTTATTTTGGGCCAAATAGACCGAGACGACTACCGTGATAAACGCTAGCGCGAATTGTATGGTCATTAGCGTTTTGGTCAACCAGGCGGTTCGGTTGACTTTTTCCTGACCCCGAAGAATAGAAGAGGGCTCAAATGACGAGATATAAAAGGCGGGATAAGCTCCAGAAACGAAGCCGACAAAAATCAGCAACACGAATAAAAAGATCCAAAGCCCCCAGTCCCCTGCTACCCGCAAATCGATCTGCTCAACAAAAAGATTGTTGAATACAGGTACTAAAAACGCGATCGCTAGGATTGCGCCCATGATGAGCGAAATGAAGCAAAGAATCATGTTTTCAGCCAAAAACTGCATGATTAGCTGTTTCCGGCTTCCGCCAACCACTTTTCGTATGCCGATTTCCTTTAGTCGCCGCAGTGCGCTCGCAAGCGTAATATTGACGTAGTTGATGCACGACAAAGCGAGCATAAACAGTGGAATAAGCGCAAAAACAATCATGAATGGCCATTCTACGGCGTAAATGACCCGATTTCGGACCATAAACGCCATAATGCCTTTGTGTCGCAGGTTTTCGAACCCAAACGATGAGATGGGCCAATCCACGTTCGCTGCATTTTGAAGGGCAATAAAGCGCGGCATCGCTGCTTGAATGGATTCGAGACTTGAACCCGGCACCAATTGGATAAGCGTGGCCTCTACAAACTGCCCCCAATCGTTTCTGGCTTCTGTGGGCAGGGCATTAGGGTTGTTGGCGGAAATCAGGACGTTGAAACGGAATCCAGAATTAGATGGAATTTTTTCGGCCACGCCTCCGACTACAAACGCTTGGGTATTATTACCCTCAAAAGATAGCGTGATGACCTCGCCCAGCGGGTCTTTGCTTCCGAAGTATTTCTCGGCAATGGATTCACTGATGATGACCGTAGATTCGTCCTTCAGGGCTTCCGGACGCCCTAAACGAAGCGGAAACGTGAGCATGTTGAAAAATCCATCATCCGCAAAAACAATGTTTTCCGACAGAGATTTTCCACTGTATTCGAACATGGCTCTGCGGTATTTAATCCGGGTAAACTCCTCGACCTGAGGAAATTCCGCTTTGAGGGCCGGGCCGAGAGGTATAGGAGAGGTTCCCCAGGTAGCAAACCCGTCGTTTTCGGGCACATCGTGCGTAATCATATAGATCCGATCCCCGTTTTCCTGGAATCGATCGACCGTAGCAAAGTCCTTTACGAATAGAAAAACAGCTACACAGGCCGCAATGGCCACGGAAAGTCCGAACAGGTTGATGGAGGCCGCGACTTTGTTTTTCAGAAGATTACGTCGGCCGACTAATAGGTAGTTTTTCCACATGACAAGACTCCAATACAGTTTGGCAATAATTATTTCGGGGATGAGTCTAAACAGCTGCATGGCATACCACCGTTTGGCAGCCGCAGAGCCTTTTTCGTGGGCGATGGAGCTGTAATACTCTTCATAATCTCCGGCCGGAGTTTGAACTTCGTCCGGAAGCAGCAGATTGAGCACAAAAGTGGCCCATCGAGGCGGCGGTGTATGCTTGTACGGTTTCATTAGTGACCTCGCTCCAAAGCGGCGGCCGTTACGCCGGACCACATAGACTGTCCTACAGCCTGAATTTCAAGAAGGGCTTTACGTCCACCATTGGTCAGCCGGTAAATGCGTTTTGGTCGTCCACCGCGCTCCGGTAAAGGATCCGTCAGGTCGGAATTAATCAGGTTTTGACTGACCAAGCGCTCCAGCGGAGCGTAAACCGAGCTTAAAGACCAATCTCGTCCCGTAATTTCTTCCAATCGCGCTTGAATCGGAAGGGTATACGCTTCTTCTTGAAGTTTCCAAACGGCGAGTAAGATATACTCTTCAGAACGGGTCAGGTGATTCATCGAAACCGGGGGTTGAAGGACATTTTTGTTCGTGATCGGTAGATCAGCGTAAAAGTGCCCTTTACGGCGCGCGTGGGGATTGTTTCACTTCTTGTAAAAACTATACCCTTCAAGCCTCCCAACGAGGCCATCGACCAAACCGATCAATATCACCCTCAGAAATAACGGACAGAGCTACATTCGTCAGCCCGGCCAATTCGCGTCTGGTTTTTTACTCCACACCCACGCGATATAGTCCGCGGTAGGCGGGGTTTCGCCCAATTCCCGAAGCCGTCGGATAATTTGACCGCGATGATGCATACTGTGGGAGGCCAACTGGTGCAGCGTTTCCAACAACGTAGTGTCCTGGGGTTCAAACCCCAGCGTTCGTGCGAAATAACGGGCCCAGGGAAGGATTTTGGGCTGACTCAAATCCGATTCGTTGACCGTGTCCAAATAGGCGTGCACACTCCGATGAAAACTATTTCCCCAAGCGCAAATAGCAGCAGGCGTTTCAAATTCCTCCCGTTTTCTTCGGGCAAATGGTCGCTCCGTCCACGCATTCAGAAACGCATGTTGCGCCTCATGGATATGAAAGAAGGTGTCCAAACAATATGGATCCGCTGCGGCCGTTGGGGACACTGTAACCGAGCGCCAAACAAGCGCGTCCGCCCACTCCAGGTGGAGATATTGGCTTTGAAGGTGGGAGAGCATCATACGTTTTCCTTCGTTATGGGTCAGTCTGACAAATAATACTCCACCGTCGAGACAACTCGTATCGTCTTGATATGTGGATTGTTGGCGTCCCGGGCCTCAATGCTGAACTGACCCTGATTAGCCTGCTTGATCTTGCCGAGAGAACTCTGCGAGTCAGTAGCAAATTTTTCGGCCGTTTCGCGTGCATTGCGTGTGGCCTCTTCAATCATTTCGGGCTTGATCTCATTGAGTCGGGTGAAGAGATACTCGGTTAACGCTTCGTATCCACCCCCCGTGATCACAATGCCCTCCTTGCCAAGGTCGGAAATCTCTCCCATCACTTTTCGCACGGCATCAACATTTTTAGAGTACACGGTTACGGTTTGTATGGCCGTATAGCGGAAAGCTGCATTGTCCTGGCCCCCATACTGTTGCGCCGATTTATCCGTGATAGATGGGATGGCAGAAGAAATATCGGCCTTATCGATTCCCTTAGATTCCAGGAAAGCGACAATCTTACCGGTGCTTTTATCAACCGTGTCATACAATCCCTCGAGACTGTTTCCAGCATCGGTAAATTGAATAGGCCAGATCACGATATCAGCCGGAAACTCCCTTTCCGAGAGTCCTTTTACTGAAACCGTTCGTTCTAAATTTTTGATTTTGAGGGCCGAGGTTCCAAGTATAAAACCAAGAAAACTGAGGCCCAAAACGATTGCTGCGCCCAGAATAAGCGCGCCTTGTTTGTTATCGGTCGACATCTAGACAGCCTGATTCGCGATGGTGAAAACAATTTCACCCAGTATACTACACGTCCGGCGCTACAACTTAACCTTTGAGTGCTTTTCTGCGTCGGTGGGTCAATCGGTTCCAAATGGCACCCCCCGCAAGGAGAGCAAGAGGAACGGCGCCCGGCTCATCTTCTACTGTGACCATATAGATTAGCAGTAGTAGCCCCAAACCCATCATTATCCATGAAAGAAGAGTATGGGATTTTAATTTTGCTGAGGCGGCAGCGGGTTCGTTCGTCATCGTACTATTACAGTTTGAGTCGTTCACCAGCACGTTATTGGGCTACGATCTCAAAGGTAGCGCCACCCCTTGGTAAGGTCAAGATGCATCTAAAAGTCTGTGGTAAGCAACCCAAGAAGAACGCTCCCCTCCAACTCAAACGGCATAAAAAAACCCGTTCCAGTAAACTGAAACGGGTTTTGTGGGCAATACTGGACTCGAACCAGTGACCCTCTGCTTGTAAGGCAGATGCTCTAACCAACTGAGCTAATCGCCCTCGATCCGTGACGTCGCTTTGATATCGACGCCTATACCGTAATTTCCGGGTAATTTCTACGGGTCCCTTTTAATACAGAATGAGCACCTGAGTTTCCTAAAAACGCGCCAAATTCTACATTTAGAAGAACCCACAAAATTACGCTAGTATTTTATGAATGTCAACTTGGGTTGTTGATATCTCTGTTGGTTTGCGTATCTTTGCCGTCTATGCCATTTAGAAACGATACCCCCGTGTCGTTTTCCTGAGAAATGAGCTTTATAAGCATTCAAGTAGTTTGAATCCTGGCCGGGATTTCTAGTAAGAATAAAAATGAAACGTACGTATCAGCCAAGCCGCAGAAAACGCGCAAACAAACACGGATTCCGCTCTCGTATGGCGACCAAGAATGGTCGACGTGTATTAGCAAGACGCCGCGCTAAAGGAAGACTTAAGCTAACGGTTAGCGATATCAAGCCGGGAAAATAGTCTGAATGGTGCCCAACACCCCGGAAATTAATCGTTCGGGGCAAGAACGATGGTCCTTTCCCAGATCCCACCATCTGAAACGGAAACGACTGATAGAGCCGCTTTTTAATCGGAATGATCGAAGTGTTCGTTCTGTGGCGGTAGGATCTGTTCGCATGGTTTATCGATTTGTTCAGCCCTCCGAAGTCGAGAATTATACCTCGTTTCAAATAGGTGTTGCCGTTGGCAGATCCGCCGGATCGGCCGTCGTTCGCAACCGAGTTAAGAGGGTCATTCTGGAATCGATCCGATTAAACCAAAACGTTTTACGCGAACGGGCGAACAACCAGGATAAGGTCTTAACCGCCATGGTCATATTTAGAGGGAAGGCTGCAGATTTAGCAGAAACGCCTTTTGATGTGGCCAAGTGTCTTGAGAACTTGAACAGGGAGCTCAATAAATGACCCTCGAAAAGCGCCTTACATTCTTTAACCCGTCCTCGATGTGTCTAGAAGCAGCTCGTTTTCTGAGCTGTGCACCAGTAGATAAGGCAAGTCGTTCACAAGGCGTTCCTCTGGCTCTAAGTGGAACTGTACCAAACAGATTCCGTACCGCCACACCACCCACCCGTTTTTCAATTCTCAGCGAGGCTCCCCTTGGATAGAAACGTCCTCACAGCTACCGTGCTAATCGCCCTAATTATGGTCGTTTGGCTGACTTGGCTGGCGCCGGAAACTGCTCCGGTTCAGGATCCTCAGTCCATTTCTGACTCCACGGGAACGGGATTGCCTCAGGAAGAGCTTCAGACACCGGTTCCAGCTGTTGGTGCCATTGCAGCTTTAGCCGCTGACGATTCGACTTTTGTTCGCGGTCAAAACGCGTCTGAGAGTTTCATTCGAGTCGAAACAGATCTTTACACGGCCATTTTTTCGAACAAAGGGGGAACGCTCATCTCTTTTGAGTTGAAGGAATACCACAAGTTTGAAAGCGAAGATGCCGTTCAGATGGTCGATACCACCAAAGGTGGTGCACTGGCCGTTATGTTTACTTCTCCGGGCAATCGTAACTATGATTCGCGGGCGTTCTTTTTCAAACCAGATACGGCAACGGATTTGGTTGATGCGACCGGACAGGCGCAGACCCTTACCTACAGCGTTGGAATTGGAGAAGGGTCCATGTCCTTCCAATACACCTTTACGCCTGGGTCGTATGAAGTTGGTCTTTCCGTACTACAAAACAATAACAATTCCTTTGCAACACAGGACGGCTATCAGTTGACCTGGATTGGCGGGGTCCCTTTTACGGAAGGAGATCATAAAGACGAGGGGTTGAAATCCGGCGCTTTTGCTCGCAGCGGTGGTGAGGTAGAATCGGTCAGTTTGGCGTCCGATGCCTTCAAAGAAATGTCGATTAACGGCTCAGTCGATTGGATAGCAGTTAAAAACAAGTATTTCGCTGTGGCGGTCATGGCGGATGTTCCGACTCGTGGATCCGAACTAATTGGTGAACGATTCGGAGATGACACGGATGCGAATATGCGACACGACTACCTAGCTAGTCTAGAAGTCGCGGCGCCTGGGGTCAATCCAGATATTTTTAAGCTGTACATAGGTCCGGTTATTTACAGCAATTTTAGCCCTTACGATAGAGATCTATATGACATGGTGGACTATGGATGGGACTTCTTTGAAGTCCTTACCCGTCCATTGGCCAAGTTCATCTTCATCCCGGCATTTACCTACATGCACGACGTCATACCTAGTTATGGCCTCGTAATCATCCTTCTTGCCCTCTTCCTGAAGATAGTCCTACACCCGCTTACCAAATCCTCGTTTAAGAGCATGGGTAAGATGCGGGAATTGCAGCCTCGGATGGAAGCAATAAAGGAGAAGTTTGCGGATAACCCGCAAAAGCAGCAGGAAGCGATGATGAAGATGTATAAGGAAACGGGCGTCAATCCGCTGGGCGGCTGTCTTCCGATGCTTCTTCAATACCCGATTATTATCGCGCTTTGGCAGTTTTTACCACAGGCCATAGAGCTTCGCCAGCAAGGATTTTTGTGGGCAGCTGACCTTTCAGCGCCCGATATCATCCTTAATTTGCCGTTTTCGATCCCGATGTTCGGTAATTTCGTAGCTGGATTTACGCTTTTGATGGGCATTTCGATGGTCTTTCAGATGAAAGTCTCGATGACCAGTCAGAATAATCTACAGGCCAAGATTTTTACGTACGTATTTCCGGTGATGATTTTCGTCATCTTTAATAAACTGGCAGCGGGCTTGAACCTGTATTACTTGTGTTACAATGTGTTGACCGCCCTTCAGCAGAAGTTTGTCAACAAACAGATACACGAGCATCCGGAAGAGCTAAAGGCTAAGGTGGACGATACCAAAAAAGGAAAGGCTACCGGGAAAGTCACCGGAAAGGTCACCGGGAAGGTAAGCGGGAAAGCTTCGCGTTTCGCCAAGAATAAGTAAATCGGGGCTGCATCAATGGCTCCCCGAGGATACATCACTTCTGAGACCATCGTAGCCCGCGCAACACCCCGGGGGGCTTCAGCCCTGAGCATTGTCCGGCTTTCCGGAAACGGGGCTATCGCCATTGCGGATACCGTTTTTGATGGCAAAAGCCTGTTGGAGTCGGCCTCCCACTCGGCGACTGTAGGATATTTACGATCCGAAAAGGAATCAGCCATTGACCAGGTCGTCGCACTAGTCTTTAAGGCGCCCAATACGGCCACCGGGGAAGACATTGTCGAGTTTACCTGTCACGGGGGAGATGTGGCCAGCGATGAAGCCCTTCAGTTGCTCATTCGCGCAGGAGCGAGGATGGCAGAGCCGGGAGAGTTTACCCTGCGTTCGTTTATGAACGGAAAGGTCGATCTAGCCCAGGCAGAAGCCATCGGCGAAATGATCCATGCTCGGAGCGCTCGTTCAGGCCGGATCTCTATTAGTCATTTGCGCGGCGACTATTCAATTGAGCTCTCGGGAATCAGGGCCGGGCTATTGGAGCTGTTGGCGCTTATAGAATTGGAACTCGATTTTTCAGAAGAAGACGTCGAGTTTGCGGATCGTGGACGATTAGAAAATCTCCTTTCCGGAGCTTCCTTGAAAATTGGGATGCTGCTCGATTCCTATCGTCTGGGAAAGGCCCTTACAAACGGGGTTCGTGTGGTAATTGCCGGTAAACCGAATGCGGGCAAGTCTACCCTGATGAACGCCCTTCTGGGATATGATCGGGTGATTGTGAGTGAGATTCCAGGAACCACCCGCGATGAAATAGAGGCTCTTGTAACGTACCACGGGATACAGTATCAATTTGTCGATACGGCTGGGATCCGGGAAACGTCGGATGTTATTGAGGCGGAAGGAGTTAGGAGGTCGCTTAGGTCATTTGCATCTGCCGATATCGTGATTTATTTGTCCGATATCACTACCTCTGAAAGGGACGTCGAAGCGGCTTTTGTGACGTCCATTCGAAGTCAAAGCCCCGATTTAGACGTGTTGTTTATCGGCAACAAAGCTGACCTTGCCACGGCTCAACCCGCGTCTGGGAATTACGATTTAACTATATCGGCATCGGATACTTTTAGGCGTGAAGAGACGGTTTCAGATCTTATGCAACTACTTGAGCGTAAGACCATCGGAAGTGTTGCTTTGGAGGATGAGCAGCAAGTTGTTACCAGCCAACGACATCAGGCGCATTTAGAACAGGCAAAAAAAGCCTCAGATCGAGCGATGCATCAACTAACGTCGGGAGGATCAGGCGATATGCTTTCAGCGGATGTCAGATCGATCATTGAACATATTGGATCGATTACAGGAGAGGTTACCAATGAGGAAGTCCTGGGGAAAATATTCTCCAGTTTCTGCATAGGTAAATAGTCAGTAATACGAAGGGAGACAAGGAGTTAAAGACATATATTAGTTTTAAGAGATCGACTTTAGAGCATGCATAACACGTTTGATATCATCGTTGTAGGGGGCGGTCACGCAGGCAGTGAAGCCGCAGCGGCTGCCGCCAGAATGGGTGCGCGCACGCTACTCATTTCGATGAGTCTGGAAGCTCTTGGACGGATGTCTTGTAATCCCGCAATCGGTGGTATTGGGAAAGGACAGATTGCCCGAGAGATTGATGCCCTAGGAGGATTGATGGGGCTTGCGACAGATCATTCAGGCATCCAGTTTCGCATGCTGAACCGATCGAAAGGCCCAGCCGTTTGGTCGCCGCGGGCGCAGTGTGATCGTCATATGTACGGGGAGCATATCCGGTTATTGCTGGAAAGAGAAGAAAACCTGTTTATGCGCGCCGATATGGCGGTAGATCTCATAATGGATGGGATGACGGTTACAGGTGTAGTCACTCAGTGGGGGCAAAAGATTTTTGCCAAGGCCATCGTTCTAACCAGCGGCACGTTTATGAATGGCCAAATACACATTGGCGAAAAATCGTATGGCGGTGGCCGAATGGGCGAGGGTCCGTCGACGGGCTTGACCGGCGCCCTTCACAAACTTGGGTTTGAATCGGGACGGTTGAAAACGGGTACTCCTCCGAGGCTAGATGGGCGGACCATTGATTACTCCCGGTTGGAAGAACAAAAGGGCGACCCGGTCCCAACGCCTTTCAGTTATATGACGGATAAACTGCCTTCCGAGCAACGGAGTTGTTGGCTTACGTATACCAGCAGGCAGGTCCATGACATCCTTCGGACTGGATTTGACCGCAGTCCGATGTTTGTTGGTAGAATTCAAGGCACCGGACCACGGTATTGTCCTTCCATCGAGGACAAAATCGATCGTTTTGCGGATAAGGAGAGCCACCAGCTTTTTCTTGAACCCGAAGGTTGGAAAACGGACGAGGTATACGTCAACGGTTTTTCTACCAGTCTGCCAGAGGATGTTCAGCTCACGGCCATTCATTCCATAGCGGGGCTTGAGAAAGCCCACATGCTGAGACCTGGATACGCGATCGAATATGACTATTTCCCGCCGTATCAATTAAAGTATTCGCTCGAAACGAAATACGTTAAAGGGCTGTTTTTTGCAGGTCAAATTAACGGTACGACGGGTTATGAAGAGGCCGGAGCCCAGGGGTTGGTTGCTGGAATGAATGCCGCCCTGTTTGTCAGAGGAGAGGAGCAAATCGTTCTAAAGCGCTCCGAAGCCTACATTGGAGTACTTATTGACGACTTGGTGGCAAAAGGCACCGACGAGCCGTATCGGATGTTTACTTCCCGAGCAGAGCACCGGATGATGCTCCGACAGGACAATGCTGATGAGCGTTTAGGAGAAATTGGCCACGCGATAGGCCTGGTTTCAAACGCTCGTTTAGAGCGGATGGAAAACAGGCGGAATGCGCGACAGGTAACGGCAAAAAACGTTCGTTCTACCAGCGTCCGGCCTGAAGTAATCAACGAATACCTGGAACGCATGGGCACCTCTCCGATTTCTCAATCAGAGCGCATTTCCAAGATTGCTTTGCGGCCACAAGTGTCTCTACAAGATATTTTAGACACCTCGTCCATGAATTCCTTGGTAGAGGAGCATGATGGCCTAGAATCGATAGTCGAAATGGTTGAAATCGACCTCAAATACGCGGGATACATTGATCGCGAAAACGAATTGATCCACAAAGTGAATCAGATGGAAGCCCTCCGCATTCCAGAGGACTTGAATTATGTCTTGGTAACCAATATTACCATTGAAGCACGGCAAAAATTGTCCAAAATACGCCCGGAGAACCTGGGACAGGCGTCCAGGATTTCTGGAGTGAGCCCCTCTGATGTATCAGTATTGATGGTATATTTAAGAGGCCAGAAGTACTCCAAGTCATAATCGCGCCTCCCGCCTTTTCAGGATGTTTCACGTGAAACAATGGATGGACAAAGGGCCATTTTCTGACGATTGGCACCTTGCTAACGGTCCGAACTGGCCAAGCTCATTGCTTAAAGTGGCGAAAGTGTTTCACGTGGAACACTTTGAGCCAAACGCGCGGAAACCTGGTGCTCCCGAATAAACGTATCGAAATAACCCTGTTAATGAATCCGAAGTCCTACTCTCCAATTGCCTTAACTGAAGATCAAGATCGACTTCTGCGAGAGTATGCTGCGATGCTGTTTGATGTAAACAAACAGTTCAATTTGATTTCTAGAGAGGATACCGATCACATTTTAGAACGTCATATAGGTCATTGCCTTTTTTTAGCGGAGCGGGGGGTAATGGACGGAGCACGCATCGTAGACTGGGGGTCAGGGGGAGGGCTTCCCGCCATTCCATTAGCCATCGTTTGGCCTTCCACCCAAATCGTAGCGGTGGACTCGAATGGAAAAAAGACCATGTCCATTGAACTGTTCTGTCGGCGCCTTGGGATTAAAAACTGTAAAGCACACCATGGTCGTGCCGAAGAAACGGAAGGAAGTTTCCAGTATTCGGTATCCCGCGCGACGGCGTCGTTAGTTAATTTATGGGATTGGCACCACCGAGTAGCTAGTCCGGCAAGCGATGAAATACCATCCTCTCATTGGGAAAACGGTCTAATTTGTCTCAAAGGCGGCGATTTGCGGGAGGAGGTACAGACCATGAACAAGAAGTATGAGGGTCTGGAAACGACGATTGAGCCCTTAATTTCATTGGGAAAAGACGCATTTTTCCAGACCAAATCCATCGTTCACATTAAAAAGAAGGCTCCCGTAACTTGAGGGAATCTGCAGCATAAAAGCACAAAGTAAGGCCCCGTCGAGTGAATTGGCGAACATGGGCCCATCGGTAATACTCCAGCAAACGACGTAAGGAAGCTAAGTGGCAAAAGAAGACAAGCAGGGCACCCGGACCGAGCGACTATTTGCAACGATTCTATTGTTGCAAAACAGACCTCATTTGACGTCTCGTGACCTTGCCGAGCATTTCAACGTTTCCCGGCGGACTACCTTTCGGGATCTGAGGGCCCTGACTGATTCGGGTGTACCCCTGACCTATTCAGAAGGGGGCGGGTACGAAATATTGGAAGGTTATCAGCTTCCTCCACTTATGCTGACGGCCCGTGAAGCGGCTACCCTTATTATTGGGACGGCCTTTATGAAGCTACAATCGGATGCCTCTCTTCGAGGAGACGCCGACGCCGTATCGCTAAAAATACGTTCGGTGCTACCTCGCGAAATTAAAGAATATATCGATCGTCTATCAGAAAACACCGTCCTAGATCCGTATTGGATGCATGCTGTCCAAGCTGAAGGCGCTGAAACGGGGGTTTGGTACAAACTTTCCGAGGCTGTAGCAAGATCTCGGAAAGTGATTATGGAATACTTTGTTGAAAGCAGATCCGAAGTGACGCAGCGAAGCGTCGATCCCCTGGGCTTGGTTTACTATGAGGATCACTGGAATCTAATTGCTTTTGACCACCTGCGCGAGACAGTCCGAAATTTCAGGCTCGACCGAATTGAAGAAATGTTTGTCTTATCTGAAAAATTTGAGCGACCCAAAGGATTTGACTTAGCTCGATACCTTGAGGAGGACGGACGCCGACCAACATTTGAAACCATAGTTTTGGATTTTTCAGAACAAGCTTATGCAAGGGCTCGAACTTCCATCCCGGCCAAAATTGACCAGGAGGAAAAAAAGGGTACACGGGTTCAGGTAACTTTCCAATTTGATAACCTAGGTTATTTAACGTCGTGGTTACTTCGGTTTGGAAACGCCGTGAAAGTGGTCGAGCCGAAATCGCTCAAGATGGCGCACAAAAAAGCAGCATTAAATATTGCCGAGCAATACTAGTTTTTTTGGGCTTCAAACCGGCCGTTTTGCACAACTCCGTAAAGCGTTGCAGCGCAATCACTTACACGAAATTATACAGTCATTCAGGCCGAGCGAGACGAGTAAAAACTAGCTTTGCCCAGTGGGAGTATCTACTTGGAGCTTCTCATTGAGTCCTTTTAAAACACCCAATGCCTCCTTCAAAGAGGATACTTCCTGGATGATGGCTCGAAGTCGACTTCCCTTGGTATCGTTCAAAACATACCGATTGGGAATTTCGGTAAGGGCTGCCAACAACGGGTGAAACACATTGCTGTAAAACCAAGGATCTTCCTCCATGGTCGGTATGCTTAAAAAGAGTCGTTCATTTTTGAAGACCACTTTGGCCAGTCGAATCTGCTGACCTTCCAATTTTATTTCGGCTGAGGTCAACAAGTTATCGACTTCGGCGGGAGGCTCACCAAATCGATCGGCCAACTCCTCTCTGATTTCTGACAAGGCCGCAGAATCCGCTCTGTCCGATATCTTCCGATACAGATTGAGCCGTTCAATTCGGTTGGTCAAGTAGGTATCCGGAATCAGCGCATCGGCATCAACCTCAATAACGGTTTCTCCAGCGCGAGGTGCATGCGGTTTATCAAAGAGATCGGCGAATTCTTCAGTCCGTAGTTCCTCGACGGCTTCATCCAGAATCCGATGGTATGTCTCAAAGCCAACTTCCGCGATTATTCCGCTCTGTTCTGCTCCTAGCATGTTGCCTGCTCCCCGAATGTCCAGGTCGCGCATCGCCAAATGAAATCCGCTCCCGAGATCGCTAAACTCTTCTACGGCCTGAAGGCGCTGTTTTGCTTCCCGAGTCAACCCATGAATAGATGGTACGAGCAGGTAACAAAAGGCCTTCCGATCGGATCTACCCACGCGCCCGCGCAGCTGATGCAGCTCTGCCAGACCAAAATGGTCGGCCCGGTTAATTATTATAGTGTTGGCATTGGCAATGTCGAGTCCATTTTCAATGATATTGGTGCTCACCAACACATCAAACTTACCTTCCACGAACTCCATCATGACCCTTTCTAGCGTGGGTCCGCTCATCTGGCCGTGGGCTACCTGGATACGAATATCCGGCACTAACATGCGAAGCATCCCTCCAATTTCGTCAATCGATTGGACTCGATTGTGAATGAAAAATACTTGACCTCCGCGATTGACCTCGTACAACAAAGCATCTCGAATCAGATCCTTGTCAAAAGCGTGGATTTCGGTATTGATGGGCTGTCGATTGGGCGGAGCGGTCGAAATAATGGACAAATCGCGGGCGCCCATCAACGAAAATTGAAGAGTCCGGGGTATTGGAGTGGCTGTCAAAGTAAGGGTATCTACCGAAACGCGCAGTTTTCTGAGCTTTTCCTTCATGGCTACGCCAAAACGTTGCTCCTCATCAATGACTAACAGGCCCAAATCTTTGATGATGACGTCCTTTGAAATCAGCCGATGCGTTCCGATAATTATGTCGATCTGCCCCGACTGTAGACGCGCCAAGGTTTCTTTGATCTGTGCTGGCGTCCGAAATCTAGACAAAACCCCGACTTCGATCGGAAAGTTGGCCAGTCTTTTTTGAAACGTGCGATAGTGTTGGGTAGCCAGGACGGTCGTTGGAACTAGAATCGCGACTTGTTTTCCGTCTTGAACCGCCTTGAAAGCCGCTCTGATGGCTATTTCTGTTTTCCCGAAACCGACATCACCACAAACAAGGCGATCCATAGGCACGGCATTTTCCATGTCAGCCTTTACAGCCTCAATCGTTGATGCCTGATCCGGCGTATCCTCAAACTGAAACGAGGCCTCCAATTCCTGTTGCCAAACAGAGTCCGGACCAAATGCATATCCAGCGGAATGTTTACGCTGGGCATAGAGCCGTATTAGATCCCTGGCAATGTCTTTAACACGGGATTTCGTTCGTGATTTGGCTTTCTCCCATTGACCGGACCCCAGCTTAGTTAAAACGGGTTGGTGTCCTTCTTTCCCCTTGAATTTGTGAAGCTTGTGGAGCGCATTGACATTCACAAAGAGAACATCGCCGTTCAAATATTGCAGTCGTACTGCTTCCTGCTTCCGTTCGCGTACTGTGATCTGCTCAAGGCCCGCAAATCGACCCACGCCGTAATCGATATGAACAACAAAATCGCCGGGGGTTAGGTGCTGAAGCTCTCGAAGGCTTAACCCACCATAGCGGTTTTTTTGTTTTCTGGCTGATGGACGATGATAGCGATCGAAAATCTCATGATCGGTGTAGAGTGCAAGGTTCAGTTCGGGAATTTCAAAGCCCCGATGCAGTGATTCTACTTTAAGAGATGCTCTGCCGGCTAAAACATCGTCCTCCAATAGCTCCATCAAACGCCCTTCCTGGCTCACATTGTCGCATAAAATGGTCGTTTGGACGGCCTTTTGATGGTTTTCGAGCAGTCGATGTCGAAGCTGGGCAATTCGGGTGTTAAAAGAAGGTTGAGGCTTTGAATCCAGCTCAATTCGATCCTCGACATCCTCCTGAAATGAGCCAAAATGCAGGCAATGAAAAGGGTACAAGGCCTCCCGAAGCGCCGATTCATCCAGGTAAAAAGCGGAAACGTCTTCCGCATCGGCGCCTTTTTCAATTCGAGCCGTTCGGGCTTCGCTCCGTCGATCGAATAAATCTCGTGCAGCATCAAAAAGCTGGGCGCTGTTTACCAGAACAAGAAGGCCCCCGGTCGAGACAAAATGATCAGTTAAAGGGATGCGGTGTGCGTTGGACTCCGAAGGGGCGTCCAAATTGGGGACAATCCTTGTGGAAGTACGCCGGCTAACTGATCGCTGTGTATGGATATCAAACTCGCGAATCGAATCGATCTCATCGCCAAAAAATTCAATTCGGACGGGAAAGGCACCGGTAAATGGAAATACATCCAAGATCCCACCTCGAAGCGCCAGGTCCCCGGGCTGCTCAACGAACTCAGTTCTTGTAAATCCTTGTGTCACAAGGCTTTCTATGAGGTATTCCGGATCCTCGAGTTGACCTACAACGATATCTAAAGAGGCCTCAAGTACCCGTGACGAGGGCGATACTTTTTCTGTGAGCGCATCGACCGAGGTGACAATAATGCCCCTGAAGGAAGTCGCGAGTCGCTGCATTACGTCGGCCCGCTGAATGATGGGTGCCGGGTCGGATACGTGTTCCGAGTCAAACGGGCGGCTGTCGGAGGGCGGAAGCAAGAAAATATTCTCATCGCTACCCACCACCTGTTGTAAGTCACTGCAGAAAAAGGCAGCGGCATCCCCGTCTTCTAGCACACAAAGCAAGGGTCGATCTGCGACCTCATGAACTTGGGCGCAAAGAAAAACGGGAAGGGACCCAGCGGCTCCCCGTATGGAGAGATGCTCCCCCGGGAGATGCGGAGCTTGGTTAACAAGCTTCTCCCCATTGGACGCCGAACCGTGCTCCCGACTTGGCGGAAGCTCCCCGGTTTCCCCTCCGTTTGTCGGGGGGTGCCGACGCACCCATTCGGCCAGTTTCTTAGAGAAACTGGCCGTTGCAATCGCCTGATGAATCGAGGAAAGGGACACGGAGGAGGCTAGAATTTCAAGAGGGTGAGTAGGACTGATTCTGCAGGGCCAAGCGAACAAATCCGCCCGCTCGTTCAAGACGCTCCAATGCTTCGGCTTGGTCAATTCCTGCCAAATGAACTACGATGGCGGTCTTTACGTGGCCTCCAGACGCGTTGAGTAATTCAGTGGCCCCGGCGTAATCCAAGCCTGTTACCGTCATGACGGTACGTTTTGAACGCTCCACCAATTTGGCATTGGTCATTTTAAGGTCGACCATCATATTCTCGTACACTTTGCCCATCCGTATCATCGAAGCAGTGGTCAGCATATTCAAAATTAGCTTTTGAGCTGTGCCGCTTTTCATTCGAGTTGATCCCATGATGACTTCCGGTCCAACTACGGCGCAAATCGGTACGTCTACGTTGAGCTTGAAATCTTGGCGGGGCGTACAGGTCACGAATAATGTCTTGCAGCCCAACGTTTTAGCGTAACTGACCGCTCCAACCACAAACGGCGTTCGACAGCTTGCCGCAATACCACACACGACATCGTTCGGACGAACCCCCGCTTCAATCAGGGCCCGCATCCCGCCCTCTTCCTGATCTTCAGCTCCCTCTTGGGCCCGGAAAACGGCGGGCGGTCCTCCTGCAATGAGTCCTTGAACCATTTCTGGATCGGTACCAAAAGTTGGTGGACACTCCGAAGCATCCAGAATTCCTAAGCGGCCACTCGTTCCAGCCCCCACGTAAAACAATCTTCCACCAGCCCGAAATGCAGCTTCTAAAATGGTGACCGCTTGTTCAATTTGATCTAATTGACTGTGAACCGCCTCGGCTACCAGTTTGTCTTCCGCATTCATGATCTCCAAAATCTCGCGCACCGATGCCGTGTCGATTTGGGAGGAACGAGGATTACGCTGTTCGGTAGCCAATCGTTGGATTTCGGCAAACAGCGAGGGCTCTTGGCTCATGATTATTGGAATAGTAGGGGGAAAGGAAGTCCGAAAGGTAAGGATCAGCGGGTTCATCCGCGTGAACGAAACAAAGATCCTAGCGTATCCAAACGCTATTACGAGTTCATGCCCGCAAGCCTCAATTTACGCTGTGATTTTAAAGTCTATTCGTCTTCGAAACTTTCGTGCCCACGAAAATTCGGAAATTCAGTTCGACGATAGAGCCAATCTTCTAGTTGGTCCCAATGGCGCGGGCAAAACCAATATTCTGGAAGCCATCTATATGATGTGCCTTTCCAGATCATTCCTGACTTCAAGCGATCGGTATGTCCTTCGAAAGGATGCCCCACATTTTGAAATTGAGGGGGTTTTTGAATCAGAAAAGAGGGTCCCGATCAAGGTTCGAGTAGCTTTTGTACCTGGCGAAGGGAAAAAGATTTTTGTTGGTGGAGCACCATTAGATCGATTTTCTGAGCTAGTGGGACGGTTTCCGGTGGTCATTTTTTCACCAGAAGACCAGCAACTTACTTCGGACGGCCCCGAGGTTAGACGCCGGTTTCTGGACAATATCATTTCGCAGACCAGTTCTGTGTACCTGGACCACTTACTTCGCTATGGGAAAGCACTAAAACAGCGAAACGAACTGCTTCAAATATCTCGAAAGCGACGGACGGCACCAGATCCAATGCTCCCCGAATCCTGGACGGAAGAGTTAATTCGACACGGATCTCATCTGATATTGGCCAGACATAAGTTTGTAACGGACTTTTCGAACCATCTCGAATCGGCATATCAAAAAATCGGCACGGTGGTCGAGCGCCCTTCGCTCTCATACGATCCATTTTCTGACACGTCCCTTCAGCAGCTAGACCTCATTAAATCCGATCAATCAGGAGCGGACATAGTCTGGTCTATTGATCGGATTCAAGATCTATTTCGCATCGAAATCGCCCGAAAAGCTGCATCTGAGCGCGATCGCGGGATAACATTGGTTGGACCTCACCGAGATGATCTAGAAATGAGCCTCGGTCTTCTTCCCGTGCGGAGATTTGCCTCCCAAGGCCAGCATAGAACGTTTGGTATGTCTATGAAACTCGCGCAGTACGAATACTTAAAAGAACGAAACTCAGAAAAGCCCATTTTGCTTCTGGATGACGTTTTCGACAACTTAGACCCGATGCGTATCGGTGCTTTTCTGGATATTTTGGGCTCCAACGCCATCGGTCAGAGCATTACTACGGCGGCGCGCAAAGAAATTGTACACGATCATTTAAATGGGATGTCCTGCCACACCATTGAAGTTTGTTCTGGCGGACATGTCCAGCCTTCCCTTTTAGAGATAGCCTTAGAGTTATAACCATGTATTTCAAGTCATTCGCTTCAAAAATAGCTCTCACTCGTTTCGCCGCCGTTCTCTTGTTCGCGGCATTCGCCGCGGGATGCACTTCATCCATTAATCCGATTTCGGGAAGGAAGTCATTTGGTTATGCATGGACCCCGGCCGAGGAAGTACAAATCGGCCGAGAATCGGATGGCGCTGTCGTGGCGCAGTACGGGTTGTACGACAATCCCAAAACAACCGCCTACATCGACTCCTTGGGTCAAGCGTTGGTCAAAGTCAGCCATTTCAGGCGTGGTGGTGTAGATCCCGTCTGGGCCAATATGACCTTTCATTTTCGTGTTTTGGACAGTCCAGTCGTAAACGCATTCGCGTTACCCGGCGGGTATGTCTATGTGACCAGAGGCCTACTGGCCTATATGGAAAACGAAGCCCAATTGGCTGTCGTTTTAGGTCATGAAATTGGTCACGTTGTTGGACGCCACGGTTCACAAGCCACCCGGAAACAGCAGTTTGGGATGGGGGCTCTTTTGCTCGGGGCCCTTGGAAGCCAAGCTGTTTTTGGTGGAAATGCGGCAGAAAATGTGCTTACCATGGGCAGTCAAGCCACGGAATTGCTGTTCTTAAAATACGGTCGGGATGCTGAAACGGAATCAGACCAATTGGGCGTGGAATATGCCGCGATGACCGGCTATGATGCATCTCAAGGAGCTGCTTTTTTCCGATCACTCAAGCGAATGGGCGAGCAAAGTGGACAGTCGCTTCCCAGTTTACTGTCCTCGCACCCCGATCCAGGCGATCGTGAGGCATTCATCCAACAACGATCTGCCCGATACACCGCCGAGTATCAGATGAATAAGGTGGGCCAAGGCTCTCTATATAGGCACGTTCAGGGCTTGGTTTACGGCGAAGATCCGCGTCAGGGTTTTGTCCAGAACAATATGTTTCATCACCCACAGATGAAGTTTGCTTTTCCCGTCCCTCGGGGTTTTCAGACGATCAACCAACCAACAAGAGTTGTGATGATTACGGACAATCAGGAAGCGATTCTTTACATGGAGGTGGATTCAAAAAGCAAAACTTCTCGCGAAGCTGCCGAGGCATTTAAGAAGCAAGAAGGAATCACGGTAGTGGAGAGCGGAATCGGACAGTCTGCGGGGTTTTCGGCGAACTACGTAATTGCCGAAGGAACGGATCAAAACGGTACGGTACTGAAGCTAAGGGCTCATTTCATCGATTTTGATGGAATGGTATTCGCTTTTACCGGTCTGACATCCAAAGAAAAGTATGCTGATTATGCGGTCGATTTTGCTAATACCATGCAGGGATTTCGTCGCGAAACGGATCCGTCCATTCTCAATAAGCAGCCTAACCGAGTTGAAGTAAAAAAGGCGGCTAATAACAACCGTTTTGACGCTTTGGTGGCACCCTACGTTGGCACAAAAGGGGTTGATTTAATTACGCTTGCTATTATGAATCAAGTAGAAAGCGCCCAGCAAATCACCAAATCGACGGCGTATAAGATCGTGCAATAACGGCTTAAAGAGGCCCAATAAGCTCTTCCTATGCGATCTTGAATTACGCGAGCCTGGCTCAAGCGTTAAATCGCTTCCCCGGGAGGAACCAATGTCGCTTCTCCCCCGACACACATTTTCTTGCCCAAGTAAATGTAGGTCTTCATGCGGATGTGGCGATATTTTTCGATTTTTTCAGCCACCTGAACTTCGACCGTAATTTCAGAACCCACCGGTACGGGACGCAGGAATTTGGCCTGAATCGACACGGCAACGCAACCGGGACCAGGAAAGTCGCGACCCAATGCTTTGGAAATGATTCCCAGTAAAAAGATGCCGTGGACTATAGGGCCTCCAAAACGCGTTCCGCTGGCATATTCCGCGTTTACGTGTATAGGGTTGTCGTCGCCAGTAAGATCAGCGAACATCTGAACATCTTCAGCGGTCAAGACTCTATTTACCTTAAAAGACTGCCCTACTTCTAGTGCTTCGTATGTATTCGGATTGGAGTTCATGAATGTCAGGCGCGTCTAGTAAGTGTCGGTTAAACGGTTTGAGGAGGAAATAAATAGGGTCTACCCATCCACCACCCGTAAAATCGGGAGATTTTGTTGGAATTCCGAGACTTGCAGGACTGTTTTCCCGATCAATCCACAATTTCAGGCTCTCAAATCGAACATTACCAACGCAATCGATGTTCGATGGAAGGCTGGCGGTGTTCGAAGGAAGACTGGCGATGTTCGATGGAAGGCTGGCGGTGTTCGAAGGAAGACAGGCGGTGTTCGAAGGATCGCTGTCGGCACTCGATTGGATTGAAGGTTAATCTTCGTTTTTCGTTTGTTAGCCGTACGATGGTAATGACCAATTTAACGTTGTGAACTAAGCTATGATGCATCGATTATTCGAACGCTTGAGGCCTTTCATCCGCGGAATTATTTCCCACGCGATTTGGGTGATATTGGTTGCCGTTCTTCTTTCGGCGCTCTGTATTCGGTTAGCCATGAATCTCAAGATCGACACGGATCTAGCTAACCTCATTCCTCCTAGCTATCCAAGTTCTCAGGCGCTCGAACGCCTCCGCCAGACGGTGGGGGGAGAAAGCGAAGCTTCTGTCGTTATTGAAAGCGGATCCTTCGAGTCCAATCTGCGCTTTGCAGAGGCACTCATTCCGAGGGTTTTAGCGCTCAAAGGGGAAGGCTATGACGAGCCTTATTTTCAAAGAGTCGAGTTTAGAAAAGACACCGAGTTTTTAAAGGACAATGCCCTGTATTTCGCTACCCCGGCGGAATTAGACCTGTTGGATTCCTGGCTAACCGATAAGATTGAACAGGCTAAACTTGAAGCATCCCCCTTTTATTTCGATTTAGAGGAAGAGGATGCAGAGCCCGATTCGGTTGGGGAAGAACTATCCTCGATATACAACGAGATCGTTTCGAAAGAATACCCTATTTCGGATGATAGTTTGACCATGGTGCTCCGGTTCTTCCCCGTTCAAGCATCCTCAGACATTCGTTTTATTGAAGATGCCTACCGAGACTTAGAAGCAGAGATCGGCGCATTGGATCCGGCTTCCTTTTCACCTGATATGAAAATCACGACGGCTGGCCGCCTCCTGCGGCAGTTGATAGAGGTTCAAAGGATTCAGCAGGATGTTCTGGGATCCTTCGCATCGGGAATCCTGACCGTTTTGATGATGGTCGTGGCCTTTTTCTTCTATAAGTCCTATTCCGCTCGCGCGGGAAGATCATTTCAGCCCAAGGTGCTATTCGCGGAATTTCTGCGCATGCCTATTATGGCTCTTACTATTGGGCTTCCGCTGTTAATGAGCCTTTCCTGGACGTTTGGACTCGCCTACTTGTCGTATGGCGAACTAAACTTAATGACTTCAACCCTCGGGCTGGTTTTGTTTGGACTTGGGATTGATTTCGGAATCCATTTTTATGCCAGGTATTCGGAAGAAAGGGCTTCGGGCCTTTCCGTCACAGACGCTGCCGAAAGCACGTTTACCAGTACGGGTCAGGCGATCACAGTCGGAGCCTCGACCACCGCTTTAGCTATGTTCGTTCTAATTTTGGCCGACTTTAGGGGCTTTAGCCAGTTTGGATTTATAGCGGGGGCAGGCATTTTGTTCGCCTTAGTGGCGATGTTGACGGTAATGCCTGCTTTGTTGTCGGTGTTTGAAAAAGCGCGTCTTTTGAATCTGGACTCAGCTGGAGCAAAGGCCCTTGATACCGCTTCGCTTATGACCCCCAAACGATTTCCAGCTGCTCGAACGGTTTTGGTGTTCAGCTTTTTGGCGGTGGTCGCAGCCGTAATAATGCTTCCCCGAGTTTCCTTTGAATATCGCTTTGGTGAATTGGAGCCTACCTACGAAGAGTATGAAGCCCGTCATGAAATCGAGAAAAAAGTTTATAGTGATAAGCGCCGCCGAAATCCAGCCTATGTGGTCGTAGATACGGCAGAGGAGATTCAACCGATCACCAATGCATTGAATGATTTGATCCTTGCCGACACGTTGTCTCCGACCATTAACCGAGTAGAATCGCTACAAGATCGGTTTCCAATGACACCCGAGGCACAGCAGGCTCGGCTTAGTTTTCTATCTGACCTTCGAGCCAAATTGGCTGATCCGTTTCTAAAACTCGAAGAAAACGAGGATATGGCGCGGTTAAAGAGAGCTGCCAGTACCGATTCGGTTTTGGCTTTCGAAGAGGTCCCCGAATTTTTGAGAAAGCAATTCACTTCAAAAACGGGCGAATTGGGCAATTTTGTTATTATTTATCCGTCGGTTGGGCTTTCCGATGGACGTGCTTCGATTGCTTTTTCTGAAGACGTAGGTTCGATTGAAACCGAGAGCGGAGCCGTTTATCACGCAGGATCTACTTCGCTCGTAGCCGCCGATATGCTAAAACTTATGCGTCGTGAAGCTCCGTGGATGGTCCTCGCCACATTGACGCTGGTCATGGTTTTAATGTTGATCAACTTTTCGACTTTTAGGTGGGCTGCTCTGGCCCTTTTACCTCTGGTAATCGGAATTTTGTGGATGTTATTGATCGTTGAATTTGTCGATCTCAAACTCAACTTTTATAACCTAATCGTACTACCAGCCGTCCTTGGAATCGGTAACGACGCGGGGGTTCATCTCGTGCATCGGTATCGAGAAGAAGGTCCCGGATCCATTTGGCGGGTCCTCCGATCGACCGGCGAGCACGTCGCAATGGGCTCCTTAACCACGATGGTTGGATTTGGTGGGCTTCTGCTCAGTTTTCACCCGGGACTCGAATCCATTGGAATGCTGGCGGTCATTGGAATAGGGGCTACTTTGGTTGCCGCTCTACTTTTTCTTCCCGCCATGATACAGTGGATGGAAGACCGTGCTTCTAATTGAGATAGCGCACGCTAACACCTTTTTCGGAAGGAATGTCTTCGCTTCGGTCATTATTGCAATCAATGGTCCATGCGTCCAAGCTGCGTTTCTCATCGGACCGTAATGAGTCGTCAATGACTACGATGCAGCCGGGGGCCAATCGCTTGGAGAGTTGTTCAAAGGCTGGCAAGCGAGCATCCTGACAGGTATGGCGCGGCGGACCATCGATGATCAATAAGTTGATATCGGTCGTAGACTTGAGGACCGATATGTCGTACCACGGTTTTGGACCCCCTTTGGTAGTCGTCATGACCAAGGGAGTGTGGATTACTTCTACCAGGTGGTCCAGTCGATGTCGTTTCAGTTCGGCGCGTGTCTTTTCGGCATACTCCTCGTCGTGATCAATAGATACAAGCTTTCCCGTACCGACTTTCTGAATGGCATATGCCATTACTACGGTTGAAACGCCACTTCCTAACTCCAAAATGGTAGCGGGCTTATTTTCTTCTATCAAACTGTACAACCGGGAAGCGAGCGCCGGCGATGCCGACCAGCCGGATAAATAGGGAAGCGGCTTCCGAAGGTCTAATTGGGACTGTAGAAATTGTAAGTCCTGAAAGTGTTCGGCGAGATTAATGTTATACTTGGCCATATCTCGATGGTAATGCATAACAAATAAGCTACCCGCAACGAACACGCCCATAATGGTTGCAAAGACCGCTGCCAATGGGGAGATAAAAGATGCCCCCGTTGCAAGTAGTAAAATGGCTGAGCTAGACAGGACTAGCCGACGGGTGTCTTCGTGTCTAAGATTTGGAAAGGATGACATATAAAACGGTCTGACTAAACGCTTTAACGATTGTTAAACTAGAGACTTTCGGGAAAGCGTATTTAGGTAATTTCGAGCCACTGTTTCCCATGCAAAAGTCAAAGAAACATGCCGTGCCGAAGAAAGGGAAAGCCTTCCCAATCTAATTCGATCTGCCTCAAGTGCTACTATCAGAGAAACGTATTCTGAGACATTTTCAGTAGTTACAAAATGTCCATTTTCGCCCTCGGTTATGACCTCCCGGATGCCCTCCAGCCGTGCTGCAACGGTGGGAAGTCCATTCAGGCCGGCTTCAAGCATAACGACTCCAAATCCCTCCATATCTCCCGGCACCTCAATGTTGGGCATCACAAACAAGTCAGCCGATTGATACAACTCAGCCAATTGACTATCGCCTAGGCGCCCGAGCAATTTTACGCGGTGTTGTAGTCCATTCGTATCAATGGCTTCGCGTATAAGTTGAGATTCTGGCCCATCGCCACCCAGCCAATAATGCACATTTTCGGGCAATCGGGGCATTACTTCGTTGATAAACCAGGCAAATCCTTTGCGTTTTACCTGACGCCCTACAGATACCAGTAAAAAGGCATTTTTAGGAAGTTCAGATCTGAATGGATGAGCTGACCGTTCCCCTGCTGGCCACGCAAATGCCGAAAATCGGTCCAATTTTACCCCGTTATGAACGACTCCTAGTTTGCTAGTAGGAAGTCCGCGGGCAACGCAAGCCTCTCCGGTCGCTGCGCTTACTGGGAGGACTAAATCCAACGCGCCGAACACCCGTGGGACGAACGACTGATAAGCTGGAACCGGTTTAGTTACGTCCTGACCGTGAACAATGGCCGCTGCACGAACACCGGTAGCTCGCAAAGAACCTCTCAAAAGGACTGCCAGCGCTCCGGTTACCATGCTGGAAAACAGGATCACGTCTACTTCACGACGCCGAATGAGCAAAAGAAGTTGAAAATAGGTCTTGATTAGAAACGGCACGGCCAATACGTGGACCCACTTCCAACGGGCTTCGAGAACGATTTTATTGTACGTAAAGGCGCCGAAATCAGCCGCGGAAGGGCTCGCTGCTATATCCTCCAAAGCAGCGTCCAAGTCCATGGCTACTCGCTGCATACCGCCCACATTGTCTAGCGGACGATCTTTCGGGGAAAAAGAATGGGAAACGAAAACAAGGCGCAATGAAGTGGGTGCCTAACGATTTAGTCCGTTTCTGGACGGACTAAAATCTTGTCATAAAAGCCGTTTATTCGGCCTAAAATAAGACGCCAACTATAGGATTCCGCCTCTCTTCTGGAGGCAATGCTCATCAAGCGCCGTTTCTCAACATCTTCCACTAGGTCCATGCCGTAGCGGATGAAGGAATCGACGTCGCCGGGTTCAGCTAAATAGCCGGTTTCTCCATGGACCACTAAGGAGCTACTACCCGTTGCATTGGCACATAAGGCAGGAACACCGCTCGCCATTGCTTCCAACGTCACGTTTCCAAACGTTTCGGTGGCCGATGGAAATAGGAAAATATCGGATGATGCGTAGGCAACAGCCAGTTCGTCCCCGGTCAGGTGACCCAGAAAAACCGCCCGAGGAAAACGATCCCGTAACAGGCTCTCGGCAGGACCCGTGCCCACGACCAACACGCGTACTTTTTTGCCTGATTCTCTCAGCGCTTGGATAACATCCGCGTAAATGGCCAAGCCTTTTTCAAGAACCAATCGACTAATAAAAGAAATGACGATCTCGTCATCTGCAAATCCTTTCGAACGGCGCCAATCCATGGACCGCTTGTCTGGATGAAACATGGTGATATCAACGCCGCGCGGCCACAGCTCAACTCCTTTCTCAATTCCATGATCACTTAAGACCTTTGCCATGGACCGAGACGGTACGTAAACGTGCTCACATTTTTTATAAAACCATCTCAAATAGGCCCAGGCAAGACCTTCGAAACGTGTTAAATGGTAAAATGACAAGTACGAGCTAAAATGAGTGTGGTAGGACGCAACGACAGGAATCTTTCTAATACGTGCATAAGCTAGCGCCTGTAAACCCAACAGGTCCGGGGTAGCAATATGGACAATGGTCGGTTGGAATCGATCGAGTTCATCGATCACCCGCGGGGACATGCCAACCGAAACCTGATATTCTGGTCTTCCAGGAAGACTGACGGATGGTACAGAAGTTAGCGTGCCAGCGTGCTCGAGGGCTGGATGCTCCACCGTGGGCGCAAAAATATGCACCGGTGTGTTTTCGCACTCTAAGTAGGATACCAAACGGTTAAGCGTAAGCGATACGCCGTCCACCACGTGGTTGTAAGCACCCGTGAAGATAGCGATCCGCTTATCGCGTTCGATCGGAATTTGAAATGTCGTGGCCAAATTTGTCCTAGGTTGCCCAGTTTGTCTGCTCCAGTATCAGTTGCACTAGATCCGACAACTTCCTAGCCGCACCAAGTCACAAAAAAGTCTCACTTTATTTGAAAAAAAGGACCAATTTTTTTCAATCCGATCAAAAAGTGCCCAAAACGTCAGTTTTCCGTGCTTTTGGGGATACTTTGGGGAATTATTTTTCGGTCCGAAAGCGACAAAGGGATAAAAATGCCTAGGTTAAGTACACGATCGATCGCGATGCGGGTTAAAAGCATAGCTGTGATGGCGGCTCGGCTATCTTCCATAACCCCTGAAACGCCTAACATAACGGCTACGGCCAGGAGGTCTTTGGCTGGCACAAACGGCAGTCGATTGGAAATCGTCATAATAGCCAGCATAGTCCCCCAGACGTCGAAGGATACCTGAGGTAGCACCACCCACCATTGAAAGATCTGAAGGCAAAAAACAAACATGAATCGAAGGAAGTGCGCCAGGTAAATTTGGAGCACTGATTTGCCGGGTAAGGAAAACAACGTGTGCCGAAACTTATAAGCCACAAAGGATAGAGCGCCGATCAACGTGGCGGCACCTAAAAACAACATGGGGTCATTTTCACCCATAAAATCGCCCCATCGGATCGAATCTGTCGCGATGAGAATCCCAAATAGCACGCCGGTAGCAGAGAAGGCACCAAGAGAGGACGTGATTCCGTTGTCTACCATGAATCGGAAGACCTTGCCTTCCGGAACACCTAGACGATCTTTAATCCAATACAAGACAAAAACATCGCCCGAATATCCGATTAGATCGGAGTTCATAATTTTTTTCCGGACGAAAACAGAGAAGAGCTTAAGTTTGGGGACAGGAAAAAAACTGCTGTAAATGCTGGTCTCAAAAACGGGCAGGGTTACGTACATTACGGCTATGGTTATGTAAAACCATGGCGATTCGGGCAAATTGGTAAGTAGAGATCTCCAGCCAATATTGGAAAGCTGTTTGATCAGGATAAATATCACAAGGGACCCTAAAAGGACTCGAATTCCGGTGAAAAAGCGTTTCCCGAAAGGCGTTTCATTAAATTGGCTAATGAGAGCTTTTATCGATTTTAAGCGGCGTATCAATTTCGAGGTGGGTCGTGTTCAGACAGGTGGGTCGTGTTCAGGCAGGTGGCTTGTGTTCAGACAGGTCGGTCGTGATCAGGCAGGTTGGTCGTGATCGCGCTTCGACAGGCGGCTCGAATAAGGCCGGCGCAGGGAAACTCCAAGCTATACACGCGTGTGGAAGTTCCGAGGTCGTCCTGCTGAGTATAATCTACGGAATGAATTAGGAATGAAAGGTAGGAAGTAAGAAATGAAGGACAGTCAACCCCAAAAAACATCCAGTCATCCAGCAAAGACATCCAAAACGGTTATTCTTTCGGTCTTGCTCGTCTACGTGCTGACGGTTGCCACGAATTTGGGTGAATTTTGGCCGTTTAGCATTTATCCAATGTTTTCTCAAGCAGGTAGGACATGGAACCGTTCGTTGGTCCGGGAGATGCCCGCCGGCGAGAGGGTCACTTGGGCGGCGTCTTCTCTGGAAAATCTCCCTGGCGCTCCATTTTCTGTGCGTTCAAATGGTGTGGATCCGATCGATCTCGCAAACTTTGTGTCGAAAACACTTGTGTGGGATTCCCTACGAGTGGCCGCCTTGGAAAAAATGATGTTTGGAGGCAGGACCCCCGACAAAAGTTTAATGATTTTTAAAGTACAGGGCCGACTTGCCGATCGCGTTGGCGTGGAGGTTACAGCCACTCCCTGGGTGCTCATTTCGCCGGGTAAAGATCAAGTTAACCCGAGTATCGTCCCATGAAGCTGAACCTGTCGGATAATCTATTTGGTTTTGATCTTCCCGATTCGGCCGGTCAGCGAATCGTTCGGAAAGGGTTTGAACTGTTTGTCGGGGTGGCCACCTGCTATTTGGCCTGGAAGTGGGGATTATACACGCTTCGGATAGCTGATGTGGTACTTCCACTCGGTGTGGCGAGATACGTGGATATTTCGTTTATGCACGGGAATTCGCTACCGGTTTGGAATGCTGTCTTGATTAGCCTCTTGACCGTGTTGGGTTTTGGGGGGTTCAAAGGAATAGGACGATGGGCTTATTCAGTCGCATTTGTCTTACTCGTATTTCAATATGCGGCCCGTTATTCGCTCGGTGAAATCCCACACAGCGCAAATTTGGCCGGAATGGGTCTTTTAGGCTTTGCTCTGGGCCGGCTCTTCTTTACAGATCCCCTCAACGGGAGCCGCTTTTCGATTGGCTTTTCATACCTGTTCATTGGGCTTGGGTACGTCTTCGCGGCATGGAGTAAACTGATCGCGACGGGCATTTTTTGGCCGGACGGGAGTCACCTTTGGATGTGGATCAATGAAAAAGCCGTCGACGAAATTTCGCGATCAGGATTCGTCGAGCTCAATTTTGTGCAGGAATGGGCTATGAACTCCAGGCTTTTGGCCACGACCTTTCTGGCAGTCGGGTTATTGACCGAGTTTTTCGCCTTTTTGGTCTGGTTCAAGCGTTTCCGATATGCGACCATGATGGCCATCCTCGGGCTTCACATGGGTATCTGGATGACCATGGATATACTCTTCGCGCTATCTGTTTGGGAACTCTCCATTTTGGGGCTGCCTTGGGCGGTTTGGATAGACTATTTCATCCAAAAAAGGCTGAAGCACCAGCTTCCGAACTAGAAGGGCGTCTATCCTTTAAAAAGTCCGCAGGCCTGGGAATCGCTCAAGTACGTTTCAAACGCCTGCCGGGCATCTTCCGAAATTCGAAATCGCGGATGCCCAAGAATATTTTTGCGGACAAACTTCCACCAGCCATAAGCAACTAAATCGAGCGGCGTATTCCGCATTCGACGCAAAAAATGATCTCTTTCCCACAGATTTTTGCCGTGAAAATACCGGAGATGCAGGTGGGCGTCTGACATAGGCAAAATGAGATATTTTCGGGAGCGCCAGACGTTTTTGTAGTGCGTGTCAGACGTCCTTCGCAGCTCGGGAAATCGCACGGAATCGTCCCGCTTGTGCATGACCGTCGGAGGTACTCCCCCTTTCAACAGCCCGTAAAACGGATGATCGAAAAAGTAGGGATCATCAACATGCATCAACGTGGCGTAAAGCGTAACGGCATCGGCTTCGTTTTTGACTAATGCATCGTACTGGGTGTCGAGGCGCTGAGGGGCTGACCAGTCATCATCATCCCATTGCGGGACAACGACATCCCCCGAAACCATTTCCAGGGAACGATTTCTTAATTCTCCAATTGTAGTCGCTTCGTTGTTCTGCACATATTCGTAGCGAAGTTGGCTGCTGGGCACATTCTCCAAAAGCGATTGCATTGGAGCTTTCCCGTTATCGAGCACTACCAGTTCTTTGTTTTCGTATGTCTGCGCGTTGAAGGAAATAATGGCGCGCTTACAGAGCTCGGGCCGGTCCGCCGTTACCATTAAACAGGAAATGAGAGGCTTCGAGGGCATTGTGATGAGGAATTAAGCTGACATTAGACGAAGGAAGCGTTACCCACAATTTAAGCGAAAAACCCATTTGATTTCGGATGATCTCCACTCAAGGTGGTCAGTCGAGTCACTAGACCCTAAAAACGCGTATTTGATGATCCCTATCGCAGATTATGTTGCTTTTCCTGTGTTGGGCTCGGCTAACAGCATATGACGTATCGCATTCTGTTTCTTTTGCTGGCAGTTTTCTTTTTCAGAGAATCCGGATCCGCGCATGCACGGCAAGCGCGAATTTTATTGGATGATTTTGAGTCTTACGGCGAAGGGACACTTCCGGTCAAATGGAATGCGCAATTGAACGGGCAACTGGTGCCGCTAACAGAAGAGTTTTTTGATGATAATGAGTGGTTCTACGTCAAAAAAGAAGGAAGTAGAAAATTTGTCCGGACATTTTCTAAAGGCGAGGCAGTTCATGTTGCCCAACAAAATGATGACGATTTCGATTGGAGCTTGAGTTCAAACCCCATCCTATCCTGGGAATGGCGAGCCAACGAATTGCCTACTGGAGGCCGAGAGGACAAAGATAATTTTAACGATTCGGGGGCAGGCATTTACATCATGTTTTCGCTCGATGGTCTCATTATCAAGCGCCCGCGGTCCATCAAGTATGTGTATAGTTCGACCTTGCCGGTAGGCACGATCGTAACGTACGGGAAGCTCCACGTCATCGTGGTGTCGAGTCAATTGGACGGTATCGGAACTTGGAAAACGATAAAGCGAGACCTGGTCGCGGATTACAAAAGCGTCTTTGGGGAGGACCCGGCCGACAAGCCCATGTTAATACGTCTTTGGTCGGATTCGGACAACACCAAGAGCCAGGCAAGCGCCGACTTTGACAACATTATGCTTTTGCCCCGCTAATTCAGAAGACGCGAGGGCCAGATGGTCAGGAAGAACTCCGAGACGTGCCGGGAGGAGCCCGGAAGGTGCATGAAGAGGCCTTAAAGGCCTAACAGCGGTTTCAAATATCGTCCGGTGTGACTTGCTTCAATGGTTGCCAGATGCTCGGGGGTACCAGCCGCTACCACAAAACCTCCCCTCACACCGCCTTCGGGACCAAGATCGATAACGTAGTCCGAAGCTTTGATGACGTCGATATTGTGTTCGATGACGAAAATAGAATGTCCGCTTTTGACAAGCGCGTTAAAGGCCACCAGCAATTTTTTGATGTCCTCAAAGTGAAGACCCGTCGTGGGCTCATCAAAAATGTATAGCGTTCGGTCTCGCGTCGACTTGCCTAAATGGGCTGCCAATTTAATTCGCTGCGCCTCTCCGCCTGAAAGCGTATTCGATGGTTGGCCAAGGCTCAGGTACCCAAGTCCGATGTCGCAAAGAGTTTGGAGTTTGCGGACCAGGCTTTTGTCTTCCGAAAAGAAATCAACGGCGTCCTCGACCGTCATATCGAGCACCTGATCGATACTTTTTCCCTGATAGCGAATTTCAAGAACGTCCTGTTTGTATCGCTTGCCTTTGCACGCCTCACACTCCAAAAACAAGTCCGCTAAAAACTGCATTTCGATGCGCACCACGCCCTCTCCCTGACATGTTTCGCACCGGCCGCCCGGAACGTTGAACGAAAAATAC
Organism: Bacteroidota bacterium; assembly: GCA_027622005.1. Taxonomy (GTDB): domain Bacteria; phylum Bacteroidota; class Rhodothermia; order Rhodothermales; family UBA10348; genus UBA10348. Next base: position 30,318 of record JAQBZH010000003.1, on the reverse strand, counting down.
CCGGGTTTATAGCCCCGAACGCGTGCTTGATAGGTATCCGAAAACAGTTGTCGAATGGTATCAAACGCTTTGACGTAAGTGGCCGGGTTCGATCGCGGAGAACGGCCGATGGGCGTTTGATCGATCATTTCAACCTGATCGACCAGCTGATATCCCCGAATGGCGGTATGTCGCCCCACTTTAGTCTCGCCGCTATGCGTTCCTTTTAGCTTCGCGAGGCCCTGAAACAGGGTTTCGTACACCAACGTGGACTTTCCTGAGCCGCTCACACCCGTAATACACGTTATCATTCCAAGCGGAAACGACACCGTAAGGTTTTTCAAATTGTGTTGCCGAGCGCCTTCCAAGATTATCTGATCCCTTTCATTGACGGGTCTACGGGACGCCGGAATTTCGATTCGTTTTTTTCCGCTTAAGTAAGCCCCGGTCAGCGAAGCAGGGTTTTTTAGAATATCATCAAACGTGCCTCTGGCAACAATGTCGCCGCCATGTCGGCCAGCACCTGGGCCGATATCCAGGATGTAATCGGCCCGTTTCATCATTTCCGCCTCATGCTCTACAACCAAAACGGTATTTCCGATATCGCGGAGGTGCTCCAGGATCGAAATGAGCCGGTCCGTATCGCGCGGATGAAGCCCAATAGAGGGTTCATCGAGCACGTACAAACTTCCGACGAGGGATGAGCCGAGCGAAGTAGCCAAATGGATTCGCTGACTTTCTCCCCCGGAAAGGGTTTGGCTCAATCGATCTAGCGTCAAATAATCCAGCCCCACATCGACCAAATAGCTAAGCCGGCGCCTAATTTCTTCCAGAATGCGGCCAGCAACAGCTACTTCGTGCTCGGTCAGCTCCAGTTCTTTGACAAACTTGAGTGCTTCAACCGTAGTCATCTCGCCTATTTCACCAATGTGACGATGGGCAATTTTGACGTAGAGCGCCTTTTTGTGAAGCCGCGACCCTTCGCATTCCTTGCAGCGAGAATACCCTCGAAAGCGGGCATGAAAGATGCGATAATGCATCTTGTAGTTGTTTTTCTCCAGGTAATTAAAAAACTCGGAAATACCGTCGTAATCCGCTTTTCCCTCCCAGATCAAATCTTTTGAAGCCTCATCGAGTGCCGAATAAGGGACGTCAATGTTGATACGTTCGTCGGCAGCAACCCGGATCAAAGCGCGAAAGTAAGAGCTCCATGAATCCCCACGAAAAGGAGCGATGGCCCCCTGACGAATGGACAAATCAGGATTCGGAATGACTAAATCAGGGTCAATTCCAGCCGTTTTGCCAAAGCCCTGGCAAACGGGACAGGCTCCGACGGGAGAATTAAACGAAAAAAGATGTGCGGTAGGCTCGTCGAAGCGCATGCCATCACGTTCGAAAAACTGACTAAACGAACGAGAGACTCCGCTCCCCGCAATAACGGCTGTACATCGGCCACCACCTTCTGAAAAAGCCAGTTCGACCGAATCGGCAATGCGCGATTCCATCGCGATATCGTTTCGCCTCACCACAAGTCGGTCAACCAAAACCAAAAGCCGTTCTCTCGCTGCTTTTACGGAGTTTGGATCGGTCTCATTTAAATCGATCACGGTTTCGGCAACTCCTTTTTCAAGCTGCTTTTCCGTAGGAAGGGCCAATATTCGGAAGAAACCACGCTTTTGAAGCACGATCAATTCATCTTTGACGCTACTCTTTTTGTGATTTGGAAACGGAAAACACAAATAAAATCGAGTCCCTTCGTCCCAACTCTCGAGCAATTGTTTGGCCGTTGAGCGGGGCGAATCCTTGGAAACCGGTTCACCCGAAACTGGAGAATAGGTAATGCCGATCCGAGCATAAAGGAGGCGCAAATGGTCGTAAATCTCCGTTTGCGTTGCCACCGTCGACCGGGGATTTTTGGAAACCGTTTTTTGCTCAATTGCGATGGCGGGAGCTAGACCGGAGATGAAATCGACATCCGGCTTATCCATTCTCTCCAAAAACTGCCTGGCATAGGAGCTTAGGCTTTCGACGTAACGACGCTGACCTTCGGCATAGATCGTGTCGAACGCGAGGGAAGATTTTCCCGAACCAGATGGACCCGTGAAAACAACCAATTTGCCCCGAGGAATTTCGACATCTACCCCCTTCAAGTTGTGCTGTCTTGCGCCTCGAATAATGATCGAGCGCTTCTTCAAAGGGGCCTTCGCTGCTTCAGGGACACTATTTGGAAGTTTTTTACTCAACTAAAAGAGGTACTTGGTTAGTATCACAATCGATAGCGAAAACGATTGGTGGCGAAAAGCCCAAATGCCGACTTAGGGCCATTTAAATTTGGGGCCAAACAAATCGAACGCCTCATCTGATAAATGGATGCTTCGAGTAGTCAAGAAAATGTCTAAAATCACGGAGGAACTGGGATTGCCTGCCCAATGTAGGAAGGCCTTCATCGGAGCCGCCGCGAAGATATTGGCTCTAGTCTGAAAGTTTGCACCTCATGATGTTTTTAAATCCTCTTTTACTTCTCGGATTGGCTGCGGCGGCCATACCGCTGATCATTCATCTATTCAATTTTCGGCGTCCAAGAAGAATTCAATTTAGCTCGCTTGCGTTCCTGCAGGAGCTCAAAAAGAGTACGATGCAGCGGGTGCGCGTCAAGCAGTGGCTCCTTTTGGCCCTCAGGACCCTCGCCATCGCGTGCCTGGCTTTAGCTTTTGCCAGACCGACCATGGAAGGAGTTTTGGCGGACTTAATGGGCAGCACCGGTCGGACCTCTACGGCGTTGGTGTTGGACCATTCGACGTCTATGACTTTGAGGGACGGATCAGGAGCCTATCTGGAACAAGCCAAAACGATTGCCACCGAGCTTATTTCGGATTTTGAGTCGGGTGATGAATTCTTGTTGGTACCCCATCCTACTGCGTCTTCTTCCACCATTTCATATCAAAATGCATCCTCGGCCCGCGAGGCTATTCAAGCTCTGGAGCCAGAAGAAGGAGCGTCCTCTCTTTTTCAATCTATTCGAGTGGCGGCATCCGAGCTTTCCAGACAAAGTAATGTGAACAGGGTGCTTTACGTCGTATCTGATTTTCAGCACAGTACGTTTTCAGATACAACTAAATTGGATATTCCGGACGATATACGATTGGTTTTGCTACCTGTCGGGACTGACGGCAGGGGCAACCTGGTCGTTTCTGAAGTTTCGGTGCTGAGCCAGATCGTAGCCGAAGGGCAGCCGGTCAGGGTAGAAGCTCGGTTCATGAATTACGGTGAAGAGGACGTAAATGGCCTGGTTGCTTCTGTTTTTTTGGATGACGTTCGAGTTGGGCAATCTACGCTGGACATTCCCGCTGGAACGTTGGCAAGCGCCGTTTTCGTGGTTACTCCACGTCAATCAGGTTGGCTTTCAGGACGGGTTGAAATCGAGGACAATCAGTTTCTTTATGACAATGCTCGCTTGTTTACGCTATTCGTACCTGAAGAGCGTAGACTGTTAGTTGTCGAAGGGAATCGGGCCGCTAAAGAGTACCTCCGGTTAGGGCTCTCAGAAAACTTAACGTCGTCCACGGTTCGTTTTAAAACCGACGAAATTGCGGAAACAGGTCTGTCTGGTGCTTCGCTAGGGTTGTATGATGCGATCATTTTGAACGGTATTTCCTCGCTCTCCACGGGCGGACGGTCTGCCCTAGCCGCCTACGTTTCCGGCGGCGGCGGCCTTTTGATCTTCCCCTCCGACGATTTTCCGCTAGCCGACGTCAATGCGTTTTTTCAAGAACTTGGCGCGGGACGAGTCACTTCGGCTGGCACCACCTCCGAAGACGGTTTGACGGTGGGTGTTTTTGAATCGGTTGACACCGAACACGTCCTCTTTGAAGGCATGTTTGAACCAGATCCCGCTGGAAAAACACCTCAATTGGAGCAGCCGGTTATTTATAGGTCGATAACCTATCAACCATCTGCAAATTCGGGGTCTGAACAGACCATTATTGGTCTGTCGGGAGGGGCTCCTTTTCTGCAGGAAATTCGGGCTGGTCAAGGGTCTGTTTTATTATTCAGTGTGGACTCGGGGGTGAAATGGAGCGATTTGCCCGTGAGAGGGCTGTTTTTACCATTACTGTACCGGTCCTTGTATTATTTGTCAGCTTCTGGATCCGTCTCAGGTGAGTCTATGCAGGTCGAAGGAACCATGCAGCTCCGTTTGGCGGGGATTTCCGGCGAAGACACGATAAAAATACGGGACGAATCGGGCGTAGAGTTAATTCCTGATCAGCGCGCAGTGCAGGGTGCGAAGGTAGCTGAATTGGGAGGTGCTTTTTTTATCCCAGGCATCTATTCCGTCGTTGTGGGCAGTGAGGAAGTTCGGCGGATAGTGGTTCACTGGGGTGTTTTGGAGTCAAATTTAGCCTTGCTCGATCCCGAGGAAGCTGTTACTCACATCGCCCAAACGAGTCAAAAGGAGGCTGTTGCTATGAACCTCTCCTTGATTGGAGGGGCGTCATTGGTAGATCAATTGCAAACCGCCAAGACCGGCGTCGAATTGTGGAACGTCTTTTTGGGGCTGGCGTTGTTATTTTTGATCCTTGAAATGCTTGTTTCTAAGCATTGGAGGCCGGAATCTGCTTTTTAGACTACAAATTGAAGAACCTGAAAGATCAGTAACACGACCGAAGACCCACTAAGTAAGGGGTCATTTCCTAGCCACACTTTTCTTCTCGATCCTCCCCCCATTTGGTTACCGTCTTAAATACCATTCTTGTGCTGTCCTTTGTAGGAGTGACGCTGTTACTTCTATTTATGACACTTCTCCACCGGTTTCGAATCAGAGGAGTTCGAATGGCGTGGCAAGTAGGGTCTTGGCACTCCTTTCCCGTTTGGCCGACCCTTTTTATGGGATTGATTATCGTCTTTTTGGTTTACGCCCAGAATACCTTTCCCCCAGAGCATTTGACCGTTTTTGCCGGGTATTTTGTCGGGGGAATGGCTTGGTTTGTGGCCGTGGCTATGTCGGCTTCGGTGGTAGTCACGGAGTACGGAATTATCCCAGAAGCAGGTCGTTCCAGCGAAGCAGTTGGTTGGGGACAAGTTTCTGATTATTTCGAAGTCGAAGACGGAAAGCGGGTCCACTTTGCCTTTATGTATCAGGATTATTTGGGCGAACGGAAGCGACTGGATTTATATGTACCGTCTCAGGAAGTTAACCGATTCCGGGGTCTGGTTCGGTCCAAATTGGATGTACCGCTAGATTTGCCCCCACAACGAATCATGATTCGCGAGGCGCTTGAAAAAAGATAATAATCGGGGCGGATCGGTAGACATCTTCCAAGCCCACAATCCTCTGGCCAAAGTAGAGCGCGAAAGAGCCGTTCTAATCGGCGTCGTCAAACAAGGAGAATCTCGTCTCGATGTCGAAGACTCACTCCGCGAACTCGCTTTATTGGCAGATACGGCAGGCGCAGTAGTGGTTTCCGAGCTTATCGCTCCGGTGCAGCGCATCCATGTAGCCACCTACGTTGGCAAAGGAAAGGTGCAGGAGATTGCCGAATTAGCGAAAGAAGTCGAGGCTGACCTAATCGTTTTTGATGATGATTTGAGCCCGATTCAGCTAAGGAACCTGGAAAAGGAGATCGAATGCAAGCTGGTCGATCGATCAGCGCTCATTCTGGATATTTTTGCAAGACATGCCCGATCGGCTACGGCCAAAACGCAAGTCGAACTCGCACAGCTCGAATACTTCCGAACCCGCCTAACCAGACATTGGACTCACCTTTCTCGTCAGAAAGGAGGGATAGGAATGCGCGGTCCAGGGGAAACGCAGATTGAAACCGACCGCCGGATGATCGGGTTGCGCATATCGCTCCTAAAAGATCGCCTCGAAAAGATAGATCGCCAGCGGGTAACACAGAAAAAGGGTCGGTCCGAGTTCACCCGAATCTCCCTCGTAGGCTACACCAATGCTGGAAAGTCGACGTTGATGAACGCCCTCTCAGATGCGGATGTGTTGACCGAAGATCGGTTGTTTGCCACACTCGACTCGACCACGCGGTTAACCAATATTGCGGCCAATAAGCAGATTTTACTTTCCGATACCGTAGGGTTTATTCGAAAGCTTCCTCATCGTTTGATTGAAAGTTTTAAAAGCACGTTGGACGAAGTTCGGGAGGCTGACGTATTGCTTCATGTGGTGGACAGTTCGCACCGACGATTTCATGAGCAGATGCTCGTGGTGGATGAAACGCTGGCGGAATTGGGAGCGGAGAGCAAGCCTTTTCTTTTGGTCTTTAATAAAATTGATGCCATTGACGAATCCTCCCAGCTAGTTGATCTGAAAGAAGAATATCCCAACGCGGCTTTTGTATCGGCGCTAAGGGGCATTGGTCTCGCGGAAGTGAAATCTCACCTCCTGCAAGTCGTTGAGTCTGATTTTGTGGAGCGAGATGCGATCATTCCAGTGACCGATCAGAAGGCAGTAGCTCACATCAGAAAGGTCGGCGAGATTTTATCAGAAGACTACACTTATGCCCGAACCACGTACGAGGACGGTGCGCAGGCGGTTGTGCGTATCCGATTTAGGGCGGCGCCGAAATTTTCTGAAGATTTGGAGCCCCTGTTGGCCAGACATCGGGATTTGTTGCTGATTGACGAATCTTCCTAGAAACGTGTTGGAGGAAGAAATATCTTCTGGCGAGGCAAATTTTGACGCCCCATTGGGTATTGATTGGCCTATGTTACGTATTCAACGGGAATGGCCTAAATGGAATGGCCCAAACAGAATAGATTCGTCGCAGATTTAGCGGAAGTGGCATGGAGATTGCTTGTATTTAGGCGACGCCCATTGAGGGAAATTGAAACCCAAAACGGCTGCTGCGGCAACCGACATTGACAATATGACAGTACGAACACTCATAAGTCCAATCACACCGCCGCTGAAACCGAGCGATACGGTCGAATTTGCGCTGGGCTTGTTGAATGAATGTCACGTAAGTCATTTGCCCGTGGTATCGTCAGAGCGTGCTCTCCTCGGAGTGGTATCTGAAGATCAATTAGTAGATGCGGCGCATCCGGGAGTCCTGGTTTCGGATTTGATAATGGCAGAGCCCGTAAAAATTGCCTCCAACACGCACGTGTTCAATGCCACGAAGGTCCTGATCGATCATGATTTAAGCACTCTTCCCATCGTCTCAGACACCGGCGAATATTTGGGTTTGGTTCGCAGGCACGATTTGTTTGATCGATTCGCACGTATGCTGGCTACCCAGGAATCAGGGGCCATCGTATCCCTAGAGGCCAAAGAGCGAGATCTAGTTTTGAGCCAGATCATTCACCTCATCGAGCAAAATGATGGCCGAGTGCTTTCGGTATCAACCGAGAAAAGAGACGATTCTGAGGGGACCATTGGTGTAACCATAAAGGTCAACTTGAAAGATGGAACTCGAATTCGGCACCTCTTAGAGCATAATGGATACAAAGTGGAATCCTCTTTCGGAGAAGACGAGGACCCCGAAGAATTATTGGATCGGGTCCAGGAATTCCTACGCTATCTGGAAGCGTAACTGAACTCCGACTCGCCAAGCGAGTACACAAGAGGATTGAATAAAAAGCGCTCCCGCTTAGCCCATATTGGACGGGATTTTCGTATTTTAAGCGCACTACCGCACTTCTTTTTTCGGCCCGTATTAAGACTCATTTATGGAAGAACAAAACGCTAAAAGCCAGTATGGCGCAGCGAATATTCAGGTTTTAGAAGGACTCGAGGCCGTTCGTAAACGCCCCGCGATGTATATCGGCGATATAGGAATGCGCGGTTTGCATCACCTAGTGTATGAGGTAGTCGACAACTCAATTGACGAAGCGCTGGCGGGTCATTGCGATCGGATAGACACCATCATCCACGAAGACGGATCGGTGTCGGTTAAAGACAACGGTCGCGGAATTCCCGTCGACATGCACCTTACGGAAAAGCGGTCAGCTCTCGAAGTAGTCATGACCACACTCCACGCCGGAGGGAAGTTTGACAAAGACACCTACAAAGTTTCCGGCGGTTTGCACGGAGTGGGTGTGTCCTGCGTCAATGCGCTCTCGAATAAGTTGACTGCCACCATCTGGCGCGACGGCGCGGTTTGGACGCTCACGTTTGAAAAAGGAACTCCGATTGGATCAGTTGCCAGGGTTCGGGACATGACCAAAGACGAGACTTCGGGCACACTGGTTCATTTCTGGCCAGACGACACCATTTTTCAGTCGGTTGAATATCGATTCGACACCATCGCGGATCGTTTAAGGGAGATGGCTTACCTGAATCGGCAGGTGTACATCTCCATTGAAGATCGCAGGGAAGAAGAAACGCTTCGAGATGATTACCATTTTGAAGGTGGAATTGTAGAATTTGTGGCCTATCTGGATGAAACCCGCACGCCCATTCACGAGGAAACCATTTACATCTCGGACGAAGATGCCGAGGTGCCTGTTGAGCTAGCTATGCGCTACAACAGCGGGTACACGGAAAACGTCCTTTCTTTTGTAAACAACATTAACACGCACGAAGGCGGAACGCACGTTTCTGGCTTTAGACGCGCGCTAACCCGGACGCTGAAAGGGTATGCGGATAAAAACAACCTGCTGAAAAATGCCAAGGTTGAGCTTTCCGGAGACGACTTTCGCGAAGGCATCACGGCGGTCCTTTCGATTAAAGTGGCCGAGCCGCAGTTCGAGGGCCAGACCAAGACGAAGTTGGGTAACTCCGACGTTCAAGGAGCTGTGGAATCGCTGGTTGGTGAGAAGTTAGCTGAATGGCTGGACGATCACCCAAAAGAAAGCAAGCGGATCGTCGACAAAGTAGTCCTTGCCGCTCAGGCCCGGGCCGCCGCACGTCGGGCACGAGAATTGGTGCAGCGGAAAAATTTGTTTTCGGGAGGCGGATTGCCAGGTAAACTGGCCGATTGTTCGTCCAAACTACCTGAAGAATGTGAAATATATCTGGTCGAGGGTGATTCGGCCGGCGGTAGCGCCAAACAAGCTCGGGATCGGCACTTTCAAGCCATCCTGCCGCTGCGTGGAAAAATCTTGAACGTTGAAAAGGCCCGTCTCGACAAAATTCTGGCCAACGAAGAGATTCGGAACATGGTTACGGCTTTTGGAACGGGTCTTGGAGTGGGCGAGCACGATTTTGAGCCGGATAAATTGCGCTACCACAAGATCATCATCATGACGGATGCCGACGTCGACGGGGCCCATATTCGCACGCTTCTCTTGACATTTATCTTCCGCCACATGCACGTGCTAGTTGAGCGTGGCTACATTTATATAGCTCAGCCGCCGCTTTATAAAGCGAAAAAAGGCAAGCAGGAAGAATACTGTTGGACTGACGAAGAACTTAAAGCCATCATCGAAAAGTTCGGTGGCGATGCAGGCCAAAAAGTCATGGTTCAGCGCTACAAAGGTTTGGGAGAAATGAATCCGGATCAGTTGTGGGACACGACGATGAATCCGGCCAACCGCTCGTTGCAGCAAGTAACGATTGAAGACGCTGCTGCTGCGGATCGGATTTTTAGCACCCTCATGGGAGATGCTGTAGAACCAAGAAGGAAATTTATCGAGCGGAACGCGCGTTACGCGACGATTGACGTCTAAAAGGGAGCCTTTTCATGTCAGGAACTACCGTTGTCGATGTCACGATAGTCATTCCGGTATTGGACGAAGAACAGTCCTTACCCGAATTGGTGGATCGTATTCGGGCGGCATGTGACGGGGCGAGTCTTCGTTTTAACGCCTGGCTTATAGACGATGGTTCTAGGGACAATAGCTGGAATGCGATCTGCAAGCTCCACGCGGAAGATTCCCGGTTTGCTGGAGTTAAACTCAGGCGGAATTATGGAAAGTCGGCAGCGCTAGCCATCGGGTTCGATCGGGCGGACGGCAAATACGTCGTAACGATGGACGCCGATCTGCAAGACGACCCCGCCGAAATCCCGGGTTTGATAGAGGTGCTAGAGACCGGATACGACCTCGTAAGTGGCTGGAAAGAATCCCGCAAAGACCCTTTGTCCAAGTGCATTCCGAGCCGGTTTTTTAATTTCGTGACACGCCAAATTGCTGGAATTCCGTTACATGATTTTAATTGCGGATTGAAGGCCTATCGGAATGAAGTGGTGAAAAGCGTTCGTCTGCATGGCGAATTGCACCGATATATCCCGCTATTGGCCGCTTGGCAGGGCTATACCCGGATTACAGAGAAGGCGGTCAAGCATTATCCCCGAAAGTATGGGACGACCAAATTTGGCTTGGAGCGATTCCTGAAGGGCTTTTTGGATCTGCTTTCGGTGTCTTTCATGACTCGGTACGCGTCCCGGCCGATGTATTTTTTTGGATCGCTTGGAACGCTGGCCTTTTTTGGGGGATTTGTGATCAGCACCTGGATTTCAATCGAAAAAGTCTTCTATAACCATCCGATTGGGGATCGCCCGCTACTTCTTTTGGGGGTGATGCTCATCTTGGTAGGCGTTCAAATGTTTAGCGTTGGGCTGATTGGCCAGATGATTATCATTCCTCGAATGGAACGACTCGACACGATTCAGATCGCGGATGAAGTACAGCCTGCCGCGCGTATTCCGGAACACCGAAGTGAGAGAGCCTGATCAAAGGCGGAAAGTGGCCGTCGTTGGCCCCTACCCCCCGTTCAGGGGAGGTATCGCGCACTTTACGGAGCAATTCCACCTCCAACTAGAATCGGGAGGAGGGGCCCCGGCCAAAGCGGTGTCATTTTCCCGACAGTATCCTGGATTTTTATTCCCCGGCGAAAGCCAATTTTCGAATGATGTCGCGGTTCGGGTGAATACAGATTTCCTGATTGATTCCATGAACCCGTTCAGTTGGGGAAAGGCAGCCCGGGATCTTGTTGCGAGTGGGGTCGATGAGGTCGTGTTCATGTACTGGATGCCGTTTTTTGCCCCTGCGTTTATGCGGATGGCCGGAATCGTCAGAAAAGCAGGAATTAAAGTAACCGCCATCGTTCATAATGCATCGCCTCACGAGCGTCAGCCGTTTGGGTCCTCCCTCAGCCGTTCATTCCTTTCCAGGTGCGACCGAAGAATCGCTCTTTCCGAGGCGGTGAAGCGCGATATCGAATCACTCGGCATTAAAGGTCGAGTCGAAGTTCAACCCCATCCGGTTTATACACGGTTTGGGACGTCTATGGATAAGGTCGAGGCCCGGAGACGGCTCGGACTCGATGAATCGAGCCACCTGGTGCTATTTTTCGGTTTAGTACGCAAATACAAAGGGTTGGACATCCTGATTAAAGCGCTAGCCCAGACCCGGTTGCAGGTCCATCTTTTAGTAGCCGGGGAGTGGTATGAAAGCCACTCAGAAATACAGGAATTGATCAAAGAACTGGGCCTTAAGGAACGGATTGAGATTCGAAACCAGTACATTGCCGACGCCGAGGTGAAAATCTATTTTTCCGCAGGTGATCTTCTCGTTCAGCCCTATCGGGCGGCCACGCAAAGCGGCGTGGTACAAACCGCCATCCAATTTGGAAAACCGTCCATTGTAACACGAGTTGGAGGGCTTCCAGAAATGATTGAGGATGACGTAAACGGATGGGTTGTGAACCCTGAAGACCCGGGCGCTCTTGCATTAGCCATCGATCGATTTTTTGAAGGGACTCACGCTGAGCGCCTTACTCAGGGCGCGGTTCAATCTCAGGATCGATTCACGTGGAAAGCCTTTGTTTCTCATTTTTTGAAGGAAGATTAGGTATGAATTACGATCCGGTAAAAGATAAATTCGGCGGATTAGTGGAAGGCAAGTATTGGCCGACCCGGATTTTCTTCGCCCTTTTGCAAATGTTTTTCCTTCGGGCGTGGTATGTGCGGCGGGCCATTCATTCGGTATTTAAGGGGCGCCAGGGATCCATTCGGATGTTAGACGCAGGTACCGGATTTGGACAGTTCTCATATTGGACAGCTAAAAAATATCCTAAGGTTCGAATCCATGCCGTGGATATCAAACCAACTTATTTAGAGCGAGCCAAAACGTTTGCCCAACACGCCGGAATGGACACGCGGATCACCTTTTCGGTGGACGATCTCACAAGATTACAAGCTTCGGGACCCTATGACTTAGTGCTTTCCGTCGATGTGATGGAGCACATTGAGGAAGATGAGCGGGCGTTTGCGCACTTTTTTCGCGTTCTGCGTTCGGGCGGGCATGTCATCATCAATACCCCATCGGACCAAGGCGGGTCTGATGTTTCCGCCGAAGGTGAATCCGGATTTATTGGCGAGCATGTCCGTAACGGATACGGCGTAGAAGAGATCACCCGAAAATTAACATCCGTCGGATTTGTTATTGATGATATTTCCTTTGGCTACGGCGTTTTTGGTAGTCTGGCTTGGAAAGTCTCCATAAAATGGCCCATGCTGATGCTGAGTAAGAGTTTTGCATTGGGACTTATCCTTCCGTTTTACTACCTGATTTTCCTGCCGCTGGCGCTAATTCTCAATATGTTGGACATTTCATCAAAAAACGACACCGGAACAGGGTTGACGGTGGTGGCACATCGTCCATGAGCGTCGTATTTTGGTCGGGCACCTCTATCGAAGCGGCGTGCCCTATCCTAGCGGCCGAAAATCCTTGTGGTAACAGGTCGGCTTAGGACGTTTTCGGCTCACCCCAATAACCCTAGGGATCCGTGCAAACCAAGTATGTATTTGTAACCGGCGGAGTCACATCTTCGCTGGGTAAAGGAATTATTTGTGCCTCTCTTGGTCGATTGCTTGAAAATCGTGGCCTTAGAGTGACCATTCAAAAGTTTGATCCATACATCAATGTGGATCCCGGCACCATGAACCCGTATGAGCACGGGGAAGTCTTTGTTACGGATGATGGAGCCGAAACGGACCTCGACCTAGGACACTACGAGCGGTTTTTGGGGGTTCCCACCAGCCAGGCCAATAACGTGACCACCGGCCGGGTTTATCTGGAAGTCATTAATAAAGAACGAAGCGGCGCCTATTTGGGCAAGACCGTACAGGTTGTCCCCCACATTATCGACGAAATCAAGCACTGGATGCTGAAACTGGGTGAGTCGGAGGATTACGACGTTATCATCACCGAAATCGGGGGAACGGTGGGGGATATTGAAGGGCAACCCTATTTGGAAGCCATTCGTCAGCTCCGGTATGAACTCGGTACCCGCAACACGCTGAATATCCACCTGACCTTAGTGCCATATTTGGCAGTTGCCGGTGAACTGAAGTCGAAGCCGACCCAGCACTCCGTGAAAACGCTTCTCTCTTTTGGTCTGCAACCAGACATTTTAGTCTGCCGGATGGATAGACCGTTACCCGACGACGTAAAGCGGAAGCTTGCGCTGTTTTGTAACGTTGAACATCGCGCGGTTATTGCTGCACTCGATGCAGAATCGATTTATGAAGTGCCCTTGCTGATGAGAGAGCAAGGTCTTGACACGATTGCCGTTGAACGGCTCCGCATGGAGGAAGATTTTGGAGGCCGGTTGCTCGATTCCCCGGATATGGACGGATGGGTTCGGTTTTTGCGACAATTGAAAGAGCCGACGGGTACCGTTAAGGTAGCGTTGGTCGGAAAGTATGTTAACCACCAGGACGCGTACAAATCCATCTGTGAGAGTTTTATCCTGGCTGGGGCAGCGAACGGCGTCGAGGTAGAGTTAAAACAATTGCTTTCGGATGATATTACCGCAGAAAACGTAAAGAGCCTTTTGGGTGATGTCTCAGGTATTTTGGTTGCCCCCGGTTTTGGCGGTCGTGGCATTGAAGGCAAAGTGGAAGTCATACGATTTGCCCGAGAGAACGATATTCCATTTTTTGGAATCTGTTTAGGGATGCAATGCGCCGTTATCGAGTTCGCTCGCAACGTGTGCGGATGGAAAACAGCGCATTCTACTGAGTTTAATCCAAAGACTAGTCACCCAGTCATTGACTTGATGAACGAGCAGCGGACAATTTCCGAAAAAGGCGGAACGATGCGCTTAGGGGCATATACCTGCCGTCTTTTGGAGGGATCTAAAGCGAGTGAGATCTACGGAAGGAAAGCCGTCAAAGAGCGTCATCGCCACCGGTATGAATTAAACAACGTGTTGCGATACAAATTGGCCGAGCACGGCATGTTGTTCACTGGAGTTAACCCGAAGCGGGACCTAGTCGAAATTATTGAACTTCCGGATTTGAGATTTTTTATTGGGGTCCAATTTCACCCGGAATACAAAAGTACGGTTGGCAACCCCCACCCGCTGTTCAACTCGTTTGTTCGAGCCTGCGTCGAGCACGCCAAAGAAACCAACAGTCTCGAAAAGCCCAAAGGGCCAAATGCGAAGAAAAAACACCATTTAGCTTCGGCTAAGATGTAATAATGGATCGGACGAACCGTCCGAAGGCGCCTTTTAGGAGCCTAGTCCTCTGGTCGATCCATGCTGTTCCGAGCGATCTTGGCGCCGGAACGATAGCCCTTTTAAGCCGGTGTGCCAGGACCACTTCCCCACCTTTCCCCCCTCGATTTGAGCCAGGTGTTCACGTGCTGGATTTGGTGCATTTTTGTGACATAGTTATGCACACTGTCCACAATTTCTCCCCACCATCCCCCAATCTGCCCAAATTCGGCTTTTCTCCTCAATTTGGAGGGTTTTAACGCGCCGAAAATGCTTGACTTTCGCGGGTAAAAACGTACATTACCGTTTGTGTGGGGAAAAGTGGGGAGTCTTCCCATTCGTGACTTTCCTCTGATCCCACATTCACGCGGAAAAATCCGTGCAGAGAACCTCATCCCACCACCATGGCACGTTTCAAAGGTCAGGCTGAATACTCCGTCGATTCGAAGGGACGGACTGCCATTCCGGCTAAAATGCGATTAGCATTAAGCCCGGATGCTGGGGGTACGTTCACGTTGACAAAAGGGTTTGAGCCATGCATTTACGTTTATCCGCTGGACCAATGGAAAATTAAGGAAGACGAATACGGTCGCCTTAACACCAACAATCGGGACGCTAGACATCTAGTTCGAATGATTTTGATGTGGGCCGAAGAGGTTTCTCTAGACGGTCAAGGACGTATTTCCCTTCCAAAGGCGCTTTCGGATTACGCAGGCATTGGGGACAAAGTGCTCATTATTGGCGCTATGGATCGCATAGAATTGTGGAATCCTGAGCGTTTCGCCGACTATTTGCAGGACCATACTGACGATCAGGAAACCTTAGCTGAAAAAGTGATGGGATCCTAAAACTGATGTGAATCCAACTGGAGATTTAAATGCGCGGGATAACACGGAGCCTTGGTTGAATTACGCTTCGAGCTATCACGCGCCTGTTCTTTGTCATGATGTTATTCAGGGACTCGTCACTCGAAAAGACGGGGTCTATGTTGATGGCACTTTGGGTGGCGGGGGACATACCGCAGCCCTATTGGATGCCTTGTCAGCATCCGGCTCTGTTATAGCTATCGATCAAGATGAAGACGCTATTGCGGAAGCTTCTAAACGACTGGCACCTGCCTTGTCAAACGAACGACTCCGCATTCTAAAAGGTAATTTCGGCGATATGGCGTCCCTTTTGGATGCAGCTGGAATAACCCAGGTCGACGGCCTACTGCTTGACCTTGGAGTTTCCTCCCATCAATTAGATGAGGCGGAGCGAGGGTTCAGCCACCGAATGAAAGGGCCTTTGGACATGCGAATGGACTCGGGCCAGGCTTTTGGTGCTTCCGAATTGGTTAACGAAATGGAAGAGTCGGATTTGATGCACGTGATGTTTCAATATGGAGAGGAACCCAAAGCCAGGCGAATTGCTCGGGACATCGTGAAGGCTCGACCCATTTTGACGACAGAAAAACTTGCTGAAGTGGTGCGTTGGGCTGCACCTCGAGGTCAGGAGGCCAAAACATTGGCCAGAGTTTTTCAAGCAATACGAATTGCCGTGAATCGAGAGTTGGACGTGTTGGATCAGGTCCTTCGGGACTCGATCGATTTGATATCCTTAGGGGGGCGTTTGGCCATCATAAGCTATCACTCCTTAGAGGATCGGCGGGCGAAGCACTTTTTGCGAACAGGAAATCTGGAAGGAGAGATAAAAAAGGACCTATATGGAAATAAACTGACACCCTGGGTCGAGATCAATCGGAAGCCGATCACTGCCGACCAAGCCGAGCAAATCGTCAATCCTCGGAGTCGCAGCGCGCGGCTCAGGATAGCTGAGAGGCAGGCTTTTGGCGATGACCTTTAAAGGCTTTAGCCGACTCTCTTCCAACGACACCTTTGAGCGATAGAGATACTGAATAACACCACACCCCGATTTTAACTAGGAACCCATAACCGATCTGATGGCCTCATCCCGATCAAATAAGTCAGACGAAGGAGCTAAAAAGAAAGACGTTCGATTCGTCAAGGGACATTCTACGGCCAACAGCCGTGCTCCACAAAAGTCATCCCGGAAAGCGGTTTCGCATACCGTCATCAAGCCTGGGTCGGTGTCCCCTAAAAAGAAAGGACCGTTCAAAGGGGAAAAAACTAATATTGGATGGAATGACCTAGTCACCTCGAACGATCTCAAGAAGAGCGCGCACCCCGAGGCTGAAACGTTTTTGAACACGCTGTCGACCGCGCGATTTGCAGCCGTATTGCTTTCCATTTTAACCTTGTTCACGCTCTACGTAGGTCATGTCCTGACCACGCAAGCATTGATGAGAGAAGTGCAGGTAATGCGGCGTGAAAATCAAACAATGAACTTGAGATTGAATCAGTTGAGGGCAGAGGAAGAAGAGCTAACAGGACCGGCCGTGTTTTTTGATAGGGCTCGGGAGCTAGGCTTTGAAGCACGTATTCCTCAGGGCACCCCCATCATTGTAGAGTAGACCATGGAACCTAAAGAGCAGATTTTTGCAAGAATGTATGTGGTGATCACGTTGGTGAGTCTCCTACCGATTCTTGTGGCTTTTCAGGTTATGAAAATCTCTGTTCTGGACGGGCCTCAGCTCCGAGAGCAAGTAGCCGTTCAGTCCACATCGTATCAAACGCTTCCTCCAACCCGGGGTGTGATTCTGGATTCCAAGGGCCGCGCGATGGCCATCAATATTGAGAAATACGACATCGCGGTTGACCCAACAGCCAATCAGTTTGAGACCGATTCAGAAATGTTTTTTGAACAGTTTTCGGAGATGTCCGGGCAAACTGTGGTCGCATTGAAGGGAAAGGTCGAGCGCAGTCGCAGTCGGATGTTTACCCAACTCGTTCGAAACGCGACGTTCTCGGACAGGGATATTCGCCTTCTTGAAGAGTACCCATTTGTCATCATCAACCGGGAAACACGCCGGAAGTACACGTACGGCCCAACCGCAGCCCACGTGGTCGGGTTTATGGGTACGGACAATGGTTTGACGGGTCTTGAAAAGGAATTTGACAAAGAGCTTGCAGGACTTTCGGGACAGAGAACGACAAAAAGGGATCGTAAAGGGGTTTTAAGACCGATTCCGGGTGGCCTGATACAGGACCCGGTTCACGGCATTTCGTTGGTGCTCACCATAGATCTTAACCAACAAGCCATCCTCGAAGAAGAACTTGAACGCGGTGTGATGGAATCTGGAGCTAATTGGGGCACCGCGATCGCAATTGATGTGAAAACGGGGGCAGTGCGGGCCATGGCCAACTATCCAACGTTTGATTTGAATAGTGGAGTTTTTGCCACTGAGACGCAGCTCCGAAATCACGCCATTTCCGACATGATCGAGCCCGGCTCGACCATGAAGGTCCTTCCGGCCGTTGCGGCCATTGAGTCGGGTGTCGTGGGTATGGATACCATGATCGACACCGGCGTATCGGGTACGATTCGATTGCATGGCTTTGACCTAAGCGATACCGTGCCACACGGTAGAATATCCTTCAGTGAAGTGATCAAGGTGTCCAGCAATATTGGAACGGCCATTGTATCTGAGATGACGGATAAAGGTGAGTTCTACAAGCATGCCGTCAATCTTGGGTTTAATCAACCAACCTATATCGAGCTGCCGGGAGAGGCACTAAGTACCAGAGTTCTAACGATTGACAAGTGGAGCAGGAGTACTCATTCGGGCATGAGTCGTGGGTACGGAATTGAGGGGACGCCGCTCCAGATTGCGCTTGCTTATGCAGCATTAGCCAACGGCGGAATTCTGAAGCGGCCCTATATCGTACAGGAAAAAAGAGACGCACAGGGAAACACCATTTGGACGGCACGTCCAGACTCGATCCGCCGGGCGTTTAAAAAGGAAACTGCCGCTACGATCATGCCCGCCTTCGAATCCGTTGTTGGCGTTGGTGGGACAGCGGGTCAAGCAGCCGTTCCCGGCCTTCGAGTTGCCGGTAAGACCGGAACAGCTAAAACGGCCAGAGGCGGAAACTATGCCAACCGTGACTACCGGGCCACCTTTGTCGGTTTTTACCCGGTCGAAGACCCTCAAATCGTGTTATTGGTGTTGATGGATGCGCCGCGGACAAGCATTTATGGCGGTGTCGTGGCTGCACCCGTTTTCAAAAGGACAACCGAGCGATGGCTGGCCAACATGCCGGAGATGACACCGTTTATTCATCAGGATTCGTTACTAACCCGGTTAGTCCCCGCGGGGATTCCATTTCAAGACGTGATGTCTTCGGGACTTCCATCACGCCAAGTAGGGGCGTTGGGCCTCAGAACGCAGAAAAGTGCATCCTTTGTTGACTATGTGACCAAGCAAAATGTTGTACTGCCGGGAGCGAAGGCGGAGCCGGGAATTTCGGTTCAAACGGATTCTTATAAGGGCATTTTAATTCCCAAGGCGATGCCTGATTTAATTGGACTTTCGCTCAGGGATGCGATCGCGAAGTTGACAAAGCTCGGGGTTAAGGTAGAGGTAACAGGCCATGGAATGGTCGAATCTCAGTGGCCTGAGCCTGGCGGTGAGCTCTTACAGACGGCGACGCTTTCGTCGAAATAGACCTACATGACTTTCATTCAGAAGGAAAACAAGTTTAGTGCATTTTTCAACGTGCATAGATCGATTAAAGGACAAGGGACTTCTAGTAAGTTTCTCGAATCCCCTGAATGTTCAGTGCGACCGGCTGGCTATAGATAGTCGGGAAGTCGGGCAGTCCAATTGTTTTGTCGCTATAAAAGGGACACACGCGGACGGCCACCTGTTCATTGACAAGGCTGTAAAAAACGGAGCTATTGCTATAGTGAGCGAGGTGGGGCCGGAAGATGAGATCATCAATGGGGATAGAAGCCAACCGAGAAATCGTGAGGTTTTCCCCGAGGATCCTTCCGGCCCCGCCTTTGCCCGCGTAACAAACTCGCACCATGCCCTTTCAGAATTGGCTTCGTTGTTAAACGGAGACCCTGGTCGAGAGTTGAAGTTGATAGCTACAACCGGAACCAACGGAAAAACGACTGTTGCGACGCTGGTTTCCTGGGTATTGAATCAAAGCGGAACCCCTGCAGGGTTCTTGGGGACCACCGGATATCGGTACGGTGTTGTGGAGGTAGAGGCATCTCATACGACACCTTCCGCTATCGTCTTTCATGAGCTTTTGGCTGGAATGGTGCAGTCTGGTATGAAGGCGTGTAGCATCGAAGCCTCTTCCCACGCGATTGATCAATCCAGATTTCGAACGTCAGATGTCGACGTAGCCATATTCACGAATTTGACCCGTGATCATCTGGATTATCATCAAACGTTTGAAAACTATCAGGCCAGCAAGAAGAAGCTATTTGATGAGCTAGTAACTAGCTCGTGCGCTGTTACAAATCTGGATGACGAGCGCGGGTTGGTCATGGTGTCGAATACGAAGGGAAAGGTAACGAGCTATGGCCAATCGACCCTGGCGGACATCACATACGCCATTCGGGGAAACGCATTGTCCGGACTTGTGCTTGATCTTGATGGTACAACCACGACGTTTAAACTGGCAGGGGCCTTTAATGCAGCCAATTTGGTTGCTGCTTACACGGCGTGCCTCTCGCTCGGAATGGAAAGTACAATAGTTCGAGAAAGCTTGGCCGCCTGTCCACCCGTAATCGGTCGAATGGAGGCGTTTCAGACCGAAACCGGTTCAACGGTGATTCTCGACTATGCCCACACACCGGATGCTTTGGAGAATGTGCTCAGCACCGTTCGGGAGAGTTTGTCGAAGGGAAGCTCACTCTGGTGCGTGTTTGGCTGCGGAGGGGATCGTGATCGCGGAAAGCGACCTCAAATGGGGGCCATTGCCGAAAAATGGGCTGATCACGTGGTTGTAACTAGCGACAATCCAAGAACGGAAAATGCCCTCGACATCTTAGACGATATCAAGAAAGGATTTAAGCATGAGAATAAGGCTTTGTGGATGGTGGATCGTCGGGAAGCCATTGCGACCGCCGTTAGTCGCATGTCCGAAGGCGATACCCTGGTGCTGGCTGGGAAAGGACATGAAACCTACCAGGTGATTGGGACTGAAAAAATCCATTTTGATGACAAGGTGGAAGCTATGCACGCGTTTCGTTCGATTGGTCAACCAATCATTCAGGGCCGTACGGTCGGATTTAACTCATAAAAGATGCTCTACTACCTATTCACTTATTTGGAACGAACCTTTCAACCGCCCGGATTTCAGGCGTTTGAATACATCACGGTTCGCGCCTCTCTGTCTGCCATAACGGCTCTCCTGATTTCACTGTTTATCGGTCGGCGAATAATTCGTTGGCTAGGAAAAAAGCAGTTGGGCGAACAGGTTCGGGAAGGCGAGAACTCAGGAGTTGTGGATCACTCGCATAAAAAGGGTACTCCTAGTATGGGAGGGCTCATCATTCTCATTTCGGTGCTAACCTCCACGCTACTTTGGGGCGCAATCGCAGAAGTGTACGTCTGGTTGATCCTTCTCGCGACGGCTTGGATGGGTGCGTTTGGGTTCGTTGACGACTATATCAAGGTGGTCAAAAAGGACAAATCAGGCCTACCGGCCCGGATCAAACTTGTTGGGCAAATCACCCTTGGGCTTCTTGTCGGATCCATTTTGTACTTCCACCCTCAGTTTAGTGATATCAGAACACTGACCTATTTACCATTCGTAGCCGACGAAACATTAGACTATAATTTTCTGAAGGGCGTGATATCGGGGGTTGATTTAGGATGGCTCATCTACATCCCGGTTGTCGTGTTTATTCTGACGGCTTTGTCGAATGCGGTGAACTTGACGGATGGATTGGACGGGTTGGCGGCTGGAGTTACGGGAATTGTAGCCCTGGGACTCACTGCACTGGCTTATATCGCTGGTAACGCCATTTTTGCCGATTTTTTGAATGAAATGATGCTGCCCGGAGCTGGGGAGCTAACCATATTTGCGGCTTCACTAGCCGCTTCCTGTTTTGGATTTTTGTGGTACAACGGCTTTCCGGCCAGTGTTTTTATGGGCGATACCGGGGCTCTTTCTTTGGGCGCCGCTGTGGGGACCATGGCTCTCATGGTGAAAAAGGAGCTCTTGCTACCACTATTGTGTGCCGTGTTTTTCATGGAAACGATTTCTGTGATTATCCAGACTTCCTGGTTCAAATACACCAAAAAACGGACCGGCGTTGGAAAGCGGGTTTTTAAGATGGCCCCAATCCATCATCACTTTGAAGCAAACGGTACCCATGAAGCGAAAATTGTCCTTCGATTTTGGCTCATTACCGCGGTAACGGTCATCGCCACCTTATTGGTACTTCGCATCCGATGATTGCAAATGGAATGACATATGTGCAAGGGAAGTTCGTTTCCATTTTGGGCGCCGCCCGAAGTGGAATGGCTGCCGCCGAGCTGTTGTCGCGCCATGGTGCCCAAGTTCTTGTGTCCGAGTATGGCACGATTTCGGGTGAAAAAAAGAATGAACTAAGTGGATGGGGAGTGTCTTGGGAGGAAGGCGGACACACCGCGCGGGTCGTTGAATCTGATTTTGTGGTGGTGAGTCCTGGTGTTCCGAGTCTATCGGCACCCGTTGTGTCGGCAAAGGAAAATGGAAGGCCCGTGTATTCGGAGATCGAATTGGCCAGTTGGTTTTGTAAAGCCCCGATCGTGGCTATAACAGGATCCAACGGGAAAACGACGACAACGGAGCTAATCGGACACATTTTTAGAAAAAGTAATCGAACGACCTGGGTGTGTGGAAATGTTGGGACGCCCTTTTCGGGGATTTGTGATCAATGTGAAGCCTCGGATGTGGTGGTATTGGAGGTTTCTAGCTTTCAACTCGATCACATTCAACAATTCCGCCCAAGCGTTTCGATTCTGCTCAATATCACCCCGGACCATTTGGATCGATATCAATACCAATTTGAGAAATACGCCGAAAGCAAAATGCGTATTTGTGAAAACCAGACGAGCTCAGATACCATCATTTTTAACGTGGACGATAAGTATCTGAACGACCGGTTGAGCAATGCTTCGAAAAACGGCCCTGATCAATATTCAATTTCAATTAATGGACCTGTCGTAAAAGGAGGGTATTTCGATCGAAACACCCTGTTTTTATCAGTAGATCAACAAGAAGAGAAACTTATGTATGTGGATGAACTGGCCTTAAGAGGCCGTCACAACGTGTACAATTCGCTGGCAGCAGCGGTTGCTGCTCGGGTGATGGAGGTCAGAAGTGATGTAGTCCGGGAGAGTCTACGCACTTTTGCAGGGGTCCCGCACCGACTGGAATACGTCAGAGAGGTAGAGGGCATTCGCTATGTAAACGATTCAAAAGCTACGAATGTGAATGCGGTCTGGTTTGCGCTTGAGAGCTTCTCGGAGCCGGTTGTTTTGATTGCAGGAGGTCGTGACAAAGGCAACGACTATGCCTCACTCAAGCCGCTCGTTACCAGCCGAGTTCGGGCATTGATAACCATTGGGGAAGCCGCAGAAAAAATGGATCAGGAGCTAGGTCCGTGCGTCGAGGACAGCGTGATTGCAGAGAGTCTAGAAGACGCTGTGCGGTTGGCGCACCTGCTAGCCAAACCCGGCGATGTCGTTTTGCTCAGTCCAGCATGTGCCTCGTTCGACATGTTCGACTCCTATGAGCATCGAGGTGATCTGTTTAGACAAGCTGTTTCCAACTTATAATCCAACCTGCTAATGCAGATTCTTACACTAAAAGGCCAGGGATCGGGACCGGTGGACAAATTTGTCCTCTGGAGCGTGCTCCTGCTTAGTGCTGTAGGAATTGTTGCCGTTTACAGCGCGATCGCTTATTTCGCCGCAACTGCATCAGATGGTAATACGGAGAAATTCCTATTTAAGCATTCGTTCAGGGTGGTTATTGCACTCGCGGTGATGGGCTTTTTCTCCATAGTCAATTATCACTTTTTGGCAAAACTGAGCAAAATCGCTCTAATTATTGCGGTTGGTTTATTGCTCTTAACTCAGGCTGTGGGCGTCGTTTCGGGAGGTGCAGCCCGTTGGTTGGCCATTGGCGGTCTCCAAATTCAGCCTTCCGATTTTGCGCGTGTTGCCCTCTTACTCTACGTTTCGGTCCTGTTGACGCAAAAACAGGCATATATCAAGTCGTTTTCGAGATCTTTCATACCCATCATGGCGTGGATAGGCATCACCATTATTTCCATTGGAGTCTCGGACTTATCTAGTTCGCTGGTCATTCTGACAGCCGTAATGGTCATGTGTTTTGTGGGCCGAATCAACATTGGCCAAATCGCTTTAGTTGGTGTTGTCGGTTTGTTACTGGCCTATGTCATGCTCCTAACCTCACCACAGCGCGCTGCCCGTGTAGAATCATATGTTGGCCTAAAGCTATTCCCAAATACCGTTGCCGAACAGGTTTTCGACAGCCAGGATGAAGGATATCAAGCGGAACAAGCACTTTTGGCTATTGCCAATGGTGGGCTAACCGGACTTGGGCCCGGCAAGAGCGCACAAAGAAACTTTTTACCCGCCCCCTACAACGACTTCATATTTGCCATCATAGCTGAAGAATACGGGGTCGTCGGGGCGTTATTTCTCTTGTTTTTGTACATCCTCATCTTGTTTAGAGGACTGCTTCGTATTGCGAGGCATGCTCCGGACCCTCTTGGCCTCTTTTTGAGCGTAGGTATCGTGGTTATGCTAACCATGTATGGCTTCATCCATGCGGGCGTTTCCTCCAATTTGTTACCCGTAACAGGGTTACCGCTTCCGTTCGTGTCATATGGGGGTACGTCGATGCTCGCAAACGGGGCCATGATCGGCATTCTACTCAATATTTCGCGCCACGTTGAATAATTCCTCTTTCATATCGAAACGACGGAATCCTAGAATTCTGATGACGGGTGGAGGCACCGGTGGACACGTATATCCCGCCATTGCCATTGCAGATGCTATTCGGGCCAAGCGTCCAGACGCGACCATTTCGTTCGCGGGATCGCCTGATAAAATTGAATGGCGCATCGTACCGCAGGCCGGATATCCTATTCATCCAATTACCGTGCAGGGTTTGCAGCGCAAATTGACGGCCCAAAACCTGCTCATGCCGTTCCGCGTGGCGAAGGGGTTGAAAGAATCAACCGAATTGATACAGGAATATGACGCGGATGTGGTGGTTGGAACCGGTGGATTCGTTGCATTGCCCGTTTTGCTGGCAGCCCGCTATTTGGTACGTCCGGTGGTCGTTCAAGAGCAGAATGCTTTTATGGGTCTCACAAATCGACTAACGTCTCGGTTTGCCCACAGTGTGCATTTGGCTTTTGAGGAAGCGCGCCCGAAACGGATCAAAGGCAGGGTTCATATGCACGGAAATCCGGTCAGAGCCGACCTGGCCCTAGCGAATAAAGGCGAAGGGAAGGCCTTTTTCAACTTGGACCAGGCGGACAAGATTGTCCTCATTTTTGGAGGTTCGGGCGGAAGTCATGCCATAAATGAAGTCATTGCAGCCGAAATAGGAGGCCTTTTAGCCATTCCCGGACTGGGCATTATCTGGCAGACCGGGGACCGATATTATAGTCGATTCGCTGAAAGCGTTCCAGCCCATCCGAGGTTCAAAATGGTGAAGTATATCGATCGGATGGACTTGGCTTATGCGGCGGCTGACTTAGCAATATGTCGTTCCGGCGCATCGACTTGCGCCGAACTTATGTTAACTGGTACGCCCTCGATCATGGTGCCTTCGCCCAACGTGACGGAAGATCACCAGACAAAAAATGCACAGAGCATTGAGAAGCAGGGTGCCTGCGAATTGTTACCGGAAAGCCAGTTAAAGGTCGAGCTGCTGAACCGGGTGAAGCGGTTAGTGAACGACGAAGGGCGTTTGTCCTCGATGTCGAAAAAAGCAGCCTTGTTGGCACGCCCTCATGCCGCCGAGCGCATTGCGGATGATGTATTAATGATAGCGGAACTCCACACCCAGTGAAAACCCTTCAACATACCGCCGAAACGCGCCGTCAACCTACTTTTGGAAGGATCAAGCACGTCCATATGGTCGGTGTGGGTGGCATTGGTATGAGCTCTATTGCCGAAGTGCTTTTGCTACGGGGCTATAAAGTGACTGGATCGGATTTATCCAGTTCAGAGGTTACCCGGCATCTTGAAACGCAAGGTGCCACGATCTTTTTGGGTCACGATGGCCCCAATGCCGCTGGCGCGTGTGTGGTCGTGCACTCATCAGCTGTAAATGCCGATACCAATCCTGAAACTCAATTTGCGTTCCGACAACACATCCCCGTCATTCGGCGCTCCGAAATGCTGGGTGAATTGATGCGGATGAAATTCGGCGTTGGCATTGCGGGGACGCATGGAAAAACGACCACGACGACCATGGCCGGGCATGTGATTAACGCGGGTGAGTTCGATCCGACCATCATTGTCGGTGGTAAAGTATCCGCTTTTGGCTCGAACGCGGTATCGGGCGATGGAGATATTATTCTCATAGAGGCCGATGAATATGATCGCACCTTTCTTCGGCTCACGCCGTCGCTAGCGGTTATCACCAATATTGATGCCGACCATTTAGATTGTTATAAGGATCTGGACGACATCAAAGACGCTTTCGTTCAATATGCGTCGAGCGTTCCATTTTTTGGCGCAGCCATTGTTTGTCTGGACGACGAGCACGTTCGGTCCATTTTGGGACGGATTGACCGGCGCATCGTGACGTATGGCACCCTTCGGCAAGCTCAAATCAGGGCCGAAAAAATTGTTCAGGACGGCCGGAATATGTTTTTCGATGTGTTCGACGGGGAATCTAGGCTTGGTCGAGTTTCTCTGGCAGCACCCGGACAACACAACGTTTTAAATGCGCTTGCCGCCATCGCGGTCGGACTGGAATTGGATATGGCATTTGACGCCATTGCGTCGGGTCTAGCGAGTTTTGACGGCGTTCAACGTCGAATGGAAGAAATTGGAGAGGTAGGTGGCGTGCTGGTAGTGGACGACTATGCGCATCACCCGACCGAGGTCAAAGCCACGCTACAAGGCGCCGCCGGATGCTGGCCAGATCGACGAATTATTGCCGTTTTTCAGCCTCATTTGTACTCCAGAACAAGAGACCTTTGTGATGATTTTGCAGGCTCCTTCTTTGATGCCAATGTGGCTGTCATAATGGACGTGTATGGCGCTCGCGAAGTGCCCATTCCGGGTGTTTCTGGGGAATTGATTGCGGCGAAGGCGCACGCCAACGGACATCCCCATGTAGAATACGTGCCCAACAAAGAAGACCTGGTCGAATTTGTGTGCCGACTTTCTAGACCCGGGGACGTGATTTTAACCCTGGGTGCCGGGGATATTTGGCGCTTAAACCGCGAAATATTGAGTCGATTACGCGAGGTAAACCCATGAGAAAACGGGCTTTCAAGTGGAAAAGATTCTTCGGAATCCTGTTTACCGCCGCGATCGGAACGGTTGGATTTTCTGGCTGGTACTGGCTCAATCAGGTAAGGCTGACAGAAGTTCAAATACAAGGCCTTATCAATGCCAGTGAGCAGGAAGTGAAAGACCTGATTCGGGTTGATACTGGCGCGGTCATGTTTGACCTCGATCCACAGATCCTGGAAGATCGAATTCGTCGACATCCCTGGATCATGGAGGCACATGTTTCTCGGCTACCTACGGGTCTGTTAGATATTCGCGTTCTCGAACGCTACCCAGTCGCCCAAGCACTTGAAAGCAATGGAAAAATTGGATTTTACTACGATCGGAACGGATTTCGCATGCCTTTGACCGATGTCATGTGGTATGAAGTGCCCATTCTTTCGGGTGATATCGAAGCATATCACCCGATCATCCCCGTTACAGATGAAGTTGTTAAAGAGCTGCTGTTTGAGCTTCCGAATATGAGCGAAGCGACGGATGCAGTTCTTTCCGAAATCATTCGAGTCGAGACCGGATTTGAAATGAGAACGACGCCGGTTGGGAATCATGGCTCCATACCGGTGTTGATCGGAGATTCCGATTTTGAAGCCAAATTCAAGAGTTTAGATACTTTTTGGCAACAGGAAGTGTTGAAGCATGAGGATATCGAGTACGCGACCATCGATTTACGATTTGCAGGACAAATCGTCACCAAACAGGGACGTCGGCGCCTTGTAACAGACATCAGAAACCAATGAAAGAAGCGAGCAGCAACCGAATTGTAGTCGGTTTGGACATAGGGACAACGAAAGTTTGTGCAGTCGTGGCCACGGCTGACGATTTGAACCGGGTCCACATATTGGGAGTTGGCGTTGCCGAATCCGACGGTCTGAATCGGGGCGTGGTGGTCAATATTGACAAAACCGTTACGGCGGTTAAGGAGGCTATCGAAGAAGCTTCGCGCATGGCTGGCGTTTCAGTCCGAAACGTTATAGTCGGAATTGCCGGAGACCACGTTCAGAGCTTTCAATCTCGCGGGGTAGTGACCATTTCCAACAGAGATGGAGAGATTACGGAATCGGATGTGCAACGACTGCTTGAGGATACGACGCATGTGGCCATGCCGGCCGATCGAGAGATCCTTCACGTCATTCCGCAGGAATTTATTGTTGATGGTCAGGATGGGGTGGCCGATCCGGTAGGTATGAGTGGCGTTCGGCTAGAAGCCAATGTTCATATCATTACGGGCTTGGTGTCAGCAGCCAAAAATATTTACCGATGCGTTGAAAAAGCTGGATATCAGGTCGCGGATATCGTACTTGAACCCCTCGGATCGTCCTTTGCAGTCCTTCATCCGGATGAAAAGGAGGTCGGCGTTGCTCTTATAGACATCGGTGGCGGAACCACGGATATTGCCGTTTTTGAAGATAATACTATTCGTCATACAGCCGTCGTGGCGGTGGCTGGAAATAAAGTTACCGACGACATTCGAAAAGGCCTCGGCGTGATGCGAGATCAAGCAGAAGCCCTGAAATGCGAGTTTGGAATTGCGATGGTTGAAATGGCTCCCGAAGAAGAAATTGCCATTCCCGGGGTAGGTGGTCGAACAGAAAAACGCGTTGGGCGCAGCACTCTGGCGCAAATTATTCAACCGCGTTTAGAGGAAATCCTGGAGATTGCCTCAATAGAAATTAAGCGAAGCGGATTTGCACGGCACCTCTCTGCGGGAGCCGTGCTAACGGGTGGAGGGTCTCTGATACCAGGGACGGCCGAACTCGCAGCACAAATTTTGGGATTGGAGGCTCGCATTGGAAGGCCCATGGGACTTACCGCAGGGCTGGTCCAAGAGGTCACCGATCCCAAATTTGCCACAGCGGTTGGGCTCGTGTTATACGGGCTCCGACCAGAGATGATAGGTAGTACCCCATTTCGGACCGATCAGATCGACACGTCGAACTCATCTGGAGGTGGTGACAACATTGTCGAGAAGATCAAAAAGTCCATGATGGGGTGGTTTAACGAGCTCTGACCTTATATACGAACGCGTCGAACAGCTCATTCGGCGTGATTTACTTACAGCCAAAACAGAACGACTAGAGGATTCAATGGATAACTTATTCAGCACTCATTTCGCATTTGACGATGCAGGAAATGAAGAGGCCAAAATTTGCGTGGTAGGAGTTGGTGGCGGTGGCGGAAATGCCATCAACAACATGATTACCAAAGGCATAACCGGCGTCGAGTTTTACGCCATCAATACAGATTCCCAGGCTTTGGATAACAACCTGGCTCCGTACAAGATTCAAGCAGGCAGGGGCCTTACAAAAGGCTTGGGTGCTGGCGCGCGTCCAAGCGTTGGGGCCGAGGCGGTTGAGGAGAATCGAAAAGATATCGAAAATGCGCTCCGGGGGTTTGATATGGTGTTTATAACCGCAGGAATGGGAGGCGGTACGGGTACGGGCGGCGCGCCCATCGTGGCGGCGATTGCAAAGGACCTAGGTATCTTGTCGGTGGCCATCGTAACTCGACCTTTCGAATGCGAAGGACCGAAGAGGTCTAAGTTTGCAACGGCCGGGGTGGAATTGCTCAAAAAGAATGTTGATACACTCATCATAATCCCCAACGAACGCCTATTGGACATTGCGGACGCCGACACGTCGATGTTGGAAGCATTCGAAACCGCCGACGACGTGCTGTACAACGCCACCCGCGGCATATCTGACTTGATTACGGTTCACGGTCTGATCAATTTGGACTTTGCAGATGTCAAGACCACCATGAGCAACGGTGGTACCGCGATGATGGGAGCGGCAACGGCCAGCGGTGAAAACAGAGCTGAACGCGCTGCCAAGGAAGCCCTGTCAAGTCCCCTATTGGATGGATTATCGATCAAGGGTGCACGAAACGTGCTGGTAAACATAACGGCTGGTCCTTCGCTTGGAATTCGCGAGGCTACCGCCGCCACCCGCATCATTCAACAGGAAGCTGGTGACGAAGTAGAAATCATTTTTGGTACGGTCATCGACGACCAAATGGGAGAGAACTTGCGAATCACGGTTATCGCAACCGGATTTGAGAAGAGTATCGTACCCGAGCAGAAACTTCCGAGTAAACGCGTGGAACTCAGTTCGCGCGGTGGTCTCGAGTTTCCGAGCGTCAACTATAAGGGTGAGGGAAGCTTGCGCGAACTCGACAAACCGGCATTTGAAAGACGAGGTGCTCAGCTTACGGTAGAGCCGATAGGGGGTGATGGTGGATCCGTATCGGGATCTACGCGCGTTCGACTCTTAAATAAGGAAGATATTCAACCGATTGATACGAATCCTTCGGTAGATAAGGAAATACCCGCATTCCTTCGAAAAATGATGGATTAGGGCTTGTTTGTTCTGTTTTGAGTTGTTTGTCCGACCTTCCCCCGATCGATTCCTCCAGTCTCGATCAAGGCCGTGAGCGCGGCCCGATTTCTCTCCTTATGCGTCGGCTGTACGCTGAGTTGGAAGCGGGAAGGTCAGTTTGAAAGAGGCGCGGCCCCTTCGGG
>JAQBZH010000021.1 GCA_027622005.1 Bacteroidota bacterium | reverse complement strand
CCCGGCCGCTTCGGCCCAAGCCCCGGCGGCCCCCGGCCAAGCCCCGGCCGCTTCGGCCCAAGCCCCGGCGGCCCCCGGCCAAGCCTTTGCCAACACCTGGTGCTCCCGAAAACTCTCGTCAGGAAAGGAAGAGGGAAAGTGAAAAAGAACCGCAATTTGGCCAGGAAAAAGAGTGACAGGACTCGAGACCAATCGAATTTGATCAAATAAGCCTTCTTCATCCGGATCATCGGCCAGCCACAGGTCCTGTAACTGAACCGGTTCTGCGCTCACGTTAATGAATTCAATGAACTCTACCTGATCGTAGACGAAGTCTGCCGACGCAGCAATTGGATCGTACATGACTTCGGTAACCAACAACGAGCCCGGAATGGGAGGTTTGGTGCGGAGAATGGGACCCGTTACGCTCCCTGGGGAGATGCCACTATCAAAAAGAGTCGATGCCCATAGACATGATGCCGGCGCAGGTGGAAAATCGCGGACGAGATGACCCCATGTTGGGTTTACGGTGATTTTGAGGTCGTCGGTTTGATAGAAAATCCGACGTAGAGAGCGCCCCCGATGTTCGGTAAAACGAGCGTCAAAACAGCTCTGATCAAAAACAACGGTATCGAATTGGAGACCATCCACCCACAAACCAAGGCTTTCGCCCTCATTTTTGAAAGAAATCCAAGGTGCCAAGCCTAAAAGGGGTAGGGCACTGGTTTCATTTGAGGGCTTAAACGGATTCGGCTGATTGGCTAATAGCCAAAGATCATTGCCCTGGCGCAATTCCTCCCAGCTTGGCCACGGCTTAGCGGCAGCCAGAAAAGTCCCGGAGGGTGGCAAAATAGCCATGGAATCAGGATGGAAGAGGGCATACTGCGAGCCACGAAACGCCACTGAGGTTTTGTATAAAGAAAGGCTCTTTTTGGAAGTGCCGTAGAGTTCAAAAAATTCAGGCGCTCCACTCGCTAAACTCGATCCGCCTTCCATAAAATGAACTTCGGAAAAAAACAGCTCACCTTCCTCTGGAGGTAAAGCGATGGGCACGGAGGAAGGGGTGCCAACGTTTCCCGCATAGTCGATAAAATAGTTCACCTTTAACCACTCTGGGGCACTTCGTCCATGCAGTTCTAAAGTGATGCGGTTTTCAAAGGGAATGGACCTGGCAGATTCGGTGACTTCTGTGCCAGTTCCAATCTCACCGAGAATTTCAGTGTGGTCGGGCATAGGCTCTGAAAACCACGCGACGATACGCCGATCGTCCCTATACTCGGCCCCCAGGAGGCGCGGCGCGACGAGATCTCTGGTAAAAACCGAGTTGGTGCGGCCTGGAGACGCGCCTGAAGCGGATTTCGATAGCATCCAGCTAGATGGCGACTGACTCGGTAAATAGGGGGCCTTTCGTTCCCAGGACAGATTAGAAGTCGACGAAGAATAGCCCATTTTGTCCTGAAGGGTTGCCCCCAAGCGCACAAACAGCGAATCTCCACCATTGTTTAGCGTAGGCCAAGGTGAAAGCGTTCCAACAGCGATTCCAGCGTTAATGAGGTCTTGAGCTTCGCCCAACGAACGAACCAGAACCAAGGTGTCTAACGCCGTTAACGGTCTTTCGAACCGAACGGGACTCCAATTAATAGAGTTGTCCCTCAGGGAAATGTCTCCCGGCACAATGCTGCTTTCCCCGTCAAAGATTAGTTCGATAAATTCGAAATTTGCTCCCGATGGCGCTGGCAAGATTTCATTGATCAAAACACGCTGGGCTGAGACGCGCAACCCCACCAGACAAAGAAGAAGGACGCACCAGAAATGCCGCAACCGCATAGATTCCAATTGATTTTCCCTTTAGAGGTCAATTGGAAAGGATTTGCAACCAGTTTATGAGCTGGACTTCTTTTGGAGGTAGAATATTAAGGTATCTGCCCACATTTGAGCCGTTTTTGCAAGAACGGACTCGTCAATGTCAAAGTTGGAATCATGAAGTACAAAAGCGGTATCCGGCCCATTACACGTTCCAACTCTTACCAACGCACCTGGTACGCGGTCTAAATAATGAGCGAAATCTTCGCCCCCCATGCTGGGAACGGGGATATCGAAAATGGCCTTTTTGCCGACGGTATTTAGGATACTCTCTCTAACTGTGGAAATGAGGTCGGCATCGTTTATGACAGGGGGGGCGCCATGGTCGAAATCGACCAAAACCTCAGCACCAAACGTTTGGCCAATGCCACAGGCCGTCTGTTCCATTTGAGCCTTCAAAGAAGCTCGAACTGAGCCCTCCGTGCAGCGAAATGTGCCTCCAAACTCAGCCTCCGCAGGTAATACGTTGTAGGCTTCTCCGGCCTTTAATCGACAAATTGAGATCACGGCAGGACTTCTGGCATCCGACACCCGACCGACCAGTTGATAGAGTGCCGACATTATCTGGGTTGAAATCCAAATGGTATCGGTAGCTTGATGGGGCCTTGCCGAGTGCCCGGTCGATCCTGCCAATACGCGAATTCTAAATCGATCCGCAGAGGCAGTGCAGGCCCCCGTTTTTAATCCATAAACTCCACTGGGCAACGTAGGGTCGACGTGAGAAGCATAAACGGCTTCAACTCCTTCCAATACACCATCTCCAATCATAAGGGGAGCTCCCGATGGAATTCCCTCTTCATTGGGTTGAAAAAACACGCGTACACTGCCGTGCATTTGATGTCGGCGGGCATGAAGTAACGAGGCAATCGCGATTCCAATGGTCGTATGGGCGTCATGTCCGCAAAGATGGGCCACACCTTCGTTTTGAGACCGATAGGAAACCGTTTTTGTATCGGTTATCGGAAGGGCATCGATGTCGCTTCTATACGCAAGCTTTGGACCTGGAAACGCCCCCTCGATGTCGACAAATAAGCCCGTTCGGGCTAGCGGAGCTGAAACGGACAAGCCGTTGGCGGACAACAATTCCCGGATAAACGCAGAGGTTTTAAATTCCTGCAAGCCAATTTCCGGGTGGGCGTGAAGATGACGCCGGATCGCAATTAATCTGTCGGAGAATTCTTGGTCATCCAAGATGAAAACCCCATTATCTAAGACTTCTGAAGTCATACTACACCATACCAAATCGCTTTCTGAAAAACCATTCTACTGTCAACACCAATAAAATCAATACCAAAAACGGCCATTTCTGCCACAATCTAAGTTGTGATGCGCTGGAATACGTAACCGAGCGGAAATCTGGCAGATTCTGCAAAAGGGAAGGGATCCCGTCAATTTCGGATGATGTTATGGCCGCGCCTCCCGACCTCAACGCAATTTGGGACATTAGGGCAAAATCAGCTCTCGTATTGCGGAATTCTAATGTTCGTCTTCCGATCGAGAACTGCCCATCGTCCGTTCCGATCTCACCATCGTTTCTTCTAGCCGTCGCCGCATACGTGTAAAAGCCGGCAGGAAGGGACCCAACGTCCAGCGTGTACCGACCGTTGCCAACTAAGGTCATTTCAAACGGAAATTTCTGACCATCTGGATCCGTCAGTTCAACCGACAGAGATGCGTCTGAAATCGGGCGCAGCGTTTCGTCATACACTTCACCACGTAGAATGACGGAGTCGCCTTCTCCATACTCGGATTCAGACGGAGTGACTCGAACCAGTCGATTGTCGTCCGTGGCGTATAGCCACTGAACCGTATTGGTTAAAATCTCCTTAAACGAATTGGATTCCGCTTCCAAATCTTCTGGGACATTAGTCCATTTCCAAAAACCATGCGCCAATAAGACAGCGCTTTTGGAAGATCCCGTACGGCCGACCACAAAAACAGGGTCCCCAATGGGGATTCCACGCATCTGGGTAGTAGCCAACACCGTTGCCGAGGGAGCAGGCTCCCAGCGACTCTCATTAATCAATACAGGAGGGAGGCGATTCCATCTCGAGTTATCGCTTCGAAATCCCGTGTCAAAAATAGCATGCGAAGCGGCAGCGGTCGTTTCAACAAAGGATCCTTCGAGGAATCCACTGCGAATGGATCGAAGGGTAACGGGCAAAAGGGCATTGAAATCTCTCTGTATCGCGGTCAGATTTGTTTCCTTATCCAGGACAAAAAGGAGAGAGGATCCTCCCTTGACAGCCTCTGCCACTGCAGCGGAAACAGCAGGAGGCGTCGATTTTCCAGGAAAACCGACCGAAACAATAAGGTCGATGTCGGAAAAATCACCCGGTATTTGGCCGTCATAAAACGTACCGTCCGGAGCCTGAATGAGAGTAACAATCTCGGTAGTTTGATCGAGGGCGATAATTCGGGCTAGATTGGATACATCTGGTGAAGGTGCGCCGGCAAGCACAAGCACCTTCTTCTTTTGATCTAAAACGACGATTGAAACGGTGCTCGAATTATTTCGATAGGTCGCTTCCCCTTCAAATCGATTGATTCCAATCGATAAATTGGTCCGTCCGGCCTCAGCTGCCAGGTAACTAAGCTCCACTTCCGATTCCGTGCCCGTGGCAGGAACGGGAATGACGACCTGGTCTACCAATTTACCCTCATCTTGAAGCCTAACTGTCAGTTGGCCCGATGTATATCCATCGTTGCGGACGCGAACGAGCACGGGGACCGTAGAACCGGCAAAGGTTAATTCGTTGCTAATGACCTGGACAATCCGCACATCCCGTTTAAGGGTCGAGTCTCCGTGGGCAATTGTAAAAATAGGAACTTGATAGCTTTCGGCTACGCGAATGGGATTTCGGCCTGAGTTGTACAAACCATCACTAACTAGAATTACGGAGCGGAGGGGGACATCCGACAGGTCCTCGTTCACCCGAATTAGCGCCGTAGCGATATCAGTCCTGCTTTCCACTGCGCTTAGAGTCTGGAGCGAATCGAGCTCCTCAATATCTCCTCCAAACGTATAAAATCGAACATCCAATCCTTCTAAAGATCGTTTAATTGACGCGGTTTTGGACGCCAAAGAAGCCCCATCATCACCCAATAACGAATCTGCCAATGACATGCTCTCCGAGGCATCGATAACAACAGCCACCACAGGTTCGATCTCCTGGTTACTAATCTTTTGGAGAATCGGCTCGAAAAGTAAAAGAAGGATAAGGCCAAGAGAAACTGATCTGAGAGCACCCAAAAGCAGCTTAAATAGCGGTTTTATTTCCGGAACGGTCGTTCGGTAAGTCCACCACGACGCCCCTATTGCCAGAAAAAGCAAGAGGAAAAACAGCCAGGGAGAATGACCAAAGGATAGATTCACGAATTACAAATACGGATAAATAAGCCAGATCACATAAACAGTAAACGACGCCATCAGCAATATTCCGCCCGTCCTTGATAGGACGTACTTTTTCCGAACCAACGGAAAAAGCATCAGCGAAACAGCCATCAAAACCGGAAAGTGAAATCGAATCGTATCCGCTTCTACTTCTATGGGGCGAATAACCGCAACAAAACCAATGACGAATAAAATGTTCAACATGTTGCTGCCCAGAATGTTACCGACCGACATATCACCTTCTTTTTTAAAGGCTAACATGAGGGACGCAGCCAACTCTGGGAGGCTCGTACCGATGGCGACGATGGTCAGGCCAATCACTATCGGGGCAATCTGAAGTATTTGTGCAATTGCAACCGAAGAGTCGACCATTAAACGAGCACCCCCGGCTAGTGCAGCGATTCCCAAAACAATCAAAAAATTTAAATAGGCTGTTTCTTGATGTGGACGAATACGGGCTTCAAGCCAGGAATTGGGCTCCGGTTTCGAGTTGGAATCCTTTGGTTGATTGGTAGCGTCTTCCCGTTGTTTCTTTGAGGTCTGGATGCCATCATAAATGACATAGGACATGAACACGGCCAGTCCCACCAGTAATATGATTCCGTCGAAACGGGATACTAAACCGTCCATCGACAAGAAATAAAACAACGCCGTTACTCCCAGCATCATCAAGTATTCCTCCTGTAGGACATTCTTGGCAAAAGCTACCGGGAAGATGGCGGCCGTAATTCCGAGAATTAGGGCAATGTTGGAGATGTTTGACCCAATGATGTTACCCATCGCTAAAGCATCTTCGCCCAGAAACACTGCATAAACGTTAAACAGAAGCTCCGGGACGGAAGTGCCCAAGGCCACCACTGTCAATCCGATGACTATGGGACGAATTCCAAATCGAGCCGCGATCCGAGACGATCCTTTCACCAGCCACTCAGCTCCGAAATACAGGATTCCTAGGCCGATTAGAAAAATGATTGAATTGACGAGCATGACGAAGGAATATTTATTTCGGGGTCGGAAAAATCAAGGCTGCTGGCATCCCGAGAACGTAGTCACGGCCCTATACCAATTTGCGCTTCGTGCAGTCGGAAGGACTGCTTATCTAGGTTCGCCGCAATACATCTCCGGTAAAATGACCGGGCAACAAATCGGTAGCTTTCATGGCCACTGGCGAAGCAATTCCGGCGTCCATCCAAACCGTCGCCTGTGGGGCAAGTTCCACAATTACCTGCCTACAGGCCCCGCACGGAGTACCCCCGGGAAGCTTCGGGCAGGCCACATAGATATCCCGGAGATCCCTCAATCCATATGAAATGGCGGTTGAGAGCGCATTTCGTTCAGCGCATAGAATTTGAGACCAATCGCTGTGCTCTACGTTGGCTCCCGTAATCACGGATCCATCTTCGGTGTAGATGGCGCAGCCAACCGGGAAATCTGATTCGGGGATAAAAGCGCGCTGCGCGGCGTCGCGTGCTGCGATTAGGCCTTCTTGAACGGCCACCGGGTTTGAACTAATCTTTTGCCCAATCTCAATGAAGCTGCCTGGCTCGGGAAAGTGAGCGCCAGCAACCATCAAAACGTTTGCGGCGACCAATTCCCAATGGAATCCGGACAGTAAACTGGTATAAGCAAGTTCCGACTCAGTAAAGGGTACATTTGAAACAAAAGCCGATATGTCCTTACGCTGCAACGAGTAAAGGGTTGTTACTGCGTTTAAAAGCGCAGTAATGGTTAGCTGAAACGAGGCATTTTCGACCCGCACCCCAGGGACCATGCTTCCGTCTTCAAGCAGCGCTATCACCCCTTCCTTTCGCTTTGAATAAGGTGAATAGGAGCGCTCAGCCACCAACTTGGCCTTGTCCAACAGGTCGCTTAAAATGATGTTTACTTGATCCATGCCACCAAAACTCGGATTATATCCATTCTCTAGTTGAGCGTCTAGCGTCCAAGGTACAAACTTTAGCCTCGATGGCTCCCGTCTTCCGTGAGTTTGGTATCAAATTCGACCTTGGACCGAAGTTCACGTTGTTTCGCTGGCGTGAATGGGCTAGTTTTGCGTCGCACGTTCGGCTTCCGGCCGAGTAGGCTGCCGGGGTGGCGGAACAGGTAGACGCAACGGACTTAAAATCCGTTGAGCTTAATGCTCGTACGGGTTCGAGTCCCGTCCTCGGTACATATGGTATGAAGGCCCCTAGATAGCTTTTTCGGCTGTTTAGGGGCCTTTTTGTTTGACAGGTCTGCGTTTATGAGGTTACTTTCTCTCGGGCATAGCTGCGCGAAAAAGGGCGGCTTCCTTACCGCACCAGGTTCCGAAGCTCGACGAGCATCCGGTAGGTAGGGGCAATTCCTCCTCTTTACCACCAATAATGAGCGTCCACCTGTAATATTTCGAGCTAAACCTTAAAAAGATAGCTCAACTTCATAAAGAAGCCGTCGGCTTGACGGGTCAGCTGTTGGAATCGATAGGTTTGCTCTTCGTGCATCGCGGTGCCGTATCCAACAAAAACCACCGTACCCGGAGTCGGGCGATAGGACACAAGGAAGTCAGCCTGAATATTGTTGGAGCGCCTGCTGTTGGCTTTGACGTAACTGCCATCTCTGGCAAGGAAGTAAATGGGTAAATCGGTTCTGGAATCGTCGCGAAGCGCATCTTTGTACGAAGCCCGGTACTGACCAACGAATCGAACAAAAAGAGTTGGGGTAATTTGGTACTCGACTTTTAACCTAGGAACGCGGCTCAGCGAAACCAAAGACTGGTCCGACGCCCTAAAATGTTGTTGGTGGTCGTATCTCAGCTCAAATCGAATTTGATCCGTGGGGGTATACTTGACCTCAAGTTCAATATTTCGGATGTCGGCATCGGCCCATTCGTCGTAGTTGGGATCTCGTCCAAACCCGAACTTGATATTGCCTGAAAAACGGTCAAATTGGGGAGTTGTCAGAGTGATCATGGGCCCAATGTTGATCAAATGGGGGACTCCTTTATAGGGAATATATCCGGTGTCTGTTTTAAGATAGTAGTTCGTGAAAAAGTTGGCTGGGTAGCCAAAAGATTCGATCCACGTAAATATGTTAAGCCTCCAACCGCCGCGCATCTGAAAATTAATTGTGGGGTAGACTCGAATATCTTGGGGGTCTTCGCCATCCATAAAGCCTTGATAGTCCCACGCCCCGGTCACTCGCAATGCAAGGCCGGTTCTTTCTAAAAAGGCTCCTTGCGATCCGAAAATAGTACGCGACCCATTTGCGTTAAGTGTGACTTGGTTTCCGCGTTCGAGGAAGCCCACAGCCGGGTCGAAATCTGCGTGAAAACCACTAGAACTCAAGCCTCCTGACCACTTTCGGGTCGAAAAATTACTACTCAGGTTCCACATAGGTGCGATGCCATCGATGTCCGTGGTCGAGCTAAATCCCACCTGGCCGCGAAGATTGTACTTTTCTTTTAAAATGGCGTTTGCGTCGACGGCCAAAACGCGATTCGACCAATCGTCATGGGTCCGATCGGTAAATACAAAACCTACGCTATTTAGCCCCCCCAAATCATTCTTCAATCGGATGGCATTGACGTAAGAGGCATCGATTTCGGCAATAGAGGGGCCTCCGTTATCAACAGCAGACAGCGCAGCAATCGTCATGGATCCAGATTTGCCAGCAACTTTGGCAGCTGCCACCGGGTTTGCAACGCTCCTAGTATAGATCAGCTGCGTGGGCGAACTAAACATTTCAATCCCATCCAAAAAGAAGGGTCGTTTTTCCGGGTAGGAAACGGATCGGCGAGGATCGTAATTGATTTGGACGACATCAGCCTCAATTTGCGAAAAATCAGGATTCAAGGTCGCATTGAGTACCATATTGGACGATAGACCGTAGCGAACGTTAAGTCCCAATGGATCTGTGGTGTCGCTTTCGAATTTTTCAGGGTCCGGCCCACGCCTTAAGGCTCCTCTTACTTCGGGATTGATTTCCAAGAGTCGTCCTCGGCTCAATTCGCTTAAGCCTAAAAGCGCGCCATTTTGTGCCAAAAAGGAGGCTTCACCCAGTCGCGTTCCGCTCCAAGACGACCAATATCCGGAGTGTTGGACTTTTCGAAGCACATTAAAGCCCCAGTCCTGTACGGTTGCGTTTGCATAGCGAAGACTTTTGAAAGGGATCTCCATTTCGACCATGTATCCCGTTTCAGTCAGCCGACCACTCGATGTGAAATGAAAGTCCGGATTTTCATCTACTGAAAAGGGAAGACTCTCGCGTAAGAAGGCCGTGGCATCTTTGAGCATCCCATCCCCTTGCTGGCCCAATGGATTGACGACGAAGGCAAACGCCGATCGTCGGTCGTTATAAGTATCCAGAATGATGATAATGCTGTCGTCATTTTCCAGTTTGTCTCGATCGGCCAGTGTTGAACGTACCTGGCCATGGGCTTCATCCGCCTCAATCCCCACATAAAGGGCCGTTGAGCTATACCAAATCCGAATCTTTGTACCGTCTTCGGCCGGCCGGCCATCTACCGGAATAAACTCCATGAAGCCGGACGTTTCGGCGGCTTGGCTCCAAACCTCTTCGGTCAAAAAACCATCAATAGAATGCGAAGAGGACTCCAATTTGGGGATGGTCAAGTTGAGTCCTGAACGACGGGTGTCCGGTTGCTCTTGTGCAGCCGAAGGCAGCGACGCCGCTAAACAGCAGCTAAAGATCATCAATAGTCTCTTGACTTCGGACATGAGATTGAATGTGTTCGGGGTGATGGATTCTGGGGTAGCGCCCGCAATCTACCGCTTGGGGATCAAAAAAGACGCAAAAGACGCAGAGCAGAAAATGTTTTTTACAGGACGATGGGGACTTAAGAAATTTGCTTCCGATATTCATCCTGACATGGCGCAGTCGGAAGAATCGACTGCATGGATCCCTAAAACACTTCAATCAAAACATGAACAAAAGAAGATTTGGAAGGCTGGGTTTGAACGTAAGTGAAATTGGCCATGGAATGTGGGGCATGGGATCCTGGTCCGATTCGAACGACGAACAGTCCCTAGACGCGCTTCAACTCTCCTTAGATTTAGGATGCAATTTCTTCGACACCGCATGGGCGTATGGAGAAGGTCGCTCGGAAGCACTTTTAGGGAAATTGGTTCGAGCCAACCCGGGCCGTGAAATTGTAACAGCCTCTAAGATTCCACCTAGAAACCGGCGGTGGCCTTCCCAAAGGGGGTTTGCACTTGAAGAATGCTTTCCGCCAGAGTATATCAAGGAATACGTAGGGTATAGCTTAAAGAATGCTCAATTGGAATACTTCGATCTCATGCAGTTTCACGTCTGGGAAGACGCTTGGGCAGAAGACGAACGATGGATTCGGGCCATTGAGGATTTGAAATCGGATGGATTGATTCGGGGGGTCGGGATTTCGATTAATCGGTGGGAGCCGTGGAATGGTATTCGGACGGTGGTTAGCGGCCACATTGATGCCGTTCAGGTGATTTATAACATTTTCGACCAGGACCCTGAAGATGAGCTATTTCCGGCTTGTCGGGAATATGACGTGGCTGTCATTGCCAGGGTACCGTTTGACGAAGGCACGTTGACAGGGAAGCTAACGCTGGAGTCCTCCTGGCCAAAAGGGGATTGGCGAAACACGTATTTCGTGCCTGAAAACCTAGTACCGAGCATCGAACGGGCGGAACGACTTAAGGAAATTCTTCCCCCCGATATGACGCTAGCTGAAATGGCGATGCGGTTCATCCTGAACTGCCCTGACGTTGCCACGGTCATTCCCGGGATGCGAGCGCTCCAACACGTTACGGGAAATTTGGGGTGTTCAAACCTTGGTCCGCTTCCTGAAGGGTTGCACGCAGAACTGCGTAATCACAAATGGGATCGAACGCCGACCCGTTGGTCCCATTAATACGTAGTTATCTTAAGGGCGTTGTATATTTTTCGCCCCACAAAAAAATGGACCCCATGAAAAAGGTACTCTTCTTATTCGCATTCGTTTTCATTTCCTGTTCTGGCGAAAATAGCCCGTTTACCGCCGAAGAAGTGGCATTATGGGAGGCGAGAGCCGATAGCGTAACTATCGTTCGGGACGACTGGGGCATCCCCCATATTTACGGAAAAACTGATGCAGACGTGGTTTTTGGCATGTTGTACGCGCAGGCCGAAGATGATTTCAACCGAATTGAAGTCAATTTCCTCAACGCGATGGGGCGACTCGCCGAAGCAGAAGGAGAAGCAGAGATTTACCGGGACCTCCGAATGAGGCTATTTATCGATTCTGTAGACCTGATGCAGATGTACGAAGAGAGCCCGGAGTGGCTTAAAATGTTGATGGACGGATGGGCCGACGGGCTCAACTATTACTTAGCGACTCATCCAGAGGTCAAACCGCGTGTTTTGAAGCGTTTTGAACCTTGGATGGCACTTTCATTTAGCGAAGGGAGCATCGGGGGGGATATCGAAAAGGTCTCTCTCGACGATATCGAAACTTTCTATGGGGAAAAACCATCCGAATCCATTGCGCAGGAGTCCTCTATCAGAAGCTTTGATCTGGCGAGCGCACGGCGCTTCGGTCAGGAAGATCTGAAAGGCTTTACTAGCGAACCAACCGGATCAAATGGATTTGCGATCGCTCCTGCCAACACCAAAAACGGCAACGCCCTTCTTTTAATCAACCCGCACACTTCGTTTTACTTCAGAGCTGAAGTTCACATGGTGAGTGAGGAAGGGTTAAACGCATACGGCGCCGTTACCTGGGGTCAATTCTTTGTCTACCAAGGGTTTAACGAGAAAACAGGTTGGATGCATACGTCTTCGGCCGCTGACAACAGCGATGAGTTTCTCGAAACCATTGTTGAGAAAAGCGATGGCTTCTATTACCTATATGACGGGGAAGAGCG
The DNA here is from genome assembly GCA_027622005.1 of Bacteroidota bacterium. Taxonomy (GTDB): domain Bacteria; phylum Bacteroidota; class Rhodothermia; order Rhodothermales; family UBA10348; genus UBA10348. Next base: position 24,946 of record JAQBZH010000021.1, on the reverse strand, counting down.
GCCTTTAACTTCGAAGAAAGTCACGATTTCGTATAAGAATGGGGATCGGATGAGCGAAAAGTCCTTTACCATCTATCGAAGTCATCACGGCCCAATTGTGCGGGACATGGATGGAAAGTGGGTGGCCTTCAAAATTATGGAGGAACCACTGGGTGCGCTCCAGCAGTCTTACCTCCGAACGAAAGCGCAAAACTATGACGAGTTTTTCGCGTCGATGGAGTATCACACTAACTCTTCCAATAACACTGTTTATGCTGATGCTGATGGAAATATTGTTTATTTCCACTCGAATTTTGTGCCAGTCAGGGACATCACGTACAACTACTCAAGCCCAGTCGACGGCAGTACTTCCAAAACGGATTGGAAGGGGCTACATAGCGTTACCGAGTCGATTCTGGTAAAGAATCCGGAGAATGGCTGGATTCAAAACACGAATAATTGGCCTTTCTCGGTATCTGGTGTGGTGAGTCCCAAAGCAAAAGATTTTCCGAAGTACATGAACACGACTGGGGAAAACGCCCGCGGATTGCACGCTATCAAGGTATTAGAAGGTAAAAAGGACTTTACCATTGAATCGCTTCGAGCTGCGGCGTACGATTCGTACCTAACGGCCTTCGACGATTTGATCCCTGGACTAGTGAAAGCTTATGACCAAGTTCCAAACGGGGATTCGCTGAAGACAGCCATTACGAGCCAGTTAGACTTGTTAAAAGGATGGGATAAACGATCTGGTGTGGATTCCAAGGCGACTACATTAGCTATATTTTGGGCAGAAGAGTTTCAGCGGAAAGGCGCTGAGTATGCAGGAGAAACCAGAATAAGTATTTCTCAGATGGTAGAAACCGATCACCCGGAAATTTGGCTTGAAGCACTAAAAGCGGCCAGTCAGAAACTAACCGATGATTTCGGTACTTGGGAAATTGCGTGGGGAGACGTAAATCGCTTCCAGCGCCTAACTGGAGATATCGTGCAGCCGTTTGACGACAACGGGCCTAGTATTCCAGTTGGATTTACTTCGGCCAACTGGGGATCCCTGGCCGCTTACGGACAGACTACCTTTAACAACACCAAGAAGTTGTATGGCACGCGCGGGAATTCCTTCGTTGCCGTGGTTGAATTTGGCGATTCGCTCAAGGCCATAGCGGTAACCGCCGGTGGCCAGAATGGGAATCCTTCCAATAAACATTTCAATGATCAGGCTGAACGCTACGCAACCGGCCAATTGAGGCCCGTTTATTTCTATTCGGATGATATCAAGCGTCATGCCGAAAGGACTTACAACCCTGGAAAGAATTAGACTCGATTAGATCGAAAAAACGGCCTCCAAACAAGACCACCATGGCGAGAATCAGGTTAATGACGGAAAGCAAAAATTGTACTATGTCCATAATCAGTAACCCGCTGCGCTTCCCTCGGAACTTCTTGAATCCGAAGCGCCGTATTTAACTCCTGCAGTCCAGTCGATCCAAATGCCCATGGCGCTTCCTTGACCCCCCTTGGGTGCGACTTCATGTCCCAATCCTTTATATGCTTCGATAACGTCTGGTCCGAACCGCGGCTCTTCGTAGGAGGTTCTGTCTGGAAGCCACTGATGGTGAATGCGGCCTGCTTCGATTGCTTCCGCCATATTCATTCCGTGGTCAAGCATATTAAGTACTACTTGAAGGGACGTGTTAATAATCGTTCTGCCGCCTGGGCTTCCAATCGCCATGACCGGACGACCATTCTGCGCCACGATGACTGGGGTCATGGAGGATAACATCCTTTTACCTGGGGCGGTTATGTTAGGAGGGGTCCCAATGTTGCCTTCTCGGTCGGTGTACCCCGGTTTCGGATTGAAATCGCCCATTTCATTGTTGAGTAAAAAGCCGGCGCCCTCCACTACGATACCGTTACCATAGCTGTTTTCGAGGGTATAGGTTAGCGAGACCGTGTTTCCGGCGGCATCCACAACGGAAAAGTGGGTGGTTTCATCGCTCTCGTAGGGCATAATCCCATTGAACGTGCTGGAATCGCTAGGGGAAGCTTTTGCAAGATCAATCGAGGTATAAAGGTCATTGGCGTGCTCTTTCGAAATCAGCCAATCGACCGGCATGTCCGGGTTAAAATTAGGATCGCCGACGAACTGAGCACGGTCAGCGAATGCACGGCGCATAGATTCAGTCAAAACATGCAAATACTGGGCAGAATTGTGGCCCATCGTCTTGAGGTCGTACTTCTCTAGAATATTGAGCATGGTAATGATTCCAACTCCTCCGGAAGATGGAGGAGGCATGGAATAGATGTCGTACCCTCGGTAGGTACCCTTGATGGCAGGGAGCTCTTCAGCCTGATAGTCGGCCATATCCTGTTCCGTGATCAATCCTCCATTTGCAGCCATAAATTCCTCCATCAAACGGGCGGTTTCTCCTTTATAAAAGCCATCAGCTCCCATATCGCGGATTCGCTTTAAAGACTCAGCTAGATCTTTTTGAACCCACAGCTCTCCGGTTTCGTGGAGGTCCGTTCCGTTCTTGAGGAAAGCACGAGCAGTCGAAGCATAGATTGGGTTCTCAGCGACCCTTTTGGAAATTCGGCTTTCAAATCCTGAAAGATCGGAGGTAAAAGGAAATCCGTCTTCGGCAAGCCGAACAGCCGGCTCTACCAAATCCGCCCAAGGAAGCGACCCTAATCTCTTGTGCGCCAACGCCATACCAGAAACAGTTCCAGGAACACCCGTGGACGTGAGGGCGGTATGATGCTTATCCTCGTCAATCTCTCCATTGGTCAAAAACATATCGGCCGTAGCGGCAGCCGGCGCCTTTTCTCTAAAATTAAAGGCCGTGACCTCTCCATCGACTCCGTGGTAGACCAGAAATCCACCCCCACCAATATTTCCGGCCGCCGGGTGAACAACAGCAAGAGCAAATGCCGTGGCAATAGCAGCGTCAACTGCATTTCCGCCCTTTTGCAAGATATCGCGCCCGACTTCGGAAGCCAGATATTGGGCCGACACCACGATCCCTCCCTTGGCAGCCACGGGCTTCAGTTCATTGGTTTCCTGAGCACAAGAGGGAAGGGGAAAGAGCGCCAAGAGAAGAACAAAAACACTGACAGAACGAAGGGATCGTCGCATGAGGATACGCTGAAATGGGGCTTTCGATGATGAAAGGGATTGGGTTAATAACCGTGGCCCACAAAGTACACCTCCTTTGATCTTTTAATCAAACATTTAAGAACCATTCGATTTAATCCATTCCTTGGCAGTGTATTATTCCTTTTCGCCCTGAATTTCCATTCTCCTATCAAGATTATGTCATCTCCAGACAGTGGGCAGCCTTTTGAGGGCAATACGGCAGAAGGCTCGCAACGTGAAAAATTTCCTGTGCTCATTTTTGATCAGCCTAGTCAATTATCCCTTCAGGTGGCTAAACGGATCGCGTCGCTGATCGAAGAAAGACGTGCTGCAGGAAAACAAGTGGTTTTGGGACTTCCTACAGGGTCAACGCCGATAGGCGTTTATCAACACTTGATAACGATGCACCAAAAGGAAGACCTGGATTTTTCCAACGTGGTGACTTTTAATCTAGACGAGTATTTCCCGATGGATCCGGACAGCCTTCAGAGCTATCACCGGTTTATGCATGAGAATTTTTTCGATCACGTAAATATCCCCAAAGCGAACATTCACATTCCGAGGGGAGATATCAAACGTGAGGAAGTGGAGGAGTACTGCCTCTCCTACGAGCACAAAATAAGGAAGGCAGGAGGGTTAGATCTGTTAATTCTCGGTATTGGTCGTAGCGGCCACATTGGATTCAATGAGCCGGGATCGGGAATTGATACGCGTACACGATTAATTATTCTGGACGAAATCACCAAAAAGGATGCCGCTAGTGATTTCTTTGGTGACGAAAATGTGCCCAGGGAAGCCATTACGATGGGAGTGGGTACTATTTTGGATGCCCGTGAGATCATCCTGATGGCGACAGGGGAGCATAAAGCTCCGATTATTATGAAGGCGGTCGAGGAAGAACCGACTAATAAGATCACCGCTTCATTTCTTCAAAAGCACCGCGATACTACGATCTATTGTGATGAGGCGGCTTCCGGAGAATTTACCCGAATTAAAACGCCGTGGGTAGTTCGGCCTGTTCAATGGACCGAAGAATTGTCGGTTCGAGCGGTGATTTGGCTGGCCGAAAAGGTAGGAAAGGCCATCCTACGACTAGAGGAGGGCGATTTTCATCGTCATCATCTACACAGTCTGGCCTATTTGCACGAAAATACGGATCAGTTGTGCAAACACGTTTTCGAGAGTTTGCGCCGTCGGATTCGATACTCAGAAGATCTCCCGAAAAAGAAAGAAATCATTGTCTTTAGCCCGCATCCTGACGACGACGTGATTTCCATGGGCGGCATGCTGGACAGCCTAGTTCAGAACAAGAACGATGTTACAGTCGCCTACATGACCAACGGATCGGTGGCCGTATTCGATTCGGATGTACGGCGCTACATTCGTTTCATGGAGATGGCCGGCGAATTGTTTATTGATGCCGAATCCGTAGGCACGCTTCATTTAAAACTGACGAGCTTGAGCCGGGCGATGACGTCGAAGCCCCCCGGGAATGTAGATTCCCTGGATGTTCAGCAGATTAAAGCCTTCATTCGGTACTCCGAAGCCATTGCCGGGATTGAAGTGATGCGTTTGGGGGGTGAACACGCCCGGTTTCTAGATATGCCCTTCTACAAGACGGGGAAAGTTCGCAAAATGCCCATAGGGGAGACGGATGTACAGATTGTCCTTTCGATTCTGGAAGAAAAAATGCCAGACCACATTTTTGTAGCCGGGGACCTGTCGGATCCACACGGGACACACAGAATGTGTTATTTCGCCATCGAACAGGCGCTTATTGAGTTCAAAAAGCGTCACCCGGATGTATCCAATCATCCAATGGTCTGGTTGTATCGCGGAGCGTGGCAGGAATGGGAAATTGACCGGGCTGATGTGTTTGTGCCGATGTCCAAGGCCGATTTAGACCGGAAAATAGAGGCCATTTTCAAACACGAAAGCCAGAAGGATCGCGCGATGTATCCGGGCGCTTATGATATTCGGGAGTTTTGGGAGCGCGCCCGCGATCGGAACCAGGGCACGGCTGCTCGCCTAAATGGCTTGGGACTACCTGAGTTTCATGCGGCCGAAGCTTACGTATGCGTAAAAGAACTTTAGTTCAGGACAAGCTGAGCTTGCTCTAGCGCATATTCGATGTCGTCCATCGATACATCTCGATGGGTCGTGGCCCGAATCGTGTTTGGACCGAAAGGAACCATGCGGACGCCCTCTTTGGCGAGGAGGGGTAGAATCTGCAGTGCGGTGCGGCCATCGACTACATCAAATATAACGATGTTTGTTTCGACATTTTCGAGCGGAATGGATACGCTCGAAAACGAGGCCAATCCCTTTGCTAATACCTGAGCCTTCTGATGGTCCAACGAAAGGTTCGATCGGTTGTGGTTGATAGCGTATATACCTGCGGCGGCCGCAAACCCAATTTGGCGCATTCCGCCGCCCATTAGCTTACGATATCGTCTGGCATTGGTCATGATGTCCTTTGAGCCAGCTAGAACTGAGCCCATGGGTGTCCCGAGCCCTTTGGAAAGGCACACACTCACGGTGTCAAAAGGTGCAGAAATGGATTGTTCGGTCGTTTTGAGTGCTACGGCTGCATTCCAGATGCGCGCCCCATCCAAGTGGTAGCCTAAACGATGTTTTTTGGCAATGGCGCCGAGCTCGACCAAACGCTCAATTGGATACACGATGCCACCCGCTTTATTGTGGGTGTTTTCAATGCACAATAGCCGGGGTCTTGGTTCCCACTCGTACCCTGTTCGAATGCTCGCTTCTACCTGGGCGGCCGTCATAATGCCTCTTTCCCCCTGAATCGGAAAAAGTTGGACGCCTGAAAGAGCGGCTGCGGCTGCACCCTCGTAATTGCGGATATGACTTCCGGCATCGAGGAGTACTTCGTCGGCTGGAGAGGTGTGTAAACGAACTGCTATTTGATTACACATCGTTCCGCTGGGCACGAACAATGCTTCTTCCTTGCCGAGTAAATCGGCTACCATTTCTTGCAGGCGAATGACAGTAGGATCTTCTCCAAAAACATCGTCACCGACTTCAGCGGCCATCATGGCCTCTAACATGCCTCGATCAGGCTTGGTAACAGTATCGCTTCGGAGATCAATTGTCCGCATTCTTCACCACTTTAACCCCGAGAAATATCAACAATTTCAAGAGTGACTTTTCCAGCAGGGACTTTAATATCGACTTTGTTTCCAACCTCTTGGCCCAACAATCCTTTGCCGATGGGACTGGTAATAGAAATTTTACCCGACGCGAAGTCGGCTTCTTGTTCGGAAACCAGCGTGTAAGATTGTTTCATCCCGTTGGCCGTATTCTTAACTGTAACAGTCGACAAAATATAGGCCTTTGAACTATCAACTTGGCTTTCATCCAACAATCGAGCGTGTGCTACCGTGTTTTCCAGCTTAGCAATGCGCGCCTCTAATAGACCCTGTTCTTCTTTGGCTGCATCGTATTCTGCATTTTCAGAAAGGTCCCCTTGAGCCCTGGCATCCGCAATGGCCCCTGAGATTCGAGGCCGCTCTTGAGTGCGAAGAAAATGAATCTCTTCTTTCAGGCTTTGAAGTCCTTCCGAGGTAAGATAGGTCGGTTTTTGGTCGCTCATCGCTAGGCTAATTGCTTCTTATTGCTGCTGGATCACTGAAAATGGCCAAGATGCCACGTATAAAAAAACGCTCCTACTTTGGGGTAGCAGCGGTCGCGGTCATACGGAGGGCCATTATGATTCTGGGCGTTTGTACTCTCAATAGGAGTGTGTGGATCCCGGATTACTCAGATTGAAGTACTCGAGATAAAGCTTGCCGCTCACGAATGCGAGTAATTGAGGCTCTGAGCCACTCTTCGCCCGGAATAATCCTTCTGCTAGTTTCGTAAAACCGAGTCCAATAAGACTCCGTCAAAGACGAAGTCATGACTCCCTTGGAGCTCGAGGCATGGGTAAATTCGTGATCACTCAAGAATATTCCAACATGGCTTCCTTTTTTGGATCCGGTAGGCGAAAAGAACACGAGATCGCCGGCCCTTAACTGTCTTTTTGATACGTGTTGGCCTTCCTGAATCAATTGCTCCGTTGTTCGGCCCGTTTGAAGGCTGAGCAAATCTCCAAAAACTCTAACGATTAGTCCTGAACAATCTACCCCGGTCCGGGCGGTTCCCCCAAGCATATGCGGCACTCCGTGCCACGGAGCCAATTCTGTGCGAAGGGCTTGCTCAAATTCCATATAAAGGGAAAGCCCCGAATCCTCAGTCGTTGCTTCATCTGACGAAGGCGTTTCCGAGACAGGATCTCCAACTTTAGCGACCCCATCATCATCGCCCAATCGACGATCAAATATTGAACGCGATGTCGTGCAACCAGTTAGGCCAATTGTTAGAATCAATAAATAGAATATTCGGGCCATCGTATTATCAAAAAAACGGTCGGATTACGATTGAGTTATCGGGTAATTGAGGGACTTCATTAACACAAATTACAAACGGAGCTTGGATCAATTGATATATCGTCTTGTTCCACATCACCCATTCCAATTCAAACCTTGTTAGGATTATGCCTTTTCCAGAACCGATGGTAGCCCACATGCGCACCGAGCTTACTTCATTCGGAGTAACAGAAATGCGCACACCGCAGGAAGTCGATCAAATATTTGCCGATTCCGACGGAAAAACGATGTTGCTGATCGTGAATTCAGTTTGTGGATGCGCGGCGGCTAATGCGCGTCCGGCTGTTAGAATGTCTTTGCAAGCCCCTAATCAACCAGACAGTATGGTCACCGTTTTTGCCGGGCAGGACATGGAAGCGACGGCCCGGGCAAGGCAATATTTGGCTGGAATCCCTCCATCATCACCCTTTATGGCCCTTTTGAAAGACGGTGATCCCGTTTTTGTCCTCGAACGTCGTAACATCGAAGGCCGCTCTGCCAGCGCGATAGCCATGGATTTGGTCGGTGCTTACGAAAAGTTTTGTGGTAACGGAAACGGAGTTGAGACGATAGAATCGACCATAACCGCGAGTCAGGATTCGCTCCCGGGAACGTTTCGTTCGATATTATAAGCCCCTCACTATTCGCTTTATACCCAAAGTGGTTGTAGTGGCGTTGTAAACGAGCCGCCGCTCGGACTTAAGAAATAGACTTAATTGTTCGATACAGCTTGGGAAGTCCTTTTTAAAGGAATACCAAGGGTGCCTTTTCGATCACACATCCGATTAGGCAGTCAATAATTGGAATGAATCAATTTATCGAGCCATTCCAGCAATCGATCTACAGTCTATGTTTGCTCCCGCAGCGAATATTCGTCCAATCCGAGCCAAATCGGACACTATGTACAGCCATCCAAGTTTGGATGAACTCGTACAATTGTGTCGGGATTACGGATTGATCAAGGAAATCATGACTCATGAAGGGCGATTTCACATCGCTTGCAAGGATGAGGTGTTTTCCGTGACACCCGCGGAAGCTGAAACGCTGGTTCGCGGATTGTTGATCGGATATTTCGCCTTTCATACGCGGGACGACCTTTCGTTAGCGAATTGGATTGACTGACCGACTTTTTGATTTCGGTGAATTCCCGTCCTATCAATCGCTTTGGTGAACTCCCAGCAATCTGAACAGTATTTCTGCACTCTGTAGAAATAATCAGTTATGCAAGGTCCAAATTCGATGCGCGAAGCTTTTATCATAGACTCCGTCAGAACTCCTATTGGCACTTTTGGAGGGGCGCTTAAAGATCATTCCTCCGTCGATTTGGCCGCTCACGTCATGAAAGCCTCCCTAGAAAGAAGCGGAGTGAAGGGTGCAGACCTTGACCTGTATATATTCGGCAACGTTTTGCGAGCCGGGCAGGGGCAGTTAATCTCACGACAAGCAGCGTTCAAAGCTGGAATCCCAGAAACGATCGATGGATTTAGTATCGATATGGTTTGTTCTTCTGGGATGATGAGCGTAATGCAAGCCGCTACACTCGTTCGATCTGGCGAAGCAGACTTGGTTATGGCTGGTGGAACGGAGTCCATGTCAGGGACCGGCTTTTATTTATCTCACAGGGCACGCTGGGGCTATAAGTTTTTGATGGGTAACCCAGAAGGGCTGACTGATTTGTTGCTCTATGACGGGTTGACGGATCCGATGAGCGGCGAAGCCATGGGTACCCAAACGGAGCGTTTGGCCGCCGAAAAGGGCATAACCCGCGAACAATTGGACGAAGTTGCCATGATGTCCCATGCCCGGGCAGACGCAGCGTGGGCTTCGGGGGCGTTTGATAGTGAAGTGGCGCCTATTGAGTATCAGGTCCGAAGAGACACTTTAACATTGTCAAAAGACGAAGGCATCCGATCAGAGACCACCGCGGCTTCATTGGCCAAATTGCGACCTGCTTTCGACAAAACAGGGGTGCTTACGGCTGGAAATAGCAGCCAGATCAGCGACGGCGCGTGCGCCGTGATGATTGCTAGTGGTGAGGCCGTTAAAAAATATGGTTTGAAGCCTGTTGCGCGGATAATGGCCAGTACCTGGTCTGCGGGGGCTCCATGGCGATTTGCAGAGGCGCCAATTCCGTCGGTTCAAAAAGTGCTTAGCAAACTCAATCTCTCGATGGATGATTTCGATCTGGTTGAGAACAATGAGGCCTTTGCAATTAATTCGGTCCTGATGCGGGATGCGCTTGGCGTATCCTATGACAAGCTCAATGTTAACGGCGGTGCAATCGCTCTTGGCCACCCAATTGGAGCTTCAGGAGCGCGCATTATCGGAACGCTGGTTCATGCGTTGGCTAATCGGGGACTTAATCGGGGATTAGCAAGTATCTGCCACGGGACCGGTGGAGGCACAGCCATTGCCATTGAACATGTCTAAAGTTGCCTACATTCTGGCTGGAGGAGCTCTTGGGGCGCTTTTGCGATATGGCGTTACGATGTTCTCATTTCGAGAGTCTGGTGGTAGCTTTCCGTGGAGCACATTGATTGTCAACATCCTGGGGTCTTTTGTGGCCGGATTTGTTTGGGGCTACCTAAATCAATCCACAGACACCGAACGCTTACACGCATTTTTAATGATTGGAGTGCTGGGGGCATTTACGACTTTTTCCGCTTATTCCTTAGAATCTGTTCAATTGTTTGATTCTGGATCGGTGAACTTGGCCGTTGCCAACGTTTTGTCCAATAATGTTGGCGCCATTCTTTTCGCATTTGCTGGGATCGGCCTAGCTAAATGGGTCTTTCCGCAAGCGGTGTAATCAGTGGAATTGATAGAAAGCATCTGCGCAGCTGCCCGAAAATGGGAAGATCCGGAATATGGGCCGCGGGTCGAGGCTACAAAAAAGTCTTTAACTGCGGAAAATCGGTTCACCGAATTGTCCATCGTTTTTGCGGTGAATCAGCAGATGAGCCTGCTCGTCGAGTCAAACCTTAAAGAGTGGAAAGAGCAGTTACAAACGCATCATCCTGAAACGGTTGCTGTTCTAAATCCAGGCAATATTCCTCTCGTTGAATTGCAAGACTATTTGGCGGTGGTATTAAGCGGTCATCGATACGTCGGGTCCACGTCGTCGAAAAATCCATATCTCTTTCCCGCATTTTTGACAGAAATACGGCGAATGGGAGGTGATGTAGGCGCAACGCTTCTTTCGCAAAGCGACGTTCTAAAAGCTGGTGATCGATTTATCGCATCCGGTTCGGACAGCGTGATTGAATCCATCCGGGAAACGGTTTCTGGTAGAGGAATCGAACCCGAAAAGTGCTGGTTTCGAGGACATCGTTTTTCGGTAGCCGTTTTAGACGGGCTGGAAAACGAGGAAGGACAGATCGCACTCGCTGAAGATGCCCTGATGCACGAAGGCATGGGATGCCGAAACGTATCGATCGTTTTTGCCCCGCGTAGATTGAGCATTGATGGGGTTCTAGATGCATTTGGAGTTCATCGCGGGATGTTTCCAGCACACGCGTCCACGATAGGAAGCATAAAGCTGCAACAAGCCTTCCTGGCGGCGTTGAAATCGCCACATGCTTATCCTGAGGATTTTCAATTTCTTATCTCAAGGGGTGAGGCCGAAGAGAAGGGTCCTGGACACATTCGTTGGGTTCCGTACGATTCACTTAAGGAAGTCACGGATTGGATCAAGGCCAACGAACACCTCATCCAGGGAGTATTTTCGGATGATCGGCTCTTACAGAAAAACGCAAATTGGGAAATGATCGGCAACGCCCAGCGGCCATCCCTTCGTTGGCATCCAGATGGACGTTCCCATGAAAGTTTTCTTCAATTCTAATTGATGGAAAGAAGGGTCTTCTGGCACAGTTTGGAGGGATTTGCGTATTATGACTTGTTCTCGAAGACACAAAGCGGTAATAATGTTTGATGACTAGTTCTGGTGGACATAAGGAATCGCAGGATCCATTTGATCCGTCCGCTTTGGATAACCCAATGGGATTGCACGATGAAAATCAAAGCGAGGCTAGGAAAGGACCCGCTTCGGGCCACAATGAGTCAAGATTGGGCGCTATAGCCCGCGAGACCCGCGAACTGCTAACCGATATCAAAGACTGGATTGACTTGCGGGTCCAGTTGCTTCAGTTTGAAGTTCAGGAGCGAATTGAAGCAGCAGCTCAAAAACTAATTTCGCTCATAATTGTGGCAATTATGGCTCTATTTGCCGTTTTGTTTCTTTTATTGGCGATTGCTGAAGCGGTCGGATCGTGGCTCGGACACCCAGCCTTCGGGTATCTGTCGGTCGGCTTAGTTTTGACAATTTTAACTTGGATCGTGTATGTTTCACGCCCTCGATTTTCTGATAAATCAAAGGCTGAAAAATCTGAACTTCCTGGACCATCCGAAAACTTGGGACAACTAACGGAAGGAAAACAAAACTTGCCGGAAACCGTGCGTCTAGAAGAACAATTATGAGCGATGTCACATCTGGAAATTTGACCAAAGAAGATCTCGAACTGCGGCTGAAAGAGAAAGGGCAAGCCATTTCCAGTCGGTTTGAGGCGTATGAATCAAAAATCCCTCAAAAAATGCCGTCTCTTCTTTCTGTAGTCAAGCTAGGTCCAAAATATCGGGTCGGTTTGGCGGTTGGAGCCGGGCTATTGCTTGGAGTGATCTTGTTTAGGCGCAAATCAGCTCCAAAAGCGATCAAGTACGACGATGGCCTGAACAAATTGTCCAATCAACTAGCATCGCGTGTAGCGGACTTGCTAAAGAAGGGATCGGACTCTGATGACGCCGTTCGTCAAGCTTTTCAAGAACAGCCACCCCTAATGCGCCTCTCACCTGACACAGAAGGCGTACTTTCAACCGCATTAAAGCAAGTTATGCAAGCCGGGGTCTCAATGATCGGGGCGGAAGTTGCGGGATACCTGCGGAATCGGCTTCGGGACAAATCGTAGGCGATGTGAACTAAACAAGGATTGGAATCTTTTGACCTGCAATTGGGTGCAAGCACGTCTTTGAGTTTTGATATCCGCCAACAGGATTTTTTTCATTTATGCGTATTGTTTTGTTTGGACCTCCCGGCGTCGGGAAAGGTTCGCAGGCTCAGTTTTTGTCCGAGAGAGAAAATGTCGTTCACATTTCGACGGGCATTCTGCTACGCCGAGCTATTCGAAGTGAAACGGAGCTGGGTTTAGAGGCTGCTGCCTACGTTGAGCAAGGAAAACTCGTCCCAGGACCCCTAGTGAGAAGCCTGGCCGAGGACGCTATGACGGCCTGCAATTATGATCGATTTGTGCTGGACGGATACCCCAGGACCATAGAGCAAGCCGATTGGTTGGCTGAATTTCTAGAAAGTCACCAAACCCACCTGAATACCGTTTTAAGCTTGGTTGTGTCGAATCAGGATATTGTTGATCGGCTCTCGAAAAGGCGAATCAACCGGCTTACCGGCGAAAACTTCCATTTGGATTTTAAACCCCCACCTGCAGATCTGGAGCCTGGAGTAATCGTTCAAAGGAAGGATGACCTCCCTGAGGCCATTTTGCACCGGTTGGAGATTTATCAAGCGTCTACCTTTCCGGTTCAAGAATATTATCGGTCGCTTGGATTACTTCAAGAAATCGACGGAAAAGGTACCTTTGAAGAGGTTTATCAGCGTATTATAACCGTCATACTGAAATCACTGACGTAGGGATTCCATCAGCGGATTATGGAGAAAACGACCGTCCTGGAGTTTCTCCAGAAGAATACAGAAGACATTGAGCAAAGACTGGCTTCCGTTGAGTTAAGAAGGGAGCCTCTGGGACTGTATGATGCTGTCAAGCACGTATTAGAAAGTCCCGGCAAGCGGTTACGACCTCAGTTAGCCCTGGCCGCCTCCGATATTTTTGGCGGGAGCCGAGCCGTTGCCATCGAAGTGGCCGTCGCCATGGAAATCTTCCATATTTTTACCCTGGTGCACGACGATATTATGGATCGATCGGATTCCAGAAGAGGCCATCCGACCATCCATGTAAAGTGGGATGAACCCACGGCCATTTTAGCCGGCGATTTTCTTCTTGGACGCGCTTCCGAGCTGATATTGGCGCTTCCCGACTCGGTACTGCGTTTAGGCTTGGTTCGATTTGGTGAAACCGTGCGCGCGCTTTGCGAAGGTCAGATTCGGGACATGGAGTTTGAATCCCGATCTGATGTTGAATTAAGCGAATATCTCGGCATGATCGATCAAAAGACGTCCGCCTTACTCAGCACGAGTTTAGTACTAGGGGCCATGACCGGAACGAGTTCAAACGATTATTTTTCTCGGATGGACGAAATTGGACATCATTTGGGGCAAGCATTTCAAATTCAAGATGATCTGTTGGACTTGACAGCTAGTTCTGCAAATTGGGGTAAACCGCTAGGCGGCGATCTAGTCTCTGGCAAGAAAACCTTTTTACTGATTCAAGCTCTGAAAGTGGAGCGTGAAACGGGTAAATCTTATTTTCATCAAGTATGTGCAGATGGCGGATTAAGGCCGGATGAATTGCCAAGAGCCACCGCTATATTGAAAGAGATGGGAGTTTTAGAGTCTGCGGAAAAAGCCGTACTCTTTCACTCGAAACAGGCCGAACTCCTTTGTTGTAGTTTGCCTGCGTCCACGGGAAGAAACGCACTAGTTGCATTGATCGACAAAATGGCTGTAAGGAAGCACTAAAACCCACAGCCGGGCCACTTGAAACTGCTTAGAACATCGGATAACGTAGTCTATGATTGAAAGGGAAGTAACGGTAACTAATCGGGCTGGATTGCATACCAGGCCAGCCTCCATGATTGTTCGCCTGGCGTCTCGATTTCAATCAGAGTTTTTTATTCAGAAAGACGGCTACGAGATTAACGGAAAAAGTATTATCGGTGTTATGACTTTAGCTGCCGAACAAGGTGCGACTCTCATGTTGCAGTTAGATGGAGTAGACGAAGTTGAAGCGGCAGACGCTTTGGCCCTTCTGTTTGAAGATGGCTTTGGAGAAGTTAAGTAATTGCTAAGTACACCTAAGATCGGTTCAGCAGCGTTAGTCAAAGGGATTGCAGTTTCTCCTGGGATTGCGATCGGACCCGTCTACCTGTACGCAAAAGTAGCTTTTGACGTTGAAAAAAGGATTATTGAAACGGCGGCTTTAAATAACGAGCTCACTCGATTTGAAGATGCTGTACGACGAGCTGAAAGGGATTTAAACAAAATCATTTCGATCACCCGGGAAAAACTGGGAGAGCACAGCGCAACGATTTTCGAAGCGCAATTACTCATGTTGCGGGACCACGCTCTTTACCCTGAAGTAGTCTCTTTTATAGAAAAAAACTGTGTTAATGCCGGTTTTGCCGTAGTCACGGTCATGGGTATGCACCGTCGCAAAATGGAAGCGGCGGATAGTGAATACCTCAGAGAACGGGCAAATGACCTGCTCGATATTCAAGATCGCCTAATTCGACATTTGCGCAGAGGGCGCATCTTATCCGCCGTTGACGAAAACAGCATTGTTGTTTCGGAGAATCTAACGGCCGCGGACATCATCCTTTTTAGCCGTAAGGGTATTCTAGGTTGCGTTACCGATTTCGGAGGGCCGACTTCTCATGTTTCTATCATGGCCCGTGCTCTGCACGTACCTGCAATTGTGAGCACACACGGGGTAACGAGCGAAGTTAAATCGGGTGATTTGATCGTTCTGGACGGGATTCGCGGAGAGGTCATCATCAACCCGGATGAGGAGACGCTTGCTCATTATGTCAACAAACGCGAACGCTATTCTCGTTTGGTCCAGGAAGATAAAGCCATCGTTCCTTTGCCCGCCGAAACATTGGATGGCCACCACGTTGGGCTCCAAGCCAATCTTGAATTGAGGGAAGAACTGGTCCAATTGGCTGAATATGGGGCTGAAGGTATCGGGCTTTATCGAACCGAGATGGCGCTTCTAATGGAAGGGAGGACGTTGGTAACGGAGGCTGAACAGTTTTCTCAGTATGTGGAGGTTGTTCAGGCCGCTTTACCGGGCACTACGACGTTTCGAATTTTGGATCTTGGGGGCGACAAAATGCTGCCGATGGGTAATCGGGAGCACAATCCCTTTTTGGGCTGGCGCGGCATCCGCATTATGCTCGACAAGTTGGATCTATTGATGCCACAGCTTCGGGCCATGCTCCGGGCGAGTGCTTTTGGACCTGTCCGAATACTATTGCCCATGGTATCGTCCATTCGTGAGGTTCGTACGTTTCGAAGTATCATGAATCAAACCATGGAGGACCTGAAAAATGAAGGAATCGATTTTGACCCCCACGTCCCTATGGGAGTGATGGTTGAGGTCCCGTCCGTAGCTCTAGCGGCTGATCAATTTGCGCGTGAAACGGATTTCTTTTCGATTGGGACGAACGATTTAACGCAATACGTCTTAGCCGTGGATCGTGGAAATGATCTGGTAGCGCACCTTTATGACGAATTGCATCCAGCCGTCCTTCAACTGATTCAAATGACCACAAAAGCGGCGAAAGCAGCTGGTATTTCGGTGAGTTTGTGTGGGGAGCTAGCTACTAACATGCGGGCCATTCCGGTTCTACTTGGGTTGGGAGTAGACACTTTTTCGGCTTCGCCGATCTATCTGCCGGGTATGAAACGGGTCATTCGAGCCATGCGGCTCAGTGAAGGGCAGGCGTTGGCAAAAAGAGCCCTTATTGCTTCCGACCCGGAAGAGTTTCGAGCAGTTATGGACAAATGGCTCGAAGAGCATGCATGCGGGGTTTCGTTTTTCTTGGACGGAAAGCAAACAACGTAGATTTTCCGTTCGCCTGTTTATAGTCACCATCCATCGGCCTTCTACTACGATAAGAGCCAACTTGACAAGTTCAATTTGTTGGAATCGTTACTTTCGGGGTACTGGAATTTCATCGCCCATAGCCGTACATGATCAAAACCGTCCTCAAGCTTTTTTGTCTCGCCGTCCTATTGATGCCAGCATCTGATGCTTATAGTCAATTTGGATACCATTTCGGGCGAAATAAAATCCAATATGAGGACTTTGATTGGAAGATCCTGAAGACCGAGCATTTTGATATTTATTATTATCCTGAAATGCTCGAACTGGCTGAGCACGGGGCGTTTTTTGCTGAAGAGGCGTACGAAGAACTCCAACACAAATTCAGTTTTTCGCTGAACAATAGGGTTCCTCTCATTTTCTATTCGTCGAACCTCCATTTCAAACAAACCAACGTTACTTCCGGATTTATTCCCGATGGTGTTGGAGGCTTCTTTGAGTTTTTAAAAGGTCGCGTTGTGATCCCGGCCAATGGGGATTTGCACCGATTCCGTCGGGTTATTCGGCACGAAATGGTCCACGTGTTCACGTTCAATAAGTTGACGAGGATCATGCGGGACCACCGAAGACCTACCGACCGGTTTTATCCATTGTGGTTCACGGAAGGCTTGGCTGAGTATTGGTCTGGTGATCCCGACGATCAGCACGAAATGGTAATTCGAGATGCGCTTTTCAGTAATTATCTAGTGCCCCTCGAATCCATGTATCGCATTCAAGGGTCCTATGTGATGTACAAACAAGGGGAGGCCATAAATCGTTTTTTCTCAGAGGTTTACGGAGAAGAAAAAATACTGGATATTATCGACAATATTTGGAAGGACCGCGATTTTCGGGTAGTTCTCGAGATTTCGCTCCAGGATAATTTTGGAGAGATATCCAGAAAATGGCTACAGTGGCTGAAGGAGCAATACTATCCTCAGTTTCAAAATATCGAATTGCCCTCCGTGATCGCCGGCGGACTTTCAACAGAAGGATTCAGCGCCAAGCCTAATTTTCATCGATTCCCTGATGGTACACAGAAAATTTATTTCGTTGGAAATAAAGACGGATTGAGCAATGTGTATGAAGTCGAAGTAGACGAGAAATTCCATCCGAAGGGGGAGCCTGAGATCTTGATTCACGGCGAACAGAGCGATGAATTTGAAGCATTTCATTTGTTTGAAAGCCGGATATCGGTTTCCCAGCAGGGAATGCTAGCCTTCGTAACAAAATCTGGCGGTCAGGATGTAATCCACGTGTACGATTTAAATCAAGGTCGTCTGGAAAAAACGCATCGATTTGACGATCTCATAGCTGTCTATTCCCCATCCTGGAGCCCGGATGGTACCCAAATAACATTTACAGCCATCGCCCGAAACGGATACAGTGACATTTATCTGTTCTCCCGGGTATCCGGCATGCTTCGGCAGCTAACGGAAGACTCGTACGACGACAGAAACCCGGCCTGGAGTCCCGATGGTTTGCGCATAGCATTTTCCTCAGATCGGACCTCCGTTGGAGAAGATGGGCACTACAATATCTTTACTTATGCTGTAGATACTGGTTCAATTCGATACGTGACGTTTGGAGAGCAAACGGATCTTTCTCCTACTTGGAGTCCGGACGGCAGGAAGTTGGCCTACATTTCGACGCGTCAGGATTCGACAGGGAAGTATTCAGCCCAAGATATTTGGGTCGTGGATATGAGTAGCGAAGTGACGTGGCCCAAGGTGTTTGCGTCTTCGACGGCAGAGCAATTTCCACAGGCTCCGACGTGGCGAAAAACTACGCGGTTGACTTCGCTTATGGCCGCTGCGTTCGATCCCTATTGGGCCGATCAAGATCACATTGTGTTCACGAGTTTTGAAGGGTTAAACTTCTCTATTCGGCAGATTTCGAGTGTAGACTCCTTACTCGGCGCGCCTAAAGAATCGATTTTCGCGGATTTATCGGGCATTGGAAAGCCCTGGAACTATGATCGATTGGTTTTGGGAGTAGATGCAGAGTCTGTTCCTTACAAAGCGAAATACAACCTGGACATCGCACAGGGCATTGTCAGTCAAAATTCCATTCTCGGTACTACGGGAGGAGCCGTTTTGGCCTTTTCGGACATGTTGGGGGATGATTATCTGTATCTGACCCTGATCAACACCGGAACGGGGAGTCGGGATTTTGTAAAAGATTTGAGTCTACAATTATCGCGGTTTAAACTGAATGGCAGGGCCAATATTGGTTATGGCATTTTTCGTTATTCGGGAAGACGCTACGACGTGACCGACCCAGATGCCCCCGTATCCTTTCCTGTATTTTTTGAAACGGTTTATGGTGGTTTTGGCTTTGTAAGTTACCCGCTTTCGAAATTCTCCCGGGTTGAGTTGGAAACTTCGCTCAACTGGACCAGAAAAGATGTTCAGTCCAAGTTTGGCGATCGGGAGGCGCTTTTGCTGTCTAATTCCGTTGCTTTGGTGCGGGACAACGCTTTGTATTGGATGAACGGCCCCATTTCAGGGTGGAGGGGTTCTTTAACAGCAGGATATACCTCAGACGTCCTTTATTCCAACGTCAGTTATTACTCGATTATGTTGGACGTGAGAAAGTACTTTCGCATCACCGACGATATTACTTTTGCGTCTTGGGGAATGGCTCGTTTTAATGAAGGAAGAGAAGCACGGCTTTTCGTCTTAGGTGGAAGCTGGGATCTGCGAGGTTTTCACTGGTTTGACGTTCGTGGTCAAAAAATGTGGTTCACTTCGCATGAGTTGCGATTTCCTTTGATTAACGCACCAACCATTTTACTTCCGATTCTCGCTCCTTTTGGTGTGGCAAACCTCCGCGGTACGCTCTTTTTTGATGCAGCGCACGCTTGGAATTCGGACTACAACGAAAAAAGGCCTGAGATTCGCTCAGGAGAGACGCTTGGATCGGCTGGATTCGGGCTTAGGATGAATTTGTTTGGCTCTTTTGTGATGCGATATGATATGGGCTATCGATATCGAGATGGATTCACCAGAAAAGACAAGACGTTTAAGCAGTTTTTCTTTGGATGGGATTTTTAAGTCATGTTTAGGACTCAACATATCGTCTGGACCCTGTGCTTTTTGGTCCTCAATGTAGGCTGCCAAACCATCCAGTTTGATCGTCCGACTGCCGTGACAGAAAAGGACTGGTTGGTAGATGGTCAAACTCAAAACAAAAGTAGAAGTACGGCAGAAGGGGTCGATTTGCCGCTCAGCGTTTCGTGGGAGTACAATGCGGCATCTGCATTTGGTCCTGGATCGCCTCTGTTTTTGGATGACGTAGTCTTGGTTGGCACGATGAAGGGTGAAATTCACACCGTTGAACTGACTTCTGGTAAAAAACGAGGATACAGAAATTTTGGAGAGGGGATCGAAGCCTCGACAGCTATCAATAAAGGTCTTCTATTCGTTCCTTCGGCTTTGGGTAAATACGTCTTGGTAGCCTTCAATTTGGCTAAGGGTAATTTTGAGTGGCGAAATGGCGGCACACCCATCGAGAGTGGACTGGTGGTTACAGAAACACTGGTAATAGCGGCTGACAATCAGGGCGTTGTGAAAGCTTATAATCAAAAAGATGGAAGTTTAGTCTGGGAAAGAGACTTGGGTGAACGCATTTCGGTTCAGAGCGCGTTGTTGCTGATTGATTCAGACGCCGTTTTCGTTGCTGACGACTCGGGCATGGCAACATTACTTTCGGCCCAAAATGGAGAATTGATCTGGTCGAGGCGCCTTTCAGGCCCGGTTTACGAAGGTGCATCGTCGCTCGGAAATAAAATCGTGGTCCCCACAACTCGAGGAACCATTGAAGTGCTAGACACATCGTCTGGAAAGGTGCTTTGGCAGTACACCGCTTCCAATAAGAAAATTAGATTTGGTAGCCCCGCGATATCAAATGAATTGGTTGTCGTAGGCGCAACAGACGGTGTCGTTCGGGCCTTTGAGACATCGACAGGAAAAGAAATGTGGAGTACTGATTTCCCGGACGTAATTACAGCAGCTCCCCTTATTGAAAAGCAATGGGTGTTTGTCGGGACGTACGGCAGAAAATTATTGGCGCTTGACTTGAGCGATGGAGCCCTGAAGTGGGAAACCACCTTGAGAGGACGGATGAAGTCGGCAATGGCCATTTTGAATGATGGACTCATCGTGCTCAGCGAGCCTCGATATATTACCTATTTTAAACCTTCGGAGGTGCCTAGACATGCTTCGAATTAGTTTCCTGTGCGCACTTTTGTGTTTTTCGGCTGCAAGCGCGCGGGCGCAAATAACGGTTCATATTGACACCAATATTCCAACGGCTAATGTCTTTGCGGACTCGACATGGATCGGAATTGCCTCAAACGCACCGTTTGAAATAGCTAGCCATGTTAAACGCATTTCCGTTGTGCGAGCTGGGGTTGACTCTTGGTCGACACAGCTTATGAAAGTCGAAATGAATTTGGCCGATTTTGCGGGAAATGGTCCAGAACTGACTTTGCGAGCGATTTTTCCGGAGGTTGAGTTTCAGGGCCCCCAGCCGTCGGTAGATGTTGGACTAGGTACCGTAATAAAAAAACGCAAGTGGCTTACCTACACTGCTGCCGGGGCCTCTCTGTTGGCCGGCGCCGCGGCCATTCACTTTCGGACAAAAGCTGACAGTCGATTTAACTCTTATTTGGAAACAGGCAGTCCCCGAATAAAACGGGAAATCAAACAACTCGACCTAAAGTCTGGAATGGCTCTCGGCGTGATGCAAATCGGCCTCGGAGTAATCGCATTTCGTCTGATATTCTGATCATCAGAATTTGAAAGATCTCCGCGAACACACGCAGATCCTGAACGTTCAAGCCCGTCCCAGAATTATCTCTAAGCCTTTAAATTGATATGTTGAAGCTGAAACTCCAGGAAGACTTGAAAGAAGCCATGAAAGCAAGAGATGAAGTTCGACTTCGGACTGTTCGATTTTTGCGTGCTGCTGTGATGGCGAGAGAAATTGAGCTTCGCACAGGCGGGGTTGGAGATATTCCGGATGAGGAGGCCTTTGCCGTGCTTCAGAAGCAGGCTAAGCAACGTCGAGATTCCATCGAACAATTTGAAGCCGCCGGCAGGGAAGATCTAAAGGCGGTGGAAGTCGCAGAACTTGCCATCATCGAAAAATATTTGCCCAAGCAACTGTCAGAAGAAGCTGTCCGGTCCGTGGTTGAACAGATTGTGCGCGAGACCGGTGTAAACAGCATGAAGGAGATGGGAAAGGTGATGGGACCTGCCATGGCTAAAATGAAAGGATTGGCCGATGGAAAGCTCGTTCAGGAAGTTGTTAAATCTGTTCTTTCAGGTTCGTGATTTTAGACCGATAACAGGTTCATGGAAACCTTAGACATCCTCATATTGCTCATAATTGGAATCGGCCTCATTCTAGGCTTAAGATCCGGGTTCTTAAAACAGCTCTCCAGTCTGATAGGCACCGTATTAGCCTTTGTGCTGGCGGCATCTTTTATGGAGTCGCTCGGAAGACTTTTAGAATTAAAGGTGGGCTTCTCGCCGGTGTTTGGATCGCTAGTGGCCTTCATCGGAATATTTGTTTTGGTTAAAATGTCAGTGCACACTGTTGGAAACGCGGCCGCGACACTCATTGAAACCGTTAAACTGAGTGGATTGGATCGTGTGGCAGGCGCAATTGCAGGTGGTCTTAAAGCCGCCATCCTGATGAGCCTTGCTTTTTTGATGATTGGAATGGCTGAATTGCCCGCAAAATCAGCCCGGGAAGTATCAGAATTTTACATGCCAGTTTACCGACTAGTGCCCGATGCTTGGCGCTTCTTGTCTGACAAGGCCCCAGCGTTTGAAGATCTGAGGCAGCAGGTGGAAGATCGACTTGAATTCGGAAAAGACGCATTGCCCGTTTAGTACCGCAGCCAAGGCCTGTTAATATGCCCCGGTAAACGGCGTAAATCGAATTGCTCCTGAAAGTTGGTCTGCTTTCTTGCGTTGTGAGCCCAGTTCGTAGATCCCTTTTTCATAGTCTACGATTAGTTCAAAACGGGTATTAATACGCACCTTGGCTTCCAATGTCCATAGGTTTTGATCGAAATCCAGTGCGCCGAGCCGATCAACCACATGGGCTGCTTGAAATTGGACTACGCGGCGAAATCGAATTCCTGCCTGAAGGGAAAATCTGTAAGCAAACCCGGTTTCAACCGAGCTGGCCTCTAAATTTCCCGGAAATAACAGGGTGCCGCTTTTTTGGGTAGTTAGTCGACCACCCGCCATTCCCCTAAACCAAGCGCCGAAAGAACCGTCTCTGACATGGATACCAGGTCCAAAAGATGCTCCAATCCACGTTGTTTGCTCATCGGTGACCCCTGTTTTGTTGAAATCGAGAAGAGTAAAGCTCCCAGTGGTGTAGGCACGCTGCATAAAAATGTCCGCCGCGGTAAGCCGAAGCCTGAGGCGGTCATACTCGGAATCAATAATCCTTGGACCTAAACCGATTCCTAAAACATGAATAAAGGAATCGCCGGTGACTTGGGGGAGAAGCGATTCAACCTTTACGATGCGTCGAATCGACAAAAGCGGATCCAACACTTCCAATTGCGAAATCGAACTTACTTTGGCGCCCAATTCCCAGGGAGCAAAAGCGATAACGCTTTGGCCTCTAGAGAGGCCAACAATAAATAAAAAGCTCAAAAAACAAGCTGTTTGCTTCATGGGTACTTCTGCTGCGGCACTCGATCGGAAAACGCGGGGGGGGGGCGGCACGTATTAGAGTATGCCTGCCGTCGGAATCG
Source organism: Bacteroidota bacterium (assembly GCA_027622005.1). Lineage (GTDB taxonomy): Bacteria > Bacteroidota > Rhodothermia > Rhodothermales > UBA10348 > UBA10348. Next base: position 1,792 of record JAQBZH010000021.1, on the reverse strand, counting down.
GTTCATTTTTTTGACTGCGACGAAGCTCCCATCGCATCACCACAAGTCCACCGATAATTAACGTCCCGCCAATCAACTGTGCCGGTATGATCTCATTCCCCAGCATAAAGTAGCTGCTGAAAAGCGCCACTAAAGGAACCATGTTTCCAAAAGCAGCCGTGTGGGAGGCTCCCAGTTTGCGAACGGAATTGTTCCAAAAAACGATGGCGATTCCTGTCGATAACGATCCTGAAAAGAATATCGCCACCCAATACCAACCCGTGACCAAGGACCAGTCGACCAATTTCCAATAAGGAATAGAAAACACCAGTAAAAGAGGAAGGGCTATCAACAAAGAAATTACAGTAAGTGGAAGCGGCGAGTGCTTGGCTACCATAGGCTTTGTCATGGCAGTATAAGACCCCCAAAAGACGGCAGCCGCCAACACGATTGCATTTCCCATTAACAATTCTGAACTAAGGCTGATTTCCGCGCTCCCGAGTACAACGATCGTTGAGGTGCCCATAATGGAGACGAAAAGTCCAAACCAGGAAAGTTTGGAAAGCCGATCAACACCCATTATGCGTGCCAAAAGTGCAGTCCAAATGGGTGAACTGGCCATAATAATCGCTGCATTACCAGCATCAGTCATGTTCAATCCGGTGATAAATGCGATTTGATATAAAATCCAACCCACAAAAGAGATGGAGATAAACGCGCGTGTATCGGTTCGAAGGGGGGCCCAAAAAGTTGAAAACGACCACTTAGAGCGACGTAAATGGATGTAACCCAATACTAGACCAGCCGCAGTGATTCTAAAAATATTGAGAACAAAGGGGGGCATCACCTCCAAAATGACCTTGATCAACGGGAAATTGATTCCCCACATCAGAATCACTGAAAGGAGCTCTAATTCGCTTCTGAAGAGCGATACGTACGGACTGTTCATTCACTTTGATATTGAAGCGTGCAAGCTACCTCAATTAATGGAAATTCGCAGGATGTGTTTGGTACATTGAAGCGTTATTGCCAATGTTAAAAACGACCAATTTACAGATGCCAACTGCATTCAAATTAAATGAAATTAGATGAGCCTAAATTAAGTGTTATGGCTGACTAATTATTTTTATCTTTGTGGACTAGAATAATTATTTGACGATGAATACAAAACTTCTACTGCTCTGCATAATTTGTTTTGGTGCAATGTCTTCTTGTGAAATACTTGAACCATTGGCTCCCCCTGATGATGAAGTTTTGGACGGACAATTGGGCGGGCTGACACCTGCACAGCAAACACAATTTCTCAAGGGCGACCAAGCATTTAGCGAAGTATTTACTTCTACAAATGGTTTGGGCCCGTTGTTTGTAACTAATAGCTGCGTAAGCTGTCACGCTGGCGATGGAAAAGGAACTCCTTTCACAACGCTCAGAGATGGACCCCAAAGGTTGGACAGTTCTAGGTTGAATTAAGGTGGATTCCACATTGTTTAAAAGGCAACCAGTTGATACCACCGAACAGCAATTGAATATGGATGCGGTGTATAATCGCCCATTCTTAAGTTATAGCAAGTTGCCTGTTTCGGTGGGTGGTTATGCAGAAGTAAATTGGCAACACCTTGGTACCGATGGCGTTTCTGAAGGGCATCAATTCCAAATGAGGAGAATGACCTTGTTTGTTGCTTCGACCATTTCAAAAAAAATCAAGTTTTTGAGCGAGATAGAGTTTGAAGAAGGCGGTAAAGAAAGAGATGGACCCCAAAGGTTGGACAGTTCTAGGTTGAATTAAGGTGGATTCTTCTGCATCTTTTAGAAC
>JAQBZH010000076.1 GCA_027622005.1 Bacteroidota bacterium | reverse complement strand
CCCTGCTGCCGTGAACCACGCGACAGCAAATTCATTTCCGATGGCGTGAACCGACGGTCCATTGACCGGGCAGGCATTGATTTTCCATTCGTCATCATAAATCGTGACGGGTTTCGACCACGTTTCGCCCTTTAAAAAGGAGGCCTGAATATCCCGAATCTCATCCCCGGTTCTGTCCCGATATAACGTGAGCATTCGACCATCTGCAAGTCTGGTTAGCGTGGTCGGACAACAATCGCACGTGCGGGAATCAACCACGGTTTCTTTACCCAATTGGCCGTTAAAACCAATTTTCCGACTATGAACCGCCATTTCCTTCCGAGAAGTGGCGTATCCGTTGCCGTCTAGCCAAACAGCAACGTATCCATTCGGGGTGGCTTCCACGCTGGCAAACCCATGCTCCGTGGGTGATCGGTCTTCGTGAAGCCAACTCGGCGGGGACCACGTTTTTCCCGCATCCTGCGAAACGACATATCGAACGCCGTAAGCATATTTGTCTTCACCCAGCTTTTCCAACCAATGCGCCATCATTCGGCCCGAGCCGGCCACCGTTAATGACGGTACATCGGCCCAATTCACGAACCAGTTCGCTCCAGTGGCAATTTTATGAGGTGTTGACCATTTATTACTCCCCAAAGAAGACCAAAAGAAAGACGTCGCCTCTCCTTCTCGCTCCAGCCACGAAGCGTACACTTTACCTTCTGGGCTCCGGGTCAAATTCGGCTCCCCAGCTATTCCTTTGGTCGGAAACGGAATTTCAGTGACGGTTGCTTTCTCAGCGTCTTCGACTGGCGCCATATAACGTCCTACTGCCGTCAAAAGCAGGACCAAAGTGATTAATCCGCTTTTCATTGGCCGTATCCTCGATTAATGGCAGCCATAATGTCCGGCGGTGTCCATCCTGGAGGTTTCATCCACTTCCCGTCTTCCCGCCGATAGCTACCCTCTCCAAATTTGCGCAAATTGGACGCGTCGACTTCTTCGAGCAGCGGTTCATCATCAATCCCAAATGCGATGAGCGTACCGATCGTAACAACAGAAATGTCAGCACAGCCGTCCGCCACTTCTTGCAAATTGACGTTGTTGGAAGCGCTGTAGGCCAGGACCTCTTCCATCACTTCCGTATCCCCAATATGGACGTGAACCCCAAGAGCCTCAACGGTTTCCAACGCTTCTTCCAGGATCAGCTTGGCCCGTAAAATTCTAATTTTTGCATCGGGAATGGTGGCAACTTCAGGCGTGGCTTGACCCACTTTTTGCATGAATGTTTTGACTCGATCGTAATGGGCTGTGGGCATGTGTTATTGGATTCGGATGATATTTTTGACGGATGAAATCTAGCGCTCGCCTCGCACAAATGCGACCTAATTCGGGAAAGACCAGGTCAATCTAAATTAAGGCTTGAATCACGGCGTTGCAGTATCGATGTTAGTAGCGTCTTTGAAAGTTGATCCACCCAGATCCACGTCTTTATGCGACTAAGAAAGTTTCCGGTTCGAGCTCTGTTGGGCTTTGTATGTTTGTTCGTTGTGGTGCTTTTTTTGACCACAACCTTGCTTGTGGCGCCGGTTTTGGCCCAATCCACTGGAACTCTGTTAGGCAAGGTGTTAGACGCATCAACCAACAAACCCTTGATTGCGGCCAATATTCGGGTTTTGAGCGTCGGCGTTTCGAAAGAGGCTGCCAACACCGGAGTTCTTCCAACCGGTGTTCTTCCAACCGGAATTTCAACGGATTTCGAAGGACGATACCAATTGGTGCTCAATGTGGGTACGTACGAAGTGGCCGCTTCATTCGTGGGATACGAGACTAGCCGAACTCAAACCGTTAAAATTGAAGCCAATACCCGTTTAGAAATCGACTTTTCGCTTCAACCTGCTGACTATTTGATCAATCCTATAACGGTGACAGCTTCTCGAAGACCCGAAAAGCTGCTCGAGGCACCGGCCTCGATCACCGTTTTGGAGGCGAAGGAGCTTGAAATGCGGACCGCCCTGACGGCAACTTCCCATCTGGCCTCTGTACCGGGAGTTGATTTGATTACGACCGGATTGGTTTCCTCGCGCATCGTGATCCGGGGTTTCAACGATAATTTGGCGACTTCCCTATTAACGTTGGTAGACAATCGAATTGCAGCAGCACCTTCGGTTCGGCTCACGGCGCTTCAATTAATTCCGATGACAAGTGGCGATCTGGATCAAATCGAGGTGGTTTCTGGTCCTGCATCGGCGCTATACGGCCCCAACGCCGCTAATGGGGTCGTGCACATGATCACCAAAAGTCCCTTCGACTCGAAAGGGACGTCAGTCAGTTTTGCCCGCGGTCAGCAAGACGTGGCTTTGGCCTCTTTTAGACACGCTGGCGTCCGCTTAAATGGGAAGTTTGGATACAAAATTGCCGCCCAGTATTACTCCGGGACTGATTTTGAATATACTGATCCCGAAGAAATCGAGGCCCGCAGTCAGGCCCTTCAGGCCGGGGCGATTTCGGATACGCTTTTAATAGGCCGACGCGACTTCGGGGTGAAAAATCTATCCGTGAATACGCGGTTAGACTATCGTTTTTCGCCCACTGCTTCGCTAATCCTAAATGCCGGAGTGACTCGGGGTAATAACATTGAAATTACGCCGACAGGAGCCGCGCAGGTAGAAAACGCCCGCATTTCTTATGGTCAACTCCGGTTTCGATCAGGCCGCTTGTTTGCGCAAACGTACGCCAATCTGATGAACTCGGGCGCCTCGTATTTCCTCCGTACCGGTCAGGTTTTTAGAGACGTTTCGCGGTTATTTGTGGCGCAGGTGCAGCATTATACCGAATTGAATGAAAAACAACGCTTTACGTACGGATTGGACGGTTTTTACACGATTCCCCAGGGCGAAGGGACGATCAACGGACGAAACGAAAAGGACGACAACGTAACGGAGGTTGGCCTCTACTTACAGTCTGAAACCCGTTTTTCGGATCGGTTAACCGTGGTGGGTGCGGCGCGCGGCGACTACCACGATAAACTAGGGCTGTTCACATTTTCGCCGCGCGCCGCAATCGTTTTCAAGCCCGGAAAAGCGCACACCACTCGGTTTACCTTTAACCAGGCCTTTCGAACGCCCCTTCCCAACGACCTGTTTTCCGACCTATTAGGACGCGCCGATGTTTTTACACTCGGACGAATGGAATCCTTCCTCGGATTCGCGCCGACCACTGACCTCCGGGTCCAGGGCATGCAAAACGGCTTCCATTTTGATACTGGAGCGAACGGTCTACCCCGATTTCGGTCGCCTTTTGCACCGCTGGATCCACGAGGCTTATCCACGTCCGATTACATCGATCAGCACGATCCGGTTTTTACCAATGTGATGTGGGACGTAGCCCGGCAAGCCTCCGTGGCGGGTCTGCCTGGGAACTTGGTAAGTCAGGGAGTCATCTCTCAATCGCAAATGGCGGCAATCGCATCGGCGCTGAATGTTGTTCTCCCCCATGATGTTGCGGGTGTACAGAATGCGATGCAAGTGTTAAATCTGGACAGCCAATCGTTTATACCTAAATCGAACGTCGAGGACTACCGGAAACTGGAAGTGGTTCGGACCCGAACACTGGAATTCGGCTACAAGGGCGTCCTTGCGCCGGGAATGGTCGCTTCCATTGACCTCTATCAATCTGAAGTCAGCAATTTCATTGGTCCGTTTACGGTGGGCACCCCTAATATATTCCTCGAAAGTGGCAGTTTAAACGCTTATTTGATCCCAGCCATCCGGAGTGCTCTGGCCGATCCCGCCAATGCGTCAGCCGCCGCCGCACTGGCACCACTCGACACCTCGCCGGGCGTGTTGGGCAACTCCGATGGCGATCCATCGTCCGAATTGGCGTTTTTGGTAGCTGCAGGCGTGGCTGGAGCGATTCCTTTTGGCACAGTTACTCCGGTTGAAGCCTTCGACCCGACGGCCGTCATGTTGATGCGCCGCAATTTCGGTAACGTCACGGTACGCGGTTTAGATGTGAACCTACTGGCTTTTTTAAGCCGGCAACTTCGGGTGGGATTGATGTACTCGTGGATGTCGGACAATTACTTCCGGAACGTAGCCGGTGTTGACGATATTTCGCTCAACGCTCCCCGGCATAAAGGCGGTGGCCAAATTGCGTTTGAATCGGAAGATGGTCGGCTCGGGTTCACGCTGCGAGGCCGCTACGTGCAGGGATATCCCGTTCGAAGCGACGTCTACGTAGGCACGGTTGAACCCTTTGTGGTTTTTGACGGGTCCTTTCACTACGAAGTACCCTTCTCCAGAAACACCACCCTTAATTTGACCATCCAAAACCTCACCGACAACCGTCACCGCGAGTTTGTTTTCGTTCCGGAAATTGGCCGATTGACGCTCCTTCGACTAACCCACGAGTTTTAAACGTCGATCTGGATCGAAACCTATTAGACGCGGCAGCCTACTTTATCACCCCTTTCAAAAACCCGGTAACTCGCCGCGCTACCCGCATCGTGTTCTCTGGCCCGAGCGCGTCCCCTACAATTACGTGATCGTAGGTATCTAGAGCCGTCAGCACGGCCATCGAATCCTTGACAGCGGACCCCATCTCGCCATAAATCTTAACGGAAACGGTTCCATCCACAACGAGGTCGGTGGGCGAATAGACCATAAAAGTCGGGATCGTGATGGCCGATAAATCTGAGGACCGGACAATGTCGACCAAGCCCATCATCTGAAGTAAAACATCCGATCCATAAGACGCTGTTCCTGAAATGTCATGGCGTTCGTTCTGAGGTTCGTAAGAGTAGGTGTCTCCCAGAATGGCGTGGAGCAGTTGACGGCCCCAAGGCCACAGCAGCATTTCCGATTTACGGTCCAAGGGACCAAAATTCGGGCTGATCCAGACTTGCGCGGCCACGTTTTCCATCAATTCGGGCTCAAAATTGGCCCATGCGATCAGCGTAGCTCCCGTCGATGTCCCAATGAGAATCACACGATCCCCAATGGCCTGCCCCACTCGAATGGCCTCGGCCGTGTCCTGAATCCATTCCTCAGCCAATGCAGCCCCCATTTCATCGCCGCCCTGCCCATGTCCGCTAAGGCGGGTGTAATACAGATTAGCCCCCAATGCCGCTGCTACAGAATCAGAAAACGGAAAGGTCTCCAATCTGGATGATGAAAAACCGTGCACGTACACCACAGATACGGCCGTTTTCGTTCGACTGGAATCGGCCCACATTATCTGCTTTTGTAGTTCTGGCCTGATATTCGGAACAGATTCCTCCGACGCGGCCAGCCAGGCGTTGATGTCACTTGGAATTTGAACTTCTTCCCAATCGGTTTCGACCTGCACCTTGGGTCCCGAAAGAGCCAGAAGTACGAGGGCAACCATTACGAGGAGGGCAATCTTTAGGCGACGCATTGACGGAAACAAGGTGACGGAAACAATTTGGCGGACTTTGGGGAGTGACACCGAGATACAGGCCACCATTTTTGAGGTTCCTAACCCGTTGAAAATGCACGCCGGGACCTTATTTTGCTCGTAATCCTTATACATTCCACGGGGACAGTCGGAGCCGTTTAACGCCGCCTATTGGGGCTCCCGGCAGGCAAGCCGACCTGAAATAAAACCATAACAAAATTCGCAATACAACGCATACAATGTGAAGTATATTTGAAGCGGAACTCCCTACGATTCTCGTCATAGAGAGCTTCCTCACAATCTTGTGACCCTCGATTATTCCAGATAGTTAATGAGCGTTTTGAACGGAGTTTGGGCGGCATCCATCACCCCCCTTTCACCTGATCTTTCCCCGGATGCGGACCGGTTAGCCCAACACATCAACTGGCTTCTTTCTGAAGGCTGTCACGGGGTTGTTCTGTTCGGTACCACGGGGGAAGCCAACTCATTTTCCGTGTTGGAACGCCGTCGACTGCTCGAACAATTGTTCGAAATTGGGGTCGATCTTACCAAAATTATTGTTGGAACCGGGTGTAGCGCCGTTCCGGACTCCGTAGAGCTTTCTCAGCACGCTGTGGACGCCGGTTGCGCAGCCGTTTTGCTGCTCCCTCCGTTTTATTACAAATCAGTTTCGGATGATGGATTAGTGGCCACCATTTCATCGACGGTTGAAGCGGTTGGTCGGGATTCCATGAAAGTGATGCTCTATCACTTCCCTCGCATGGCCGGAATCGGGTATTCGGTCCCCGTGATCCAACGATTAAAAGAGGAGTTCGGTAGCCAAATTGTGGGGATTAAGGATTCCAGCGGGGATACGGATAATCTAACGCACTATTGCCGCGAAATCGAAGATTTCGCGGTCTTTGCCGGTTCGGAAGCGCTGCTACCGTACGCCATTCGCGAAGGCGGCGTCGGATGTATTTCGGCCACGGCGAACGTGACTTCGCGTCTGGCACGCGCGGTCTACGATGGAGAAAAGAGCGAAGCGGACCGCATGATCAAGATCCGTAAAGCGCTTGAAGCGCTGCCATTTGTATCCACCATGAAGTATTTATTGGCGGAATTCCACGACGAACCGGGTCTCAACTCCCTTCGTCCGCCTCTAACCGAGCTTTCACTGGCGCATCGACAGCGCCTTGAGCAGATTATCCATTCGATAGGCACGCTTCCCAATTTTGCAACAGCTTCTTCGGTA
>JAQBZH010000075.1 GCA_027622005.1 Bacteroidota bacterium | reverse complement strand
GGCCTGGGTGATCTTCGATCACCGGCCGCGCCCTCTTTCATTAATATCAATGTTTAAAGTCCGCGTCGGGACTACTCAGCCGCTTCCTTGACTGGACGTACATCCCACATCAACATTTGATCGATGTCGGCTGAGTCTTCCTCGCCTTCTGCGTCTGTGAAGGAGTAATCTCCCAACTTTTCCCGTTGTAATGGAGAAAGCAGCTTCCAGGTTTGACCTTCCTGATCCACGAATTCAGAAGGATACGGATTCATCACTCGATACGATGGGTGATACTCCTTATACGTTTGCTCAGCTGCATATAAAGCCGAACGGCGCGCGCCCGCTTTGGTTGAGCTTTTGCCGATCACTTTGAAGGGCGTAATCGTAATAGAGGCAGCGAAGTATCCGTCTTCTTGCTCGATGTATTCCGGGCGCATGACCTTAAAGTCTCCAGGGGGGGGGTACGCGCTACGTTCGTTGATATCCATGGTCGTATGTATCGAATGCTAAGTTGGCCAGTTCGCCTCGCAGGCTGAACCAATTGAGTTCATAACCCAATCTTTCTTGAAGGCGCTTCTACTTCGCGGGTTTCCGTTGGTTCGGTAAGAAGTTTGTGAAGGTTTAAGTTATTGTCCCTCAACAAGTTGGTCGATTTTAAGGCATTTGAACGACCCAAAAACAGGTTCATTTTTGAATAGTCCGTTATTGCTAACATGGTAAAGCCGTTATTGTACCAACCATTTAAGGGCCTGTGGATAACGTCTTGGTAAACAATTGCAACGTCGAATTCACAATCCGCAATAACGGACTACTATCTCTCCCAGCCCCTGTTTAAGGTGTTTTTAGTCTCCCCTTTTCCTTATTTTTGGATCCAATAAGCAAGGAATTGTTAAGATTGCAATTGTGGAAAATTTCCGCTTGCATAACGGCGATTTGGTCAATTTATTAGTACCCGCACACACCGCCACTTTGAATACTCGGTTTATCGCTCTTAGGCCATAAACCGTTATTTTTCTCCGGAAGAACCTGTTCAAGAAGAAGGACCTTTGTGCTCGGTCATTGCCCACCGTCGCCCCCGCGACGCCCCACCTTAACCGAGCTCCCAGGAGTTGCTATCCTAATACGACATGCACCCAAGATTTGAAAAGTAATTATGTCAGAAACCGCACGCTCTTCGCTGTTTGGTCAAGCTGAAACACCCGAGATGGACCCAACCCTTGGTCTAACCATAACCCGTGTTTTTACCCAGAAAGGAAACGACCCTTTTGCTTCCGTCGAATGGAATCGACGCGACGCCTGTATTAAAAACCAAAAAGGAGACAAGATATTCGAACAGACGGACGTTGAGTTTCCCGTCTCTTGGAGTCTACTTGCCACCAACGTGGTGACCAGTAAATATTTTTACGGTGAGCTTTCTAAAAACGGCATCCGTCCAGAAGACGGTGGCCGTGAAAACAGCTTGCGTCAGCTCATCCACCGGGTTACCAAGACCATCGCGGACTGGGGCACGGAACAAGGCTATTTCGCCACAAAACAAGATGGCGTTGCTTTTTATGATGAACTCAGCTGGCTCTGTTTACATCAGTATGGTGCATTTAACAGCCCTGTATGGTTTAATGTTGGCCTCAATCACGAATATGGCGTAAAGGACACCGGGAACAAGACCATCTATGGTTGGGACGCAAAAAAGAAAAAGGCCCTGGCCGTCGATCCGTATATCCGTCCGCAGGCCTCGGCGTGCTTTATCATTTCGGTCGAAGATTCGATTGATGATATTTGGAAGCTAATGGGCGAAAGTGCTCGTCTCTTCAAATTTGGATCGGGAGTAGGCGCCGATTGGTCTAAACTCCGCTCCAGTCAAGAGTTTCTATCCGGCGGTGGAACGCCTTCGGGACCCGTTTCTTTCATGAAAGTGCAGGATGCGACGGGTGGAACCATCAAGAGCGGCGGAAAAACTCGCCGGGCGGCCATTATGCAGACCTTGAAGGTCTGGCATCCGGACATTGCCGAATTTATTGGGTCTAAACAGGAAGAAGAGAAAAAAGCGTGGGCCCTCATTGAACAAGGCTACGACGGCTCCTTCAACGGCCCGGCCTATGGATCGGTCGCATTCCAAAATGTGAATCAATCCGTTCGTGTGACGGACGAATTCATGTCCGCCGCAGATGAAAACGCTGTCTTCGGCCTTCGCTCGGTGAAAACAGGAAAAGTGATTCAGGAAGTCAATGCCGTCACCCTGTTGGATCAAATTGCGAAAGGAACGCACGTGTGTGGAGATCCAGGTGTGCAGTATGAAGACACCATTCAGCGCTGGCACACCTGTAAAAATCACGGAGACATCAACTCGAGCAATCCATGCTCCGAGTACATGTTCTTGGATGATTCCGCGTGTAATCTGGCATCGCTGAACCTGCGCAAATTCCAGGCGGAAGACGGCACGTTCGATGTCGAACGCTACCGCGCCGCTGCACGTATTTATATTACAGCCATGGAAATCCTGGTGGACAACGCCGGATATCCATCAGCCGCCATCGCAGAGAACTCGCATAAATACCGCCCATTAGGCCTCGGATTTGCCAATTTGGGCGCTCTACTCATGTCCATGGGCTTGCCCTACGACGGCGATGAAGGACGGGCCGTTGCAGGAGCCCTCATGGCGATCGAGCACTGCGAAGCGTATGCTCGTTCAGCAGAAATTGCAGCCAATCCCAAAATTGGAACGTTCGATGGATACGCGGACAACCGCGAACCCTTCCTCGAAGTCATGCGCATGCATCGCGACTCCGTGGATACGATCCATTCCTCATGTCCCGGACCATTACTAACAGCGGCTCGTGAATCCGCCGATCGGATGGTTGCCCTCGGTGAAGTGTACGGATATCGCAATGCACAGGCCACCGTACTCGCGCCAACCGGAACTATCGGTTTCATGATGGACTGCGACACTACAGGTGTAGAGCCAGACATTGCCCTTGTCAAATACAAATTGTTGGCAGGCAAAGGGGACGGCCAGCTCAAAATCATTAACCAAACGGTGCCTGAAGCGCTTCAGAAACTCGGTTATACTGAAAAGCAAAGAGCCGCCATCTTGTCATTCATTGAGAAAAATGACACGATCGAAGGCGCTCCGGGATTGAAAGACGAACATCTGCCGGTATTTGATTGCGCATTCAAACCGCATAAGGGTACGAGGTCCATCCATTCAATGGGCCACATCAAAATGATGGCCGCAGCGCAGCCTTTCATTTCAGGGGCGATTTCCAAGACAGTGAATATGCCTGAGGACACGACGGTTGAAGAAATAGCCGATGCTTACATGCAAGGATGGAAGCTCGGACTCAAGGCTGTAGCCATTTACCGCGAAAACTCAAAGAGAAGCCAACCCCTCGCCACCTCCAACGGTGGAAACACGAAAAATGCTTCAGAATCTTCGGGTGATGGACGCGCAGGCACCGCCGAACCTGAAATCAGAATCGTGGAGCGCATCGTTCACACATCGGTTCGTCACCGCCTGCCCGACGAGCGCCCTTCGGTGACGCACAAATTTTCTATTGCAGGCCACGAAGGTTACCTGCATATCGGGATGTACCCCGATACGAAAATGCCGGGTGAGATTTTTATCACCATGGCAAAAGAAGGCTCCACTATCTCTGGATTGATGGATGCCTTCGCGACTTCCATTTCCATCGCGTTGCAATACAATGTGCCGTTGGAAGATCTGTGTAACAAGTTTAGCCACATGCGCTTCGAGCCCAATGGCTTTACGAACAACAGACAGATTCCAATTGCCAAGTCCATCATGGATTACATCTTCCGCTACTTGTCGCTGCGCTTCATCGCACAGCCGGTGGTGAAAGCGGTAAGGCCAGAGATCGTGGAACCAGCTGAAGATATCGAGCAAATCGACATGTTCGTTGCTGAGCCCACAAATAGCGTCATAGATCCATTAGTCGGAGACACCGTCGAAGACTTTTTGGGTCGGACATCTTCATCGGGTACGTCCGCTGTTGCTGCGGCGCTCACGAAAGGAGATTCCACCTTTGCTAATCAGGAAGATGCGCCGCCGTGTTCCAACTGCGGAAGCATCACCGTGAGAAGCGGAGCATGCTATTCATGTCCAAATTGCGGTAATACGAGCGGTTGTGGCTAAGCCAGGCCGCGGCGCGTAGGCGCCGCACAGAAATTCCGATGGGAGCCGGGGGGCTGTCGTCGGGATGATACACCTCAGGGACGGTCATCAGAACCGTGCCCGGTTAACGGGGAGCGTCCGGTGGTTGGTGGGACCGCCGGACGCCATTTTTTTGTGGCAACCGTTCTTTTGGGGGCGGGCCATGCTTTCTCGAACTGAATAAATCAACGACTGGGGTTTCGTTGATTCGACCAGATTCGTTGGTAGTTGATTTATTCCAACGTTCTCAAAAGCATGCCCCGCCCCCGATTCGGTTGTCAATCCCAAATGGCACCTTGGATTTAGCATGCAGCTTTCTCAAACGGTTGTTCCGCTCCCAGACCAGGTTTCCAGACAACGTCTTCGCGGTGTTAGGTGGTTTTTGATCCAGCCAAATCCGTCTAGATCACGTCGACTATGTCGTATTACCTTGTTTTAGGGTTCCAATAGGGTTACCATCCCTGTCCCCTCTAGAGGTCGCACCCCAGATCAGCGCAAACAAATAGTACTTCCAGCGTGAAATAATAGTACAAAAGAACTATGCAACTGAGCCGGCAATCAACTAAGATGCTATTTATGACTTCAAAAGCGATGACAAATAGAATCCCTGCTATACTAATTCTACTGCTGTGGATTCTTTGCTATCCGTCAAAGGCATTTTCTCAACGCGTGGTTTATGTTGATCAAAGTGCATCGGGGGCAGACAATGGAACGTCTTGGCAAAATGCTTTCGTTTATCTACAAGACGGCTTGAATCTTGCTGTGGTTGGTGATGAGGTTTGGGTGGCCACAGGAGTCTACACACCCGATCTTGGAAGCGGTTTGCTAAAAGGAGATCGGTCCGCTCGTTTTGAAATAGTTGCCGGGGCCAGCCTGTATGGGGGGTTTCAAGGCAATGAAACCAATATAGAAGATCGGGAGCGGGGTAAATTTTCCACCGTTCTTTCTGGAGATCTCCTCGGAAATGACCCCTCGGGAGCAATTCCCGATCGAATGTCGGTCGTTTATCAGGATAACAGTCTTAGGGTTCTAAGGTTATCACCCGGAAGCAACCAGTTTAGAACAAATGTAGATGGTGTAACGATCAGCGGTGCGACGTCAATTGCGTTAAATGCACTCGGCCCATGTACGGTTCAAGACGTTGACATTGTAGAAAATGTCGGGAGAAGCAACTCAATCAATTGCAGCTTAAATAATATAGTCGTAGCTCGAAACCACGTCCAATCTCCGGGAGTCCTTCAGGTCAGCGCAACGACGATTAGGGACAGCCTTTTCGAGGAGAATATTGCTTCCCAGGGTGGAGCAATTCAAGCAATTTCAGAGGACTCGGTTATTATAGCGCGCTCAATTTTTTATAAAAATAGAGCAGCTGATGGCGGGGCGATTACGAGCACAGGCGCTCATGTGGTGTTGGTCTCGTCCTTTTTCATTGGCAACGTAGCAGATTGTGCTGGGGGGGCGATAGTAATGGATGAAGGCGGAAGTTTAACATCAGTAAACAATGTTTTTGCACATAACCAGAGTAAAAACAGCTTGGCTAACTGTGGCGGGATTGTCGAAGGTGGAGCGATTATGGTTTATAAAAGTCGTTTTTACGATTACAATTCGACATTTGCGTACAATAAAGCGGCTTTGAACGGAGATGTTCTCGGTTTGAGAGAAAGCATCGGAGGCGTTTCAAATGGAATATGGAATTCGAATAACCCGGGAAATCCAGATGTTGATTTAATCTCTTCGCAATTCACGATCCGAAGTCACCTTCACGATGAGCCGTTAATGCCGGAAATAGTCAGAATAGAGCCCCTGATACTAGGAGACGTTTTGTTTTCAGACGTACTCGGTACCGACGGCTTTCAAGGCACACTCGATGATAATTTTCAACTGACATCTTCATCCCCGGCAATTGATGCAGGAAACTCATCCTTAATCCCTCGCGATTTTGCTGATCTGGACGGAGATGGAAATCGCTCCGAACCGACGCCCCACGATGCCTTAGGTACTCCGCGGATTCAGAATATTGGAAATCTCGCAGCGATAGACCTGGGAGCCTTCGAGTTCCCCATACCGACAAATGTGGAAAATAGACCAGAACCAAAATCTTGTTTTGCAGCATACCCAAACCCATTCAATTCTAACTTTAACCTGATAGTCCTGGATAGCCGAATTGCGCCATTGAAGATATACAATATTGTTGGACAAACGATGCTAGAAATCAGCGACTCATTCGAGGGGAAACAGGTGAATATTCCTACTGACCTATGGCCTAGTGGGGTCTACCTCATTCGATCAACCGAGCACAGAGGTTGTGTCCGGTTAATAACTCATTACTAATGTTAAACCTTGGACAGTTCAAGAGGAAAACGATGAAATTGTCTTATAAGATACTACTTCTATTTGGCGCCATGTTTTGGACAATAATTCCAGGTGCATTTTCACAAGCCTTCAAGAATAACCCGATCAGCGATGCTGAGGTTTTTCTGATGATTGAACACCCCACGGCGTCAATTATCGTCACTTCAACACCTTCTGCGCTTGATTCCACTTTACCAGCGACAGTTGACGCGTCAACCGATGGACCAGGAGACTCAGCCTGGGGAGGCGATTTTAACTGCGGAACTACCAACGAAACCGACTTTGATTGCAATAAAGTTTACACGATTAAATTTGACGTTGAAGAGAGTACTAACGACATCGAGTTTCAGTTTTTTCTTTGTGAAACAAACCATGTCAGCTATTCAGCATCTTCTCATGGGTTTTACTGTATTGATCCGATTTCACCTAATAACAATGACATTGAGCTGACGTATACCACAAATGGAGCTTGGGAGCTCAGTCTCTGAGAAGTGGACCCCATAATTCGGACAGGGTCTTAGGTGGATTCTGCTGCGTTAATCATGCGGCTTTTG
>JAQBZH010000074.1 GCA_027622005.1 Bacteroidota bacterium | reverse complement strand
CACTTCAACCCGGCAACAGCGGTGGTCCAATACTGGATGATAAGGGAAACGTGGTTGGTGTCGCTGTCGCAAGAATGGACAAGGTGAAGACACTCAAGGAACTTGGTTCATTACCTGAGAACACCAACTTCGGTATCAAGACGAGTGTGGTCAGAAGCATTTTAGAGAGTAGAAACATTTCTTCACGCAACCCCAATACAGCAGCAATCTCCAAGACAAAGTTGGGGAAGATGATTGCTGATGGAACTTACTATCTGTCCTGTTGGATGACGACATCACAGGTTGAGCAGATGCGATCCAAGAAGGTTATCTTCCAAGATATGGACTGACCTCTACGACCCAAGTGCCTGATACACACTCGCCCGACCTATTCCCCAGAACTCCACCCACCTCATCCATTTTCTCTAGCCTCGGCAGTGTAGTGGTCTTTAGGCGGGTTTATAGAAACGCACCCCGCCAATTACGGGGCCTGATGTGTAAATCGGGTCGTCTGGTTTCGCTGATCCTCTATCGATAATTTTCATTGTCTTTTCTCCTTCGAAATTTCTTTGTCCCGCTTAACTTTTATGCCGTTTCTTTCCAATGCAGCGATTAAGTTTTCGACCATCTGTTCGCGCGTCATTTCAGGCGTCAGCCTAGTAAAAACCGCCGGGCCGATTGTTTCTGGGTCCGGGGGTGGTTTTCCGTTATTGCGGGCGTGGCTTCGTGCAAGGAACAATGCGAACGCTCGGTCTCGTTTCAATTGTGGATGCTCGACCACCGTTTCGGGTTGCACGTTCGGCGTTTTGTCTTTGTCAGTCATTTCATTGGTATCCTTCTTTAGCAGCTTTGGCGTGATGCCGGGGTGCTGCAAGCTAGATTTCAAATCACCCCTTGATTTGTTTAGTGGATCGATTTTTCCAGTTGCATAAGGTCCTTCTCTTTGGGTGCTTCAACACCTTCACTTGTCAAAAATCACTCGTAGATTTTCTCACGTACCTCGCGAGTGTGTTTGCAATTGCCACGGTAATTGAAGCCGGGGCATGAGCATTCCAAATGCCCGGCCCGACCAAACGTCACCTGATACGATGCCGATGGATCGCGTGAACTGGTAAACTCCCAGCTTCCTGTTTCCAACAGCGGCTCTTCTTTGGAGCTTGTTCGTGGCGTCGCACTGGCCAGCGCCTCAATCCGAGTTGCGGCGTCACCTGTTGCCCTAGCTGCTCTGGCTTCCTCCATAAGGGCCGGAGCAAGCCGCCTAAGCCCATCCTGTATTTCGGTCAGGATTGACTGGTCAGGAACCTCATCGGCCTCTACAGCGGCGATCAAGCTCATCTTTCGCTCAAGTAGTTCTGCGATGTATGGCCGGTGCCGATCTCGACTTCGACAGCGTTCGCCCCGGCGACATGGTCGATCCGCGGGGGCGGTAATTTGCGAAGGACTACAGAAGGGAGTGTCCCGAAGCGTCCGGGTTAATCCGGATCAGAGTGGTGGGTAAGGCGGTGGGTACAGCAACGCGTAAATACAGTAACTAATTGAAAAATATGATATTTATTTAGATAGCTGGCGGATGGGGTGGGAACATAACAATATATCTGGAAGCCTTTATCCGCACCAAAAAAATCTCATTAAACTATATAAATAGCTACACTTAGCGCACCTATGCCATTCATCATTGTTCAATGGCATTTAATGGCATATACGCTATAGTGGTGACATAAATGGTGACATGAGGTTGAGATGTCAAGATTAAACACATCGAAAGTCCAATCAGCGAAAGCAGGTAAGCACCACGACGGCGACGGCCTTTATCTGGTCGTTGACCCTAAAGGAAATCGGAGTTGGCTACTACGGGCCACCTTGAACGGGAAACGTCGGGCATGGGGGCTAGGCGCGGCAAAGAACATCGGGCTTGCTGATGTCAGAGAGAAGGCCGCTGAATATCGCAAACAGATCAGGACTGGCATTAATCCTGCCGAAATAAATAAGATTAATGTAGCTGCCGTACAGACGTTTGCAGAAACAGCCGAACAGGCGCACAAGGCCAAACGTGACGGCTGGAAGAACCCAAAACACGCGCAGCAATGGATCAATTCTCTAAGGACTTATGCATTTCCGAAGATCGGCAACCTGCCTGTAGACGAAATTGATACGCCTGAGATGCTGAAAGTTCTTCAACCAATTTGGCTTACAAAAGAAGAGACAGCCCGACGTGTGCGCCAGCGTCTCGGTGCTGTCATTGACTTTGCCGTCGTCAACAAATGGCGGACGCATCGTGTTCACATGGACTTGCTGGATGACGCTTTGCCAAAACAGAAAAAGAGAGACAGCCACCATGCGGCGTTACCGTATGCAGACCTGCCTCAGTTTATGGCGACCATTAACGAAACCGTCGCGGCATCTTCAACCATACTGAATGCGCTCAAGTTCACAATCTTGACGGCGGCAAGGTCTGGCGAGGCTAGGCTTGCCGATTGGTCTGAGATTGATCTGGAGGCCGCTACTTGGACGGTTCCTGCTGATCGCATGAAGATGGGGAGGGAGCATCGGGTGCCACTTTCAGACGCAGCACTTTCGGTATTAGGCAAACGTGGAGAAGGACTTATTTTCAAAGGGCGAAAAGAGGGAAGAGCGCTTTCCGATATGTCATTATTGATGCCATTGAAACGTGCCGGGTTGGCGATCACGGTTCATGGCTTCCGCTCCACCTTCCGCGATTGGAGTTCAGAGGAAACTGGGTTCTCCCATGAAGTGCAGGAGATGGCACTGGCTCATACTATCGGTAATAAGGTCGAGGCAGCATACAGGCGTGGAGACTTATTTGAAAAACGTCGAGCATTGATGGATGCGTGGGCGGCGTATTGTTATCCAAGAGAAAACGTCGTCTCAATTTCTAAAATCATAGGTGCAGGATGACTAATTACGAGGAGCATTATCCAAATTATGAGGAGCATTGTCCAAGCGAAGGAATTGAGGAAAAAGCCACTTTTGCTGAATTCACAGAAAGATCACTAAGAGTTTTTAAGGAGGAAGGAGGTTCATTGCCACAAGCGGAAATCAACCATCACATTCAGAAATTGAGAGCAACGATCAAAGCCCTTCCTGAGCAAGTTAGACAGTCTCTTTTAAGGCGAGAGATAGGAAATTACCCGAATCCACTGGGAGCAGACTGGTTAGATAATGCAGCGCGTGTTTTGAAGGGCGGGTCTGCCCTCGACATACTTTATGCAGCTACCGATGAGGTTCACAAAATTCCGGCGCGGGCAGATGCCGTTAAAAGACACAAGCTAATTTTTGATGCAATAATGAATTTCAAGTTGTACGGCGGGGAAATTAGCTCTGGAATGGAGTCACCCTTCGGACGTTATTTGTTCGATATTTTTTTCGACGCTGGCATGGAAAACGCCAACCTTGCCAAGGCCATACAAGATTATCTAAAGACGAAGGACGGTCAGAGACAAATGAGATCGGGACGCAGTTTCTGGATACCCCTCAATAAGTAAGCCTACCGTTATAGATAGGAAAATGGAGGATTAGAAATGGCAAATAACGGCCTAAACCAGAAGAAATATTCTCCTTTATAACCCCTACGACGTAACCTCCCGAAAAAAGACTATTCTACGTCGTAGAGATTTTGAGAATGTGTGGATAATGAATTTCCATTGAAACTTGATCAATGGAGATCATTATGACAGACGATAACTTATCCTCCACGACGGTACAACTACTACCAGAGCCTTTGCTTGGCCTCCGTGAGGCCATGAAGGTGCGTGGCTGTAAATCACCAGTAACAATCTGGTCGAGCATCCGGAAAGGAACATTTCCTGAGCCTGATGCAATCCTCAATAACGTCCGCCTGTGGCGTCAATCTACACTCAAGCAGTGGCAAGACGAACTAACAGGCCGCGCAGCATGAGTATTCAAGCAGTTGTCTCGGCTCTCGGCGGTAAAATGGGGGCCAATTATGCAATGGTGCGGTGTCCAGTTCACACAGATAGAACGCCAAGCCTCAAGATTACCGAAATTGGTGGTGACATTCGGCTTCATTGCTTCGCCGGTTGTGACTGGCGGACTGTCAAAGATGAACTGGCTCAGCGTGGGTTGATGCCAGCGTACGAGGGGATTGCCTCCCATGCTCCGTATGAAACGGGTGAGGAACGTGTAGCCCGTAGGAAGCGTGATGAGCGAGAAGATGCCCAAAAGCTGCAATGGTGCCGCTCTATTTGGAATGCCTCTGAGAGCGCTAAAAACAGTCCTGTAGAAGCGTATCTGACTTCTAGGGGCATCGATGTCATGCCGCCATTAATTCGCTGTCACGGTAACCTCAAACATACTGGTACAGGTCAGTCCTTCCCGGCGATGATCGCGGCAGTATCGCGGTATCCAGACAATGAAATAACAGGCATTCATCGTACTTACTTGCAATCTGATGGCTCTGGAAAGGCAAAAATATCAAGTGCAAAGATGATGGCGGGGAAATGTCGAGGCGGGGCTGTTCAGTTGGTTCCATGCAGCAACCAATTAGCCCTGACGGAAGGCATAGAAACAGCCCTGTCTGTTCTGCAAGCTACCAATATCCCGACATGGGCTTGTCTTTCAACCGGCGGACTAACAGGCGTCGTAGTTCCTGAAACCGTCACTGAAATACTAATTTTTGCCGACCACGACGAACCGGGAATACGCGCTGCCAACTATGCATCTGACCGTTTTCGTAACGAAGGAAGATCAGCGCGAATTGTCCTTCCTCCCGAACCCGGTACGGATTTTAATGACATGATTAAGGAGTTCGAAGCATGAGGCAGGAAAACGTATTTCGCGCCGCGATGGATAATGCGTCTGATCGTATTTGGATGGAGCCTGACAGAACAATTATTGAAAACCGTACAACGCCACCTGAGTTTCCTTTGCAAATTCTTGGCGGTTGGCAGGAATGGATTAAAGCAACCGCTCAAAGCCGATCTGCTCCAGTCGATTACGTCGCGGTGTCACTATTGTCGCTATTGTCATCGGTCATAGGAAACTCACGTCGTGCTTCACCGTGGGATGGGTGGGTAGAACCAGTAACGCTGTGGACAGCGATGGTGGGTAATCCCTCAAGCGGGAAGTCACCAGGTATTGATGCCGTCCTATCTCTAGTTAAGGAACTTGAAAAGGATTTGGTGGGAGATTTTCCTGAGCAGATTCTTGCGTGGGAAACTGAAAAAATGGCGGCGAAAGAAAACCGCAGCAAATGGGAAGATGACGTAAAAACCGCAGTCAAGAATGGTTCGCCCTCGCCGCAAATGCCACAAAAGGCAAGTGAGCCAGAAAAGCCAGTTCGTCCACGCATTATCGTTACCGATGCGACGATTGAAAGTTTGGCACGATTACTTGCACATCTACCAAGAGGCTTAATGTTGTATAGGGATGAATTATCTGGATGGCTTGAGAGTTTCAATAGGTATTCCGGTGGTGGAGACCGTCCTTTCTGGATAGAAGCCTATGGTGGGCGTTCTTATGTTGTAGACAGACAGAAGAATGATGAACCATTGCAAATTCCTTATTTGTCGATTGCTGTGTTGGGCGGCATTCAGCCTGACAAGCTAGTAAAACTGTTGATGAACAGTGATGACGACGGACTAGCTAGTCGAATATTGACGGTATGGCCTAATCCCGTTCCGCCAAAACGTCCGACTGTGTCACCGAATAATTATGAGCCGTTACAAGCGATGCGTAGCTTGCTGAATTTGAAGATGGGCAGTGATGATGACGGCAATTCTTTACCTGTCATTGTTAGATTTGAAGATGCTGCCAGTGAATTGTTGGATCAGTGGCGAGATGAAAATGCTGAAAAACAAAAGTGGGCGTCAGGACTGCACCTTTCACATTTAGGAAAGATGCCGGGTATTGTTGTCAGGCTTTCATTGATATTGGAATTGATGGATTGGGCGCTTAGTCCGTCTAATCGCAGCGAACCGGAATTTGTGTCCTGCAAATCTTTAGCATCTGCTGCCGGGTTGGTTGACGAATATTTCCTGCCAATGGCTGAACGGACATATGGTGATGCGGCAATGCCGACGGTTGAGCGTCATGCGGCAATGCTTGCTCGGCAAATACTCCGGCGGCGTCCTGAAATAATCAATGCCCGTGAGATTGGACGAGAGTGGAAACTGCCCGGTTTAAAAGAAGCTACTGCCATCCACAAAGCCTGCGAACACCTTCAAGAAGCCAATTGGATCGACAAAACGCCGTCAAGGTCTGGCAACACACCGGGTCGTTCAAAAGCAGATTTTCTTGTAAATCCGAAACTTTGGAGGATGACATGGGACATTGGCTAAATCTGGCACGAGAACTTACAGAAGCACATGACAATAGTGACAATAGCGACAAAAGCCCTCCAAAACACAATCCACCCGAACCTTTTGTCCCTTTTGTCCCTTTTGTCACAGACAGTCAGGTTGAAGAAACCGAAGAAGGCAAAATCGTTGCATGGATAAACGCCAACCCTCCTGACTTGCCAGACGCTCAAAACCACTGTGCGGCCTGTGGTGAATTTATCCCTGTTTATGATACGGGCTGGGTTATTCTTGGTGATGGGGCCTTGATCCATTACAGCGGAAAACACGGCAAAACTTGTTGGGACGCTTGGAGACGCAAACGACGCGAGGAAGCTGAATCCAAACTTAGAGTGAACAAGCTATGACCACTGCTAAAACAACGAAAAAACAATCCAAACAAGGTTTTAAGCCGGGGCAATCCGGCAACCCGTCGGGGCGTCCTCATGGAAGTCGAAATAAGGCCACTCTGGCGCTTGAGGCGCTTTTAGACGATGAAGGTGAGGCCATCACCCGCAAGGCCATTGAGAAGGCCTTGGATGGCGATACAGCGGCATTGCGGCTATGCTTGGAGCGCATCTACCCGCCACGCAAATCACGCCCTATAACGCTTGAATTGCCCACAATTGAAACCGCCGATGATGTCGCCAAGGCGCACGGAACCGTCATCGGTGCAATGGCTATTGGGGACATTACGCCAGAGGAGGCGACCGTGGTTGCAGGCGTCCTGGAGGCCAAGCGCCGGGCCATCGAAACTTGTGAGCTTGAGGCCCGCATGACGGCGCTGGAACAGATGAAAGGTTAAGCCAATGGCACTGAAGCAGAGAATGGAAAAACTAGAGAAAGCCAATAACTCAGGCACCCAGCCCCTAATTGTTTTCCGTGAGGGCGAGAAAACGGAAGCCGAGGCAATTGCCGAATGGGAAGCCGAAAACGGCCCACTGTTTAACCGGGAGCCGATGGTGGTTCGAATTAGGCGGTTTAGTAGCCCGCCCCCGTTACAAGGTGGCATCTGAAATGGCGCTACGAACCAGACTCAAACGGCTTGAGGATGCTGTAGAAAAAGCGGACTTCGGGCATAGGGTTGCGTTCATCACATATGCGGAGAGCGAGAAATCCAAAGCCGAGGCGATTGCGGAATGGGAAGCGATGAACGGCCCGATTGAGGGGTATCACACCGTTTTTATAACCTCGTAT
>JAQBZH010000073.1 GCA_027622005.1 Bacteroidota bacterium | reverse complement strand
GTGTTGGCATTATTTTTTGCATTGATTAGTTCAATCATCTCATTGAGCAACGCTGCGTTGGCCGCAAGCGGAAAGCTGAACGGAACAAAACTAGCTCCAGAGGTAGCGGCAGCGGCATCATGGACGCTATTTTACGCTCTAAGTTGAACGCTAATTTTTCAACCACGCGAAAGGGACACACAATGCCACAATGCAAAACATGCCGAGCCGAGATCGTATGGATTACGATGGAGTCAGGGAAGCAGATGCCGGTCGATGACGTGCCGCGTGTGGTCGTAGTCGCTGACGACGGGAAGGTTGCATCGGGCCGCCCATCGCACTTCGCCACCTGCAAGCACGCAACGCTGCACCGAAGGACGACGGAGGGAGGAGTTAAACAATGACGGACATTGATCCTACAGAAGACGGACAAAACCCGCTTGTCGAGGTAAAGGCGACAGAGCTTCCAATTCTTCGGAAGGCAACGTGCATCGAATGCACGCATATATTTTTCTTTCAAGGCGACAAGCATTATTCTGATGAAACGCCGGGATTCGATTGCGAGTTACTGTGCGGCAAACAGCATTGGGAGATGAGCAACGAGTACGATACTGAAGAAAGCCTGAGAGAGAAAATGCTGAAGGCCGAGAGTTGCTTGGACTACTGTGATTTCAGGCTGCAAGGAACTGATTGAACTGTTTTTCCCCCACTGATTTGTTAGCAATTTCTTTTTTTAACTTGGAGTGACGGGCCATGAAATTGAGCTGCTTTGGATCCCTCTTGGGGATCTGTTTCGCAATACTTGCAAACGTCGTATTTTTTGGAGGGATAATATATTTCACTTGCTGGTGCTTGAAGCACTTTGGAATCATTTAATTGCTAACGCTGTGCCCAGGCGCAAGATCGCGTCTGTGCAAACAACCACCACGAAAGGATAAATTGATATGGGTCCGTTAGACGTTTTGAACTGGGAGGGCACAAAATGGGCAAAAGTTGATGAGAATATCTCAGCGCAGGAAGCCATTGAAAAATTGAAACAGCAGCAGGTGCCTGTGGATGCGGCGACATTCGTCCCGCATCCACCGCACCAGGAAGCAGACAGCATATTGTGCGAGTTTCTGATCAAGCTCGGATACGGGAACGTTGTCGATGAGTACGAGAAGGTCGAGAAGTGGTATTAGTGATTTTTATAAAAGAGGACACGAACGATGGAGACGCAAGACGTAAGCAGCACACCAAGCCTGCCCGATGGAATACCATTGCTTCGGTTGGCTCTGGAAGACGCCAAGAGGTGTGCCAGCGACCCAGACAAATTTCAACTGGACATGGCAAGATGGTTTATAATAAAGGAAGGCAAGTGCCATGTTTGTGTGGCGGGCGCATTATTGGCACAAACTCTAAAATTAGAATCAGTAGATTGGGACGATTTTCGTTTAAGACATCCTGGTTTAGAGAGAAAATTGCACTGGATCAATGATGTAAGAGTTTTTTCAAACTGGGTTTTCCCAGACGTAGATATAGATGAAGAGAAAATTCGAACGGGGGATCTGGCTGAATGGGAGGGCTTTGTCTCTCAATTAGAGAACGAAAGCAGTTAAATTAGTCGGCCATTTTTTACTTGGAGGAGCATTATGGACATTTATGCTAAGCAGATACGTCGGTTGAAGGGTGCGAGCGAGGGAACACTGTTCGTTCAGTGGTGTCGTGGTGTTGGCGTGTTTGCGTTTTGTTCGAGCACTGGCTACGGCAATGGCCACGACAATCTCTGCGGTTGCTTGTCAATGGTGAAAAAGGACTATTATTCCGTTGATGGAGGCCATTTTCAGGACGAGATCCGAGCTGACGAGAAATTAAATACTGCTACCCGGCTCATCTCTCACTCGGATCTTGGCAGGTATGCTTACTGGCAGCGTAAATTGGATAAGGTTTGGCCTGGCAGATACAAGCATGTCAAGAATGCCCTTCAGACGCATTGGGTGCGTGAACAAAAAGAGAAAACTACCAAGTAATTACTAATCGAAAGCCAATTAGTTGTTTAATCCACTTTTTAAGGAGTACAGACGATGACATTTCCAGAGATATTGCCGCATCTTTTAGCTGGTAAGCCTGTGCGATGTACAAGATGGCCTGACGGTTCAACGATGGCCTTTAAGAACGGAACGATTCAAGCCGGAGACGGAGCTTCGACCCGCATGTCATTGCTTGCAATCAGTTTGGGCCGTGACGATTGGGAGATATACGAGACGAGCAAGGCGATCCCGTCTTCGGAGGTAAAGCCTGGGCATGTCTTTAGGCTTTCGGAGAGCTACGGCGCAATGAAATATATCAAGTCTGTTAGTGGCTTGGTTTATGATGTTTTCCCCGCCGGAAAGCACCTAGACCAAGATCAGAAATGTTACCCATGCGAGGAAGAAGAATTATGAGTCGAGCATATGTGCCTGTGCCTGTCCAAGAACGAGTTCGCGCCGCAATCGAAAACGCCATTGAGGAAGCGGAAGGGCTTTTTGCTGCGGCAGGCCGCCTTTACCTCCATCTTCCAGGCGAAGAGTTAGATAAGGTTGGCCCTTTGGGCCTTTCGAAGCGACAGTATTTGGAGATCGATTACAAAAGGGTCGAGGAGGCCAGAGAGATGATGGTCTGGTTCAACGAGCTGAGGCCCAGTGGATCAAAGCGAACTTGAAAATTTAAGGACGGCCAGGCGTGTGTCCCGCCTACAAGCCCTCGATGGCCGGAAAGATGCTCCCCACGGCTGTCTGAGGGCTTTTTTTGGCGCGAATCGAATTTGTGTGTGTTTTTAGTGGAACACGTTTAATATTCGTGGTAAAACTTCGAACATGAGTACAAAAACGCCAGTTAAACGTAAGGTTGGCCGCCCGAGAGGGTCGCGCCAGCCAAGCCATCTACGCCGGTCTGTGAGGATCGTCTTCCAGAGCACGGTAAAGGAAGCCAAGAGCATCCGAGAGCGGGCACTGAAGGCAGAGCTTTCGGTGCCGGCCTACATTCGAATGGTTTTGAAGGAAGCCGACGAGGATCGCCGCGTCGAGGTTTACACGGACAGCCAGGCCCAAGCTGCGCCTCAAGTGCTTGACGACCAGACTGACGCATTTGAGCATCCTACGGGCAAGGAAGTAAAAATCGTTTGGAAGGAGGGGAGGCCATGACCGTGCAAAACGTAAATCCTGATTACGAGATCCGAACCATAAGCCATGTCAATGGGGCCGCAGAGTATTCCCTGCTCGCAGATTCGGCACAGATGTCTTTTTTAATCAATTCCGTAAGTTGGTCGAAGGCCGCGGACAAGCACAATCCGTTGTACCTGAAGAACAAACAGAAATCGCTGTGCCATCAAGTCAAACTTGACGCCTGGGGCTACTTTATGGCCTTTAAGAAAGCCATGAACCGTGAGGACGAAGAATGAGCGACAAGAACTTGAATGACAACCAGGACGTGGTTGAGTCCCGATTCAAGCGGCCAGCCGTTAGGTACGGCCTTCCAAGGCGCAACGACCAGTGCCCATGCGGATCTGGCGAGAAATACAAAAAATGCTGCCTGGAGTTCCCGGTCAAAGGGAAAGTCCTGGCATGGAAGCGGATCTCGAAAATATACCAACAAATTCCGCCCGTTTAGGGTAGGGTAAACGAAGGAGATTCGGTATGTCTGAAACACCCATTAAGCCAAGGTTAAATTGGGAGCAACCAGAACACGTCGGCGGGGACGATCTCGCTCCATATTCGCCAAAGGTCTACCAGGCTTACATCAAGGGCGGCTCGTTCGGGGTGCAGGGCTTTGAGCCTCACTGGTTCGCTGTGGGCAATCCGGAGCAGAAAATGTATTGGGGGCCATATAAGACCCCGGACGACGCTATGGACGAAGCTGAGAGGCTACAGAGGGATATACGCGCCAATGCCTGACTCGTCTGCGTCGGGCAAAGCCTCCAGGTCATGGTTCCTCGCCTGCGTGAGCGGGGCATCGCTTTCCAAGTCAATCAGTTCGTCGTGCGCCAAAATGTCAAGGCGCGTTTTCTCCGCCAATTCTTCCAGAAAATCGAAGAACTCTTGAACGCTTTGGCTTGGAAATAGATTTAACATGCCAGAAAAATAACACATGATCGTCAGGTTTCAACGGATGGACGCTTGACTGGAAATCAGAAGTCCCTATATTTGGCCCGTCGTTAATTACCAAAAAAGAATCGCAATGCTAAACGCAATCCCAACAAAATTTTGGCCGCAGGCTGAAGAGTTCCGGTATCCACTCCGGCTGGTGTTCTCGCGATCTACCAGGGTAAAACTCCTCAGTCTGCGGCTATTTTTTTGGAGTTATCATGGGTAAGGCATCCAAATCCCCCGCAATTCTATGGTATGTTGGCGACTGGATGAAGGATGACGAGGTTCAGGCTGCGCACATTTCAACCCGTGGAGTATGGTGGGAATTGCTACAGAGAATGTTCGTTTCAAAGGAGCGCGGAAAGCTCTCTTTGACTGCCTCGCAATACGCCCGGCTTGTGAGCTGTTCTGAGGCCGAATTCTTGGAAGCACTTTTAGAAATAGAATCGCTCGGAATCGCGACAGTAACGCGGCGTGACAAAATTATAACGGTTGAGAACAGGCGCATGGTCAGGGAGGAAAGGGAACGTAAGTCTAACGCCCATAGGCAGAAAGAATACCGTAGCAGAGAAATACCAGAAAGTAGCGTCAATGGTAACGCGATAGTAACACCCCCTTCTTCATCTTCATCTTCATTTTCATCTTCATTTTCAGAAGAAGGAACCCCCAAACCCCCTACAAAAACCAGTGCGTTTTTAGATGCCTTCAATCTCGAACGAGACGTGGCGAAGCGGGTAATCAACAGGGCCGCTGAAGCGATGGGCTTCGCAATCGAAGATCGGAAAAACCGGATCGCTGAACGGATCGGGGTCGTGATGCGAGAGCGAGAATTGAGCGGTGACGACATCGTGGGCTACTGGGAGTTCCTCTGGTCGTCAGGCGAATGGCCACCTGAGATCCGACAGAAAGCCTGTCACCCGGCTGGATGCTTCAAAGACGATCTGCTGGACAAGTATCTCGAAAAGTCCGCTGCATGGAAGGCAGGGACTTACACGGTGGAGGCGAGAAAGTCTGGTGGGCTGACCAGGACGCACGACGATCCGATTGAAGAGGCAGAATTCAAAGAGCGTGAAGCGTTACTAGCAAAACGGAGGAAAAAAATATGAGCAATTTTATTCAGAGCGACGGATTTCAACGATACATGTTGGCGATGCAAAACAGGCTGGCATCCGAGACTGGAATTAAGTCTGTTGAGGCCGCAGAGGCAGAGAGGGGCTTGAAGTTGGCGTCGGCGCTTGCCGCATCCGGAATACCAAAGCGTTTCTCAAGCATCTCGATGGCTGGAGACGAGAAGGAGCAGGAGTTTAATGCGCTCATGGAATCGGTAGTAAAAAGCAAAAGGGGCGTGTTCCTCTACGGGAAGCAGGGCGTTGGAAAGTCCGTGATGATGGCTCAAATGTTGAAGGCGTTGGCAGAAAAATCTCCGTCCGTGAAATACATAACAGCCATCGACTTGGTGATGGAGATACAAAGCCGCTATTCCAAAACAGGCGAATCTGCGCTGGACTACATAAAGAAAGTCAGGACTGTGTACGCGCTTGGCATAGACGATTTCAGCAACGAATGTATCCAGTGGACTAATGATCGCAAAGAACTAATGTTCGCGTTGATTGATTACAGAGAACAAAATGGTCTTTTAACTTTTATGACAAGCAATAAAACGACATCCATGATAGAAAAACTAATTGGAAGGTCGCTTGCAAGCAGGCTGTATGGAATGATGGATGAAGTTGAATTAGTAGGAAGTGACAGACGCATTCAAGCCGGGGAGAAAGACAATGACAACCGTTGAAGTAGTGCGAAAGGTTAGAGACCTGTTTGGCGATATAGGCAGATGGACGCAGGATGTAGCTGCAAGAGACGTGTTTGGAAACGCTCGGAATGCTAAGTCCGCTTATGCTGTATGCTGGTGCCTGTTCGGTGGATTTTGTAAGGTTGGAGGGGGAGGGGATGAATACCTAGAATTTTCAGCGTGGAGTTCAAGGCGCAACAAGATGGGGGCAATCGTCTTAAATGATAGGCTTGGCTATAAGGCGGTGATTGCAGCCCTTGACGATTTTATAAAGGATCACGAAGAATGAATGATATGGAATGGGAAAACGAGATTAAGAAAGAGATCGAAATCCTGAACGAGCGGGCAAAGAATGCCGCAAACAAGATGTTTAAGATCCCTGGAGGAATGCACAGCGAAATGGTAGACCAATTAGTAGACGATATCATCCGGTGCGCATTCCTGAACGTGAAGCTGTCCATCGCATTGGCAATCCCTGGATCGTCTGAATGAATTTGTCGAAGCGGTTGTTAGGGGTCGCTTCGATAAAATGGGGCCGGGAGAGAGATCCCGGCCCCGACAAATCTTTTAAGTATGAATCATGCCGAAACAAGTATTGCCACCGAAAGAAATAGCGAACGTAATAAATGAAGTCAAAGACATGACTTCGACGGAGGCGGTATTTCACATGGCAAAGCAATTAGTAGATACGCGGGAACAGTTCCGTGCGCAGTGCCGAGAGGTTGCAAGGCTGGCCGAGCGAGAAAGCGATCTGGTCAGGCAACTTATGGCATATATGAAAGACGAATGGAAGGATCGGGACGGGTTCGAGGAGGAAGAGCCGATCTGTGATTTTGACGAAAGCAGAAATCCAGACGTATGAACCTACAATGTTTCTTAGTGGGGTGGACGCATGAACCATTTACATGGTCTTCATCGGCGACCTCATATCAACAATCTGTCGCGCCTTCATTAGCTATCGAGAACATGTATGAACCATCGATCTCGTCGTCAGAAGTGATCGTAGTTGAACCGATTTTTATTTTTACCACGCCTCAAAAGGAGCATCATCCAATGTCCGACGAAAAGCAGCCCAGGAAGAAACGCAAAACGTGCCCACTTCAAATCTTTCGAGTTGACCAAACGGATACTATGGCGACTAGTGTCTTGACGCCAATCGGCATCAGATACCAAGAGTTGTCCAAGGCTATGGCCGGGCTCAAGGAGCACGTCCGAATGCTTGACTTTGACGCAGAACCGGCGAAATACGTTATCGCCAGCATCCGGGCTGAGGTTCAAGCGTCCGTGCGCCAGACGAGGGTCGCCGTTTTGACTGAATTGGAATAAGGGCTAAAGAAGCGTGAAAGAAGGACTGAAAACATTCTTACTGTTTTTTATGCTTGTCGCGATTTGGGCGTTGGCGTTCGCCTCGTTCTATTTCAGTTACGAGCATTACTAATTTCAAGGGGGAAATCATGGCAACATCATACAGACAAGATATAGACTTCGTTCAAGCGATGACCTCTGTAGGTATGCTGGAAGACGCCATCGCATGGATTAAAGACAACCTAAATCCAGAGGACGTTTTTGAAAAGAAACAGCTTGATGGCTGGGCGGAGGAGAATGGGTATGTGGAGGAAGGGGGTGAGGAATGACCCAAACAACCCCCAAAGCCCGAAACCAGCATACATGTCGAAAAGATCCAGTTACCGTGAGCACAAAACTAAAATCGGTGGAAACGTGCCACAAGGACGGCCAGATTCATTTGCCAACGCTGCGCGATGTCGATGCGGAGCTAATGGCGTTGCGCCTTGCCGTGCGGCAACTCGGTGAGGTCGCAGGAAGCGTTACGATCACAGATGGCGACACCACCTGCACGCTGGATTACTGGTGCAGGGAAGCCTTGAAGGCAGGAGGGCAATAGCCATGTGCCAATGCCCCGGGAGCGATCAACTCGCTAATTAAGGCACAAATATGTGCCAATTTAATTGGCATCAAAACGGGCTTGGAGATAACCTTTGGGTA
>JAQBZH010000072.1 GCA_027622005.1 Bacteroidota bacterium | reverse complement strand
GAGAGAGACTTGAACTCTCGACCTCCGGGTTATGAATCCGACGCTCTAACCAGCTGAGCTACCTCGCCTTGAGAATTTCCCCAAAAATGGTTTTGGGGTGGCCCGATTTTACAGGGCGGATCGAAGATACAGCACATAGTAACTCGCATCAATGCAGATTGGATCCGGCAGGTCGGGTTCAGCAGCTTCTTCACGAGAGCGCTTTGAGCTTTTCCGGGATCAGTACGAAGGGCAAGTAGTCAGAGTCTAATGGCATGGGAAAAAGTAGTCGGTCAAAAAAGGGTCATCCAAACGCTCAATCGCACGCTGATTAGCGGACGCATTGCGCACGCCTATTTGTTTTATGGTCCGGAAGGGACGGGCAAACGGGCCGTAGCATTTGGGTTAGCCGCAGCACTTCAATGTGCTGCGCAAGTTGACGGAATGGCGTGTGGGACTTGTAATTCCTGTCGAAAGGCCGAGAAAGGTATTCACCCGGACATCCACGTCTTGCTCCCTACCATAACTGACGTGTCGACGTCTGACCTTACGGCCAGGCTTCAGGCCCTTGCAGAGGATCCTTACTCGACTGTTGACTTTCAGCGACGACCTTCAATGGACGAAGCCGGAGGATCTACCAATAAGCAAGTTTTTTATTCGGTTGAAACGGTGCACGAATCGCTACGTCGCGTCATGAGTTTTCATCCGGTAGAAGGGAAATATCGGGTCGCAGTGGTTATCGATGCGGACAAGATGCGAACTGAAGCGGCCAATGCCTTTCTAAAGCTACTGGAAGAACCAGGTGGAAACACGGTCTTCATCTTGACAACCGATCGAGTGGATCACGTGATTCCTACCATCCTTTCTCGCTGTCAAAAAGTTCGTTTCGAACCCCTCGAAATCGAGGACATCGCAGAGGCATTAGCCCAAAGGGAATTAGCGGATGGTACAACGGCGGCAGTGCTCGCCCGGATGGCCGACGGGTCGCTAAGCCGCGCCATCGAGTTGGCTTCGAGCGATGAGTTACCGTTAGTGCGGGAAGAGGTACTTGAATTCTTGCGATTAAGCTTTCAAGGTCGCAGCGATTTGGTTACTGCGATGGTTGATAAGCTGGCGACCAGAGGACGAGAGCATACCAAGTTTCTGTTGATGGTGGCCCTTGGCATCATTCGAGATTTGATGCTCATTTCGGATGCAGGTCGCACGGATTTGATCGTAAATATCGATCAGGCAGCAACTCTTGCAAAGTTTGTAAAAAACTTACCGGACGCCCGTATTTCGGATATGGTCGAGGCTGTAGAAAGAACGTCCTATCTCATCGAACGAAATGTAAACACGCGACTGACGCTTATTTCGCTTTCGATTGTTCTTCGCGATGCAATGCACGGGAAACGGTCGGGCGGAATCATGATGGATCTCGCCGTTTAACGCTTCCTGGCGAACCACTTAATGATGCTTTTCGGAATCGTCGGAATGGTCTAATTCGTCCAGGCTTCCCAGGTTTTGCAGAATATCATCCACATGCGACCGAGCGAGGGCAAGAATGGCCGCGTGAGGGATAATCAAGAAGGACTTGCCTTCAAATTCGATTTCAATAGCTTCTTTTCGGAGGAAAAAGACTTGATCTCCGGGCCGTGCCTGCAAAGGCAGATATCGAATGGCTTCGCGGGTTTGAGCCCACATTTCACCTTCGCTGAATTCCGGGTTCGGAGTTACATATCCAGGTCCTGTACTGATCACCCGGCCGCTCTGAACCCGCTCTTTCTCCGCGACTGACGCCGGAAGAACGAGTCCCGCATTGGTTTTACGTTCCCCCTCATCGACCGTGACAAGCACGCGGTCCCCAACCATGATCAATTCACCCATAGCCCAAATCTTATTCAGTTTTCAATTCCTACTTAGATCAATCGCTGCGACCTTGCCAAGTGCTTCTGCGCACCTCGAAATTCCAGAAGCCCGATTGTAAAAAGCAGATCGCTCAAGAGCGCTCCTTTTCCAGGTACTTCTTTGCTCCAAGTCTTGGACGATGTTGTCAAGAAACGGTTCAAATGATTTCGAACTACCCCATTCGAGACAAGCCCCCAGATTGTATTGCACGACTTCTCTTCCGAGCGGCCCTTCAGCATCGCAAACTGCAAGAATAGGCGTTCCCGAACTGATGGAGGGGATTAGCTTGGATGGTATGAACGAATTGCCCGATCCAGGTTTTTCCGTTATGACGTAAAAGTCTGCGTTAATCAACTCTTGGGCCAGGCCTGCTTCGTCGGTCAAATCATGAAGCTCAAAACGCGGATCGGAAACCTCTTCAATCCAAGCTCTCAGTTCATCTAAACGGGCTCCTGCAGCCTGAATTCTGAATCGAAAGGAGGTTGTGGTATCGTGAAGCAGTCGGCAGAACTGAACCAAATCCTGCTTTCCACCCACATTTCCCGAATACAGCAGACGAAGAGGTTGTTCAGACTGGGTAATTTCTTTTTCATTTACCCTAGCTCGTTCGATCTCTAAAGCCAGCGACGCATGCATCCAATTTGGGATGAGGTGAACTAGGGGAGCGCCACCGATGGACTGAAGGGCGCCAACCATAGGCTCGGAAATGGAACTCCAAAAATGGCACTTCTTGAACAGCCAATTTTGAATACGCTCCAAAATGGACGCTCCATGGTTACCACTAGCGATTCCACCAGCAGCAGCGGCCTGCGCCGACAGGTCTTGAACATTGAGCCAGACGGGGATCTTCGTGAGTTTTGAAACGAGCGCCGCGTATCCCACCGATCCGATCAGAGGTGAAAACACCATAATGGCATCATAATCGCCCTTTTTTGGTATTCGACGGACTAATGAAAGGAAAAAGGACGCTTCGTAAATGAGTCGCTGAAGTAGGCTCCCTGGATTGGACGGGATGTAAATCCCGTGGCGTTCAACGGTATAGCCATTCGAAGTATCAGTAGAAATTCGAAGACCATTTTTACCGGATACGTCACTCCACTGCGGATAGTAGGGATAAGCACATTTTACAAATACGTCAAATCCTTTTTCATACAACCCGTCACAAAGATCGGCAAATAAAACGCCACCGCCGAGATCTGGGCGAAAAACATTTACTACAATTAATACACGTGGAGACAAACTATTCACTGAACTATCTATGCATCAAAAAACGACAAGAAATTGTGCAAAACAAAAAAGCACAATCGAATAACGACTGTGCCCATGATGCATCTAAAAAACTCCGCGTGCAAGCAAAAGTTTTACGTATCAATCAGAATGGAAATCGAGCTAAAGGAGCTGAAATACAATTAAAACGATTAGACCTACAAATCCGGCGCCGTAAGTCATTGCTTTAATTGCGCGATCAACTGGATTTCGCATAGAAGTGTGGGTGTTAAAATACTAATGGTATTTGTTCTTCGATTGGGTCATATGAAGAAGAAATACTTATGGGCTTGCGAACAATTTCGAATATAAGCACACATATATAACGTAGCAACTTGTGAGTATATTTGTGTAAAAAATATTTCTAATAAACGCTCTAATGTCTAAAAAAAGGCGATTACAAGTACTTGTAATCGCCTTTTCTGACTAAAAACAACGGGAGAAACGGCCTACTTCTGTTCGAAAAAGAAGAAATACTTAGGTAAACAGTTCAATGGATTACCACTCGTTTTCTTCTTTAGAAACCGTCATGTCTACGGGAACTGGGTAATTGTTTGAGAAACAGGCGTCGCAGTATCCATGCGATTTCTCGTTTGCCGCCGAAACAGCACGGTGAAGTCCATCAACAGACAGATAGCCTAGAGAATCGACTCCCAGCCATTCCTTCATCCGTTCAATGTCTCCGTCGAACTGATTGTAGAACAATTCTGAATGACTTGGGAAATCCATTCCGTAAAAACATGGACTTATGACGGGAGGCGATGCGACGCGAAAATGAACTTCCTTGGCGCCGGCGTTCCTAACCATTTGAACCAATTGTTTGGCCGTGGTACCGCGTACAATGGAATCATCAACCATAACCACTACGCGATCCTTGATGACGCCGCTGACCGTGTTGAACTTGCTCCTGACCCGGTGCTCTCGCGCTTGCTGTCCAGGCGCAATAAACGTACGACCGACGTAGTGATTGCGAATCAATCCGATTTCATATCGACATGGTTGCCCCAGTTTTCGGCACTCTGAGACGTATCCTAGCGTGGCGGTATTACTGGAATCAGGAACACTGATTACAATAGGCTTCTCGTCACCCTCAGGTACAGTAGGAACGGGAGCGTCGTAAGCGAGCTCCTTTCCCATCTTGCGGCGCACTTTGTCTACCATTTCTCCAAAAATCTGAGAGTCGGGTCGAGAAAAGTACACATATTCAAAAACGCACTGACTGATGCCGTTATTTCGAGCGAGTTGATAGGACTCAAAGGCTCCTCTCTCGATGCCTTCGTGATTGATGACAATCATTTCACCAGGCTCGACGTCCCGAACGTACGTTGCACCGATCAAGTCAAACGCACAGGTCTCGCTGGCCACGCAATAGGTATCTGAAAGCCCTGGGCGGCTAAGCTTGCCGATGGCGAGGGGACGAAATCCGTTTGGATCGCGTAAAGCGATCAGCGCGGTATCGGTAAGGATGACGAGAGAAAATGCACCCTCCAATTGAGAAACCGCGTCCGCGATCTTATCGACCTGTTTGCGACGGGTGCTTTGAGCAATCAAGTGGAGGATAAGTTCGGAGTCGGCCGTGCTCTGAAACAACGTTCCGCGTTCAATAAAACTGCGGCGAATCTCCCTCGCATTTGAAATATTGCCGTTGTGACCAAGGGCTAAATTTCCATCCCGGTAATGAACCAAAAAAGGTTGAATGTTGGCGGGATTGTCGGACGCACCGGATGTGGAATATCGATTGTGACCAATTCCTGAGGATCCCAATAGCTTGTTTTCAAATAAGGAGGTGTCTTTGAAAACGTCCAATACGAGTCCGGCACCTTTATGGACGGGCATGACTTTTCTTCCCTTTGCCTCGTCGAAAACAGACGTGACTATACCTGCCGATTCCTGACCTCTATGTTGAAGTGCGTGAAGCCCTAGATAGATCTTGTGGGCAGCATCTTCAGAATTAAATATACCGAAAATGCCACAATACTCGCGGATTTGGCCCATAGTGGCGATTGGAATTGGTCAAGATGGAAAAACCTTGAATGCCCGTTGCTTGATTCGGGTTTCGTGGAATTTCGGTGTGGAGAGCGAATCCGAAAGATAGGGGAGGACGGTTCACCGAACTACTCAAAACCCAAATGTAGTTCCAATTCCAAGGGAGCTATTCAGAAGGACTTTCATCCATCGAAACCGAAGATGTCTCAAGTTTCGTCATTTTGACCTGTAGAATCCGATGTCCCTCGACGCCCGCTACTTCGTACAGGACTTGACCATGCTCGAAAGAAGCACCCTGTTTTGGGATTTCCCGCGCTAAGTGATATATGAACCCACCTAGTGTTTCAAAGTCAAATTCCTCGGTGTTCACTTTCAAATTGAGGGCTTCAAACAAATCGTCTAAGTCGATTTTGGCGTCTACAAGAAATTCTGTCTCCGACAATTGATTAATGAGTTCGGCTTCTTCATCATCTTGTTCATCTCTGATTTCGCCGACAATTTCTTCCAGAACGTCCTCAAGAGAAACCAAGCCGGCTGTGCCCCCATACTCATCAACTACAATGGCGATGTGCGTTCGTTTTTCCTGAAATTCGGTTAGCAAATCGTCCAGCATTTTACCCACGGGGACGAACATAGGTGGACGAGCAAGGCGAGTCCAATCGATGTGTTTATCTTCTGGATGCTCGGTGAGGTGCTTTAATAGGTCTTTGGCATATACGACCCCTAAAATATTGTCTAAATGCTCCACGTAAAGCGGAATTCGAGAATGCCCTTGGTTCTTGATAATATCGACAGCTTCAGCGACGGAAGCTTCAACATTTAGAGCGACCATATCGAGGCGACTAATCATAATCTCACGCACGCTCGTTTCACCAAAATCAACGATGGAATGAATCAAGGCGCGCTCTTCTTCTTCTATAGTGCCATGAGCTTCACCAATTACGGCCATTGTTTTGAGATCTTCGGCTGATATTTTCTGTGCGATTCGTTCAAAACGTCCATGAAATGCCTGCATCGACCGGGCGAGGATGGAAGACAAAGGAAACAAAACCGTGTGAAAGAAGAGAATAAAACCACTGAGTTGTTTTGCAAACGAAACGGAGTGCTGGGTAGCGATGAGCTTGGGTGTAATTTCGCTTACAACAAGGATGATAAACGTTAATACTACGACTTCTATTACGACCGTGACAACGGGGCTCCAATTGTTTTGCGTCGCAATGGAATGGGTTAGGATCGCGGCAATAATAGCAGCGGCGACGTTTAGGAAGGTATTCTGGATGAGAATTCCGACTAACAATGCACGCGGATGTTTAAGGAGCTTTATTACGCGTTTCGAAGCCGCATCATCGGCCGATTTGAGTAATTCTTTTTGGCTCGTATCCATCCCGAAAAGTGCCACTTCAGACCCAGAATAAAGTGCAGATAGGATTAAAAGCAGGATTAAAGCCAAAAGGCCGAGCGCAATTTGACCTGAAGCCAGAGTTGCGTCCTGTAAAAAACCGAAAATTGGAGTCGAAACAGCTAAGAGAGGTTGAAGGGACACCAAAAGGGTAGAGGAGTGATCCTCTGAAAGTGAATGACTGCGTGCTTAAAGTCTGTTGGGCAAGATACGCTAAAGTTATAATAGCGGCGCACGTTTACCGTGCGCCGCTATTACGAGTGGGATTGAGTTCGGCTAAACGGACGGCATGATGGTCCGATTAGTCAAGCGGAACTAGAAATATTGTTGCGTAGCAACGATATAAACCAAAACGATTCCCACCGCTATTGGACAGACAAATTTAATCAGGATTCCTAGCAATTTAGAGCCTGGAAGCTTGTGTCCGCTCGATTCAAGGGATTCAAAGGCAGCGGGAATTCCCCATTTCCAACCTACAAAAATACATAGTAACAAAGCCCCGATGGTGAGGGAGAAGTTACCCCAAATCACATTATTTAAATCGAGGAAACTCAATCCGGTGCCTAAGAAATTCGTAGTGAACATTTCTGCGCCGCCATTGGACAAAGCGGAAGGTATTCCGAAGAAGAAACAAGTCGCGCCTAAAATCCAAGCTGCTTTTTCTCGAGTCCATCCTTTTTCGTCTACAAAGTAAGAAACGACTACTTCCAGCAATGAAATTGTTGAGGTAAGCGCGGCAATGGATAAGAGTGCATAGAACGCGACTGCAAAAAATTGGCCTGCAGGAAGGCTCCCGAAAATGGAAGGAAGCACAACGAATACGAGACCAGGACCGGAATCTGGGGCAACGCCTACTGAAAAAAGTGCAGGAAAAATGATCAAACCAGCCAAGATGGCGATTCCCGTGTCAAATAAGGCCACAGCAATTCCCGCTTGAAAAATATTCTCGTTCTTTGGGAAGTATGACCCGTAGGTAATCATAGCTCCCATACCGAGGGAAAGGCTGAATAAGGCTTGACCGAGGGCACTCATGATCACGCCGCCATCGATCTTGCTGAAATCTGGTTTGAATAAATATTCCAGACCTTCCAATCCTCCAGGAAGGGTGACGCTTCGGACGGCGAGAATGACCAAGATGACGAAAAGCATGGGCATAAGAATCTTGGTAGCCAACTCAATTCCCCCAGACACCCCTTTTCTTACAATGAGGACGGTGAGTAAAAGAAACACAGCGGTCAATGAAATGGTCAGCGTAGGATCCCCAATCAAATGGACAAACAAGTCCTGGCTTTCTGCTCCCGTCATGGGACCGCCATAAATGCCAACTACGGCGCCATACAGATACGAAAGCGTCCAACCGGCCAATACTGCGTAAAATGATAGGATCGCAAATCCTGTTGCAACGCCCAAGCCACCTAAATACGGCCACAAGGATTTTGGAACGAGTGCTTTGAAAGCACCTACTGGATTTTTTTCTGTTTTGCGTCCAATCGACAACTCAGCCAAAACGACCGGAATTCCAACCAAAAACACAAATCCCAAATAAATGAGCACAAAAGCTCCACCCCCATTTTCACCCGCGGTGTAAGGGAAGCGCCAGATATTTCCTAACCCGATTGCAGATCCGGCTGCAGCCAAAATGAATGCAGTTTTTCCGCTCCACTGACCGCGATTTGCAGTAGCCATGTGATATAGTATGTTTAATTTCTGGGATGAATGAATTGATGGTCAACCACAAAAAAGGTCCGATTTTATGGTTACCAATGGCAGGCCCTAATTAGCCTAGAAGTAGGGTTAAATGCAAGGCAAAACACGTTTTTATCTAAGGAAAGTTTGTTTATCGAAACCGTCTTCTCGTCAGAGGCTCGAAGGCCAAGCTTAAGACTGATCAG
>JAQBZH010000020.1 GCA_027622005.1 Bacteroidota bacterium | reverse complement strand
CACTGCCGCTCAGTCATTAATTCCCCGCGTCCGCTGCGCGAAGGCCCCGAGTTTTTCAACCACTTCCGCAAAATGCAAAGACCCGGTCGGCCTATTGGCCAACCGGGTCTTTGGTACCGCGTACGGGATTTGAACCCGTGTTACCGCCGTGAAAGGGCAGCGTCCTAGACCCCTAGACGAACGCGGCATTTGAGACAATGGAGGAACCAGTTTCCTGATTACTTCGTCGCTCATATGGGGTGATCGAGGGGTCTTGAACCCCCGACCTCCAGGGCCACAACCTGGCGCTCTAACCAACTGAGCTACGACCACCATGTAATCACAGACTTGTAATATATGGCGGTAGGTCGAAGTAGGGCAACCTAAAAACGTTTGAACTTTTTATGGACGAGTCGTATTCGTCGGATATTGACCATCAACCGAACAAACCAACCCGGCCAACCACCTTACTTATCGAATCACGGCAATTTTGCCATAAGCCGTCCCTTCGTCGCTCTGTCCGACGGCAATGACCAAATAAATCCCTGACCCAACAAGATTCCCTGTTTCATCTCTCCCATCCCAGCTTAAACGCCCGCCACGAGAGTCCAAACGACGGACCAAAGATCCCGAAGCAGTCACAATCCGAACGGTGGTAGACGCTACAAGGCCCTCTATAAAGATCTGGGGTGATGAGCCGTCCGTTAGTCGGACAGGATTCGGAAATACTTTCAACTCGGTCACTTTCTCGGAATGCGCAACGGCGTCCGATTTATAGCTGACCAGTCCCCGATCAGTCGAAAAATAGACTTGGCCGGACTCAGCATCGACTGCCACGGCCAATACCTCGTCCGAAAAAATAGGAGAATTGTCGGCCTTGAAGTGCAAAACGGTGGCAAAACCGCCTTCAACCGACTCGATTAGCCATGCCCCTTCACTCGTTGCAAACCAGATTCTGCCGGCAGGATCGACAGCTATATCATTGATTTTAAGCCCAAACAATACAAACGTGCCGTTGGAACGATCCGCCCATTGAGGCCAGATGGGCTGCGCTGACGCATCTCGGGACACGATCCCTGTATTGACAAAAAACGCCGGTCCGCTGCTCGTTCCAATCCAAACAAATCCATCCTGATCTTCGGCGACCGCGTTGACTTCGGCGGAAGGGAGGCCGACTCCGGCAGCGCCTTTCGTTCCGTAAAATTGAAAGGTATCATCAGCTGGGTTGCTCAAAACCCCCGTACCAAGGACCGCGAGACCTTTTTTTCGATTGAAATTGTCTTCGTCGTGAATCAGAATCCACTTCTGATCAAACGAGTCGATAAAGATCTTACCGTAGGCCGTCGAACGCGAAAGGAGTCCATCCCCCACCATTGGTCCGAAGCCTGTCCATTCTCCGGATGATGTACGCACGTGCAAAGGCGCTCCCGAAGCTCGCGTGGTAAACCACATGTTTTTGAACAGATCTTCGTGTGCTCCGCCAACTATAATAAAATCGGAAGTACCCGTGGCCGGCTGAAGCGACGAATTGGCTATTCCGAAGAGCTCCAAAGAACCATCGACATCAACTCTAGCAACTCCGCCGCCCTCCGAACCAGCCCAGCCCACGCCGTCGCTGGACCCATAAACATGCAAAAATCGAGATTTATTGACTAATAAGGGCGATGTTTTTTCGCTGTAGGCCACCCACGTAGCATCCGTATTTAGATGATGAAATCCGGTATTATTGGCGCTGGCGCCTCCGGCCCACAGATCTCCTTCTTTGCCAATGGATAGATTGGTAAACAATCCTTCCGAAGGACCACTTGGAGCGGTTTGACCTGTGGGTACAATCGTATCGCCTGAGGCAGGAATGCTCCCGTAAGCGACCCCTCCATCACCTGATGCGATCCAGAGGTCCCCCGTCGATGAAAACGCCAAGCCCGAGGGGAAACCCACACCTGAAACCCCCATCGATCGCCAACCGGCGCCTGCCGTGACGACCATCACCCGAAACTGGGCGGCCCCAGCCAACACGCCGGCACGGGCAGAAAGATGTGTTACACGCTCTCCAGTCAAGTTGAACGGCGCGTAAACTCCCTGAACGGATCTTGAAAATAGATCTCGTCCCGTTCCGACATACAGCACCGTCCCAATCGATTCCACCGAGTAGGTGGATCGTGACAAGCCCGAAAGTCCAGTGGTCTCCGTCTGCCAGGAGGTCGGATCTTGTAAGTTGACGCCGCCAAGAAACCCCCTTGCTATCCCCGATTCAGTTGCCGCCCAAAGCGTTGGTTGCCCAAAAATGCTCGATTCGATGTGTATATCGCGCACCGCCGTAGCGGGCGAAAGCGATCCCAGTCGATTAAACGAATCTCGAACTTCGAGTTTGATGGGGTCAAAAAGAACGATTCCAAATTGAGTAGCTACGTAAAGTGAATCACCTTGGACCACAATTCGGTTGATGCCCCGGTCACTGAACTGATCCGCACGTTTGATGTCGCGAATGGTGCGAATAAGGCCGGTCTCCGTGTCAATTCTATTAAGAGTGCCATCGGAAAACCCAACCCAGACCGCGTTTCGCGCCTCGTCTATAGCAATGCTGGAAGTGGAGACGCTAGCCAGACCGTCGACCACTGTAAACGTTTGGATATTGCCGTTGGCTGAATCATAACTAAATACGCCGCCTTCAGTGGCTACCCACGCCTTCGTTCCAACTACGGCCACATCCACCGCTTTTACCATGGAGGTGTGTGCCGTCCATGAAGCGATATCTTGCGCCCAAACGGACGAAGAGATGAGAAAACACCCAATCAAAAGAATAAGATTGCGCTTCATATAAACTGGCTGACTTTAGGCGTAAAACCGGATTAGTAGGTTTACGACTAGGTTCATATCCCTTTATTGGTCGGTGCCGGTGGGGCTGCAGGTGCCATTTGGGTCATATTCAAGATTTCAGGTCCCGGTTTGATCCAATAATCCCCGAGCGTCATTCCACCATGCTTGGGCTGACCGTGAAAGTCCGATCCCCCCGTTATAAACTTCGAATGCTGGTACGCCAAATCTCGATAATAGATTTCCAGGTTTTCATCGTGCGATGGGTGAACCACCTCAATGCCATCCAAACCAGCGTCAAACAATTGAAGAACAACTCGGTGTGGCATTTGGTGCCCTGGGTGAGCCAGAACAACGACGCCTCCGGCTGCATGCACCACGTCGACCACCTCTCGACCATCCGGGAGTGGCTTTGGTACAAAGTGTTTACATCCAGGAGTCAAAAATCGCTGAAAAGCATCTGCGAAATCGGTCACCGTGCCCGCATCGATCAACATTTTTGCACTATGAGGACGGGCGATGGATTTACCCTCCTGAGGAACGGGTGGCTTACTATCAGGCGGTAAATCCCCGGTTTTTTTCAACCGAGAAATAAATTCGGCCGCACGATCATTTCGACGTTGTTGCTGGGTAAGCAAGAAAGCATCCAACCCCGAATGGCCAAGGTTAAAACCGTAAGCCAATAAATGTACTTCTGTACCCAACGCTTTGGAGCTCACTTCGCAGCCGTTCAAAAAGCCCATCCCGAGTCGAAAAGCAGCCCTCCTAGCATCAACAATACCATGCACCGTATCGTGATCGGTCAAGGCAACCATTTCAAGCCCCATTTCGTGGGCTAAAACCATGACTTCCTCGGGCGAAAGCCGGCCATCCGAAGCGGTCGAATGCATGTGCAGATCTGCCTTCAAAATCCTTTTTGATACGATTGAAAAGAGGGTGTTAGAAACCGCGAGGCTTCACCATCGT
The DNA here is from genome assembly GCA_027622005.1 of Bacteroidota bacterium. GTDB lineage: Bacteria > Bacteroidota > Rhodothermia > Rhodothermales > UBA10348 > UBA10348. The sequence continues at coordinate 42,337 of JAQBZH010000020.1, read as the reverse complement.
TGTTCGACCAATGCAAACTAACGAATAGTAGGCTCCGGAGCATAAACGCATTTAGCACAACCTTCGAACGGGTAAATTTAAGCTCCGAATGCTCGCCCTCCTTGATATACGCCCCTGAATGACGACCGTTCAATCAAATTCTGAGGACATCGAAAAAGAGGCGCCACCGCTTGATCGACCTAAAATTTCTGGTTGGAATTTTTTCTGGCCGCTGGCTCTAAGCCTCAGCGTCCTGTTGATCATCGGGTATTACACTTCCAATTCCGGCGCATTTGGTCAATTTATTTCCGAAGTCAATCCTCTGATTATGTCTGGGGCACTTGCCATGTTGATCCTTCGGGTGATCATGGGTGGCTGGCGCATCAGTTTCATATCTAGGCACGCGTTGGGATTTAAAGCCGGTATTCGGTCCCAACTGGCGTGGGATTTTGCATCGAATATCTCTCCTTCATTTGTTGGAGGCGCGCCGCTCACGGCCTATTACATCGCGAGGGAGTCCCGAGTACCTCCCAACAAGCCAATTGCTATCGGCGATGTTTCCGCGGTTATGGCCTACGTAATGCTCCTTGATCAAGTCTGGTTCGCAATTTCAGTTTCTTTGCTTCTCATTGCGACGTTTTCAATGGACGTCATTCCACCCTCGGTTGGGCTTTTAGGAACGTGGACCATTGTAGCGTACTTCGTAATTCTGATGTGCTATACCGGACTGTTTGCCTACGCCACATTGTATCGGCCAGACTTACTTAGCAGGCTGGCTAAGAAGCTCTTTAATTTGCCGTTTCTACGTCGTTTTAGGGAAAAAGTGGTCGCTGAAATGGAGGGTTTTGAACTTCGGGCAGCGGTCCTTCGCCGACAGAAGAGCGATTTCTTCCTGCGAGGTTTTTTGCTGACCACCGGAACTTGGATTGCCCGTTTTGGCTTGGTCGTGTTCATAATCTGGAGTTTTGTCCCAGACGTTGATTTGGCGCTCCTCTCTATGCGTTCCATTGCCATGGCCATGGGATCGCTCATCATGCCTACCCCCGGAGGTGCGGGCGGTTTGGAAGGCCTTTATGCTCTTTTCTTTAAGGATTTGATGCCCGACACTTCGCTTTTGGCCCCATCTCTTCTCGCGTGGCGGATATTGGGTTACTACGTTTTCCTCGTGTTTGGTATCAGCCTCTCCACGCGTCACCTGCAGCGCACTTCGTCGAAGAAATAGAACCGTTAGGAACGGCCGTAGTCGTCCTCGAGTCGCTCGATATCGTTTTCATCGCAGATTCCGAGCTGGGTTTCAATGATAATGAGGTCCACGTCCCCATCGTTCTGGATGCGATGCACCCCACCAATCGGAATAAAGACCTTTTGGCCCACGCTTACCGGAATTATGGAGTCATCCAGTGTAAACTGACCAATGCCCGCCACAATCACCCAATGCTCCGCTCTCAGCTTGTGACGCTGAAGGGAAAGCCGTTGTCCCGGGTGAACAATGATGCGCTTCACCCGGTAACCGGGTTCATTTAAATATTCTTCCCATCGTCCCCAAGGACGATCGTCAGCGTCAAGCCAATTCGAGCTCATAGAGATACTTGGTTAGGCCACGACTGGCTCGTTGTCAGCGATTTTACCATAAAAACGCAAGAACAGAGTTAAAATGATCATTCCGGCTCCCATCGAAATCCACCATGGAAATCCAAATCCAGCTGGTAAAGTGCCAAATAGTACTGCAACGCCCCCGACCAACGCAGCATAGGGCAGCTGCGTGCGGACGTGATCAATATGATTACAACTCGATGCCATTGATGATAGAATGGTCGTGTCTGAAATGGGCGAACAATGGTCGCCCCAAACTGAACCAGCCAAAATTGCTGAAATGGAGGAGTATAAAATATGATAATCGTGCGCCTCCACTTGGCCGTTAGCCGCCATAACGGCCCATGTAAGGGGGATAACGAGCGGCATCAAAATACCCATCGCGCCCCAACTTGAACCGGTGGCGAATGCTGTAGCCGCTGCTAAAATAAACACGATGGTCGGTACAAATCCCGCATTTAACGAATCTCCCAAAATAGAAACGAGAAAGCTTGCAGTGTGCAAATCGGTGGTAACCGCAGAAAGCGCCCATGCCATGATCAGGATAATCATCGCAAACATCATCCCCTTCAAGCCGGAAAACCAGGATTCGACCACCTGTTCAATATCCATGATTCGCTGAGTTATGGATAAAAAGGCTGCCGTCAGCACGCCGAGCATCGAAGCCCACATCAGAGCCTTAAAAGAGTTCGATGATCCGATAATTTCGTTCAGGGTCTCGCCGGTTCCAGTAGCGTACAAGCCGACTAATACGCCAAAAACCAACACCAAAACGGGCAAAATGGCGTTAATGGCCCGCTGAGGTTTCCCTTCCACAGGGGTCATTTCCTTTAACAGGTTTTCAGCTTCATTGGCCGAAGAATTAGGATTCGTCACCTGCCCTAGGGTTCGAGCCCGCTTCTCAGCCGTGTACATAGGACCAAAATCTCTTCCGGTCCAAGAAACCAAAAAGACAAAAAAGACAGCTAACACAGGATAAAACGAATACGGAATCGAGCTTAAAAAGAATCCGTAAGCAGAACCTTCCAACCCATCAATCTTGTCGATGGCATCACCAATCATCCCTACTTCGTATCCAATCCAGGTCGTAACAAGGGCAATACAGGCGACAGGGGCCGCGGTTGAGTCGACAAGGTAGGCTAGTTTCTCGCGCGAGATTCGGAGCCGGTCAGTCACTGGGCGCATCGTGTTTCCAACGACTAGCGAATTGGCATAATCATCAAAGAAAATGGCGATGCCCAAGAAAGAGGTCGCCAATTGACCCTTTTTGGCATTACTTGCCCACCGGACAATGAGGTTGACAACCCCCTGCATCCCTCCGTTTTTGGAAATGATTCCGACCATACCTCCAATCATCAATGTAAATAAAATGATTGCCCCGTGCTCTTCGGTAATAAACTCTTGCAGGATATAGTGTTCAAACGTATTCAGAAGGCCCATAAAGACTCCTTTGAACGTAAAACTAAGGGCGGTAATCGCACCTACCCAAATTCCTAAAAACAACGCAGGTACGACTCGCTTAAAAATCAACGCAATGCCGATGGCCAGCAGCGGCGGTAAAATGGATAGCCAGCCCGGAATGCTCCGCGTCGCCTGGCGAACGACTTCCTGACCTGAACGCAACAACACTATGTCCTGCGCACCGGTACTCGTAACAGTGACACCACTTGCCATCCAGACGCCATCATCCTCGTCATAGACCAACACGGCCGAGCCGCCAGAGGCCTGTACCGTGTAGGCGTCCATTGAGAGCGTATCGCCGGTGACCTCAACTGTCACATCAAATCCAATCCCATTTAATACGGTTGGAGGAACGACCATGGATGCTTCTTGAGCCGTTGCCCACGAAGCAGTCGCTGCCACAAGCACCAAAAGGGTCAATAAACGATTCAAAAGCGTTGTCATATTCTTTTAGCCGGTTCCAAAAATTCGGTCTCCCGCATCGCCCAGTCCGGGGCGGATGTAGGCGTTAACATCCAATTCGCGGTCAATAACCGCCGTTATGATGTGCACGTCCGGGTGTTCTTGGTGCACGAAAGCAATGCCCTCTGGTGCTGAAACGAGCGTCACTAGTTTGAGCGTCTGCGCGCCCACTTTTTTCAGGTGACGAATAGCTCCACAAGCGCTGCCACCCGTAGCCAACATTGGATCGACCACGATTACCGTGGCCGATTCGATGCCGGACGGGAGTTTCGAGTAATAGTCTACAGGCTCGTGTGTATGCTCGTCTCGGTACATACCCAGATGGCCTACACGGGCTTCTGGAAGAAAGTGGACAAATCCATCAATCATACCAAGTCCCGCCCGTAGAATAGGAACGACAATCACATTTTCATCAACAATGTGTCCCCTGGTTGCCTCCAATGGGGAGTCAATGTCGATCTCTTTAATTCGAAGGGTCCGAAACACCTCATAGGCCATAATGGACGAAATATTACGAAGCGTACTTCGAAACAGACCGTACGGCGTTTCCGACTGCCTGAGGACCGTTAGGTCCCTCTTCAGAATGGGATGATCGATAACCTGAACACGGTTCATGAGTGTGTTAGCGTTCAGGTTAGACTACGATGTCTTGTTTTTAACCCATGGTTTGCGCTCAAAGTAACTATCCGTCAACTTCTTCAGGAGTCCTGAGAGGAGAATTAGGGTGATGACGTTTGGCAGCGTAACGAGTGACAAGGCCACATCTCCCAGATCCCAAATCGTGGTAACGGCCAAAATGGCTCCAACGAAGTGGAAAACGAGATATACAAATTTGTAAGGTAAAATGGCGTTTTTACCAAACAAATAGTTGGCGCAGCGGTCTCCATAGTAGCTCCAAGAAATAGCCGTTGAAACCGCGAAGAGGAATACGCAGACTAAGACAATCCACTTACCCATCCATGCCAATCCGACGGGTTCTAGGCCAATTTCAAATCCTAAGGTAGTCAGCGGAGAGCTGTTTCTAGCCGCATCGCCGTAGAGCGTAGTGTGGGCTGTTCCGTCGGCTGCGGCAGCGGACAACGATCCGGGGGTGATCACACCCGTGAATGGCACGGTTTGACCAGCGTCCGTAAAGAAACGACTAACTTCGATATCGTAATATGTCAGTTGCGCCTCCGTTGGAGCAGTCGCATCTGGATAGCCATCGGTAATCGAGATGGAGCTGGGAGCACTGGTGGCCTTATGTCCACCAGCATCATCCACCATAGCGTACGAAATATTCCCATCCGTCATCGAAATAGCGGTGGGCACTTTCGCGTTGAACGCACCGGTCGAAACGATAACCAAACCGGTCATCGTGCAAATGACAATGGTGTCGATGAAAGGCTCCAAAAGTGCCACAACACCCTCGGAAACCGGTTCATCGGTTTTAGCTGCCGAGTGCGCAATGGGTGCCGAACCCTGCCCCGCCTCGTTGGAAAACAGTCCTCGTTGCACTCCGTAACGCAAAGTGAATAGGAAAATACCCATTCCGGTACCAGCCACCCCTGCGGTCGGATTGAACGCTTCAGTAAAAATGGTTCCAAAAGCTGGAAGGATCTGGTCATAATTAATAAATAGAACCACCATGGCAGCAGCTACATAAACAAACGCCATAACTGGCGCCAAAATGCCGGTAACCTTACCAATTCGGCTAATTCCTCCTATTATGACCGCGCCCACAATACTGGCCGTGAACAAACCAGTAATCCAGGTAGCAATCCCAAAGTTGTCGGCTACCTGAGTGGCAATGGTATTGGACTGAATGGCATTACCCGTAAAAAACGAAGTAATCATCAACATAAAAGCAAAAAACATGGCAACAGGCTTCCAATTCCATCCAAACACGTCTTTAATTCCGCGCTCGATATAATACATCGGGCCGCCAGCAACCGATCCTTCCCACTTGGTGCTGCCTTCCAAATTGATCCGATAATGTTGAGCAAGCGTCACTTCGGCATATTTAGTTGCCATTCCAAGGAAAGCCGTAACCCACATCCAAAACAAGGCTCCAGGCCCGCCCCAGTGAATGGCAAGCGCCACGCCAGCTATGTTACCGGTACCAACTGTCGCTGAAAGCGCTGTGGTCAATGCTTGAAAATGCGACAAGTCCCCAGGCTCATTGGGGTCGTCATATTTGCCGGTGGTCACGGCGAATCCGTGGCCAAGGCGACGAATTTGAACAAGACCCAAGCGGACGGTTAAAAAAGCACCGGCTCCCAAAAGACCAATTACGAGAATTGGCGATAGAAAGTCGTTAGCAATCGCAATAAAATGCTCTAAGATTTCCATGAATCAGTGACGTTTGTTCAGGGTGGAAAGGTCAAAAGGCAAATTTTCCGTCCATTTTAGCGGAAACTCCTTTCGCGAACTGCAAATCCGTTGACAATACTCAACTGTAATAAATAAACAGCTATTGAGAATCAGAATATTGAATAGCGCGCAATATAAACGAGGAGTACGCGCTCTGCAAACCATCTTGAAAGGGCCGTGGTTTGGGAAATCCTGAAAGACTAAGATATGAGAGACTTTGGGTCCACTTCCACGATTCGCCGGTTGAGGACCGCAAGCGTCCTTGCTGGAAAATTCCGAACCATTCTGTAATCGTGAGTTGCCATCAAGACGGTCATTCCGGCGCGGTGAAGACCAATAAGCAGTTTTTGGATTTCGTCGGCCACCGAAGGGTCCAGATTTCCCGTTGGCTCATCGGCCAACATTACCCATGGGTCGTTGACGATGGCCCGAGCAATGACCACGCGTTGCTGCTCGCCACCCGAAAGTTCGTGCGGAAATCGTTGCCGTTTATGGCTAAGTCCTACTCGCGACAGGACGTGTAACACCTTGTTGGTCACCAACTTACCTCGATTTCCGGTAACATATTGAGCGAAGGCTACGTTGTCAAACACATTCCGATCTGGAAGCAACTGAAAATCTTGAAATACGACTCCGAGGTTGCGCCGCAAATAAGGGATGTCTGAAAGCTTCATCGTGTCGCTGTGAAAACCAGCTATTTCTACTGAACCGGTCTGGGGCAGCGTCTCCATGTACATAGCGCGCAAAAGCGAACTCTTACCGCTGCCCGTAGGCCCGACTAAATAAACCAGCTCGCCGCGGTCAATGTGAACGTTAACATGCTCGAGTACGGGCCGAGGCGAACCGTCTGGTAAGGGATAGGAAATAGATACGTTTTTGAGTTCGATCACAGCGATTTTGCTTAAGTAGTCTGGGGTTCCCGAATCCTTAGGACCCAGTGTATACGCTCCGATTCATCATGGGCTTCATCGAGACTAAAGCCGTCGTATGAAGCCATAACCGTCATTTCCGCCCGATTGAGAGCCGATATAATTTCAGGTCTGGTCCACGCTCGCTGAATATGGTTTTCCTGAAAAACGCCATCTAAGGTTGATATTTCAAACTGTGTGGTATGAACTCGGGATTCCGCGTCAAATGAGCTTTTCCGCGTGTAGGCTACCCCATGTTGCTCACCCTCATCTTCAAAATACGCTGCATTGTTGATGGAGTTAGCCGGCGTACTTTGATCAAAAATAAAAATAGAGCTAGGCCCCATGCGAGACTTTACGCCCGCAAACAACCTGTTCAGCCCTTCTTCTGACTGTACGTAATTAATACAGTCATATAACAATAGAATCGCATCAATCGGTCCCTCGAGAGAGAAATCGTTCCATCCCGTCTCAAAATCCAATGGGTGAAGGCTAACCCTATTCGATTCGCTCCCCAGCCGGCGTCCAGCCCACTCCAACATGCTCGAAGAACTATCAGCGGCCGATATTCGGGCTTTGGTTTGGATCAACAATTCCGATGTAAATAGCCCTGTACCGCAGCCCAATTCCAAAATGTGGAGATCAGGCGTGTCTTCTTTTGTCGAATGCTCTTCCAAAAGGTGCAAGATGTAATCAGCCCAACCTTCGTAATCGACGTGATCCATAACCATGTCGTAGACGAGCGCGAGCGCGGAATATGCATTAACCGATTTCAACCGAGTATTTGTCTTTTTTGGACGATTTGGACAGCGTATTCGATGGCTTTTTTAAGGCTTGATGGATTTGCGACCCCTGTTCCGGCAATATCAAAAGCCGTTCCATGGTCCGGGGAAGTCCGAACAATGGAAAGTCCTGCCGTAAAATTAACGCCCGAACCGAAAGAAAGTGCTTTGAAAGGAATGAGGCCCTGATCGTGGTACATCGCAACAACACCATCAGCTGATTTCCACGTACTACTCCCAAAAAAACCATCTGCGGGTAGCGGGCCCAAAATATGAATACCCGATTCCCGGGCCCGAATCACGGCAGGAAGTATGACATCCCGGTCTTCCGTACCCAGGACACCACCATCTCCGGCGTGCGGGTTTAATCCCAAAACCGCAATTTTGGGCTCCGGAATACCAAAATCACGCTGCAACGACCGGTTCATGGTACCAATGGTTCTTTCAATTTTTTCCCCTGAGACGGCCGCGGAGACCGCGGAAATGGGGATATGCCCCGTTACCAATCCGATCCGCAACTTGTCCGAAACCATCATCATCAGAAAATCTGAAGCTCCCACTCGATCGGCAATGAACTCCGTATGACCCGGAAAACGGTAGCCCGCGCGCGCAATTGCTTCTTTTGAAATCGGACACGTCACCATGGCATCGGCTTGACCCGTGCTGCACAAATCGACAGACAATCCAACCGATTCCATCGATATCCGACCTGAATCGGCGTTGATTTGGCCCGGAAGGACTTTGAATCCGGCCGGAGATTCGCATTCGATCTGATCAAACTCTGCCGAGATACCCAACTGCGCCTCATAAAAGGATAAGACGGCCTTTGGCCCAACTACGACCAAATGGCATAAATCACGCAAAGCCGGATCGGAAAGCGATTTCAACAAAACCTCTGGACCTATGCCATTAGGGTCCCCAATCGAAACAGCAATGGTAGGTTTAGATGCCATGGTCGCGCTTATAGCATGTCAAAACGACTCGTTATCGTTTCTTTTCAGACATTTGCTGTAGAAAACGGGTCAGCAGTCGAACCCCAAATCCGGTAGCACCCGCTTGGCTGTATCCTTTGGCCTGAGCTATGAAGGAAGGACCTGCAATATCTACGTGGATCCAAGGGTAATCGACAAAGTGCTCAAGGAACTTTGCGGCCGTAATCGAGCCAGCCCCTCTACCACCCACGTTTTTCAAGTCAGCAATTGTACTTTTTATCTGCTCGTTATACTCGTCGAACATGGGCAGGTTGTGCACCCGATCGCCGGATTCAGCTCCTGCTTGCATAATATCTGCGAGCCGTTCTTCGGCCCCTTTTTCCGCGTTGGTCATGACCGCGGCGATAAAATCACCCAAAGCTATGACCGCAGCACCCGTTAGCGTAGCCAGGTCGATCACGATTTCAGGATAAAAGGAGGATGCATATGAAAGGGCGTCGGCTAAGATCATCCGACCTTCAGCATCCGTGTTGAGGACTTCGACTGTTTTGCCAGAGTGCATCTTAACCACATCCCCAGGTACATAGGCATTCTCGCCGGGACGGTTATCCGTAGCTGGGATCAGTCCGATCACGTATAGAGGTAAGTCGAGCTTTGCGATGGCTTCAATGGCGCCAATGACGGCGGCTGCACCCGCCATATCCGACTTCATGGAGTCCATGGAGTCCTTTGTCGGCTTGAGAGAAAGGCCTCCAGTATCGAAAACAACGCCTTTCCCGACTAAAATGACGGGACGCGAATTTCTAGAATTCTCCGGATGCCATTCGAGTACCGAAAAAGTTGGCGGTTCAAGACTACCCCGGTTTACGGCTAGCAATCCTCCCATTCCTTCTTCTTCAATCAGCGCTTTATCCCAAACAGACACTTCATATCCATGCTTTTTGCCCGATTTTTCGATGGCTTTAGACAAAAGCGTAGGGGTTTTTTCATCTGGAGATAAATTGACTAAATCCCGTGCCGTGCAAACCGCTTCGGCAATAATCCGGCCTCGATCTGCCCCACGGCGTACTTGTTTATCGTGATCGGTGGTTTGGATGACCAATCGCTGGGCGGCTTCACCCGTCAAAAGACCTGTTCGGTACCGATCAAAACGGTACGAACCCAGAACAAAGCCCTCAACAAGCGCCTGAGCGGTATCATCCCCATTTACATCGAGCGAAGGGATGGCAATGCCAACGGTCTCTGCCTTCACGTCGTAAGAAACAGAAGCGGCCTTTGCAGCCGCGAGGCGAAGCTTTTCAAGTGTTACTTTGGATGATTCACCCAAGCCTACCAAAACAATGCGCTTGGCCGTCCCCATATCCGGGTAAAGGACGATAGCAGCGCTTCCATCACCCCGAATATCGTTTTTAGCCCTATCTATAGCACCTCCGAATGCTGCCGTCAATTCGGCAAGTCCGGCGTCTATATTTTCGATTGTTACAGGGACGAACAACAGGTCAACGTCTAGTTCTGCAATCGAAATGGTGGAAACTGATACTTTCATAATGACCTTAATTATTCTGACTGTTCATCAGACTGTTCAAATACGCAGCGTCTTCATCGGAAAGCTCGCTGGAAGTTTCAAGGTTGGGCAGATTTATAAAATGCGGAGCGGATGCGATTGCCTTCCGAAACGCATGGTCCAATGTGCCGATAATAAAGGCGCCGGATGCATTTCGATGCCCGCCGCCGCCGTAACTTTGTGCCCATTTGTGAACGAAATGGTCACCCTTTGAACGGAAACTGATCTTCGTACCACGCTCGGTTTCGGTAAAGATCAACGCGACTAGAACGCCCTCAATGGACAATACTTGATTGACGAAGCCGTCCGTTTCTTCGACGGAGGCTCCTGATTCCGAAAGCATGCGGCGAGTGACCACTACGGTGCCAATACGGCCGTTATAATGCAGCTCGATGGACGATAAGACGCTACTGAGTAGCTTGATACCTTCGATTGACTTCTTGTCGTACACCTCTGCATGTAGAATCGAAGGGTCAAACTTCCCCCGTTCGATCAACTCGGCGACCATCCGATGCAAATTGGCAGAAACGTTGGAGAAACGAAACGAGCCGGTATCGGTCATCATAGCCACATACAGTGGCGCCGCTACGTCGTGGTCAATCCCATCTAAATCCCATAGCTCGAAGAGCTCAAATAGCAATTCTGCTGTCGAAGAAGCGCTTTCGCGTTTCAAAGTCAAATCAAACCAGTTCTCTGAATCGGTATGATGGTCTACCAAAATCTTAGTAGAAGTAGTGCCCCGAACTTGTTTTCCAACAGACCCTAGACGCTCTTGGACGTTGGTATCGAGAATCACCACCACATCGGCATGGGCTATAAATTCTACATGACGAAGCGACGCATCATAGAGTTCAATGTGGTCGGCTCCGGGTAACCATTCCAGATTGTACGGGCTCTGATCTTGATTAACCATCAAGACGTCTTTGCCCTGACGTTTCAAGTAATTTCCAAGGGCTAACTGAGAGCCAATGGCGTCTCCGTCAGGACGCGTATGCGTCGTAATGACTACTCGACGCGCTTTTTTTAACGCTGAAACGATCTCTTCTAACATGAAGCTGGGAAATCTGGGAAAATGCAGTCGGTCTTAAACCCTTTGCTCTATGCATTGTTCGACAAGAACCCAATAAGAATCTGAGCTCGGTCAGGGGGAAAGACGGTGGGTCTTCCACTCGTCTCCGGTTCTTTCAAAGATCAATCGGTCATGGAGTCGAAACGGCCTTCCTTGCCAAAACTCCATTCGTTCAGGAAAAACTCGAAATCCTCCCCAATGCTCCGGCAATGGCACGGCAGCATCTTTGAATTTAGCCTCATACTCATCGAAACGACCTTGAAGCTCGGCGCGACTAGATAGTCGTTGAGACTGATCTGATGCCCAGGCTCCGATTTGGCTACCCCTAACCCTAGAATGAAAGTAGGCTTCGGATTCCTCGCGACTAACGCGTTTAACCGGGCCTTCAATACGAACTTGGCGCTGAAGAATCGGCCAATGGAAGAGGAGTGATGCAAACGGATTGGTATCCAATTCACTTGCCTTTCGACTTCCATAATTGGTAAAAAACACGAATCCCGAGGCATCAACAGATTTTAAAAAGACCGTGCGGGCTGATGGTCTTCCTTCAGTCGAACAGGTCGCTACCGTCATCGATTCTGGCAAATACAGACCTGATTTTTGGGCATCGGCATACCAAGAGTCAAATAGGTCAATCGGATCTGAACCTTCTACGGAGTCCGGCAGACCGAGCGTTATGCCCTTTCCCGATGTCCAGAGCGCTTTTATGGAGCTTCGAATTCCCAATCGCTTTATCTTTCTGTTGGTGATGGTGATGAGCAAGGTGACCCGCCCGATTTTCCCGAGCAGTCGGCCTTCTCTAAAATAACTCGGTCAACGTTTGATGTTCGAGTAAAAATGTCCGGTCGGCCATGGCGGCAAAACTTTTATTATGGGTCACCAGAATAAAGGTCTGGTCCATCTCGCGGCTTAATCGAATCATTTCCCGGTGCAGTTGATCGGCGGTTTGCTCGTCCAAATTCCCGGTGGGTTCATCCGCCAAAATCAAATCAGGCTCGTTCATGAGCGCCCTGGCAATGGCCACGCGTTGTTTTTCACCACCCGATAATTCCCCTGGCCGATGCGCGGTTCGGGCTTCGAGGCCGACGCGTTGGAGCAACTCCATGGCTTTTGGCCTCGCCACTCCAGGCGATGCGCCCCCGATCAAAGCCGGCATCATTACGTTTTCTAAGGCCGAAAACTCGGGGAGCAGGTGATGAAACTGAAAGACGAATCCGATTCGTTCGTTTCGAAATTTGGAAAGCTGTTCATCCTGTTGACCCAACAATTTTTCACCCGCAAACAAGATTTCACCAGAATCCGGAGTGTCCAATGCACCCAAAATGTGCAATAACGTGCTTTTCCCGCTTCCCGATTCCCCGACGATGGCCACTACCTGGCCTTTAAACACCTCAAAATTGACCCCTTGAAGTACAGTCAGGGCGGTGCCTTCGACCGCTGGAAACGATTTCACGAGCCCTCGAACCATCAAAAGGGGCTGTTTGACACCCTCTTTCGGCGCGCCCTGTTGAGCTTCGCCCTGCTGAGCTTCGCCCTCTCCTATAATAGATGAATCACTCATCTCCGCGGGAAATTTCGTATTTCCCCATTTTGTTGTAGAGATGGGAACGCTGGATACCAATGGCTTCGGCCGTCCGGCTAATATTCCAGTCGTTTTGCGTCAGTTTGTGTTCGATAAAGAGCTTTTCCGCGCTGTCTCGGAATTCGGCGAATTGATCGTAACGATCCAGCAAACCAACAATTGGGTTGGCCGTGGACCCACCTGGCAATACGTAGCGCTCCACATCCAATTGAGTGATGCGCTCTCCCATACTCAAAATGGTCAACCGTTCGACCACATTGTGCAACTCGCGGACATTCCCCCGCCATTCAAATTGTTGAAGGGCGGTAAGGGCATCGGGTGAAAATGGTTTCGCTTGTAATCCATTGCGCCGTGCAATCCGTTCGGCAATATTCTCAGTCAAGACGGGAATGTCCATTCGACGTTCGCGAAGGGGTGGAACGTGAAATAGGATGACGGACAAACGGTGGTAGAGATCTTCCCTAAACTGATGCTGCTCAATCTGTTGCAGTAAATTCTTATTGGTTGCCGCTACGACCCGGACATCAACCGGAAGCGACCTATCCCCTCCTACTCGGGTGATGGTACTCTCCTGGAGCGCCCTTAAGACTTTGGCCTGAGCCGAAAGGCTCATATCTCCAATTTCATCCAGAAAAAGGGTACCGCCATGAGCCTGCTCAAATTTTCCTATGCGTTGTTTGGTCGCACCCGTAAAACTGCCCTTTTCGTGACCAAAAAGCTCGCTTTCAATCAATTCACTCGGGATTGCTGCGCAATTGACTTCCACAATAGGCCCTTCCTTGCGTTTGGAAAGCCCGTGGATCCATTTCGCGACTAACTCTTTGCCGGTGCCTGCTTCACCCGTAATCAGGACGCGTGCTTCGGTCGGGGCCACCCGTTCGATCGTTTCTTTAATAGTCCGAATGGCCGGGCTATCACCCAATATCGGGGTCAGTTCTCCCGCATGGCGCTCAACAATTGTCTGGCGCATCCGACGATTTTCGGATTCCAAGACGCCTCGGTCAAGGGCGTTTCGAATCGTGAGGAGCAGCCGGTTTAGGTCGGGTGGCTTTTCAACAAAATCAAAAGCGCCCAATTTGGTAGCTTCGACGGCGGTATCGATCGTGCCGTGGCCCGAAATCATGACCACCGGGACGTCGATCTGCTCTTTGGAGAGCGCTTCAAGGACTTCCATTCCGTCCTTTTTGGGCATTTTCACGTCCAACAGGACCACGTCAAACTTACTAGCCCTCAGTTTAACGAGCGCTACTTCTCCATCTTCAGCCTCTTCAACCGCATAATCTTCGTACTCGAGAATCTCCCGCAGGGTGCGTCGAATACTGACTTCGTCGTCAACGACCAATATGACGGGTACGGCCATTACTTGGCGGCTTCAAATTTGGCTATGAAGAAGTCTGCGTTTTGGGCCGCCTGGGTATCAGGGAAATCTTCTTTGATCGTTTCATAAGCGGACAACGCCTTGCTGGATTCACCAGCGGCGGCGTAGGCACGAGCTGCGCTTTCCAAATACATCGGCGAAGTAATGTCGCTTGAGAAAACGTTGGCGGCTTTCAAAAATAAATCGCCCGCCTTTTTCAAATCGCCATTCAATTCGTGAATTGCGGCTTCTCCTGCATAGGCCGATGCTCCCAGGTAGTCCGAGCCTTTGGAATAATCTTCAAAATATTCCAACGCGCGTTCCATATTTCCTACGCGGAAAAACGCATCTGCAACATAAAATCGAGCCAAATTACCGGATGCCGAATTGCCGTATTTGTCTGCTATGACAATCATTCCGGTAAAGGCCGCATCTCCATCGAGCGATGCTTGAAATTCACCGGCTTCATATATTTGAACTGCGCTGGCCATTTCTGTCAGCGCTTTGGCATTGCTCGTCGCTTTCATCCAGGAAAATCCCATGATGACGGCTACCAACACAACGATCCCGCCCAGAACCGAATAAACAACGTTTCTGTTATTTTCGAAATATCCGAGTGCGCGAGCATAGAACGTGACGACCGTATCTTCACGAAGTTCGTGTTTGCGTGATACTTTACGGGTCGGATTAAGCGTTGACATAGGATTTGGTCAGAAATTTGGGTCGAATCTGGGTATTCCAAACATTTGTTCGGCCGGATTCTACCTGTAGATGGATCGTTCTTTGGCAAAGATTTGCAAAATAGCCTTTTTTCGGCTCTAGGGCAACGTGAACCCACGAGTAAACGAGAGGTTTTCAGATAATTCGAAATCCACCAAAATCGACCCCGGGAAATTCGGATTCCACGGAGACGAATTAGATTTTAACAAAGACTTATTAGGATTTTTAAGCACGGTATTCTTCTGATTCCGACCTTAATGCTTCGAAGGATTCTGCCACTCATCAATGTAAGGGACAATCATGGCCATCAAGCTTGGAATTAACGGTTTTGGACGTATTGGAAGGTTGGTTTTACGCTCTATTGTCGAACGCAATTCAAAAGAGTTTGAAATCGTGGGAATTAACGATTTGACTAATGCACGTACGCTGGCACACCTTCTGAAGTACGACTCTGTTCATATGAAATTCCCGGGTGATATTTCGGCTGACGATACTTCGATTACTGTAAATGGTGTTCGTATCCCTGTTTTTTCGGAGAGAAATCCAGAACTCCTTCCGTGGGGCAAACTGAATACGGATGTTGTTGTTGAGTCAACTGGCATTTTCCGCAGTCGTGAAAAGGCTGGCATGCACTTAACAGCCGGCGCCAAAAAAGTGGTCATTTCCGCGCCCGCAGCCGGCGATGTCGACGCTACCGTCGTTCTCGGAGTTAACGATTCTATTCTTACCGGAAACGAGAAAATCATTTCCAACGCTAGTTGTACTACCAACTGTTTGGCACCGATGGTACACGTTTTGGATCAAGCATTTGGTCTTGTCAAAGGTATGATGACCACGGTTCACTCCTATACTTCCGACCAAAATCTACAAGACTCCCCTCATAGTGACCTCAGGAGGGCTCGAGCTGCCGCGGTGTCAATTATTCCAACTTCAACGGGTGCGGCGAGCGCCGTTGGGCTAGTTCTTCCCCATTTGGCCGGTAAACTAGACGGTTTTGCTCTTCGCGTCCCCACTCCGGACGGTTCCATAACCGATTTAACTGCGATTGTTGGGAAAGAGACCACCGCAGAAGAAGTTAATGCCCTGTTTAAAAAAGCCGCTTCAGGCCCTATGAAGGGAATCTTGGAGTATTCCGATGAACCGCTTGTTTCCATCGACATCATCCACAATCCTCATTCGTGCATATTCGATTCGGACTCGACGATGGTCATGGGAAATTTGGTGAAAGTAGTCGGCTGGTATGACAACGAATGGGGATACTCCAGTCGCACAGTTGACATGGTGAAACGAATGATGGAAGCGTAATACGAGCCATTTTTTACTGAGAGCGGTCTCCACTGAAACCAGGCTCGGGGCCGATTTTAACTTGAATCACCCATGTACAACAGAAGTCTTGTATGAAATACCTCGCCGTGACAGACCTAAATCTGGCAGGAAAAAGAGTGCTGATCCGGGTGGATTTTAACGTACCGCTAAGTACGGCGCCAAACGGTACCATTACGGTGGCCGACGATACTCGCATAAGAGCATCCTTGCCAACCATCAGGTACGTTTTGCAGGCGGGCGCGTCGGTCATCTTGGTAAGCCATTTGGGTCGACCCGACGGACAGGAGGTAGCCAAGTACAGTATGGCTCCTGTTGGCCGATATTTGGCGGGAATTACCGGTCTCCCCATAATCATTTCACCCGAGGTGATTGGCGAACAAGTTGAAGCCATTTCGAGATCGCTGGCACCAGGTGAGATTTTGCTCCTTGAAAACGTTCGGTTTGAGCCCGGGGAAACGGATAATTCAGATGCCGTTTCTGAAGGCCTTGCTCGACTTGCCGATGTGTATGTGAACGATGCGTTCGGCACGGCCCATCGGGCTCACGCTTCCACGACTGGTGCTGCTCTACTTATAAAAGAAAAGGCCGCCGGTTTTTTGATGCAAAAAGAGCTCGACACGCTCAAAAAAGTCACCCAGGACCCCGATCATCCATTTGTGGCCATCGTTGGCGGCGCGAAAGTCTCGGACAAAATCGGCATCATTGAAAGCTTGCTTCAGCATGTCGATGAATTACTTATAGGCGGCGCCATGGCCTATACGTTTTTGAAAGCCAAAGGCATCGAAACAGGAATTTCCCTTACAGAGGACGATAAACTGGATTTGGCCCGAAATCTCATGGCACGCGCGGGCAACCGAATCAAGCTTCCAATAGATCATATTTGTGCAAGCGCGTTCAGTGAAACGGCCCCGGCTCACAATTCTAATATTAAAATTCCGAGTGGATTTATGGGGCTGGACATCGGCCCGAAGACCATCGCAGCTTATTCTTCATCGATCCGTCAAGCCAAAACCGTGATTTGGAATGGTCCTATGGGCGTTTTTGAAATGAAACCGTTCTCAAAAGGAACGTTTGCGATAGCCGAGGCGCTGGTCCATGCAACTTTTGAGGGTGCCTTTACCGTAGTGGGCGGAGGCGATTCCGTTGCCGCCATCGTTATGGCGGGCATGTCGGAAAACGTTAGCCACGTAAGTACCGGCGGTGGCGCGATGCTTGAATTATTGGAAGGAAAGGTTTTGCCGGGAGTGGTTGCATTGGGAAGTTAGCAGTCGCTCCCTCCCTCCTATTGCCATCAGTAGCGATCCTTTATTTACGTAAAATCTCACCTATTAGGCCCTTATGAGCATTTCAGCGATCACCACGGTGGGCCTAGCCAAAACGTACACTTCGACGTTTGGACGAAGTAAAATACACGCCCTAAAAGGAGTTGATATAGATGTGGCTCCCGGCGAAATTGTGGGTATTTTGGGCCCTAACGGAGCCGGAAAGACTACGCTTTTGAAAATTTTACTCGGAATCGTATCTCCAACGGCCGGATCCGCCACAATGATGGGACTCCCTATCGGAAACGTCCAAGCGCGTAGGAAGCTCGGCTATTTGCCTGAAAATCACCGTTTTCCACCGTATCTCACTGCTCGGCAAACCCTGGATGTATATGGCCGATTGAGCCATTTGGAATCCGACTATCGAAAACATCACATTCCCCGTTTGGTGGAAGAAGCGGGCCTGGCTTCATGGATCGATACGCGCGTGGGAAAGTTTTCTAAAGGAATGATGCAGCGTCTCGGCCTCGCACAAGCATTACTCAACGATCCTGACATTTTAGTCCTCGATGAGCCAACCGACGGCGTGGACCCTGTTGGCCGTCGGGAAATTCGAGATCGACTACGCGATCTGCGTTCCAAAGGCAAAACTATTCTGATCAACTCTCATTTGCTGACGGAAATTGAATTGATTTGCGATCGGGTAGCGATCATGAACTTCGGGGAGATCGTAAAGACTGGCTCGGTGTCGGAGATCTCGACTGAGGGTACGGGTTGGCGTATTCAGTGCCGAAACCTACCACTTGATTTGAATTTGGAGGCGTTTCAAACGCAGCGCGAATCGGCGCCGACCATTGTAGACCAGGAAGCTGAGCAAACTCTATTACTCGATTCGGGATTGCCTGAAACGCTTAACGAATTGATCGACCACCTCCGGAGCCAGAACGTCAATATTTTGAGCATTGAACGCCACAGAAGGTCGTTGGAAGCTGGATTTTTGGACATTATCGATTCTCAGAAGGCTAAATCATGAAATCGTCCGAAACACCCGTGTTGCTTTCCAATTCCGAAACCCGAACGGCCCTTTCGGGCTCGCTTCTGCTCACGTTTCGCGAGCTATGGGCCATGCGCTTAACGCAGGGAATCGTGCTCGTTTCGACGTTGGCCTGGCTGTTATTGTCTTTTGCGCTCAACCTGGATGTAGTTGAAGGGTCCATCTCCGCCCTACGGATTTTTGGCCTTGATTCGACTCCTCAAGAAATGGTCAAGGATCCAGTTACAGGAGAGTGGGTCGCGGAGGCCATGAGTGTTGGTGCGTTTGTAATCGACATTAGTTCTTTCGTTTTCGGCGCGGCTTACTTTCTGGGTACACTTTTGGGACTATTTGCCACCATGCCCCTGATTGGCGGATTTCTTGAACAGGGCCGCATCGATCTAATGATTTCTAAACCGGTAAGTCGGACGCGGCTTTTATCGGGCCATATTTTGGGGGTCTGGCTGACCGTTTTAGCCCTAGCGACCTACCTCATTTTGGGTGTCTGGGTGGCCATTTCGGTCAAAACCGGCCTTTGGCATCCGGTCATGCTCCTTAGTATTCCCCTAATCGTCGTCATGTTCGGGGTGATGTACTCGGTCATCCTTTGTGTCACCATCATGACCCGCAGTAACGGTCTAGCATTGATATTGACCTACGGCCTCATTTTTATATCGGCCGTTCTTGCTTCACACGAACAATTGGTTCCTGTTCTCTCCCCCAGCGCTAGTTTCGTTTTTCAGATCTTTTACCACGTGTTCCCCAATTTCGTGGAAGTGGTCTTTATTCAATCGAAACTCCTATCTGGAGAAGCCGTAGCCACTTGGTATCCGCTCATTTCCTCTATTTTATTCGGCAGCGTCATATATGGATTGGGATATTTCTGGTTCAACCGCAGGGATTTCTAAAGTTGGAAACGGCCACTTCGGTCGTGCCCGTTTTAGCTTTATCATCACCTGTTTCGCTTTAGGGCTTTCCCTTTTTACATTCACCGGATGTGATTCTTCTTTATTTGGTGGAGCATCATCCGAAACCGAAAAAGCGCTCTCCATATTTGATGCTTCGGCCGTGGTTGTAGCCCATTTGGACGTCCAGAAGGGTTTTGAATCGCTGGAAGATCTGATGGGTGATAAATCCGCGGAATCCGACATGGACGCTGCGATGGAACAGCTGGCAACCTATTTGGGCATCAATCCTCGGGAAGACGTACACCACATGTATGTTTCCTTTTCCAGCTTGGACTCGACCGGCGTTGGAAGCCTGATTGCGTTCGTTGATTTTAATCAAGCGGAAATGGTTTCGAAAATCGAGTCCATTTCTGAACTAACTCGCATAGAATCGGCGGGAAAGGCAGATTCTTACCGATTTACCGCAGACGAAGACGTCCATTTTTCGTTGGTTGACGGATCCATGATCCTCATCTCCAATAATTCAGGTCAACTCGAACGTTTGGTCAGTAGGGCCAATGGCCCAGAGTCGTCGGGAATCACGGACGACTTGTTGCTTCAAGTTGAAAAGCGCGAAAGTTGGGTGATTGTTCGCAATATCAACGAACTCCTGCCTGCCATGGATAGCTTAAAAGTCGAAGGCCAGATGGCGCAAATCATTTCAACCGTAAAAGCCATCCAATCAATCGGAATTGGGGCCAATACGACCGGACGGGAAATCGAAGGAGTCCTCCTCATTGAGCCCTCGGCAGAGGTTTCCGCAAAAGACCTAGCCAACGTTTTTAGTGGTCTGCGCGCCGCGGCTCGCCTTGGTTTAGCCGACGCTCCTGAATTAGTTGAACAAATCGAGGAAATTGACATCACCACGGTTGAAGGCTTGGTGAAAATTTCCCTCGACGTTGAGGAAGATGCAATAAAAGAGCTTATGCAGTCGATGGGCGCGCACCTAAAAGAAATGGTCTCAGATCGTGGATCCAAGAAAGAGGCTACTTAAATATGACCCATCGGCGCGTCGCGGATATCAATTTTGATCTCGCCAACTTACCGTTTTTGCCGCATCCTACCCGCATTTTAATGACCTCTCCCGAGCACTTTGACGTGACCTACGTCATCAATGCTCATATGAGCGGCAACATTGGCGAAGTCGATCGGGCACAGGCCCGGAAAGATTGGATATCTCTCAAAAGCGCGTATGTCCAATGTGGACTTGAAGTTGATGAAGTGGGCGGCATTCAGGGCCTCCCGGATATGGTGTTTTGCGCTAATCAAACGCTTCCTTATGTATCGGAAGATGGACGCCGGAAAGGTGTAGTGCTTTCCAAAATGTTTGCTCCTGAGCGCGCTCGCGAAGTCCAATACTTCCGACGTCACTTTGAGAATCTTGGATACGATATTATTGACGACCTGGCGAATGGTACGACCGAGTTTGAAGGAATGGGAGATGCCCTCTGGCATTCAGGAAAACGGCTTATTTGGGGTGGTTTTGGTTTCCGGACTGACCCTGGCGTCTATGAACTGATTTCTGAGAAGCTGGGCGTTCCCATTATGTTATTGGCCCTGGAAGACCCCGAATTTTATCATCTAGACACGTGTATGTGTATTCTGGATGACGATACGGTTCTCATTTATCCTGACGCATTTACTGGCGAAGGAAGGGCGCTCATTCGGCACTTTTTCCCCGTGGTGATCGAGGCTCCGGAAAACGAAGCGCGGACCTTGTTTGCGTGCAATGCCCATTGCCCGGATCGAAAACACGTCCTCATTCAAAAGGGGTGCGAACAGACGAACGCAGCGCTTAGAAGCCACGGATTCGAAGTAATCGAACTCGACACGGACGAGTTTCTAAAGTCCGGCGGCTCCGTTTTCTGTATGAAGCTGATGACCTGGTAGCCCTTTTTATTTTACCCGGTATTTCAACGAAAGGAAGGCATGCCTCGTGGCAGCAGGGAAAAATTCGGGACTGCCAAAGCTGACCTGACCAAAGGTTAAGACCTTGGTGTCCATGATGTTATTGACGTCCAATCCGACCGTAAGTCCATCCAAAACCGATCCCTGTGCGAACGCGTAGTGGATGGCAGCATCAACTAAAACGAATGATTCGAGGGTCAGGTCGTCGTTTTTTTGACCCAGGTTATCCGTTCCGTTTCCGTTGTCAACAAATTGTTTGCCTACTAGAGACGTCATCAGCGAGGCTACCAAGCCGCTCCTCGAATAGGTCATTATCGCGTTTCCGCTTTGTGAGGGAAATCCAGCAATCGAGTTTTTTGATCGATCGATCGCAGTTGTCGAAAAGTCGCCCAGGGTCACAAACTCATCAAATTGGATAAATCGATTGTGGGACCATGTAAAATTACCTGCAAAATCCAGTCCTTTGGTCACTTTAACAGCCGCGTCTACCTCAATCCCAACGTGCCGGCTCTTGTCGGCGTTTCCAGTTCGGGGTACGCCGTATTGATCGAGGCCACCGCTTGGTACCAATTCGTCTTTGAATTGCATGAGGAATAGATTGGAACTGATCTTAAATCGCTGGCCTTTCCACGTTCCACCTAATTCGACGTCTACGAGGTGTTCTGGTTTGATAAACGGTTTGTCGGTGTCGGGGCGTCCTTCGGACCCTGTTTCAAATTGAGGAAGGAACCCTTCACCTGCTTCTTCACCATCGTACAGATTTTTCATCCGGGGTTCGCGGCTGGAATAAGCCAGACTGGCGTAAGCGCTGACCGCTTGCTCTGGTCGATAAGTAATCCCGAGTCGTGGATTTACAAACACATACGGTTTTTCGAAGGAAGTCCCGTAAAAAGCTTCGTCCCAAATACGATACTTCATGGTCGTAAACTGGGCATCAAGGCCAACGGCCCATAAATCGGAGAATCGCCTTAAATGCGACACGGACGCCGAAGCAATGGTTTTTTCTCCTTTAAACGAATAGACTCGTACGTCGTTGGCAGAACCGACAAACTCTTCTGGAATGCCAAATGACTCCTGAATCCGTCCCCATCGGTGGCTTCGGTGCAGACGAGCCTCGAGCGCAATAGTCGTCGTCGCATTCTCGGAGGTTCGGGTAACTCGCGGCATCCAACCAATCTGCCACTGATCGAGGTATGCCCGAAAAAGTACCGAGACATCAGGTCGCGAGATGAAAAGCGGCAGGCTTCTATCGCCATCACCAACAAATCCTGCCGGTAGCCGCAAGTAGTTGGCGCTTCGAAACGTACCACCAAAATCGAAATACCCTTCCCCTTTCACCCAAAACATCTTTTGATTGATTTGCCACTCGGATGACAAGTCAAATGTGTGTAACACCTCGACGTGCGGCTGATGGAAGGATTCCATGTCTTTTGTAGCACTCGATGCGTTGGACTTTCGATGGATGGTACCACCGAATCCGTCGTCGACCGTCTTATTGTTAGCAGCTTTGGGAATGCCTATAAAGGCCAACCCATCCTTTTGCGGGCCGCCGTACGATTGCAGTGTGAGTGTCGAGCGATCTCCGTATCGAGTAATCCCTACGAAATAGCGCCAAAACTCTGTCCAGGACCAATCCCTGTATCCATCGGACTCTAACCGGCTTAAACGGCCGAAAAACACGTATTTACTGTTCAAGAGTCCAGAATTCACTGCGGCAGAATATCGCCGGGTCCCGAACGCGCCTCCGCCGATCTGCAGCGTAGCATTAAAATCCGGGGTGTACGGAAGGGCGCGAACGTTGATGGCCCCCCCGATTGCCGCCGTGCCATATACTGACGACGCCGATCCGCGCTGAATTTGGATGTCTTGAACCGCGCCCTGAATGTCAAAAAAGTTGATCCAGAACACGTTGAACTCTTCCGGATCGTTTTGCGGTATGCCGTTGATGGATACCGCTAACCTTCGCTGGTCAAAACCACGCATCCTGAGCGTCGAATACCCAACCGCATTGCCGTTTTCCGAATGAAAAGTTATAGATGGTTGCCGCGCCAGATGCACCGGGAGGTCTTTCATGTCCGGTTGTCGTCCCAGTTCTTCGGCAGAAATATTGGAAAACGTTACAGGCGAGAGCTGCTCGCGAGCACGCCCCGAACTGACCACGATCTCATCGAAAACTACCGCTTCCGCGGTCATCTCGACGTCAAGCTGGGCCGTTTTGTCGGCTTCAATGAGAACCGGATAGCGTCTTGCGCCAAATCCTACATACGTGATCTGGACATCGTATCGGCCTTCGGGAATTCCGAAAAATTGAAAGCTGCCATTTTCGGCGGAGGTAGCTCCAAATCGGGCTAAATCGGACCCTACGACAAACATTTGAATGGTTGCTCCAGCCAACGGACGTTGGCTTTCGCCCGTAATCATCCCTGAAAGCACTCCCTTTTGGAGGCTAATGACCTGTGCCGACACCTCCTCGCCAGGATAAAACTGCAAACAAACAGCTACCACGGCAAGGACCAAGACGCGTGCGGAAAACTCAATATTTCGGGATTTCAGGGCCATTTTTCCAAATTCAACAACTATCGCGTAAAAAATATCTGATTCATTCCGACTGGGTAAATTCACACCCGAAATACATCAGTTTGAAGGTGGAAGGGCCTTGAAAGCGGACGAATGACACGTTTTCTGTAAGGCGGAACGTGTTTCTCGATTGCCAAATCGCTGTTTCCCTACGCCGGCATTACCCGGACAGGTTCAAGGAGTATGATCTCAGCCAGAAAGGCACCCCCAACTGCCGGAATATACGTCCGGCCCAGTCAAAATACTAAACGGAGTCTGGTGTCACCGCCGGATTGCGCATCATCCGATTCCACGCGAAAACACCCGAAAACGCCATAACCAGAGCAATAAAGCTCATAGCCATATTGCTCCAGGCAATTCTGACTTGCGTGTCGCCGATATCTTTGATGACGATTTCTTGGGCCGCTCCTTGGAGCACCATAACTTCGAGCGTATCGGCTTCCACTCGGTGACCAATCGAGTAAGGAAGCGTGAGTTTTTCGCGCTCAAATTGACTTCCATCCGGCAAATGCACGATTAAATCTAATTCTACCTCGGTTACGTCTTTGCGGTCGGATCGCTCGTACCGCGTCACTTCGGCCCACGTCAACGTACCCTGGTCCATGGTTTTCTTAAGCTGAACCGCCGTATAGGCCTGATGCACGGTCAGTGCCAATAAAAATACAGGAACAGACCATGCAAGTTTGGCAACAGTTCTGGCAGTCATAAGACGTCACGCTTAATTGAAGAAAGGTGCCTTAACGTTACGACAGGCTCTTCAAACCTTCTAATGAAGAAGAAATCAAATAGTGAGCGTCTGTCCGACGTGTATTTCGGCTCCAATAGCTGATGTGGTTGGGATACAATTCATCCCGACCATGACTTTATTGTCCATTCGGCGATACGTGAGCAGCGTTTTCATGGGCTCGTCGTGCCGCTCTCCCGTTTTTTGGTCGGTTCGAATAACGATACATCGTTCACACGGCTTAACCAATTGGATTTCGGCGTTTCCTATGTGGACGGTATTCCAGATATCCTCAGCCCATGGTTGTGACCCACTAACCCCAATATTGGCGCGAAATCGATTCAGCGGCACAGGAGTCTTTATCCGGGAATTGAATTCATCTATGGATGCTGTCCCGAGGAGTAAAATGGGATATGCATCGGCAAAACTGACATCATCTCCCTCCTTACCATACATCAAATTGACTTGTCGATGACTTGTTTTTGGCATTCCCACGAGGCGAACGGTTTCGTTTAGCGCTTCCGTAAAAAACTGATCCACTTCATCCCCAACCGCCGAAACTTGGACCGTATCGTTCCAGACGATAGCTGAAAAAGACTCGCTTTCAGGAGGCTCTGCTGAAAAAGCAATTTGCCCGGTCGTAGCGTGGTTTATTTTTAAGTGGTTTCCTTCCAATTCAACTGAAAACGCGGTGAGCTGCGGATGGGTTCGTTGGGTGATGAATCGATTCGACGCGTCAATGAGCATAAAACGACGGTCGTACTGCAGACCTTTTGCCGTTATCACAGCCGATTTCACGGATATACCCGCTAGGGCCTTTACCGGGAAAATGTTCAAATAGTCGATGTGCATAGGGAAACAGCTGGGAATTGAAGCGCGCGCGGGCTCGGGGAATCGGGGAATCGGGGAATCGGGGAATCGGGGAAAATCCTATTGAAACGTAATGGTATCCAATTTCGCGTCGAATTTTAAAATCGTTTCCAGAATTAATTCCACGCTCTGATAGTAAAATTCGGGGGTAATTTCCTGAAAATCGTCGGAAGGCTGATGATACCCTGGGTGATCCTCGACCCCGAAATAAAGAAATGGAATGCCTGCTTGATGAAACGGCCCATGGTCCGAAGCCGAAGTCCAGTCCTCAGATCCCGTCCCAGGTACGTCATGACCAAACAGCAAAGCCACTCCTTCTCGGGGAGTTAGCGTTTCTAAAATGGCTTTCGTCCCCGGGTAATGCCGCGTTCCAGCTACATAAAGCTCACCTTTGGGACTTCGACTAATCATGTCCACGTTGAAATCGACAACCACGTTACGGTCGGCAATACAGGAAGATGCCACCAATGCCCGGGCTCCTTGCAATCCCATCTCTTCGGCGTCTAATCCAGCAAAAATGATGGTATGTTCGGGTGGGTTTTGCGTAAAATATCTAGCTATTTCGATCATTGCTGCCGTTCCCGATGCGTTGTCGTCCGCACCATTGTAAACGACTCCTTCGCGGCTTCCCAAATGATCGAAGTGGGCGGTTACAACCATTGTCTTGTCAGAAGAACCCGATCCGGGAATCAAACCAACCATATTAACTCCTGCTATTTCTGTTTGAGATTGACGCGAGCTAAAAGAAAACGCCTGCTCTAGGGCTTCAAAACAGGGCGTTAGGTTCATGATTACCATTTCATTCTTGACGTACAATTGCGCTAGAACACCCCCATCCGTGCCCGTTTGGCGCCCGTGGTACACGTCGGAGGAAAGGGTCTCCACATGAGAAAGCAATTTGGCTTTGTCGATCCTAGGAAGGGCGGCCACGCACCCAATGATGGAAATCGAAAGGGTTATTAAGGACAATAAACGAGATGCTTTCATACGTGGTGAACTAGAAGGAGCGCCGCCCTTGTGCGATAGCTCCAGCGCAAAAATTGATTGAGACTTATTCTGATGAACTTAGATTGTAAAACGGCCCACAGCTACGATTTGCCTCCTTTGAGTCCGCCTTTCGACCGGGTCGCCAACAAATTCACATCGTAGGAACGAACCCGCCCCGACCTATTTTCATAACTCGAAATGGCCAATTCCACCAGTTTCTGTACGAGCGCCTCAAATGGAAGTCCGGTTGGCTGCCACAAATAAAACGAAAACGATCCCGGGATGGTGTTGATTTCGTTAAACCAAACTTTTTGCAAAGCATCATCCATCAGAAAGTCGATTCGAACGACGCCAGAGCAGTTCAGGGCCTTGAAAATCTGCCGGGCTAGTTTGCTAATTTCTTCTCCCAATTCCTGAGAAATTGGGGCCGGAATAAGTCGGTCCAGCGACGCCATGCCCTCCCCTTGACGGCTTTTCGAGCCTCTTGATTTTGAGCCTCCTGATTTTGAGGAGAGGCCGTCTCTCATGTATTTGTCCTTAAACGATAGGATGCCCTCTTTGGAAACGGGCTCCTCCAGGACCGAAACCTGGCAGTCGGACCCATCACCCAAAACAGAGCAATTGATTTCGCGCAGGTTGGGGACACATTTTTCTATCATCACCGAAGCGTCGTAACGAAAAGCTTCTTCGATAGCGTTGTCGAGGTCGGCCTGGTTCACAACTCGGGCAATTCCAATGGACGACCCCAACCGGACCGGCTTAACGATGGCTGGAAAACCGATTTGGGATTCGATTTCCTCGAGTTTGGCGGCTTCCCGTCCCCTCCATTCATATTCCCACACTTCCAGCCAATCGACAACAGGGACGCCGACCATCTGACACATCTTTTTGGATAATACTTTATCCATCCCAAGAGCCGATGCAGCAATCCCGCTGCCGGTAAACGGCACATTCAGCGTCTCGCACAACCCCTGGACGGCTCCATTCTCCCCTGACCCCCCGTGGAAGGCCAAAAAAGCCACGTCCAGCAAGATCTCCTTTGAGGACCCAATAAACGATGATTTTCGCTCAACCAATGCCAACGTCCTACCGGGTCCAGAGGCTAGTGCGACTTCCCGAGCTTTTGAAAGTAGGGCCGGAATGTCTGCGTATCGGGTGATATCGCCGAGGTTGTTGCCAATAAACCAGTGTCCATCTTTGGTCACATAGACCGGCGTGACGTCAAACTGCGAGGGGTCTAGCGCAGCTACGACTTGAAGACCGGTTATAACCGACACTTCATGCTCTGGGGACTGACCGCCAAAAAATACGCCTATTTGCTTGCGCTGCATGGACTTGAGTGATATTTGTACGCCCCTCGTAGACCAATGATAGGCGTTTGTTCGATTGTGAAAATACGGCCTGAAACGGTAATGGAAAGAATGAATATTGAAATACGAGTTTCATTCGCCCGATCTTTGTGACGGCGGCGCAGTGTTATTGATACATTTCGGGTTATTGATACATTTCGGGTTATTGATACATTTCGGGAAGCGCCTTTTTGAAAACCTCCAGCCTTGAAATCCTTTGTCGATTGCCATTATCTCGGATATCCACTCAAATCTTGCTGCATTGGAGGCAGTGCTTGCTGAGATCGATAGATCAGGAATACAGGATATTTATTGTCTGGGCGATGTCGTGGGGTATGGAGCGGACCCCGTCATCTGTATTGACCTCGTTCGAGAGCGGTGTAAAAAGGTGGTTCTGGGCAACCATGATCTTGCCGTTGCGACGGGAGAAGGTCTTCGTTTTTTACCTGCAGATGGGCAAATTGCCGCTGAACACAACGCTGATAACACGGACGATGCACAAAAAAGGTGGCTGGCTGAGCTCCCTTTGACGGTCGTGGATATGGGTATGACATTTGTCCACGCTTCTCCTGGTTATCCGGAAAGATGGTTACGTGTTGAATCTTTCTTTCTAGCTCAAGATCAGTTCAACCATTTTCAGACAGATCTCTGTTTTGTCGGACACACCCATCTACCCGGCGTTTTATGCAACCAGCTCGGCGTGCTCCGAGTCCGGAAAGGGCATCGTTTTTTGGTCAACGTCGGAAGCGTTGGGCAACCCAGAGATGGAGATCCACGAGCCAGTTTTGGCATTTTTGACCCGGAAACGTTTGAGTTCGAACTACGACGCGTCGCGTACAACGTTGAACGATCGGTTCAGCGCATTCGGGAGGAAGGTTTACCCTCAAGGCTGGGCAAACGATTGGAAAACGGTCATTAGCCTTGGGTGGCTCGTTGACTCTTTTCCGACAGGAAAACAATCATCGTGCAGGTAACTTACCCGTTGTTGACAAAAAAGCCTTTATTGTAGATGGCCCAGGCCTTCCCCACCATTTTGGAGCCAACAAACGGCGTATTGGTACTTTTCGACTTGATATCGTTTGCAGAAAAGACCCATTCCGTGGTTGCGTCGAATACGGTTAAATTCGCTTTTTGACCGACTTTAATTTCTGGCACCGCTAAGTGTAAGATTTCCCTCGGGGCGATCGAAAGTTTATAAACCGCTTCAGAAACGGACAAAACACCTTCCGAAACGAGTTCGCGACCCGTCAATCCCCAGGCCGTCTCCAGACCCAAAATCCCAAACGGCGCAGCTATGTATTCGACTTCTTTTTCAAACGAAGCGTGCGGTGCGTGGTCTGTACAAATAGCGTCTATCGTCCCGTCGGCCAATCCTCTTTTTATCCCGTCAATATCAGATTGGGGTCGGAGTGGAGGATGCATTTTAGTATTGGTGTGATACCCTGAGGATTCTACCAACGCATCCGTGATCGCAAAATGATGAGGGCAAACTTCCGTTGTGATGTTTATCCCCCTTTTTTTGGCCTCTCGAACTTGATCGACGCCTTTTGCTGTCGAAATATGCGCAACGTGGACATGCCCGCCCGTGTATTCGGCGAGCAAAATGTCTCTGGCAATCATAATCTCTTCAGAAAGTCCCGAAATCCCAGGCAATCCCAATCGGGTGGAAACTTCGCCTTCGTGCATGTGGCCTTTGGTACCAAGAGATAGATCTTCCTCGTGGTTAATAATGGGAATATTGAGCATCGAGCTATATTCAAGTGCATGCCGCATCAGACCACTGTTCTGTACCGGGGACCCATCATCTGAAAAAGCAACGGCGCCACCAGCAGCCAGATCCGCCATTTCCGCTAAGCTTTCGCCCGCTCTATTTTTCGATACGCACGCGATAGGATAAACGTCCACGGGAGTCTTCTCCGCTCGTTCAATGATGAACTCAACTACGTCGCGGGTGTGAATCGGTGGGTTTGTATTTGGCATACACGCCACGGCCGTAAAACCGCCAAAGGCCGCTGCGCGACTGCCGGTTACGATCGTTTCCTTGTGCTCGTATCCAGGCTCTCTAAAATGGACATGCATATCCATCCAGCCGATAGAGATAAATTTATCGGTCGCATCATAAATTGCTTTTCCCTTACGATCCAGCTTGGCGCCAATTTCCGTTATGGTTCCGTTTTCAATACAAATATCAGCCGGAGTCGCGGACCCTGTTTGCGGATTCAAAATCGTTCCGCCGACAATTAGTAAGTTTGGAGTTAGCTCCTGTGTCATAAGGGGTGTTTGAGTCTAGATTTGCAACCGCTTAAAAATACAAACCCACAGGGTAATTTACTCGAAGAATTGAGTTCGCTTAGTCCAAGATTTGCGGTATCCACAAGGAATTGAATTTGGGAGGGAAATAAGGCCTAAGGTTCGCTACCGGTAACCAAAAATAGAATTTGCGGATCGTGCTGCAAAGTTAAAATCGTCCGGCGTAGTTTACCGCGATGAAAACGCATTTACCCTCCAACGCCTTTGTCCCTGTTTCTGCTCGGGCAGAAATCCATCTGGACCGGCTCCATCATAACATAGATGAGATCTCGAAGAAGCTGGAAGGCGTAGAGCTAATGGGTGTCGTTAAGGCAGACGCTTATGGTCACGGAAGTCTAGAAGTATCTAGGGTACTCGAGTCCAAGGGTGTGTCGAAATTAGCCGTAGCTACACTTGGGGAGGCCGTTTCGCTCCGGAAAGCAGGAATACAGGCCGATTTGATTGTTTTTTCGCCCCCTTCGCCGGAGAACTTGGGGTTCTACGCTGATTTTGACCTTCAAGCCATTGTCGATAGCGAACAAGCTCTTCGGACGGTTCAACAAGCGAAGGCGCTCCTCTCTTGTCACGTAAAGGTGGACACTGGGATGGGACGACTCGGCCAGACGCCTGAAGCATCTGTGGAAATCATTCGCGGGGTGGAAAAAGGTCCGCAGAGTAAGCTGGCATCGGTTTGGACTCATTTTGCATCCGCTGATGAAGAGGACCCCCGCTTCACCCATCTTCAGTTTGATCGATTCATGGCCCTGATGAAGGCGCTGGGCGGCCCTCCAGCCCCACTTCACTCAGCGGCCAGCGCCGCCACCTTCACCTTCCCACCTTCCATTGACCCTTCGCTTATGTCAATGGCGCGCATAGGAATAGCGTTATACGGCTTGTTGGACCTGCCGACCGGCCCGCTCCTTGATCTCCTCCAGCCCGTTATGGAATTCAAAACCAAAGTGAGCGCCGTCAAAACGGTGCCCAAAGGCAGTCCAATTTCGTATGGTGGACGCTGGGTGGCGCCTACATCGAGACGTATCGCGACAATTGCTGCTGGATACGCTGACGGCATTTCGCGCCAATTATCGAGTAGTGGCAGGGTCCGAATCGGGGATTCTACCTACCCTGTAGTCGGAACCGTGTGCATGGACATGTTCATGGTCGACCTCGGAAACCCCTCAGAAATCAATTCTGAGGTCGTTGTGGGAGATGACGTTACGATTTTTGGAAAGAATTCGCCCACTTGTTTTGAAGTTGCCGAACAATGTAGTAGCATCACTTATGTTCAGGTGTGTAGGGTAAGCAATCGAGTACCTCGAATTTATTCACCATAAGTGATCGGAATCCGAGTTATTGTTTGATCACGAACGAGTGATACTCAAGCAGTTGTTTATGTTATTCTTCTGGATGTAGTATATTCAGCTCCCTTTGAGTCTCTCAATGTGGGGGATCTCCTCCCTTTACCTTTCTATTAGCCGCTTTATCCCCTGGAATCACCATGGCAAGCACGTTTGACCCGTCCCAGCTCCACATTCTTTTAGTCGATGATGAAGAAGATGTTGTAGAAGTCGTCGCTCACTTCCTCGAGCAGGAAGGATTCAACGTACACAAAGCCTACACAGGTAGTGAGGCGCTTCAAAAAGCAACTCCAGACATCGATCTGCTCGTTCTGGATATCATGCTGCCAGAAATGGACGGGTATGAAGTCTGTCGTCGGCTACGAAGCCGCGTAGAAACAGAAACAATTCCGATTGTGTTTCTATCCGCCAAAGGCGAAGAGGATGACCAGGTACGCGGGTTAATGCTGGGCGCAGACGCGTACCTAACGAAACCTGTTTCCCCGCAAGTCATTGTGGCCCACGTAAAGGCGGTCTTGCGTCGTGCTGGGATCGAAGAGAGCCGTACCCTTATTGTACGCAATTTGACCATCTATGAAGATGAGTACAGAGCGTCCCTAGAAGGAAAAGATCTCGGACTAACGCTGACCGAGTTTGAGTTGGTTCGCTATTTGGTCCGTCATCCTCGGAAGGCGTTTACGCGTCAACAACTTCTGGAAACAATCTGGAAAGATGCCATGATGGTTACAGAACGTACTGTCGATGCGCACATCAAAAACCTTCGTGAGAAGCTTGGCTCATTCGCCCAGCATATTCAAACCGTTCGCGGCATTGGATATCGCTTTGTCGAGGAAGAGAGCGCCGGCGAAGAATAAGAGACAGTTTTAAGGTCTTTTTATGATTTCACGTCTCGTCGAGCGGATATTTCCATCGCGTGCGTCGACGCAAACGTGGATGATTCTGACCTTTCTGTTTTTTGTCGGTCTTGCGGTCGTTGCAGTTGGTTTGTACATCACCTTCGTTTTGAAAAACGAAGTGCAGATTGCTTATCAAGAAACCATGTTTCAGCAGGCTACGCGAGTCTCTGGTATTTTGGATGAGGAGACGGCCAACGTCAATCGCATCATTCGAATGCGGATTATGGAGCGGATGGCGGATATTCGGATCGACCTCGTTCTGAATGATTCCCTGATTGTGGGAGAGGAAGGGGTTAAAACCGATCGTAATGATCCTCTCTATAGCTCTCCAGAAATGCAATTTTCGGAAGGCATAGACGTCAATTATGCGGAGCGCCTCGAAGATGGAGAGCACCTGTTTTACATTGCGATGAAACAGCCGGCTTCGGGAATAATCGTACGGATCAGTCAACCTAGACCCATTCTGTATCGGCTCATTCGCCGACTCCAATTCACGATGGTCGCTGCCATGGTAATGGCACTTCTATTAGCCGTTTTTGGAAGCTGGATTGCCGCCCAACGCGTAACAGAACCGCTTCAAGCCATACGAAATGTCGCCAAAAGCATTAGTGAAGGTCGATTTGAAGAACAAATTGTGGTCGAAAGCCGAGCGGCGGAGTTTCAAGACCTGGCCAAGAGCCTAAATCTGATGTCGGGCACGTTTAAAGTTAAAATTGACGAACTCGAACGCATGGCTCATCTTCAAAACGAGTTTATTGGAAATGTCTCCCATGAAGTGCGAAATCCCATATTTGCTGTTGGGGGATATCTTGAAGCCTTGTCATCAAGTAGTCTTTCCGACGATCAGCGCCGTTTTTATGCGGAAAAAGGACTCAATAATCTTGAAAGGCTGAATAATCTTTTCAACGATCTGATAGAAATCGCGCGTCTAGAATACCGCGAGGACCTTATCAAGCCCAAGGTATTTGAGTTATCCGAGCTGCTGAATGAAGTCTACGAAGTCCTCAAGGTAAAAGCCGCCGAAAAGAATATCGAACTCCAGGTGGAAAATCCAGAAGCCTTCGTACGGGCAGACCGGGCTAGAATCCGGCAAGTTCTGATCAATTTGATTGATAACGCCATCGCTTACTCCGATTCCGGTACGGTCCGGTGTAGATACCGGAGGCACTTGGAGAAAGTTAGAATTGAGGTGGTCGATAATGGCCGAGGCATTCCGGAAGAGCATCTCGAGCGGATTTTTGAGAGATTCCATCGAGTCGATCCCGATCGATCCCGAAAAAGTGGCGGTACTGGACTAGGATTGAGCATCGTCAAGCAAATATTGGCTGCCCACGGCGAAAATATTCAGGTAGAAAGTACCGTGGGTCGCGGCACCCGATTTTGGTTTGAGCTCGATTTTGAGACGTCCTTGATGGCTGAATCGGAAGCTTAAAGAGTCCTTCGGACTCCTCTCTCTGCCTCGGGCCTGAATTAGCGGTGTTGTTTTTTGGGGAAGCTTCACGCCGAGTTTTCACGATAATGCAAACATTTTCGTATTCTCGTCATTAGTATTTCTTCTTTGACCTGCATTTTTGAATTTGACCAAGCTCTAATGGCAAAAACATCGAAAACGACCAAAAATTCAAGCTCTCCTGAGGGCGATGGTTCGACACGTACCGTTGAATTGATCTCGTCCACCAATGGAAGAGTCAAATTCAAGGGTGATTTCGATGTGATCGAGATTGGAACCGATTATTTTGAAGCCGACACCTTGATTGGTGTTTATCGGACAATGTTGACTTCTCGTCGGTTAGATGAGAAAATGCTAAACCTGTTGAAACAGGGAAAAGGATTTTCCCATATTGGATGTGCTGGACACGAAGCCACTCAAGCCGCCATCGGTCTTCTTAGTCAACCGGGCAAGGATTGGTTCAGCCTTTATTACCGCGACATGATGATGTATCTCATGTTAGGTGGCGATTCCAACGAGGTACTGCTTCACCATCTGGCCAAGGCTGTAGACCCGAATTCGGGTGGACGGCAAATGGCTGAACATTTTGGCAATCGATCCAGAAATATTTTACCGATCTCATCCTCCGTTGGCGCACAATTTTTGCCGGCTGTAGGAGCCGGATTGGCGTTGCAGCGGGATGGGATAACCGACGCTTACGTCTATTGCTCATGTGGCGATGGAGCAACTTCCCAAGGGGATTTCCACGAAGCTTTGAATTGGGCTGCTCGCGAAAAAGCTCCTGTTTTGTTCGTGGTTCAGGATAATGGGTATGCGATCTCGGTCCCTGTTCGGGACCAGACGGCAGGTGGTTCGGCGTTCAAGTTGGCACGCGGCTACGAAGGCTTGGCCCGCATCCACGTCGATGGAACGGACTTTTTTGAAACGTATTCGGCCGCCAAGCAAGCAATTGAACACATTAAGGCCGGAAAAGGACCTGTTTGTCTCGTAGCCGATCTCGTTCGCTTGCTACCCCATTCATCCTCTGACAATCATACGAAGTATCGAACGGCCGAAGAATTGGAAGCCGACCAACGCGAGGATCCGATTCTACAGTTGGAAAACCGCCTTGTAAATGATGGGCTTCTATCTCAGGAAGATATTAAGCGGCTTCGAAAGGAGGTTCAGTTAGAAGTGGACAAAGCGGCCGCTTGGGCTGATGCACAGGACGATCCTGACCCTGCAACGGCCACCCGACACGTCTTATTTGAAGGCGATCTTGGTCTCGAGTATGAAGCAACTATTCCATCCGGGCCCCAAATAGTTGTGGTTGACGCGATCAACCATGCGTTGCACGAAGAAATGCGCCGTGATGATCGCGTTTTGGTATACGGCGAAGATGTGGCCGGTGGAAAGGGTGGAGTATTTACGGCTACGAGGGACCTGACGGATGCATTTGGACCCAAACGGTGCTTCAATACGCCGTTAGCCGAGGCCTCCATCATTGGAACAGCCGTTGGATTTGCGTCTGCCGGGTATAAACCCGTAGTTGAAATTCAGTTTGGAGACTACATCTGGCCAGCGATGCAAGCGCTTCGTAACCAGGTTGCGTCCTATCGGTATCGCTCGAACAACGATTGGGCTTGCCCTATGGTAATCCGCGTACCGGTTGGAGGCTACATCCACGGTGGTTTGTGTCATTCCCAAAACATTGAAGCCTTCTTTGCCCATATGCCTGGGTTTCAGATCGCCATGCCATCCAACGCAGCCGATGCCAAAGGATTGCTGAAAGCAGCCATTCGGATGGAAGACCCTGTTTTGTTCATGGAGCATAAAGCGTTGTATCGGTCGGCGGCAGCTAGAAGCCCGGAACCTGACGAAAATTACCTCCTACCCTTCGGTAAAGCCCGAATTGTTCGAGAAGGGTCGGATTTGACGATCATCACCTATGGGATGATGGTGCACAAATCCACGAATGCAGCCCGTGTTTTGGAAAAAGAAGGCATTTCTGTTGAAATTATCGACCTTAGGACGTTGTTGCCGGTCGATATGGATACGGTGATGGCTTCAGTTCATAAAACCAATCGGGCGCTCGTCGTCTATGAAGACCATGAGTTCCTTGGCTACGGAGCTGAACTCGCTGCTCAGATTAGCGATCAAGCATTTTATGAGCTCGATGCTCCAGTCAAGCGGCTAGCAGGCAAATTTTCTCCAATCGCGTTTGCCGATTCACTAGAACGAGCATTGCTCCCCGATGATGAAGACGTGATTCAAGCTGCCCGAGCGTTAGTAAACCACTAGCACCTCTTTGTGAGGACTAACGGATCCTAAAAGCTTTGCCTAGATACTCGTATTGAGACGATTGTCTGGCTTTATACCCGTGCGAGCGCTTGTTCAAGATCTGCGATAAGGTCTTTCAGGTCTTCGATTCCCACAGATAGCCGAATCAATGTATCTGAAAGGCCGGCAGCTTCACGCTCCGCCTTAGGAATGGAAGCATGCGTCATAGTCGCAGGATGGTTCATCAGGCTTTCTACGCCCCCCAGACTTTCTGCCAGCGTAAATACATTGGTCGACGACATGACCGTTGTGGCGTCCTTGATGTTGTCATTTTTTAAAAGAAAGGACACCATCCCCCCGAATCCGTCCATTTGTCTCTTGGCCAATTCGTGTCCGGCAAAGCTGGGTAAGCCCGGATAATACACTTTCCCTATTTTTGGGTGATTCTCGAGGTATTCGGCAATCGCTTGCGCGTTAGAGCAATGCCGCTCCATCCGAATTTGGAGTGTTTTAGTACCGCGAAGGGTCAAAAAACAATCCATTGGTCCTGGTACTGCGCCCGCTGATTTGATCAAAAAGCGCAGTTTTTCGTTCCATTCAGAACTGTTGGTACAAACTGCTCCTCCAATAACATCGGAGTGACCGCCCAAATATTTGGTAGTTGAATGAACGACCAAATCGGCTCCCCATTCCAGCGGTCTCTGCAAAATGGGCGATGCAAAAGTATTATCGACCGCTGCCACAGCGCCATTGGCGTGCGCTAGGTCACACAAAGCTTTTAAATCGACAACCCGAACAAGCGGATTAGTGGGTGTCTCAATCCAAACCAATTTCGTATTGGCTTTTAGGGACGATTTGACCACGGATAAATCAGACATATCGACAAAGTCCGACTCGATCCCAAACGGACCGAAAACCTGCTTCATCAATCGATAAGTTCCACCATATAGATCGTTGGAAGCCAGAATGTGGTCCCCCGGGCGCAAACACCGCACAATGGCATCCGTGGCAGCTACTCCAGAAGAAAAACAAATACCGAATGCAGCAGATTCCAGGGCGGCTAAATTGCCTTCTAACGCCGTTCTAGTCGGATTTGTAACCCTGGCATATTCATGACCTTGGTGCACACCAGGAGCTGATTGGGCGTACGTGGACGTCTGATAGATCGGCGTCATGACGGCACCCGTGGTCGGATCAGGTGCTTGTCCTGCGTGAACGGCCTTGGTGCCTAGACCAAATTGTCCGAGTTCGAATGACTTCATGGGAAAAAAATGAAAATGGGAACGTGGTGGCGGTATATACAATTCGGGGCCGGGCTTTTTCTAGCCCGGCCCCGAATCCTAGACAATTATTTCTCCGCGGGCGACCATATCGAGCTAAAATATCCGCGAATTACCTCCATATTGATGCTTAATTATCTGAATCAGCATATCCGGCACAGTCTGAGATGCCCTGTGCTTTTTCGACTTCATTGACCTGGACGTAAGACTGGTATAGCGCACGACATACGTCACTTGCGTCCTCCCCAGCTGCTTCAAACAGGGTCTTTGCTTTTTCCAAAGGAGCAACAGCTAGGCCAAAAAGCTCTTTACGACGCTCTACTAGCGCATCGATCGCGGCTTCTCTGGTCTGGATTTCAGCGCGACTCAAACCTCCACGCTCGGCGCGAAGCTTATCATCCAGATCGCTTACTTGTTGATTCACATCAACGGCCATATTGATATAAGCAGCGCCGACGTTGTAATGGGCGTTGGTATAGTCAGCGTCTAGCGCGATGGCAGCTTCAAGCTGGGCAATGGCCTCTTCGTAACGTTGAACCTGAACCAAAAGTGAGCCGTAATTGTATCGGAACAACTTGTTGTCAGGTTCACGCGCCACAGCATCTTTGTAGCGGTCAAGCGCTTTGTCAATTTGGCCAGAAACCTGATAAGCGTTCAACAATTCCGTCTGAACGTCAATATTTTCAGGGTACATTTCGCTTGCTTTTTCAAGCAGAGCAATCCCTTCTTCTGAACGATTGTACGTCTGATAAAGGCCTGCTAGAAAACGGTAGGTATCTGGTTCAATGTCACCCGCTTTAATCGCGTTCTCAAAAGGCACCATGGCGCTTTCTGGCTGATTAGCGTTCATGTACGCATAGCCTTCATTGACATAAGCCCCCGAAGAGTCAGGGAAAATGTCCCCGGCTGTATGGAAGTACTTGGCAGCAACAATAAATTCTGCAGCGTCATTTCTACCACGGTTGAAGGCCTGAATGCCCCGGGTAAATTCACTCGCGTAAGCAAAACGCATGCTATTGGTCACTGATTCCGTCAGCAATGGATCAACTTCTTTCGCTTTGGCGAATGCCTTGATCATTTCGTGAATCAATACGATGTGTTGATCGGGATCCAGCGTCGCAAAGGCCTGATCGGATAAAACACGACCTTTGAGCTCTAAAGCTTCCGAATTCAGAGGATTCTTTTCGAGAGCAGTATTTAGATTTTGAAGCGCTCGGTCGTAATCTTGATTTCGAAGATCGAGCTTGGCGCCTTCGACGTTAGGGTCGCTAGAGCAGCCATCGGCCCCGGCAAGCAAAAATACGCCTAGAAGAAGGCTTAGGAGAATGGGGAATCTCTTCATGACTACCATATGTAGGTAACGTTCAAACGTAGAGTGATGTGCACCATTTTCGTTCCTGTTATGTCACAGGTCAAACTTTAGAACGAGACTTTGAAAAAAACTCATCCAAATGGTACGGTATTTCCGAAAACACTCGATCAATTTTAAACTATCCTTAAGATATTCTGCCTTGAATGGAGTTTTTTCGGTCTTTCAAGGTAATATTA
This sequence comes from Bacteroidota bacterium, assembly GCA_027622005.1. Classification (GTDB taxonomy): domain Bacteria; phylum Bacteroidota; class Rhodothermia; order Rhodothermales; family UBA10348; genus UBA10348. Next base: position 3,513 of record JAQBZH010000020.1, on the reverse strand, counting down.
CAATCTAGTTCAAACAAGGTTTAACCAAGAGTTCTTGGTCAAGACTCTGTGCACCCATCAGAGTTGCCTTTTTTCACTCTTTTTACGGTTTAAATGGATTTAATGACCCCATCCATCCCACGATTCTCCAGCGTAAAAACGCTTTTGAATGGGCTATTTGACTATGCTGGGCTATTTCCACCGGCCGCTCTCCCTCTCGAAGCGGCGTGGCAAGAATATTTGGGTCATCGCTCTAGTGCGGATGCGTGGATGATGGGTCCGTTTGTGGTCCCTATAGGTCGACTGAACGAACTGGCCGTTTTACTGAACAAAACACCTAAACAGGGGCCCTTTTCGTTCGACGTACTTCCCAGAATCGCGTCAACCGTAGATTCCTTGCCCGTGATACTCACTGAGGATTTAAATCAATGTGCCGAATTTGTTCGTAATCAGGGTGGAAGAGCGGCGATCGACGCTTTTGAATTTCGATTTCCAGCGCAGACATTTTCCGATGCCTCGTTAGCGGTTCAAACTGTGGCCGCCGTATCCCATGTTTTTGAAGCGTCCGAATTCGGTACGGCGTCCGTCTTCGGGGAAATTGTCCGATCGGCCTCTTTTTCGGATCAGGTACCACTTTTTTTTATGGCGCTCGCGAGCTCCACTTTTCGTCAAAAGATATTCGGAAAGATTCGATGCGGCGGGATGGACCCTACCGATTTTCCCACTGTTGACGAATTGGCGTGCTTCATTCATACGGCCATCCAAATGCGGTACCCTTTTAAAGCTACCGCTGGATTACACCATCCCATTCGGCACATTTGTGCAAATCAAAAGGACTTAATGCATGGATTTATCAACGTTCTCTTTGCTACAACGCTGGGAAGGGTCCATGAGCTTAAAGTACACGAGATTTCCAAGATCTTGGACGATCAAAACTCCGATTCATTTGTATTTACCCCTTCAGGTATCTTTTGGAAAGACTTATCCGCTTCTAATACTGATTTTATTGCAGACCGAAGAAGTCTGAGCCTTTCTATCGGTAGCTGCAGCCTTAACGAACCCAGGGCTGATTTGCTGAACTTAGGCTGGCTTTCCAAATAGGTCTTTGGCCCCGATTTGACTCTCAATTATATCTTTCCCCATGCGATCTTTTATTGATGTTTCTCCTGGTAGTGATTTTCCCATTCAAAATTTGCCGTATGGCATTTTTCTCCCCAATGGAAGTACGCGCGCCCGTCCCGGCACGGCCCTAGGGGACTGGGTTGTCGATCTAGACGCTCTTGAAAAGGCCCATTTGTTGCCTACAAAAGTATTTTCAGGCTCTTCTCTGAATGACTTTATGGCGGCTGGCAGAGAAACTTGGACCTTGGTTCGGTCCACATTGCAGGTGTTGCTTTCTGAAGATAACAGCCGCCTACGGGATGATATGGACCTAAGGTCGCTGGCCCTATTTCCCCGAAAGGCCGTCACGATGCTACTTCCAGCTCAAATTGGGGATTACACAGACTTTTACTCTTCCCGTGAGCATGCAACCAATGTCGGATCGCTCTTTCGAGATCCTAAAAATGCCCTCCTACCAAATTGGCTTCACTTACCTGTTGCCTACCACGGGCGCGCCAGCTCAATTGTAGTTTCTGGTACCGAAATTCGTAGGCCAAAAGGTCAAACGAAAGCAGACAACGCGGACCCAGTTTTTGGGCCCTCAAGGCTTCTTGATTTTGAGTTAGAAGTAGGTTTTTTCACTGGACCTGGAACGACGATAGGGGAATCCATTTCGATTGAAAAGGCGACCGAACACATTTTTGGGTTTGTTTTGGTGAACGATTGGAGCGCTAGGGATATCCAAACGTGGGAATATGTGCCCCTGGGCCCCTTTTTAGCCAAAAACTTCGCGACGTCTATCTCGCCTTGGATTGTGACTCTGGACGCCCTTGAACCCTTCCGATGCCCAGGTCCAAAACAGGACCCGGAACCCCTACCCTATTTGAGGTCGGAACGAGATTCGGCATTCGATATCTCGTTAGAGGTTAGCATTAATCCTCCCAATTCCGATGTTGAAAATGTGGTTTGTCGATCCAACTTCAAGCACTTGTATTGGAATATTTGCCAGCAACTGGCGCATCATACGAGCGGTGGGTGCAACATTAAGCCCGGGGATTTAATGGCTTCCGGCACGATTTCAGGCCCTGAAAAAGGCAGTTTTGGTTCGATGCTGGAAATAACCTGGCGTGGAACTACGCCCGTACAGCTTTCCGACGGTACTGAACGCAAGTTTATCAACGATGGGGATACCGTAGTGATGAAAGGCGTTGCCGAAAAAAATGGTATTCGTATAGGCTTCGGAGAGGTATCGGGCAAAATTCTACCCTCAGTTTAATATTATCACGACCATCCTCGAAAAGCCATGAAATCCTTCGGCAGTCCTTTTCAAAGCGGAACATTGGCGAACATTTTTTTGGGAGTGATTATCCTGACTAGCTGGCTTTACCTATTCGTTTCAGGTGGTTACGAAAAGCCCTACCTCTTCCTGATCATGGGACTACTGGGGCTCGGCGGACTTTCACGAAGTCTGTTTAAATACCGCAAATTGAAAGTTCAACAAGGGATAGAGCTCCTGGACGACAAAAACTAAATCGCGCCGCTTTAGTCGAGCATCTCAAGCTGTTTTGCGTAGACCACAGGCCCTCTATCGATCTGATTTTCCCAGATTTACCGCCTCCAACATTTGGCAGGGCGTGATGAACTGAAAAAGACAGTTTGTCGCGCCCTCTGTCATCGTGTCGGTGACACAAAACGTAAGGTTACTTTCAACTCTGAAACTCTGACATTCTCATTCTGACGTTATTTCAGAGGACTATCGCTTTTTTTCCGTTGGCACACTGGTTGTTGTTCTTTGGTCATCAAGCTTGGTGGCGGAGCCGATTGAAGGCCGGAAAAAGTCCACCGCGTGATTCGAACAAACTCAATTTGATTGAACAAACACTAGAGGTGACCCAACATGAACAAAGTAATACGATTCTCTCCCCGCGCTGACCTTTCCCGCATGCAGCGAGACTTTGATCACATTTTTTCCAATTTTTTCCCTTCGTTGGGAACGGATCCTGACAGCAACGAACCTATTTCTTGGCAACCACGAATGGACGTTGTTGAGACAACGGATGCCTATGAACTGGCAGCTGACGTTCCGGGCGTGGGAAAAGAAGATATCCAAATCAATTTACACGAAGGCGTATTGACCATTTCCGGCCAGCGGAACTCTCGTGTTGTGACCGAAAGCGATACGGTAGTTCGCGAGGAGCGTCAAACTGGCCGATTCTATCGTTCCTTCTCACTTCCGAATAAGATCGACGCGACGAAAATCGACGCCCGATTTGAAAACGGTGTCCTGTTTGTGAGGGTACCCAAGTTGGAAGAAACCAAACCACAGAAAATTAAGATCTCTTAGCGACTTGAAATTCGCAGGGTTTTGACCCTTAGGTCAAAGCGTCGAAGCGAGGATTGTGGGAAGACGATCCAGGTTGGCGGGCGCCGAAA
>JAQBZH010000071.1 GCA_027622005.1 Bacteroidota bacterium | reverse complement strand
GCATTAACCGTTGCCATGTTCCAAACCAAGTAGTACTTAAAAGAAAGTAGGTTAGGAAATAGGTTAAGGAAAACCATGCATAAATGAAAGTCAGCAAAACTCACTGAGCACAAAAAAAGCCCTTCATGATTAATGAAGAGCATTTTTGGGTGTCATCGTGTGTCACCAATTATCATATGTGTGCCCAGGACTGGACTCGAACCAGCATGCCCTTTCGAGCACCACCCCCTCAAGGTGGCGCGTCTACCAATTTCGCCACCTGGGCAGGTGGTACGCCTTTTTCAAGGCGAACAAAGTCGCTAAAATGGCCTAAACCATCAAGTAGGTGGCATAGTATTTAACAACTTGTGACCCCGGCTGGGTTCGAACCAGCGACCCTCTGATTAAAAGTCAGATGCTCTGCCAACTGAGCTACGGGATCTAATGCGGAGCGACTTGAAAACGAATGTGTTAAAGTCGCTCCGGCACAGAAAAGAAATTTACGACTTTATACCCTTTTAGTCCAAATCAAAGGGTTTGAAGGTTCGGTGAGATCCGCTACGGATGGTCTACCACAATTCCTTCAATTCGCGCCTCAAAAGGAGTCTTCCAGACATCAATTCTGGCGTAAAATTGATAAAGCCATTGACCAAATAGACTTCCACCGGGCTGCAGTTGAAGAGTAATTTGCACTCTTGATCGCCTTTTCGACGGTCGGATGTAAAAACGGCAGCGACCAAACCATTTTGCACGCTACCAACAAATACATCCTGTTCTTCTCCGTCCACACTCTGGGTCTCGTTTACAAATCCGTAGTCGATGGGGTAAATGATTTCCGGAAAGAAAGGGTGCGCCGAGAACTTAGGTCGATCTACAGTAATGCCTTTCAGACGGATCACGGCATCCCACATCTCCCAATCGATCCATCCTGGTTTCTGGTACATGTGCGCCTAGTTTCCGGCCGATTCCTTTTTGATGAGTTGAATATGTAGTTCTTTGAGCTGATGTTGGTCAACCACATCGGGAGATTGCACCATGGGCTCCTGGGCGCTTTGGGTTTTTGGGAAAACAATGACGTCTCGAAGGGAGGATGCACCCGTAAGAAGCATCACAATGCGGTCCAGTCCAAACGCGATGCCGCCGTGGGGTGGCGCTCCGTATTTGAATGCGTCGAGCAAGAAACCGAATCGCGTCTGGGCTTCCTCTTCGCCGATCCCCAGTGCGTCAAACATCATCTGCTGAACGTCGGGGCGGTGGATTCGGATAGAACCGCCACCAATTTCACTTCCATTAAGGACGATATCGTACGCCTGAGCCCGAACCGCACCCGGATCGGTGCCTAATTTGGCCATATCGGCTGCGGCAGGGGATGTAAATGGGTGATGCATAGCGTGGAATCGACCTGCTTCTTCGTCATATTCCAATAGCGGAAAGTTCGTCACCCACAGAAATTTCCAAGGTCCGTCTGCGCTGTTGCTGATTAATTCCAGCTCAGAAGCCATGTGCAGTCTTAGGCCGCCCATCTGCTCAAACACCTTGGGCGATGGCCCCGCTATAACCAACACGAGGTCGCCTGTGGCAGCTCCGCAGACATCAACAGCTTTCTTCACGAAAGCCGTAGGAAGCACGTCTTCTTTGACACTGGATTGAACACCAGATCCGTCGGTCGGCAGTTTAAAATGAAAAAGCCCACCTGCTTTTAGCTTCTGACGTACAATGTCTTTGTCCAACTTGTCAAGCTTGCCGCGCCCCGTATCGCCCCACCCGGGTATTACGATGGCCACGACAGCGCCGCCGCTTTCAAGCGTGGAATCAAATACACGAAAACCTGAGCCTTTAAAAGCTGCGCTGAGGTCGTGCAGCTTCATGTCAAAACGCAGATCTGGCTTGTCCGAGCCGTAAGTCCGAAGCGCGTCGTCATAAGACACGCGGGGGAAAGGCAGCTCCAAATCTACTCCTTTAACGTCTTTCCAAAGGGCTTTGATCATCCCCTCGGCCGTGGTATAGATCATTTCCTCCGTCGCAAACGTCATTTCGACGTCAATCTGGGTGAATTCCGGCTGACGGTCGGCGCGGAGGTCTTCATCCCTAAAGCATTTTACGATTTGAAAGTAGCGGTCGAAACCGGCCACCATCAAAATCTGTTTGTACGTTTGTGGCGACTGAGGCAGAGCGAAAAACTTACCGGGATGAACGCGGCTCGGAACCAGATAGTCCCGCGCGCCTTCCGGCGTCGATTTCATCAAAACGGGCGTTTCGACTTCCACAAAGTTTTGGCCGTCGTAATAGCGCCGAACCGACTGGTACACGCGGTGCCGGAGCATGACGTTTTCCTTGAGTTCGGTGCGCCTCAGGTCGAGATAGCGGTATTTCAGTCGTAAATCGTCGGAAGCGTTGGACTGTTTGCCTTCGTGGGTCGACACCATGAAAGGAAGGGGATCGGACGTGTTGAGTATCAACATATCCTGCGCCTCTAGTTCAACGGAGGCCGTCGCGAGGTCGGTATTTTTGGCTTCAACTTCGCGCCCAACCACTTTTCCCTTGACGGAAATAACGAACTCAAACCGTAGCGATTCCGCCAATTTGGCCGTTTGAGGGTTGTCCGCGGGGTTGAAAACGATTTGGGTGATGCCGTATCGGTCTCTCAAATCAACAAAAATGAGTCCTCCCAGATCGCGTCGGGTATCGACCCAACCTTTTAATACGGCCACTTGACCGATTTGCTCGCTTCTCAGTTCGCCACATGTGTGCGTGCGTTGGCCGTGGGAGTCTACTTGAAATTGTGATACGGACATAAAAAACCCGATTATCCTGTACTTGGCTGGTCAAAAATTGAATCCAGCAAATATAAGGTTCTGAAAGGGAGCGAAGGCTGAAAAATTGGTTTAGACACCAATCCTTCAATTCTCTATCTTCTCTGGGCTTCAATCCAATCACAGATCGTATTAACTAGATGGAACCGACGAAATGAATCAAATTGGCCCTCCATTAGGGACGACCTTCTTTGGTCACCCGCGCGGACTCGCGACCCTATTCTTTACAGAAATGTGGGAGCGTTTCAGTTATTACGGGATGCGCGGCCTGCTCATCTTGTTTTTGACGGCAACGACGATTTCGGAAAATCCCGGAATGGGCCTGGATGCTGCGTCCGCTGCGGCGATTTACGGTCTTTACACAGCGCTGGTATACTTGCTGGCACTGCCAGGTGGATGGGTAGCAGATAATATTTGGGGCCAGCGAAAAGCCATTTTCATTGGCGGATGTATTATCGCGGCGGGCCATTTCAGCATGGCTTTGCCCTCAGACGCGACGTTTTTTGCCGGCTTGATTTTAATCGTTGTTGGAACAGGCCTCCTCAAGCCGAATGTTTCGACCGTAGTTGGCGATTTATACCCAGAAGGTGGGGCTCGACGCGACGCCGGGTTTTCGATTTATTATATGGGCATCAATCTAGGCGGCTTTCTTGGGCCCCTGTTAGTCGGTTATTTTGGAGAAGGGATGAACTGGCACTATGGCTTTGGGTTAGCAGGAATCGGGATGATTGCTGGGTTGATCCAATTCCGAATGGGATACAAGCATCTGGGCAATATTGGTATTTTGCCTGTTTACGACGGCCTAGCGGCCAAGGAACGAAGGTTTTACCTGTATACCGGAATTACGGGTGCTATCATCGCCGCCTTCGCATTACTGGTTAGTAGTGGAGTAATTGATGTCAGCCTGTCCCAAATCGCAGCAACGCTGGGTGGATCTATCTTAGTGGTCGTTGCGGCATTTTTCCTCTACTTGATCATTTTCAGTAAGCATACGGCGCTAGAAAAGAAGCGATTCGGCATCATTTTCTGGCTGTTTTTATTGGTTTCTGTTTTTTGGGCTGGTTTTGAGCAAGCTGGAAGCTCGCTCAATTTATTTGCCGAGTCCGGGACAGACCGGGTAATGTTCGGTTGGGAAATGCCAGCATCCTGGTTTCAGTCGGTGAACTCGCTGTTCATCATCATTATGGCACCCGTGTTTGGATCGCTCTGGGTATTTTTAGCTCGGATCAACCGGAATCCGTCCTTCTTGTATAAATTTGCTTTAGGCTTGTTTGGCTTGGCGGGTGGCTTTTTTGTATTGGCCTGGGGCGCGTCCTTTGCGGATCAGGGGGATTTGGTTTCTCCCGCATGGCTCACGGTTACGTATTTCTTTTTTACGTGCGGTGAGCTTTGTATTTCACCGGTCGGGATGTCTTCTGTTACTAAACTGGCTCCGGCCAACCGCGTGGGACAGATGATGGGCGTCTGGTTTGTGGGAACGGCGCTCGGAAATTTGATAGCTGGCCTTGCCGCTAGCGACGTTGGATCTGGTTTCCAACCACTTTTTTGGCAAGTGACCACGTTTGCCGCTGGTGCTGCGATCATTGCGCTCCTAGCAGCCCCGTTTTTGAAGAAATTTACGGGTGATGTTCAGTAAGAACGGATCGATGAGTACACTACGTACGAAAAGAGCCGGGGGCGCTTCGCGCCCCCGGCTCTTTTTTCTCCGCCTATACTCAACGTTTAAAACGTCGGCGCAATTCGTAGCCAAACCGAAGGCTGCGTACCCGTTCCCATATTTTTGAGAGGCCAAGCGACTTCTAAACGAAACGCCCGATCGTCAAAAGAAACCGCAAAACCGGCTGCAGGGATCACATCGTCCATAGAGAACTCGTTTTTGCCGCCTGAATTGGTCCAGCCTGCGTCAAAAAGACCTAGCACGGACATCCCGCGAAAAAGGCCGTCCATGATGCCTGGATTATACAGCGCGAGTTCAGCGTTGGCCAGCAACATTCTAGTGCCTAGGAATACGTTCTGGTTGTAAGCTCGGATTGATCCAACACCGCCTACGGTGAATGCCTTTTGAATCGGAACACTTCCTTCCGTAAATCCACCTCGGACACGCACATTCAATCCGGTATCACCGGAAATTTTGGCATATCCCCGAACGTCGCCGACATACCGGGAAAAATCAAAGTCGCCGCCGAGGCCCTGACCAATTTCGGCTTCAAGCCTAAACGCGCCGCCCGCAGGTTTCTTATTAAAAGAGCGAACTTCTCCGCCTTCCAATGAAAGCACCAAGGAACGCATGTCACCCTCAACAATGCCAGGATTTGGTCTAAACTCACTGGCCCCAAACAATGACCAAGAGGTCTCGCGGTCTAAACTGCTGTATTGATCCGCACGATATCCTACACTGAACTGGGCATAGGGAGAGATTCTACTGACCACATATCCAGTCCATCCTTCCGTTTGATAGTAGTCAAAGAAATCGTGCTCAAAAAGGAACGCGGCCGCGCTATTTTCAGCCCAACTAGACTTCCACAAATCGTTCGTGCTCGTATTTCTGTGATAGGAGCCTCCAATTTTGAGGTCAAAGTCGTTCGAAGTGAATCGACCACCTAAGCGTGATTCTGCTCCGATTTCGTAACTCCAATCTTTAGATCCAAAGCCATAGCCAACTTGTCCGAAAATGCGACCTCTGTCGTTGTCAGACCACTCAAGCGGCTCGCGACTGATTCCCAAGAACAGTCCTTCGACCCGGTTGTAGCGGATAGACGGGATATTGCGGTATAAACCGTATTCACGGTAGGGCCAACGTTGGGTAAATTCCCCGACAAAGCTTTGTCCACTGTCACGAATCCGAAACCCTCTTGAGTTCCACTTTCTGATTTTGGACTTTTTATCCCACTTGCCCCGCCCGTTGCCCCACGAATCATCCTCGTCGGAGTCCTCGTCGTCATCTTCGTCATAGTCAACATCGCTGTCGGAGTCTTCGTCGTCGTCGGACTCTTCGTCCTCCCAATCAGCCGAATCCCACCAATCATCATCGGTCGTGCGAATGCGCACCCGATTTGATTTGCTCCTAATTTCGAAACGGTCGTCCGATTCACGTCGAATCCGAACATCGTCTCCGGCTTCTGCGATAGCTTTGTCCAGATCCTGCAAGACTTCATCCAGCCGATCCGCGAGATCATCATCCCCTTGACGTTCAAGTGAGCGAGTTATGCTTCTGAGCTCGCGCTGAACATCCCGTAGCATCCGTACGAGGTCTTCATCGGGTATCGCAGAGGCCCTAAAACCGCCAGTCACAGGGCCGGTCATGGTCAGACGATCGTTTATGGACATGATCTGATCCGAAATCGGGTCCGACGCGTGGCGAAGCGTCACGTCGTTCAGCAGCCCAATAACGCGCTGAACCGTCGAAACCACGGATTCGTATTCAGCTGGAATTTTGGTAACAGGTTTTTCTTGCGCAAAAACCGTCTGAGTGGTTAAGGCAAGTGCAAAAAAGGCAATAGCAGTAAATGTTCGTTTCATATCGAGTATTTTCCTCTTTGAAAGGCTCTTTCGGAGAGCAACGCGGACATTGCGACCGAGTTGTACCCAGTACGCATAAGCCTTTCAGACTGTTACAACGAACCGACTATTGCAGAATGAGTCTTAAAAAAACGCTCAAAAAGCTTCTCTGGAGAGCAGGCTTTGACATCAAAAAGTTCACTCCAACGACCCACGCTTTAGCCAGAAGGAAACACATTTTGGATTATTACCAAATCGACACGGTCCTTGATGTAGGCGCAAACACCGGTCAATGGGCAACTGAGCTTCGTCATGACCTTGGCTACCAGCGCCGCATAATATCGTTTGAGCCACTCAGCACGGCATATGCCTTGCTTTCAAAAAACGCTGAACACGATCAGAATTGGGACGTTTTTCCATTTGGACTGGGAAACGTGAGTGAATTTCTAGAAATCAACGTGGCGGCCAATTCGCAAAGTAGCTCCATGTTGGGGATGCTTCCAGCCCACGTTCAATCGGCTCCAACATCGGAATACGTGGGGAAAGAACGGATCGAGGTAAAAAGGCTGGATTCGATTTTTCATTCGATCTGCTCGCCACAAAACAGGGTTTATCTGAAAATAGATACCCAGGGCTTCGAGGAACAGGTTATTGATGGAGCCGAAGGCGTGCTCCCATTGATCGACACGATACAGGTAGAATTATCCCTCGTGCCGCTGTACGATGGAGAACTGCTCATCGAAGAAATGTGCGCCAAGCTCCGGGGGAAAGGCTACGATCTGATTGCACTCGAAGAGTCCGGGTTTTCGGATGAAACAACAGGGCACCTATTGCAGGTGGATGCCATATTTCATCGCAGCTGATTGGGCGGTCGGAGCACTCCCTTTACGACTCCACCGAGTGAAATGCAGTGGAAGAAGGACTTCGCCGGAGCATACCAATCATGAAGTGCGAAACGACATTCATTCGGCGGCCTTTTCGGCGCCAGGCGATAGCTGCCGCGTCCAACAGTCCCTCCGCGCAGCGATCCAAGTCCCATCTAGCCACGATTATTTTTGAAGCTTCGCCGGCTTGCCGAGCAAATGCTTCGTCTTCCGATAGTCGTTTCATCTGACCGGCCAACCCCTCGATATCATCAGGTCCGAAGGTGAATCCGTTGACTCCGGGCTCCACCAAATCTTTGTGGCATCCCGCACCCGTACAAACGAGGACTGGGAGTCCAGCCGCCATGGCTTCGTTTACGACGAGCGCCCATGTATCGACCCTGGATGGGTGCACGAAGAAAGACGCGCGGTCATAGTAGACGGGTAATTCTTCAATTTGCCGAAATCCGGCAAAAATCACCCCTTCGATACCCTCTTGGTCGACTTGTTTTTCGAGTTCTTCCTTTAAAACACCGTCGCCCAGCATAATCAACCTAAATGGAAGCGCCGTGATACCGCGATAAATCCGGTAGGCTGACAGTAAATTGGACAGGTTTTTCCTTTTTAGAAACCGGTTGGAGGCCAGCATAAAGGGTTCTTCGGAGCCCAGGCCGGGAAGGGAGTTGGCGTCCTTAAAGCGAGACGCGTCGGCAAAATAAGCCTCGGCAAAATAAGCGTTGTCTACTGCGTTGTATCCGAGGGATATCGCCTCTTTCGGGTACTTCAATTGCTCGAAGTAGGCTTGCTGAGGTTGCCCAGCCAAAAAAGCGGCGTCGTAGGAAGAAATCAGTTCCGATTTTAGCCATTCCTTCAATGTAGACCGCGGGGCGTCGTCGGCCTTAGAATCGGTCATGACAATCGACGCTTTCCGATTTTTCTTGCACCACGCCAGGCAGGCCCTGGAATCGGGCAGACTGTAGGTGTGGATGGCAACGATGTCGGGCTGTAGTTCATCCAACCGGCTCACCAAGGCATCGTGCATTTCCCGAGGCGTGATCGATTCATACCGGCGATCGGTGAAGACCTGCTCCCTCCGAAACGATGTCTGACCCGACTCCACTCGCCATTCGTATAAATCGGATTGTGCTGCCGTTTCCAGACCGATCAACTCAATTCCCAATGGCTCAAAAGCCCGGTGAAAGGCCCTCAATCGCGCCAGATGATACGGTCCGAATCGCGGCCACTGAACGCAAACACGTTGGACACCTTTCAATGCGGTTTTTAATTCCGCGTCTTTTTGAGCGTGCCGTGTCATGGGGACACCCCCGGCTTTTTGCTCGTATCCTCATCATTCAAACCGTCGGGAACCACTAGGTCAGCCAAAATGGTTTGAGCAAACGCTTTTGACGAATTGGACTGCGCGAACGCCAAACTTGTAGCCGCATCGAAGGCGCCCGCAGGATCCGCTATGAATGCTGTCACGGCTTCGACTAGCTGTTCAGGCTCATTACAATCAACAGCGAAGCCCAATTGATGCCGGGTGATATTTCGTCCCACCATTCCGTAGCTGCTACCTAGCACCGGCTTGCCTGCCGCGGCAGCCCGGATGAGGATTCCACTCGATCCA
>JAQBZH010000070.1 GCA_027622005.1 Bacteroidota bacterium | reverse complement strand
CCGTTTGCCCATTCGGGCAAACGGCCGCTTTGTTTTACGACACTTGATTTTCAATTGCTATTCGTGATGCAGAGACGAAACCGGGTTAGCCGAAGCTGCACTGATCGCTTGAAAGCCCACGGCGGCCAGGGCAACAACAGCCGCGATAGCTCCGGCTAGGATAAATACCAAGGCTCCAATTTCAATGCGGTATGCAAAATGATCCAGCCACGAATTGCCGGCCATCCATGTCAAAGGGGTTGCTATTAAAAATGAAATGACAATTAGCAACATAAACTCCTTAGATAGCAATTTGACGATTGACGAGGAAGTGGCTCCTAACACTTTGCGAACGCCTATTTCCCTTGTCCGTTGCTTCGCTGTGAAGGCTGCGAGTCCGAATAAACCCAGGCAGGCAATTAAAATGGCCATGACTGAAAAATAGACGGTTACATCTTTAAGAGTGTTTTCGCCTCGATATAACGCGTCAATGGAATCGTCTAAAAATGAAAAGGAAAAAAGCGATCCTGGATATAACTGGTTGAGCGTTTCTTCGACACTTTGTAGCAAGGCTTGATGGTCTGTGGACGCGAACCGAATGAGCAGTTGGCCGCCATTTCCCGGGCGAAGGGGGATAACCAGCGGTTCGATTTCCTCATGCATGGAGGCAAAATTGAAGTCGCGAATAAGTCCGACAATGGGGCCTTTGTACGAGTCCCAAATCAGGTTTTGTCCAACCGGATCCGTAAGCCCTAGTATCTTGGCCGCCGCTTCGTTGATTAGCCAAGCGGAAGTATCGGCCAGTTCGGTCTTTGAAAAGTCGCGGCCCTCGATAATAGTTAGACCTAGAGTACGGGCGTAATCATGATCAGTCCTCCATGCCACCCTCATTTGGGTACCTTCCTGATCCGCTTGGCCTTCAACTACCATTCCTTCAATGCTATATCGGGATCCGGGGCGGTCGGAAGCATGTGAGACGCTGACAATCGATGCGTTAGAGAGTAAAGCGCTTTTTACGGGGTCCGGACTTTGTGTGATGGTATTCACCACATCGTCTGGAAGCCTAACAACAAGGACGTTCTCCTTGTCAAATCCCAGCTGTGCGGTTTGGAAGTATGAAAGTTGTTTCCAAATGATTGTTGAGCCGGCAATCAGGCAAATGGAAACCGTAAACTGGAACACGACCAAACCCTTTCTTAGCATCGATTTGGTCGAACCGGTTCCGAAACGTCCACGAAAAGCAGCCACTGTTCCGACCCCGGACAAGACGATCGCCGGGTAAAAGCCCGCAACCAATCCAGCCCCGATGGTTGTCGCTGCTAGAAATGCCAAGCTTTTGAGGTTCACGACGGCAGAAAATGCGAGATTTTTGGCTGTGACGTCGTTAAAGAGGGGAATAAGAACGACAATCAACGCCACAGATAAGACGAATCCGAGGGATGACAGCAACAGGGATTCGCCCATATACTGACGGATAAGCTGCTGACGTCGTGCACCAAAGGTCTTCCGAACTGCCACCTCGTGTATGCGGGTTCCGGCTCGCGATGTTGCGAGATTGACGAAGTTTACGCAAGCCAATATCAACGTAAAAAGGGCAACAATGGAAAAGGTGTAGACATATGAAATATCACCGTTCTGGCGGTACTCTTTTTCCAAGTGAGAATATAGATGGATGTCAAGCAACGGCTGAAGCGAAAACTGGACCAGTTCCGAAGCCGGTTGTGAAAATCGGTCCCCTACCAGTTTATCAATAAATGGGGGTATTTGGGACTCGATTGTGGCCCTTCCAGAAGGAGAATGGAGCTTGACATACGTTAGAAATCCGGCCCATAAGAACGCTGACTCGAGCCATTCTTCGTCTCCACTATAAAAAGTGGACATAGAAAAGAGGAAGTCTACCGGTAAATGGGTGTTGCCGTCTGTGTTCATCAAAACACCCGAAACTATCGCTTCTAGGTCTGGCACGATCGAAACAGTCTGTCCGAGCGCCGAAGCGTCCCCAAACAGCTTTGTGGCGAGCTGAGATGAGATAACCACTGAACCCGGCTCAACAAGGGCCTTCGTAGGGTCACCTTCTAAAAGCCGAAATCCAAAAAAGGTCAAAAAGTCGGTGTCTGCAAAGCCGCCGTTTTTTTCCTCCAGCTGAATAGTATCGTGTTTGAATACGACTCCAGACTCGCTGGGAAAGAAGCGTACCATATCCTCGATTTCAGGGAAATTTTCCAGCATCGCTGGACCGAGAGGGGGGCCTATGGGAGCCCACTGCTTTCCCTCCGGACGGAAATCGGAAGTCACTCTGTAAATCCGTTCTGCATCCGGGACGTGCCGGTCATAACTGAGTTCGTCCGCCACGAAAATCCAGATAAACGTACAGCAGACCAGCCCGATAGCAAGGCCGAACGCGTTAATGAAGGTGAATCCTTTTTGCTTAACCAGGTGACGGATGGCCACTAAAAGGTAGTTTTTAAACATAAAGCTGCTTCTTCTGCTTGAAAGGGAATGGGGGTTCCAAGAAAAACGGTCCTTGCGAAGGTTTCGACGTAACGCTACGCTCAGGACGTCAAAACCAAATTTCAGATGAGAGAAACGATCTCCCTGCTTGCATCTCGTCGTGTACAGGTCGGTTAGATCCGGGGCAATTTCATCGAATCGGTCTTCGGTCAGGGCCTTACCAAGCACAAAAAGACCCGCTCGGAGCGCCCATTCGTTTTGGTGATTCATTTCGATTGACCAAGCTGAGGTGAAGCGCCCATGATGGACCATAATCGCTCTCGAGCGGAGCGAACATCGATAACGGCCTGTGAACCGGATCCAGAAAGCCGGTAATGCCTTTTTCGGCGCCCACCAGGCTGAGGCGAAACATCTCCCAGGGAGGACAATAAATATCCTTTCTGCTCCAGCCTTTCGAGCGATGTGTAGACAGCACCCATAGAAGGCGCATTGCTTGCCACTTCTTCGATTCTTTGTTGAATGGTCACCGCATATGATTCGGAGCCTAAGCTTCCAACTGCCAGCAAAAGCAGCTCTTCTAACGACCCGAGCCGATTGTCCATTATGACGAAATTTAAATGGTAAGTGAACTGGATATTATCGTATTTGTAGGGAATATGTTACAATTGGATTAAAAATACTCTGTGTGTTTTGTCTGCTTTGATAATTGATCCACAATTGATTTGTGTATATAATTGACATATATTTGAGAAGTCAAGTATATAACAAGTAATCATTCGACCCTTATCGACCAGGAAGGCCGTCGAATGACCATAAATAAGCTCCTTAAGCAGTTTTAAAAACCATGACCGTTGCCACCGAATTCATTCTTTCCCTCGCTCAGTTGCAGGCCGCCTTTATTAAGCGTCTGGATAACAACATGAGTTTACATGGAATCAGCTTTTCAGAGTATCAAATATTGCATTTTTTAGGCTCAGCAGCGGGGGAATCCATGCGGCGGATCGATTTGGCCGAATCTGTGGGATTGAGTCCGTCGGGCGTTACCCGAATGCTAGCACCGATGGAAAAAATCGGCCTAATTGAAAAGGAGTCCAATCCGCGCGATGCACGGGTTAGTCTCGTCAAACTTTCCAAAGCGGGACGTACTATTTATAGAGACGCATCCGCAACCTTAGAGATGCAGGCGCAAAGTTTGGTAAATTCGTTGACAGAAAATCAATTAGCCAAAACGACCAAGTATATTGCTAGGCTACTTGGGTAGTGCCCCGTTGTGTCCCCACCCTCCTATTACCATGATTACAAAAGAGAATCCTATGTACCGGTTGAAAAGGACTATACAAATGATTGCTTTCGTCTCGCTAATCGCGTTGGCGGGACGGGTTGAAGCCCAGTCGATTGAAACAGGTTTTCTCAACCGAACTGTTTCCATCGATAATGAAGTGAGTCGATATCAAGTTTATCTACCACCTAATTACAAGCCGGATCAACAATGGCCCGTTATCCTGTTTCTACACGGCGCTGGCGAACGCGGGACCGATGGTGTTCTACAAACTCAAACGGGAATTGGAACTGCCATTAGACAACGCATGGCCAAGTGGCCAGCCATAGTGGTCCTCCCTCAAGTTCCTGTGCGTCAAACGTGGCATGGCCGTCCTGCCGAATATGCTATGGCCGCCCTAGACGCCACGATAAAGGAGTTTTCGGTCGATGAGTCACGAATCTTTCTGACCGGGCTTTCGATGGGAGGAAATGGAACCTGGCATTTAGCAACAACTTTTCCAGATCGATTCGCTGCAATAGTACCTATTTGCGGCTATGTAAAAGGATTTCCTCCAGACTGGCCGGGTGTCGCCCCAGCTGGTGATGAAACGGATCCGTATGTTTCGGCCGCCAATCGAGTTCTCAAACTCCCAATTTGGATATTTCATGGGGACGCCGATGCTGTTGTATCCGTTGAAGAATCGCGCAAAATGAACGATGCCCTGAAAGCGATTGGGGGTAACGTCCGCTATACGGAGCTTCCGGGTGTAGGCCATAACGCCTGGGACCCCGCTTATTCTAATGATGATATGATCGAATGGCTATTTAGTCAGAAAAAACAATAACACTTTATGAAGACCTTAAATGTAGAGAAGGCTCCAGCAGCCATTGGACCCTATTCCCACGCGGTTCGAGTTGGCAACTTGGTATTTTGTTCAGGCCAAACACCCGTTGATCCAGCGACTATGAAACTGGTCGGTGACACGATTGAAGAACAAACCGCACAGGTTTTTGCCAACATAACCACCGTCTTGGAAGGTATCGGTTTAACACTCCAAAATGTGGCAAAAACGACGGTATTTCTAAAAAGTATGCGTGACTTTCAGGGCATGAATAAAGTATACGCTGCCGCTTTCGACGGCCATAAACCGGCTAGAAGCACAATCGCCGTACGGGAAAATCCGCTTGATTGTATGGTGGAAATTGAGTGCATAGCCGAATTTCCGTCCAATTGAAACGACTCAATTCGGACGGCGGAAGGCTTACTGAAGCGCGTCCCATTCTTCCTGGGTGGCCACTGATTTCTGGTACTCCATGACCAGTTTCCAACCATTGTTCATTACAAGTAGTCCTTCGAAATGAATCAATGATTGGGACACCGTTCCAGTTGAGTCTTCTGCGGTATAGTTGAAAATACCGGTGTCATGCGCGGTGGTTGCATCGGACAGACGTGTCGAAAATCGAAATTCAACATTGGACTTTTGCTTTCCAGCGACCGTCTGATCAAATCCATCTTTCCATCCAGCGAGCGCTGAAGCGATCGGGTAAGAGGTCTCCGACAAACCGTTTACGAGGACTGCGTCTTTGTGGTAGGTAGCCGAATATCCGGCGAAGTCACCCTCGATTACCGTACGTGCGGACTCGGCCCAAAAAGCGTCAAGTGTATTAGGAGTCACCGAATATTCGGCTACAACAGGCTCGACAATTTTGTCGGTTGTGGCTTGGCAGCCTACAAACAACAGGCAGAAAACGAGGGTAAAAAGACGAATAGTCATGGTAGTAAATGGATTGATTGTCCGGCGATTCGGGAGGATAATATCAAAAGGTACGAGAAATTTTTTGATGAAAATATGAGGGTGAAAATCGGTCCCCGGCAAGAAATAGCAAAAAAACGCTATTTACACGTATTTAACTGAAAACTTTCGTCAAATACTTGCAATTGGGTTATTTCAAATTTATTTTTTTATAACTACTATTGCATCGCTTGAAAAGCAATACACCCACATTTCGCAGAAAAAAATGAACACGTTTAAGTCCCTATGCCTTGCATGCCTTCTAGTCCTTTCTTTTTCAGCTTGTGCTAAAGAAGAAGTAATGGAAGAAGAAGTAGTTGCTCCTGACACGACCCAGGTCGAGCCAGCAATGGAAGCAGCTCCAGTTGATACTACAGCTGCTGCAGCTCCAGCGACGAACTAAGCTAGCCTATTTGGCGCGGCTTCGCCGTTGGTTTTAAGATCAAGCGTTAGCGCTGGAAAGCTTTCTTTGCGAAATGCGTCGCGGTTCGATCCGCCCAGTGCTAAGTTGGATCTACGAATTCGGTAGTAGCGAAAGAAATTTCGCTGTCTATTACCATCGATAGTCGATTGGTTAAATCGGAGTGGCAAATTGCCACTCCGATTTCCAGTTTTATATACCTTCGGTTGTTCGAAGATGTACTCGCAACCAAGCCCGAAAGGGTCGCGGTGTTGCCTACCTGCCGTCCTTGTTGGGATTAAGTTGATATATTGCTGGTCAGGAAAAAATTGGTAGGTCTTAGCGTTGAAATACCTTGAAATCCAACTCAATAAATCATCACATTGAAAACTATTCTCCTTTTAATAGTAAGCGTCTTTTCAGTTTTCGAATTGAAGGGGCAATCCTGCATGTCGCTACAAGAACTTCGTTGGCTGGAAGGAGAGTGGCATGCTGTTGGTAGGACAACCACGACTATTGAGTTCTGGTCTCAGGTGAGCGACGGCACAATGGAAGGATACGGTAAAGGCATAGATAACGTATCTGGGGCGCAAAAAAGCGTTGAGTCACTCAGACTGGTAGAGATGTCAGGGGACATCTTTTACATCGCGAAGACCACGGGTAACGAATTTCCAATCCCATTCAAGCTCAAGCTATGTGATTCAAAAACGGCCGTTTTTGAGAACATGGCGCACGATTTTCCTAAGCAATTGAAATACGAGCTGCTCGACGACAGTAATTTAACCGTCCTAGTGACCGACGGTGGTACAGGTGGCTTTTCTCTGCGCTTTAAGAAGGTCGTCTCTTAATTGATTGCAGCGTAATAGATTCGCAGGTCAAACCAAATTTCTCTTATGATTTCTATCAGTACAAATTCGGCCCCATCCGCGGGTGGACACTATTCACAAGCCGTAGTGCACAACGGCCTGGTTTTCGTTTCGGGCCAGCTTCCCATCGATCCCGTAACCGGGGAAAAGAATACTGGATCAATCGAATCACAAACGGAACTAACCTTAAGGAACGTTCAAGCGATTTTGGAAGCGGCGGGGAGCGATCTCAATCACGTGTTGAAAGCGACCGTTTATGTTGCCAACATTGATCTATGGGGTCAGGTGAATACCGTGTATGCCCGGGTATTTGGCGAACATAGACCGGCGCGGGCCGTTGTGCCAACAAGAGACCTTCACTACGGATTTTTGATTGAAATTGAAGTAATTGCAGCGCTAGCTGATTAAACCAGCAGTTTGAAACGCTGAAACGACACTATGACCACCAACGACATCCTACGCCGCCTCAGATTCATCTTTGATTTCAGCGACACCAAAATGATCGAGTTGTTTGCCCACGCCGAGTTGGAAGTCTCTCGAGCCCAAATCAGCAACTGGCTAAAAAAGGATGATGATGATGCTTACGTCGAATGCACCGACAAAGAACTGGCCACTTTTCTAAATGGAATGATTGTGGACAAAAGAGGTCGCAGAGAAGGGCCTCAGCCCACTCCGGAATCAAAGCTTTCCAATAATATCATCTTTATGAAGCTTCGAATCGCGCTGAACCTGAAGGCTGAAGATATTTTGGAAAGCCTTCAGTCGGTCGATTTTTGGCTCAGTAAGCACGAATTGAGCGCCTTTTTTAGAAAGCCTGGGCACAAGCACTACCGTGAATGCAAGGATCAGGTGTTACGTAACTTCCTCAATGGACTTCAAAAGGAATATCGGCCAGATCGGGATGTGATTGAAGGCGTTTGGGGTTAAGTAGTGTTCCGGCGCGTCTTTTAACGCTTGACTGTGTGCGCTTCAAGACTCGGCATGTCGTCAAGGTAGGTCCCTTTCCAAGACGAGTTTTGAATGTCGAGCAAGTAGGCTTCGGCGGCTCCTGCTGCGTAAAAAGCCACTCGTCCATTGCGCGCCAAGGCGTGCTGACTTAACTGCTCGAGAATAAACTCCGAAAGGGTCGTTGCTGCTTCTGAATAGGACACATAGTCCGGTAAGGCCGCGAATTCTTCCGAAGGTGAAAAGTGATCACGGGCCCACTTTGCAACTAACGTTTCGGTATAGCGGGCCACTCCTTCCTGCCACAATTGAAAATCCTGATACCGCCCATCTTTTTCAGACAAGATGGAGCGAAGGACAGATCTAGACTCATCCAATTCTTGAAAAGCCTGACGTTCCTGCTTTTGAATCGCTGCTGCCAGAGCGGACTCGTAAGTAGTGAAAGCTTTGATAACGTGTGCTGTTTCGTAAGGAAATGGGTAATTGAGCATCCACATTCCGCTTGTATCTCCTCCACTTAAGTCCAGGTCAGTCACTTTTTGCCAGTAACCTGGACTTGAGAATTGCATCTGGTGAAAATGCTCATGCAGGGCCGTGATAACCCAATAGGTCGAGCTTTTATTGGTCGCGTGGGGCTGGCCCATCACCACCGTGTTTTGTCCGTTGATCGCGGGAAAAGTCGCCAGAAAGTTTAGAGAAAAACCGCCCGTGTTGGGTCGATAATACACATTGGTTCGCAGTTCTTCGTCGTATCCTAAATTCTGAAAGTCCTTAGTAGGATTTGGATGATTAAATAGGAACTCACTTTTTTCCGTAACGAGAAGGAGCGTAAACGGCGTTTGGCTCCAACCTTCCCAAATAGAGTCCCCAATCTGACGGGAGAGTTCAAAAGCTTCTTTTAATCGCACACGATCTGCTGGGTCGAGGTGGGCTTCCTGAGCGTAAATGGTTGACGAACCCATCAATAAAACAAGCAATGCGAAGCGGATCTTTAGTATCATAGCGGAGATAGAGATGATCTTTGAACTCAAAACGAACGATGGTCATTATGTAAGCTTCCCCAAATTTCGGGGCATTCAAAAGTAGAGGTTTTTGGTTAAGGTACGACGTCAATGGGTG
>JAQBZH010000019.1 GCA_027622005.1 Bacteroidota bacterium | reverse complement strand
CGCATTCGCGCAGCCCCCTTTTCGTCGTCTACCAGATTTGGTCTCGTAATCGACTTCGCTTAATTGAGAATCAAGGTGCCTGCATCCTCGCCACTTTTTGCTTAATCGTTGCGATGGGCTTCGGGACGTCTGCAGCGTCTTGACCTACTTCTAGATTGAATGCGGCGTACGTTGCAGGGCTAATGTTGTATAGATGAGTTGAGTCGAACACTAAGTAAGCTTCGCGGTCGTGAATCCACCATCGATTTGGCTGGATTTCGTTGGCCTTTTGAAGCGCCATCGACAAAACTTGCTCATCCGACATCCCGGCCTTCCTAAACTCTTCTATCTCGACAGCCAACGGCCTTGTAGCCAATCCATCTAGTACATAAAAAACGGTAAGACAGGTAATCACCCAAAGCAAAACTCCGCGAACGGAATTGGATGATGTTAGCTTGTGATACGGAGACGCGAGCATGTGTTGTAAAAAAGTGCGGTGGCAGGTTACGCGTAATAATCAGAGTCAATCGAGTATTTGCACAAAGCGTGCCATTACTGGGCACAGAGTTGAATACGGGTAGAAACAACCGATTTGCGCTCGGCCGTTGCTCTTTTTTTACAGAAGTAAGACTCAGACTGAGATTGTTTGTCTCAGGAATGGACTGATTCGACGCCTCGAACCAAACGAGGCAGGTGGCGTTTATCGGGCCACTCTCCCACAACCACTCTACTATGATCAATCCAGAAATCCTGGACGGAATTGAACGGCGATTTAATGACATCACCCAAGAGATGTTTGACCCGGCAATTGCTACAGACCCCCGAAAGATGGCCAGTTTAGGCCGGGAACACACATCGCTACGCGCCATCGTTTCACTGATCACCGAATACCGGAACAAGGTCGCCGAAATGGTCGATCTGAAGGAGATGATTCGTAGTGAACGCGATCCAGATCTGTTAGAAATGGCTCAAATGGAGCTAATTGAGTTGGAGTCCTCGTTTCCAAAGCAAGAGGACCAACTCCGGCTGAAGCTTATCCCCAAGGACCCCGAGGATACTAAAGATGCTATTGTGGAAATCCGAGCCGGAACCGGGGGGGACGAAGCTGCGCTGTTTGCCGGAGATTTGTATCGGTTATATTTGAAAGTGGCTGAGATAAAAGAGTGGAAAGTCGACCTCCTTAGTATCTCGTTGGGGACAAAAGGAGGTTTCAAGGAAATTGTATTCAGTATTAGCGGCCCGGAAGCGTTTGGCACCATGAAATATGAGAGTGGTGTCCACCGGGTCCAACGCGTTCCTGCAACGGAGTCTTCCGGCCGTATTCATACCTCAGCCGCTACCGTGGCCGTACTTCCTGAAGCAGAGGAAGTCGACATAACCATTCTGGCAAACGACCTAAAAATTGACGTCTACCGAAGCAGCGGTCCGGGCGGTCAGAGCGTCAATACGACGGATTCGGCCGTACGAATTACGCATATTCCGACGGGGTTGGTGGTTACCTGTCAGGATGAAAAGAGCCAGTTAAAGAATAAAGACAAAGCCATGAGGGTATTGCGTTCGAGGCTCTATGACTTGGAGCTCGCCAAAATCGAATCAGAGCGAAGCGAGGCAAGGAAGTCGCAGGTCTCGACTGGGGACCGGAGTGCCAAAATTCGGACCTATAACTGGCCTCAAGGGAGAGTGACTGACCATCGCCTGGAGGGTGATGAGAAGAACCACGCGCTAGAAAAGGTGATGAACGGCGATTTGGATGAGATCGTAAATGCCCTCCGAACTGCAGATAATGCCGACCGCCTGGCCAATATGTAGGCTCGTTTCCTATGCAGATTCGGCGAATGTCATGTAAGGGAGTGGTTTTGCACCACCGAATTCGTATTTTGCTGTTCTGTACAATCCCTGCTCCACGGATTCATTCAAATAGAACGACTAGCGTGGGGCATAGCCCATCAATTTTCCAAGGGGATCAATGGCTACAATACAAAACACGTACGAATTAACGTACATCGTCAATTCGGTTATTTCAGACGAACAGGTTAAGGATCTCGTTGCACGAGTTACGGCCTATGTTTCTGAAGCCGGTGGCGAAATCATCGAAGTTGCCGAATGGGGTCAGCGCCGTTTGTCATTTCCAATTCAGAAAAAACGTAACGGTTATTACGTGAATATGTACTTCCGTTCGTCGGGAGTAATGATTCCACGTTTGGAACGTTCGCTGGAAATCGACGACAACGTGCTGAGATATTTGACGCTTCGCATGGATTCGAAAATGATCCGTCATTACGAAGAATCGAAAACAAGGCAAGCAATTTCTTACGCAGGAATGCCTGTTCATCATGAAAACGACGACGAGGACGACGACTAGTATGTCTACTAATACCACTTTTAGAGAGCCAGCTTACGTTGACTACAAAGACGTTGAGCTTATCAAGCGTTCATTGAACGAACAGGGAAAGATTCTTCCCCGCCGTATCACCAACGTGTCCGCAAAATTTCAGCGTCAGTTGACGACTGCAGTTAAACGGGCGCGTCATTTGGCTTTGATACCGTTCGTATCAGACTCGATTATGTAATTTCGAATCCGGCGTCGGCAGATTAGTCTACCGGTGCTTAAAGTGACCCTAATATGAAAGTCATTCTCCTTAAAAATGTCGATAAATTAGGCGAAGAAGGTGCGGTCGTAAACGTAAAAGACGGTTACGGGCAAAACTTTCTGATTCCTAACGGTGCTGCACGATTGGCAACAAAAAACGCCATCAAAGCACAGTTGGAGGACCGCCGTCAAGCTTCTCGCAAGCTGAACAAGAAGAAAGAAGATGCTATGGCAGTGGCCAAGCAAATGTCCAGCCTTGAAATCGTTGTTCGCGCCAAGGTCGGCGAGGAAAACCGCATTTTTGGCTCGGTAACCGCTCAGCACGTAGCTGATGCTTTAGCTGCTCAGGGATTTTCGGTCGATCGCCGTAAAGTAGAGCTCGAAGAAGATATTCGTATGCTCGGCGTTTACACCGCGAAGGTTAAGATTCATACTGAAGTTACAGCTGATGTAAAAGTCCGCGTTGAGCCGGAAGAAGTAGCGGCTGAGTAAGCGCATCTTCGGATCAGGCAACATTGAAGAAGGGTATTCGTTTGCGATAGCGCTGACGGATACCCTTCTCTATTTCTGGCAACCGATGAGACAACTAGTCTTTAGTTTATTTGCTTTATTGATCCTTTCCGGAGTTTCACGCCCGGTCCATGCTCAGTTCGGTGCCCCGGACGTTAAGCTTCCGGAAGAATACGTGACCTGGAAGACGACGCCCATTCCGTCTTCGATCGGACCTGGGGGAAAGATGGTCGCACGCGTTCAAGCTACCATAGAAGGGGATTGGAAGATGTACGCCCTTGACGCATCGCTTCCGGTTCAACAGGACGTACTGAGTAGGCCATATGGAGTAGTACTCGAATGGACGGGACTACCTGAGGGCTTTAAACCACTGGCTTCCATAAGCCAAGAAGCGCCAGAGTCTGGTTTCGACACCAATTTTAATCTAGAGCTCAAGTATTTTCACAAAAAAGCTACTTTTTACTTTGGAGTAGCGGCATCCGATTCGGTGGCTACGGGGACTTACTCGCTGGATGCCAAAGTCCGGTATCAAATCTGTTCTGATTCGCTCGGCTTGTGTTTACGTCCCACTACCGTTCCCATTCAAGTAGAATTGGCTTTCGATGCTTCTTGTATTGGTTGTACAGCGACCCCAGAAGCACTTGAATTGCTCGAATCGGGGTCCGGACCGAGTGAGGCGGGCGTGATGAGTTCCGATTCTGATTATGATAATTATCGTCGGAACGGATTTTGGCCCTTCATATTCTTGGCGATCGGGGCAGGGTTAGCTTCGCTTTTGACGCCGTGCGTTTTTCCTATGATTCCCCTAACCGTTTCGTATTTCACGAATCAAGGGAAAGACCGAGCCAAAGCGGTCCGAATGTCATTGGTTTATGGGGCTTCAATTGTTATAACGTTTACAGGAATTGGCGTGATTATGGCGTTGGTGGTGGGCGCGGCCGGAGCTCAGTCCATCGCTTCAAGTCCGTGGGTAAACCTTTTAATCGCTACTGTTCTAATTGGCTTTGCGCTCTCTCTGCTGGGCGTTTTTGAACTCCGTCTTCCATCTTTTGTCCTCAATTGGGCCGGATCGAAGGGGCAATCGGACACTAGTTGGACGGGAGTTCTCTTCATGGGATTGACCTTGACGCTCGTATCATTTTCATGCACCGCCCCGTTTGTTGGGGGACTTTTGGCTGCCGCTTCCGGCGGTACATGGGCTTTTCCATTGTTCGGGATGTTGGCCTACAGCACTACTTTTGCCCTACCTTTTGTACTGCTATCCTTGTTTCCACGGGCGCTTCAAAAACTTCCTTCTTCCGGATCCTGGATGAATTCCGTAAAGGTCATTTTGGGATTCATTGAGATCGCGGCTGCCGTCAAGTTTTTATCAAATGCGGATCTCGTTTGGGGTTTTGGATTGATTTCGAGGACATTGGGAATCGCTTTTGTCCTAGTCGTCTTCTTTTTAGCGGGTCTATATCTCCTTGGGAAGCTGCGATTTCCTCACGATCCTCCTGTTGAAACGGTTGGAGTAGGACGGCTTTTCGCGGCGATTTTCTTTTTTGTTTTAGCTCTATATATGATCCCTGGTCTTTTGGGTGCCCCTCTCAAGGCCCTTGACGCTTACCTGCCCCCCGCCCGCGGGTCAGACGTGTCCATTTATTCAACGATTGGTGCTTCAGAAAAGAACGCTGGTTCCAGCGAAGAAGATTGGTTTATTGATGATATTGAAGGTGCGTTTGCAGAAGCGGAAGCCCAACAGCGGCCCCTTTTCGTTGATTTTTCCGGTTGGACGTGCACCAATTGCCGGCAAATGGAGGCCAACGTGTTTCCTCTACCAGGGATCGCGTCCCGGTTTTCAAACGATTTTGTTCTACTCCGATTGTACACTGACGACTTGAAAAAGGGTGACGCCTTCCACCAGTTTCAAATGGAACTGACCGGAACGCCGGCACTTCCTACGTTTGCCATCGTGTCTCCTGCAGATCGCCAATTATTAACCAGGCGCAGCGCCATGATGGATGAAGGCGAATTTGCTGCATTTCTGGACGAAGGAGTCGCTTCTTTTCGACGACTAACGCCGTAAGTCCCGCTTGATTTTATTTCACGATTGGCATGAGGACAACGGGCTGCGATGCTTCCCGCGCAATCGTATCTGAAACGCTTCCCAGTAGCATCCTTTCAATAGCTGAGTGACGTCTTTTAGCGAGGATGATCATATCTACTTTCATTTGCTCGGCGTCATCTAATATGACGCGGGCCGGATCTCCTTGGTGAAGAGCCGGTCGCACTTTGATAGTAAAACGCTCCCGAATAAATCGGTCGAATTCGTGCCTTTCTTCTTCAATAACGGCGTTTTCGATAGAAGGATCGTAAAGGGCGTACGCAATCTCTCCAAATCCGCTCAGTGGATCCACTCCTAAAGGCGTCGTGGACGTTGGAACATGGACATGTACCACGTGCAACTCGGCACTTAGAGATTCGCAGAGTGCCTGAACTTGGTCGGTTACGCTCTTGGGTTCAGATAAGTCAGTTGCAAAAAGGAGTTTCATTATTCACCTGTTTCGTGTTAGGGTCCAACATAACTGAACCTCGCGTTTCTCGCAATCGGGAAAACCCTACTTGAGCCAGGAAAAATTTCGTTTTGGGGTTACGTCTGGATGGAAAATGGGTCATTGACTTAAAACCTTTCCGGATATCATGTCAACCACTTCAATTTCTACTCAACTAGACACCAGATCCCCATTACCTGAGCGACTCTTGGAGGCAAAAACTGGATGTGAAAGCGCACGTTCCGATCTTTCGACATGGGTCTATAGCGAAGCCCTTCGCTACTTTACTTCTCAGGTCAGTCGAGAGCCGCTGTTTAGCTTATTTGACGCGCAGGACCTTGCCGGAGAGAGTTTGTTGGAGTTTCAGCGGGCCATTCCGCGCATCCAAACGTTGCCGCGCTACGTTAGGCGCATGTTGAGAAACAATCTTATTCGCCATCTATCCCGGAAGCGAGCCAGGCGTACGCGAGAATTTTTAGGCGGCGACCTCTCTATCGCTGACGAGTTTGCAGAATATGTCGGCGAACAACCGGTCGAGACATCCGAACTAAACGACTTTGACCACAGGCGTTTGACCACATCCCTGCGCAAACTCGAAGCTGCTGATAATACCCTTCGAAAAATATGGTCCTTTAGATTGGCAGACGAGCCGTTGCCATACCGCGAAATCGGAGCGATTCTAGGAATGGAGGATGCCGCTCTTCGGATGCGCATTGCGCGTTTCTGTAGATCGGTGCGGGATGAATGTAAGAGAAATGAGCGTCGCCTTCGGATAGATGCACTTGCTTCCAAAGCAAGTTGAGCGGCACTTGATTCCGGCAAACAGCGGATGGAATCCGACTCTAAGATGATTCGTACACCTGGCTGTACCCATTCACTTCCTTAGGATACCACTTTTGTTTTACGACTCACCCTTCTCCCTATTCTTGCTTCTCATCAACGTGATGGTTAGCGGATACGCGATCTTCTTTGACAGTAATCTGATCGATCATTTGTCTTTTCGGCCTCGAAAAGTTTTGCAGGACAAAGAATATTACCGGATGATAACCGGTGGATTCGTGCACGGAGGTATCGGGCACCTCCTGTTCAATATGATTACGCTGTTTTATTTCGGACCGGCACTTGAAGCTCGATTGGGCTCGGCCGGATTCTTAATTCTATTCTTCGGGGCCGAGCTCGCGGCTCACGGTTTTACCTTGTGGCTCCATAGGAAATCACCTAATTATGCCGCTGTGGGCGCTTCCGGGGCCATTTCAGGAATCGTTATATCCTTCAGCATTTTTTATCCCTTTAAGCTGATCTATTTGTTTTTAATTCCTGTGGGCATCCCTGCTTGGATTTTTGCCCTCGCCTTTATCTTTTTCTCCGCCTATGCCATGACTCGAAAAGGAAATCATCAAATGGGCGGGATTGCACATGAAGCTCACTTGGGGGGAGCTCTCGGAGGGATTGTGCTGACCATGTTGCTTGATTGGAGTGCGATATCCGTTTTTATATCGCAGATCACGCGGTAGGACAAAAGCCGTTATTGCAAGACGATGTGAACAATTAAAAGTGCATTTTATGGTGCAAAAGGAGCATCAGGGCAGCAGGTAGCCGTTATTGCTGGTTGCAAAATGGCAACTGGTGTCGTATTTTCATTGAATCATGCCGCTTGGAAGTGCGCTTTCTTCAGAAAGCAATCAGTCGCGCAGTGAATTTGGGCAACAAGAGGCCCGGTCCTTCGGACCGGGCCTCTTGTCCGTTAAGCCCTTTTGTAGACCACTTTCCGGGACGCCTGCGTAGAATTCGGGGCCCAGGCCATCTCCCTAGAAGTCGGTCCTAGTCGTAATGCAATCGTGCATAACGAGTTAGTGTGTTATGCACAGTCGTTGTTAACCTCCTGTGAGTTTCTTGTTGATGGAAAGTGGGTACCCAAAGGTTGACTCGCCTCAAACTTCGCGATATAATGGGATCAGTGCTTCACGGCACAGTTCTTTGACGCGACTGAATCTCTAGGCTGCATGAGGTAGACTCAACAATCCCGAAAGGGATGAAACAGGTTTCCTGCGGCGCTATGATGAAGGCTGTACACTTCTCGAGAGTGTGTTGCTGGAGTAGTAACTGGGCGAACGGAGAATCGGGGGGATGTTCAAAAGCGAAACTCGAAAGAGCGGAGCTGGACAGCAAGTGATCCCGGATTCAAAGAGAGCCGCTAAACCAGGCAAGAAGAAGCTTCGGCTTTGGAAAAAACGGAATGGTTAGGAAAGCGGAGGAAGAAAAAGCAAACACGTCCCGGCGTTGCGCTTTGGAGGCTTTCGTTTTGTTTGCTAAGAAGGAGTGGAATGAAGTTGGCTTCGGCCGACGCCATGAAACAACGGACAGGCAAACTTTCGCCACGCGATGATGGAGTCCGATCTTCGGATAGGACGATAGAATTCAAGATGGTAGGTGGGACGAGCAGAAACGTTCGCAAGAGCGCGGTAAGCTGGAAACACTAAATATCCTGCGGAGATGCCGTCTTTATCGTGTGCCCATACGGTAGAGGCATAAGACAAGTTGGAAACGACTTGTGTGCGATTCATCCGCCGGTTCGCCGGTGGGTAAGGAGTACACTAAGATTCGAACTTCCCACTAACTGGTTCGAAGCGATTGCTTCGGCAATTGAAAAGGATCAGGGGAGGTTCACGTGTCAGGGAGCGTTAAAAAGAGCTATCCTTTTGGGATGGCTTTTTTTATGCCCTTTTGACATGGTTAGATTGGATGAGAGAACACCAACTAATCAAATAGACTTTCGCAATAAACGGAGGCTAAAGTCTTTCCAATCGGTAAAGCTCCAGACATCGGGATGGTCGGATTGTTTTTCGGAGTACCAGGCCACTTTCCATCCAGCAGAAATGCCGCCTTCCACGTCTGAACTGTACGAGTCTCCAACGTAAAGAATGCTAGAAGGGTTTACGCCTGCCTTCATTGCAGCATGTTCAAACAAGACGGGACTGGGCTTTAGATGCCCAACGTCTTCGCTTATCACGATAGATTGGGCCGCGTCTTCCAGTTTAGAGAACTGACGCAGTTTGGCTCTTTGCACTTCCGAAAAACCGTTGGTCAAGATGCCGACCGGAAGTAAGCTCGCCGTTTCTAAGTAGGCCTCGATGGCGCCATCAACTGCTTTCCAGTGATTGGCATACGTGTCCAGATACAACTGGGCCATATCCTTAGCATGCGATAATCCCGAAGGATTGCAAGCAGATAGAAGTAATTCGAACCGGCCAACCTTAGCCTGTTCCTTAGTGTATTCGCCGAGCGCGTACTTATTCCAGACAACTGGATTTATAGCTCGATAGTGGCTCATTACCACTTCATAGGATTGGTGTCCAAACACTTCCGGTTGGTCTCCAATCATTTGCCGAAGGGCAACACCTTCGGCATAGGTATGGTCTAAAAGAGTGTCATCAAGATCAAAATAGACGAATTGAATGTTCGTCATATCGCACATTCCAACATCGCGTATTCTTTGTCAATCACGCCGCCCATCGACTCTAAAGAGTTTCGAAGTCTCAAATTGGTGTCTAACACCCAACTCATTTCGCAACCCAACACACCCATCTTGACAGCGGCCTTTTGAGTCTCCCATACAAGCATCGCGTCCAACCCTTTCCCATGGTGAGATTTACGAACCCCCATCAGTGGCATTCGAATCTCCCGAATGACACCAGACGTGGCCAAATAAAGCAACTTGAAAATACCAGTGGGTAAAAGTCGTCCCGACGGAATGGTTTTGAACGCATAGTTCAAATCAGGAAGAGAAACCGCAAAACCAACCGCTACCCCAGCATCTTCAACAATCAAAGCGAGCCTCGGATCAATAATTTGCTGCATTTCCTTGGCCAACTGTTTAAACTCAGCCTCCGTCATTGCAACGTGGCCCCAGTTGTCTGACCAGGCCTCATTGAATATTTCCATTATGAGGCGTGTTTCGTCTTCGAACCTGGACATATCCAATTGACGAATGGAAAGGGCCGGCCACTTTCTTAAAATCAGTTCAGAGCCGCGACTCATCTTTTCTGTCTTAACCAGTTTGGTGTGGGCATAATAGGCCCACATGGTCATGGCGCGGGTAAAGCCATAGCTGGCAAGCAACGACTCATAATAATGAAGGTTGTAAGGCATCATGATCGACGGTTGTCTGTCAAAACCGTCAACCAGCAATCCTGCCACATCATTCATTGTAGGGTTTACCGGCCCCCGCATAGACACCAGCCCTTGCCCCCTCAGCCAATTCGCAGCAGCATCTAATAGGGCATTGGATACGGTTTTATCGTTGATGCACTCAAAAAAGCCGAAAAACCCCACGTTGTCCCGGTATTTTTGGAGGTGCATGCCGTTTTTAATGGCTGCAATGCGGCCAACGACCTTCCTGTTTTGATCCCTCGCAAGAAAAAGCTGCATCTCGCCATGAGCGAAAAAGGCGTTTTTCTTGGGGTTCGTCATCTTCGCTGTATCCATTCGCAGCGGAGCTATCCAATACAGTTCGTCCTTATACAATTGATAGGGAAACTGAATAAAAGCCCGGCGGCCCCACCATCCTTTAACAGGGCGAACCTGAACTTGAATCGGTGTTGATGCCATAGCTTTGAGAGCGTCTACGTAAACGATGGATACTTAACCGGTAGCACCATTTGAACCAATTACGCCGTGCTTTTTCCCCACTTTTTTGAAGGCCTGTAGGATGTAATCCAAATCTTCGTTGGTGTGGGTTGCCATATAGGAAGTTCGTAACAACGATTGCCCTTGGGGCACAGCAGGCGGAACTACGGCATTTACGAAAACACCTTCTTCGAGTAAGTCATGCCACATTTGCAGGCAGGTCATCATAGTATTCGCCACCACAGGGATTACCGGGGTTTGGCTTGCTAATACATTGAAGCCCATCGCCTTAAAGCCGTTTCGCATATAGTCGGAAATTTCCCACAAACGATCCAACCTTTCCGGTTCGCTCTCGAGTATTTCCAAACATTTCAATACGGTTGCGACCGCTGAAGGAGGCATGGAAGCACTAAAAATGTGTGCGGATGCCGTATGGCGAATGAACTCAATCACGTTTCGGCTACCAACCACAAATCCGCCCAAAGAAGCGAAGCTCTTTGAGAACGTGCCCGTGGTTAGATGAACTCTCGAACCCAATCCGAAATGAGCCGCGCTTCCGCGACCGCCAGGACCAATCACGCCAACGGCGTGCGCATCGTCGAGCATAAGAGCTGCATTAAACTCTTCAGCTAATTCAACTAGCTGTGGGACTTGTGCCACAGCTCCACTCATCGAAAACACTCCGTCCGAAACAATAAATTTCCCAGCATCCGGAGACTCGATGGCTGATTTTTCCAATAGTTTGCGCAGATGATTCATATCATCGTGGCGAAAGCGAACGGTCTGCGCTACCGAAACGGTTGTCCCCGCCACGATACAAGCGTGATTGTCTTTATCGGAGAAAATGATATCTCCCTTGCCGGCTAAAGATTGAATCACTCCCTGGTTTGTCATATAACCAGTTGAAAACAATACACAGGCTTCCGTACCCATGAAACGAGCAAGCTGCTCTTCCAATTGGATATGAAGGTCGAGTGTGCCGTTCAAAAAACGGGAGCCGGTACAACCGGTGCCATAATGCTCAATTGCGTCTTCGGCTGCTTTTTTTACTCTCGGGTCGGACAATAGCCCCAAGTAGTTGTTGGAGCCAGCCATAATGATTTCTCGGCCCTGGATAATGGCTCTCGTGCCATCATTTTTCTCGACAGGACGGAAATAGGGGTACAGATCCGCAGCTTTAATTTGCGCAAATACACCATCAGCATCAAAGAAGCGATCACATTTGGTAAACAAACCCGGCTGCTCGGGGGTCGAAGTAGTGGGAATCGACCCTGACGCGGAAACGCCCATTTTACTGTACCTGTCAGACATATTACGGAGCCCTTTTTATCGGCAACTACCCTGGTAAAGGTGCCAGATTTGCTTCCGTGATAGAAAACACGAGTGCGCGTCAAGCCCGGGCGGTTCAAATATAACGTTTTGTTAATCTACGGGTGTGAAAAAAATTCACTTCAGAAGACTAACGCCGTGCAGCTGTACTTTACGCCACACTTATTCGTGCGGTTAAGCGATCCAAACGCTCCTAAATGCAGCCTTAAAGACCCGGTTTTGAGTATCTATCGGTAGCTTAAACCGCGATATGCCCTGCGTTCCAAGGGAACGAGGGCTTTCAGGCTTATTCCGCCTGGTCGAGGTTCAACTTGAATACTCAAGTTTTCTCCTACATCGAAATCCAACAAGTGCGCACTTACGTAAGCGTCTAGCATAGCTAGACCATACACTAAGCCGACGCCAACGAACGAAAGGTCACGCGAACGACGAAAAATATTTCGTTGGGCTTCGAGAGGCCTCGAGGATACTGCACCAAACTCGGACGCCACTTGTTGATAGGAATCCGAAAAACTGGATCGAGGATTGACGGTAATGGTGCCTGCATCCACCTGTTCCTGAAAGGCCTTGTATTGAAAAGCCTCACGATATAGGACGTAATCCTGATGGGAAGTAACTGCGTTGTAAATCAATCCGCCCAATGCCGCGTACACAAATGGTAGCTTGATGTACTGCTTGTTGTAAATCTGGCCCCATCCTGGCGCAACGGCTGATCTCCAAAGGGCCCCCTGTGGAGAAGAGGGGGTTTTAACAACCATTTGATTTTGAGCTGAAACCGGCTGAGTCTCATCCTCAATGGTTTGCCCGAAGGCACTGTGCGAGCCAAACATTACCCAAAGTCCAACAATGAACAATCTTGCTACCAGGGGCATCCGCATAAAAAATAGATTGTTGATTGATTGAAAAACAACGCTTCGCAGTCAAATCGAAAGCGACTAGCGATCGAAAAACTCTACGATTCGTTCCAGATCCTCATTGGAATAGTATTCGACTTCAATTTTGCCACCTTTTCCGTTGGATCCTGGCTTGACCGTCACTTTAGTACCCAACATTCGACGAATCCGTTCGGAAATGCGAGACAGTTCGACCGAATGGGCTCCGGAAAGCTCTTTTAAAGGATCAGCCTTTTTTTTAACCGGGCGAAGTGCTTCCCGAACGCGCTTTTCAACGTCCCGGACGGATAAGTCGTTTTTTACAATTTCGTCCAAAATCTGACGCTGCAGATCTTCATTTTCCAGGGAAAGTAAGGCCCGGGCATGTCCGGTAGACAATATGCCGTCACGAAGTCCTGCCTGAATCAGTGGGGGGAGCTTCAACAGGCGTAAAAAGTTGGCAACAGTAGAGCGGTTTTTACCAATTTTCGAGGCGACATCTTCTTGGGTAAGGCTACACTCATCGATCAATCGACGATAACCCAATGCGATCTCAATTGGATTTAACTGTTCTCTCTGGACGTTCTCGACCAACGCCATTTCCAACATCGCCTCCCTATCAGCCTCACGGATGTAAGCCGGAATTCGGGTGATACCTGCCATGCGAGCCGCTTTCAAACGTCGCTCCCCTGAGATCAATTCAAACCTGTTTGGTCCAGCTGTACGAACGGTTATCGGTTGGATTATGCCCAGTTCACGAATAGACGCACTTAACTCGGCTAGTGCGGTTTCATCAAAATGCTCCCGGGGCTGGTAAGGATTGGGTAGGACGGAATGAATATCAACCTCCGATATGGTGCCGGCCGTTCGGATGCGCTCATCGAAGTTATATAATTTGGTCGTCCCAATTCCGGAAAGCTGCGTGGCATCCAGTTCGTCTCTATCTGGTAGCAACGCGCTAAGTCCGCGACCCAGTGCTGATTTTTGTTTTGACATGCCAGTATTGAATTATAAAGATTCCGCTTGCGACGCTGCTATTTGAGTTAAGTACGCTTGATTGGCATGAAGCACTTCCCGAGCTAATCCGATATAATTACGAGAGCCCGTACTAGTAGCGTCGTATAGTAGAACGGGCCTTCCAAAACTGGGTGCCTCGGAAAGCTTTACGTTTCTTTGGATGATGGTGTGAAAAACCTTTTCACCAAAATATCGGCGAACCTCGGAAGCGACCTGGTTAGCAAGGCGCAATCGGGCATCAAACATGGTTAAAACGACGCCCTCAATTTCCAGGTCGGGATTTAGGTGTTGCCGAACCAACTTGATTGTATTGAGCAACTGTCCTAAACCCTCCAGCGCAAAGTATTCCGCCTGAACAGGTATTAACACCGAGTCTGCGGCCGTCAGCGAGTTGATCGTTAAAAGGCCCAAAGACGGTGGACAGTCCAAAATAATAAAGTCATACCGATCGCGAACATCGCGCAATGCCCTTCGCAACATGCGTTCCCGATCCGGGATTTCAACCATTTCAATTTCCGCCCCCACCAAATTAATATGACTTGGAATGACGGAAAGGAATGGCGAATCGGTGACTAAAATGGCATCTTCAGTTGGAATCGTACCAATCAGTATCTCATAAGTGGATGCTTTTACGGTTTTCGGATCGATGCCGACTCCAGACGTACCGTTGGCCTGAGGATCAAAATCAATTAGAAGGGTCGGATGCTCCATAGCCGCGAGAGAAGCAGCCAGGTTTATCGCCGTAGTCGTCTTTCCCACGCCTCCTTTTTGGTTGGCAACGGCTATGATTTTTCCCATTCGGAAGAACTTTTTGATATGGATCCGGAA
Organism: Bacteroidota bacterium; assembly: GCA_027622005.1. Classification (GTDB taxonomy): domain Bacteria; phylum Bacteroidota; class Rhodothermia; order Rhodothermales; family UBA10348; genus UBA10348. The sequence continues at coordinate 32,430 of JAQBZH010000019.1, read as the reverse complement.
TTGTGGGCGAAAAGCGACGACTTCGCATACTTGCCCTCCGAAATCTATGAAGAATGGTCGCTTCTTACTACCTAAGTAGGACGCGTCTTATCCACAACATTTGAAGTTCCTGTTTGGATCCCACTTCTGGATAAGAACCCTTTGGGCCCAATGTGGCGTTTAGGATTGATTAAAAAACTTTTCTCCATGTCACGAAAGTTCATTCTTACCAAAGAAGAAACGCTGCCCGAAAATCGGTTGACCATTGCGTATCGAGATGAACTGAATGAACAACAATTTCAAGTCGCCACCATAGGGAACGGTCCCGTATTGGTGGTCGCTGGAGCGGGAACGGGGAAAACGCGGACGCTTATTTACCGGGTTGCCTATTTGGTTGAAACCGGTGTCGCGCCGGAGCACATCGTTTTGTTAACCTTTACCAGGCGCTCCTCCAATGAGATGTTAAACCGCGCCGCCGGTCTCCTGGATGGAAGGTGTAAGAGGGTACGAGGAGGAACTTTCCATGCTTTTTGCCTAACGATCCTTAAGCAATATGCCTCAAAACTCGACTACCCTAACAATTTTACCATCTTGGATGCGTCGGATGCCGCTGATGTTATCGATGTGGTTCGCTCGACATCATCCATCAACACGAAAGGAAAACGGTTTCCTCGAAAAGGGACGCTCCAAAGCATTTTTTCATCCGTACGAAATAAGGGTGTGGCCGTTGGTCAAGTACTCGAAGCCGGATATCCACAGTTTGGGGCGTTTACCCAGGAAATAGAGCTGTTGTTCGAGGAGTATTCCCGGTATAAACAAAAACATGGATTGATGGATTATGATGACTTGCTCATCATGACGCTTAAACTTTTTTCGAAAGACCCGGCCGTTCTTTTCGAGATTGCCTCATCCTGTCGGCACGTTTTAGTAGATGAATATCAAGACACCAACCGAACACAATCGCTAATTGTAAAGGCATTGGCATCGGTCCACGGAAATGTCATGGTCGTTGGGGACGACGCCCAGAGCATTTATCGCTTCAGGGGGGCAGATTTTAAGAATATTATTGGTTTTCCAACCGAATATGCGGGTTCCACTGTCCTCAAGTTGGAACACAATTACCGGTCCACCCAATCGATACTAGACCTTGCGAATCATTTGCTGAGTCAGGCCAAAAGGAAGTTTGACAAACAACTATTCACGTTGAAAGAAGGCGGAGATTTGCCCGGCTTGGTGCCAGCTCCCGACGATCGGTTTGAGAGCCGATTCGTCTCCCAACTCATATTGCAGCTTAGAGAACAGGGTATCGCCCTGAGAGAGATGGCCGTGTTGTTCAGGAATGGACACAATTCGTTCGACCTCGAAATTGAATTGGGCCGAAAAAATATTCCATTTGTTAAATACGGCGGATTGAAATTGGCCGAGGCGGCTCACATTAAGGACGTTTTAGCCTATTTAAAAGTGATTGAAAATCCGCGCGATACCGTTGCCTGGAATCGGATTCTTCAGCTATTAGAAGGCGTTGGTCCGAAGACGGCGGGACAGATCATCGAATGGATTGAGGCGGACCAAGATGACTCGTTTGAACTGAAAGAGAGGCCCTTTTCAACGGCCTATATAGAATCGCTTCGGGCTCTTTTTGTGATGTTGCGTTCTGTCAAAACATCCGAATCGACGCCAACGAGTCAAGTCGAAGCCGTTTTGGCTTATTACCTGCCGGTTCTGAAGCGCGTTTATTACGAGGACTTTCAAAAACGGGAACAGGACCTCGAGCACCTGATTGGTTTGACGGTCAGCTTTGGAAAACGATCAGAATTATTGGATTCACTAGTGCTCGACCCCATCGAATTGACGGTGATTGATGTTGAAGCGGTAAAAGACGACGAACCACCGCTCACTTTGTCAACCATTCATTCGGCCAAGGGATTGGAATTCAAAGTAGTCTTTATTATCCATGCCATGGATGGTATTATTCCATCGTCCTATTCCGTTGGGGACGACGAATCTATTGAGGAGGAGCTGCGGTTGCTGTATGTTGCCGTAACGAGAGCAGCGGATCATTTGTATATATCCTATCCCAGCCTACAATATCGTAGGTACGATGGGCAATATTTTACACAACCCAGCAGATTTTTAGAGTCCGTTCCCGAAGATATTCTCGAACTCTGTTCGCTGGTTGAACAGGATCCGGTCGAATTGCCGTCGCATCCTGCACCCAACCAATTGACGTCTTCTGGTACGCCAAACCAATAATTGAAAAATGGAGCGATTCGGTTACACTCCCGCTCTTTCAATCACAGTCCCGGACATTCCGGGATTGTCAATTCGCTCAATTGGTCTATCTGAATTGGATGATATTCGACGCATGAACCGCGTTATTTTTAACGAAGAGCGAGTAATCAATTCGTTCGAAAAGGAAGATTTGATGATACTTGAGGCTCGCTTGGATGACGAGCCCGTTGGATTTAAAGTCGGTTACAAAGAAAGTAAAAACGTTTTTTACAGTGCGAAAGGCGGTGTGTTGGAGGCCCACCGAAGACACGGCATTGCTTTGGCACTCCTGGCAGATATGATGCGGCGTGTTGAGGAGAATGGATTCAAAGTGTTTGCTTTCGATACCTTTCCCAATTTGCACCCTGGAATGACCATTTTGGCCATGCAACAAGGTTTTCATTTGGTTAAAGCCGACTATAATTCGGTTTATAAGGAGTTCCGATTGCGTTTTGAACGGCGCTTTTGATTCTAAAATTGGTCGTTACGAATATCGGAATTAAAACCCATTCGATGCGTCAAGTAAGAGTAATACGGAATCTTGTCGAAGAGCCGGGTGGTTCGCAACCATGACTTCAGCCCCTCGTACCGAGGGTCACGGCTGCGCTAGGAGATGTTTATTGGGCTAATTGATGCCTTCAGAGTTGGAAAATTTTATCTAATTAAAGGGGAAGGAAGTGCTTCGATTCTTATTTGAATTTGGGGAATCGACTCGTATCGCATTGATCTCGGTATGGTCGAACAAGTTGCGGGCGGTCCTTACTACTCTTGGAATTATCATCGGCATTGTATCCGTGACCGGGATGGCGACGGTGATGAATGGGATTGAAAAAGGATTTGAACAGGACATTGCTTCCCTAGGAACGAACGTGATTTATGTTGAAAAGTGGCCTTGGGTTCGTGGTCCTAAAACAAAATGGTGGGAGATGATGAATCGACCCAACATGACGGAAAGCATGGCAGAAGCCTTGAATAACCAAGCAAGCATGGTTGAAACTTCAACAGCGGTCGTTTCGACCTCCCAGACGCTGAAATCAAACACGGAAACGATATCATCTGCCCGTATAACCGGAGCCCAAGCCAATTATCCTGAAGTCCACCAGGTTGATCTTTCGGAAGGATACTTTTTCAATGAGTTTGATGATCAAAGCGCTCGAAATGTCGCTGTTGTGGGGGCCGGCATTGCGGAGGAATTGTACCCGTTTGGCTCCGCTTTCGGAAAGGAATTAAATATTGACGGCGCGCGCTACACCATCATTGGAATCCTGAAAAAACAAGGGGCCGCTACTGAAGGACCCGCTAGTACGGACTACACGGTTCAGATTCCTTTCAATACGTTTAAACAACAGTTCGGTACACGGTGGCGGGATGTTTCCATTCAGTCAAAAATTGGGGATGGATTTGCCTTAGCGGATGCCAAAGATCAAATGCGGGGTGTGCTTCGGTTGGTGCGAAGACTGGACGCCAAAGAAGCGGACAATTTCGAAATCAATGAGCAAGAAACGCTTCGAGCGGCCATTGAACCAATTAAAACCGCCATTTTCTCGATTGGAATCGGTTTAACAGCCCTTTCCTTGTTGGTTGGTGGCATCGGCGTAATGAATATTATGTTCGTAACGGTCAAGGAGCGGACTCGAGAGATCGGGGTTCGAAAGGCCGTCGGGGCAAGACGAGGCACCATTATGGTTCAGTTTCTGGTCGAAGCCGTCGTTATTTGTATGGTGGGCGGCTTGGTAGGCGTTGGGTTAGCGTTTCCGCTTTCCTTGATTATCGGCGCCGTTCTTCCGGCTTCGTTGGACATGTTTACCGTATTTATGGCCTTCGGAATCTGCGTTGCCATAGGAATCATTTTTGGTCTCGCTCCAGCTTGGTCCGCTGCAAAGGCACCTCCAATTGAAGCATTGAGGTATGAATAGCATGGGCATTTTTGAAGCGATTCGAATGGCGTGGAGCGCGATTCAGGGTCATAAAACCAGATCTTCTCTGACACTGCTAGGAATGGTGATCGGCGTATTTGCGATCATTGTATCTGTGACAGCCGTAGAGGTTATCGACGTTTATTTCAAAGAAAAGCTCCAGTTTTTGGGCTCTTCCACGGTTTCCATTACACGATACCCGCAATTTCAAATTGGAGATCGCGACAGAAGTGCCAGAAATCGCCCCAATATCACCTTTGAGCAAGTTGAGCGCCTCGAAGACGCCATGCAATTGGCAGTGACGATCAGCCCAATGGATGATTTTGCAATCGGCAAAATGTCGTATCAGGATCGCGAAACCGAGCCAGGCGTCATGGTTATGGGCAGCGATGAGGATATGTTGGGGAATTTCTCCTACGAAGTCGAATATGGTCGATTTTTCACCCGGGATGATGTTCAGTACGCACGTCCGGTGTGCGTTCTCGGAGCGGACATTGTTAAAGTCTTATTCCCGAATGAAAACCCAATCCGTAAGGTCATAAAAGCCGTCGGTAAGCGTTGTGAAGTAATCGGGGTCCTAAAAGAAAAAGGCAACTTTTTGGGGATTCCGTTGGACAACCGGGCCTATATCCCTATCACGCGTGGATTGGCGGATTATGGTGGACTCAATCGAAATATTGGCACTCTCAGTGTACGAGTAACCGATCCTGTCATGATCAATGCGGTGATTGACGAATTGACGGGGCGGATGCGGGTAATCCGAGGAGTCGAACCCGGAGAAGAAAACAACTTTGAAATCTCTACAAATGACTCCATGCAGGCCATTTTTGAAGCCTTTACAGGCACATTGACGGCCGGGGGGGCAGGGATTGGCTTGATTTCGCTGCTAGCAGCCGGAATTGGAATCATGAATATCATGTTGGTGTCCGTAACGGAGCGCACGCGAGAAATCGGGGTGAGAAAGTCCGTTGGAGCGCGCAAGAAGGATATCATGAGGCAATTTCTTTTTGAAGCCTTTTTCCTTTGTCAGTTGGGCGGAATCGTAGGTATTCTTCTTGGAGCAGCCGTTGGAAATGGTGTGGCCTTCTATTTTGATATCACGGCGGTGTTTCCAACCGGATGGGCAATTGCTTCAGTGATTCTCGTTACCATGATTGCGCTCATCTTTGGTGGATATCCGGCGTTGAAAGCGGCTCGACTCGCTCCAATTGATTCTTTGAGGCACGAATAGCTCGTTTTAGGGGGCAAAGGCTTAGGATTGGAGTCGAAATCTTTGGGGTTTCTAACGTAGTTTGTGGGAAATCCCTAAAAAACGATTTCCATTTCTTCCCATGCCGGATTTGCAAAAAGATGCCAAGCGGGCCGCAGGCGAACAAGTCGCTTCGATGATTACCTCCGGTATGAAATTGGGGCTTGGAACGGGCTCTACTGCTGCGATGGCCATTGAGGCCCTTGGTCGACGTATTCGACAGGAAGGCCTCCAGGTCTGTGGTGTACCCACCTCTTTTGCTTCCGAGCGATTGGCTAGAGAATGCGGTATTCCGCTCACGTCGCTGGATCAAAACCCCATTTTGGACCTAGCCTTCGACGGCGCCGACGAGGTCAACGCGGATTTTATCGTTATCAAAGGCAGAGGGGCCGCACAGACCCGGGAAAAAATCGTGGCTGCCCAAGCCAAACGATTTGTCATCTTGGTTGATGAAGGGAAAATGGTAGAAAAACTGGGCACTCGCATGCCTCTTCCAGTCGAAATCGTTCCGATGGCGGCTACGCCTGTGATGAACGTACTGGCGGCCCTCGGAGCTCGTCCTGAAATCAGAATGGGGATGAAAAAAGATGGCCCGGTTGTGAGCGATCAAGGATTGTGGATTTTGGATGCCATGTTTGACGAGATAACCGATCCTGAGCACGTGAATCGGGTGTTACTACACACGCCTGGTGTGGTCGACCACGGGCTATTCATCGATATGGTGACAGATGTATTGGTGGGTCTATCTGATGGATCGGTTAGAGCGCTGACAAAACGATAGGCGGGTCAAAGACTTGTTTTGCGCCGAGAGAGTCATTTTGGGAAAACAGGTCGCGTGGGGATTAGCTTCAGCCTAAAACAACTTGTCCATCATGTCCGAAAGATCGGAAAGGATTACACACGTCAGATTTTTTGGCGAAGTATCTCGATGACCTCGTTTGGGAATAAAAGCCTGATTAAAGCCCAAACGCGATGTTTCTGCCAAACGAGAATCCAATTGTGATACGGCTCGAATTTCGCCACCGAGACCGACTTCACCGCAAATCATGGCCTGGCTGGGGACGGGGATGTCTCGGAAAGAAGAAGTCACGGCAGCTGCGATTGCAAGATCAGCGGCGGGTTCAGTAAGCCTAAGGCCCCCCGTAACATTTACGAACACATCGCAGCTGGAAAGACCCAATCCAACACGCTTTTCGAGAACCGCCAAGAGCATCTGAAGACGTTTGGCATCAAACCCGGTGGCCGTTCTTTGTGGATTGGCATAGGAAGTAGGGGTTACGAGCGCCTGGATTTCTGCGAGCATGGGTCGTGTGCCTTCCATGGAGCAAACAACCACTGAGCCGGACGTTAAAACGTTGCGATCCGAAATAAACAACTCACTTGGATTTTCAACAGGCGTCAACCCTCCTGATAGCATCTCGAAAACCCCGATTTCGTTGGTGGATCCAAATCGGTTTTTTACAGCACGAAGGATGCGAAACGTGTGGTGCCGATCTCCTTCAAGATAAAGCACGGTATCAACCATGTGTTCTAAAACCCGCGGGCCAGCAATAGAACCCGTTTTTGTTACGTGCCCGACTATAAAAGTCGATGTGCCGGTCGATTTTGACAGCTGAATGAGAGCGGCCGCGCTTTCGCGGACCTGGGCCACAGATCCAGGAGCGCTTTGAAGGTCAGATCTGAAAATGGTCTGAATCGAGTCGACAATCATTAAGGTGGGCTTTTCATCCAACACACACCGAATAATGGATTCAACCTCCGTTTCCGCCAACATCATAAAATTGCTGGAGCGCACGCCCATTCGCTCGGCGCGCATTTTGACTTGCCCCGGCGATTCTTCCCCCGTTACATACAGGACCTTTGAATCAGGCACCAACGCACCCAATTCCGTCATCAGCGTGCTTTTCCCAATACCCGGGTCCCCGGCTACCAAAACAACGGATCCTTGGACGATTCCTCCGCCTAAAACGCGGTCCAACTCTGCATTTCCAGTAACAAATCGGGTTTCAGCACCCGACTGAACCTCGTCCATAGTCAACGCTTTGGGACCCGAATGGGTAGCTGATGCGACTGGCCTGGCTGAATGCTTTACGGAGTGCTGGCGCTCTTCCACTAGCGAATTCCACGAGTTACAGGCTGGACATTGGCCCATCCACCGGGGAGAGTCGTGGCCGCACTCCTGGCAGACAAATATGGATTTCACTTTTGACATATTTACAATATAGAGGCGGATGGTGACAAGGGTGTGACACGCCCTAACGCAGCCTTCAAAAAAGGATGTTACATGAACACGGTACCTTTTTTGGAAGAAGCAGCACCAATAACGTAGACTATCGTACTTTGTGAGAATTCAAATTCAGGAATTTCCTCCAGATCGGCCATTTTGCTTCAATACGCTAAAAATTTACTGTTCGACCCTATTCAGGCGTTGGGCCGTTACAGCCAGTTGCTGTTCAAAGCGTTTGGCGCTGTTCCAGAATTTAACACCTACCGGAAGAACCTGTGGGAGCAGATGATCCACGTCGGGATCGATTCCATGCCCATTGTGATGTTAGCAGCGGCTTTTTCGGGCGCAGTTACCACGGTCCAAACGTCCTACCAATTGGTGAGTCCCCTTATTCCCAAAAGCATTATTGGATCTATCGTAGTACCCTCCATGGTTTTAGAACTTGGGGCGGTGGTTACGGGCTTTATTTTGGCTGGACGAGTGGGTGCGCGCATCGCAGCTGAACTGGGTACGATGCGGGTTACGGAGCAAATTGACGCGCTTGAAGCCATGGGCCTTAATTCAATTGGATACTTGATAGTCCCAAGGGTTTTGGCCGGCATCGTGATGTTTCCAGTCTTGTATGTGGCTGCCTGTTTCGTGGGAATCGGGGGTGGGATGTTGGTTGGTCACTTTGGTGGATTCGTTCCCATGGGGGTATTTGTAGACGGTGCCAGAGAGTTTTTTCAACCATTTGATCCCATTTTTGGGTTGATCAAGTGCTTGGTTTTCGGCTTTATTATCACCTCTGTTTCGTGTTTCAAAGGTTATTACACACGTGGAGGAGCCGAAGGAGTAGGAAAAGCTACGACGGAAGCTGCTGTTGCTAGCTGTGTCTTACTCCTCTTTGCCGATTTAATTTTAGCCGCGACCCTTTTATAACATGATTAGCGTCCAAAATTTGTATAAGAGTTTCGGCGGCAAATCCGTCCTGAACGGGATCGACTTGGAGATCATGGAAGGCGAAACGTTGGCCATTATTGGACGATCTGGTTCTGGAAAGAGCGTACTGATGAAGCATATCATTGGGCTCTTACAACCGGACTCCGGCAAAATTACCGTTGATGGGACGGATATCAATTCCGTTTCTTACGCGGATCTGCGAAGGATTCGTCAGAATTTTGGGGTCTTGTTTCAGGGCGGGGCACTTTTTGACTCGATGAGCTCGTTCGACAACGTGGCATTTCCGCTTAGAACATTCACTACGATGTCTGAAAAAGAGATTGAAAACGTGGTGTTAGGGTGCCTTAACATGGTCGAACTTCCTGGGGTAGGCACCAAAATGCCGGCGGAGCTGTCCGGAGGCATGCAAAAAAGGGTTGCGCTGGCACGAGCTGTGGCCCTCAAACCGCGGTACATCTTATATGATGAACCAACAAGTGGTTTGGATCCTGAAACATCGAATACGATAGACGAACTGATTCAAAATCTTGCGGACCAACTAAATGTGACAAGCATTGTGGTCACGCACGATATGCATTCAGTGCTAAATATTGCAGACAAAGCCGCTTTGGTGCACGAAGGTCGCATTCATTGGGCCGGCACCATTGATGAATTACATCGAAGCGACGATCAAATACTTCGCAGTTTTGTTAAAGCCAACGAATATTTGATCGGAAAATGAAGCTCATAATAACTCAACTATTGGCGTGAAAATATCAAACGAACTAAAAGTCGGAATTACGATCGTTGTAGCGATTACAATTTTCATTTTCGGCGTACGGTATTTCGAAGATTTACCCCTGTTCCAAACCACTTATAGCCTAACGGCCGAGTTTGACAACGCCGCTGGACTCATCGCGGGCAATCTGGTTCGCGTCCATGGCGTCAGCGTGGGTAGTGTGAATGCGGTCGGCATTTCAGACGAAACCGGCAAGGTGGAAGTCCAATTCCACGTAGACCGAAAAATTATTGTGACGGAAGGGTCCTATGCCGTGGTCTCCGGAATTGACGCTTTGGGCGCCGTTCGTATGGACCTATTTTTAGGCCCACGTGATGCTGCTCCGATCCCGGAAGGTGGCCTCGTTGGCGCAGGTGAAGGAAACGATCTATTTGGCGATTTGACCGCTCGCGCCCCGGCCATGGTTCAAAAATTTGACGATGTTCTGAGTGGATTGGATCAGGTTTTGTCCGAGACCGGAACGATGCTGTCAGAGCCAAATTCCGATTTGCGCTCCTCTTTGGCTTCCGTAAGGGGCAGCGTGGCTCAACTTGAGCGCCTTTTGACCGAAGAGCGTACCAGAATAAGTTCGATTCTTCGAAACGTTGAGGATGCCACCGGATCTATCAAAACGCTTTCTGCTGAAAATGGGCCCTCAGTGACCAAATTGATTTCAGATTTGTCTGTCACGATGGCCACGTTGGACAAAGAACTGATTAGTTTGGGGGATGCAAGTCGAGGACTAACCGAACTACTTAATAAAATTAATGAAGGTCAGGGGACGCTTGGGAAATTGGTAAACGATCCCTCGATGTATCACAAAATGGATTCGACCTTAACGGGCATCAATGCGCTGCTAGCCGACTTTAAAGCTAATCCCGGGAAGTACTTGGGAGAGATGAAGTTAGTCGATCTGTTTTAGCTATTTAGGAGGTCTATGCCGTCTTACAAGGAGTCGCTCGAATTATTTCATGAATGGACGCAAACGGATAGTCTGCGAAAGCATGGTTATGCGGTAGAAGCAGCCATGGCTTTTTATGCCAAATCGTTCGGGGAAAACGAAGAAACCTGGCGGACAGCTGGTTTACTTCATGATATTGATTATGAACGGCATCAATCTCTAGATGAGCACCCCTACGTGGGCGTTCAAATGCTTCGGGAGAAAGGATATGGCGAAGACGTTCTGGAGGCCATCATGGGTCATGGCAACCATACCAACACGCCAAGAGTGTCAAAACTAGCCAAAACGCTTTTTGCGGTTGATGAGTTGGCTGGATTTATTATGGCGGTCGCTTATGTCCGCCCTACACGCCTAGAGGGTATGATGGCGAACTCGGTGACCAAAAAATTGAAAGACAAAGCATTTGCCGCCGCTGTCAGCCGAGAAGATATTCGAAATGGCGCCGAAAATTTAGGGTTGGATCTTAACCAGCACATTGCCAACGTTATTACTGGGATGCAAGCGAATGCAACCCGACTTGGCTTTTCTTCGTCGGAATAGGATTGTACTGATCTTTTAATTTCAATTGTTTGATGGCGAAAGAAACCACCGTTCCGGGTACCGAAATCGATTTAGACGATTCAAACGAATCTACATTTTCGGACAAATCATCTTCGGATGCAGACGCTCCCAATCAGGAAGTAAGCGTGGCCCAGGCCAAGCGAATGACGCGGGCGCGAGCGGAGGACTTTCGGCTCCTCATCACGAAATACATCAAAGCCCATCTTCCGGAGTCCAGTCCAAAAGATAAAGACAATAGAGAACCCATTCGAATGGAAGGTGGGCACGCATCTCTACTACCCTTCCTCCGGGCAATCCCTTGGTTTCTATTGCTCTTATTCGTGGGGTCGTTTTTGTGGGATTTCGAAGGAATGTCGGTCTCGGTATTAGGAAATGCTTTCGCTTTGGACGGCTTGTTGAGGATCCTTTCGGTTAGTGGATTGATCGGATTTCTGACGAATTGGGTGGCTATTACCATGCTTTTCAACCCCCGAAAACAACGTCCGTTGTTTGGCCAGGGCTTGATTCCGGCGCAGCGCGAACGGGTCATTTATCGACTGGCTACCGCCGTAAGCGAAGAGCTCATCAACGAAAAGATCATCAAACAAAAGATCGAAGAGAACGAAATCATTCCAAAGTACCGGGAGCTAGCCATGTCGGTTACGCGAGGGGTGCTGGAGGACGAATCTTTTCGGGCCGAATTAAAGGTTTTAACAGCTGACTATGTACAGACGGTCCTCACTTCGGAAGAAGTACGCTCACGGATAGTCGAGTTCGTAGTGGGTAAGATAGAAGCATATGTGGGGGCCGGGCTCGGAGGAATGGCCCTCAAGGCGTACCGCTATTTGAATGAGGACGATTTTAAAGCCCGGATCGACAAGGCCATTCACCAAATTCCAACCCAATTGGATGTCATTCTGGACCAAATCGATGTCTTGCTCGACAAAATCCCGGAAAAAATTGAAGCCAGATCCGAAGACATCGAAAATATGGCGACTGCGGTGGTCTTGGGCTTTGTTGAAAATCTCGACGTGTATGAAATGGTCATGAGCAATATGATGGCCTACGACGAGGGTAAACTGGAGGATCTCATCAAGAACTCCAGTAACGAACAGCTCAACTATATAAAGTACTTGGGCGGGGCATTGGGTGGACTCGGGGGTCTCGTCATCTGGCAACCCATCCCCGCCGTGTTGGCTTTTACGGCATTGGGTGCGATTCTTTTTGTGATTGACGAAAGCCTTTTCCGCATGCGTGCTAAGTCGAAGGAGTAATTTCCCGGTTGATGGGCAGACCGCCGTCGCAGTCATTGGCTACGGATTTAAACCGAAGGGCCTTAAGCTTCTTGCGAAGATAATTTCAGATCAAAACACTCGCGACAACGTGGTTCATAAGACTCCGTGGCGCCGAGCAATACGCGTCCCTGTCCTTTGACCAATCGCTGGGAATGGTTGGCCGGGGCGCCACAAACCACGCAAATGGCGTGAAGTTTGGTCACAAACTCGGCAATAGCCATAATGCTTGGTACCGGTTCAAACGGTTGACAGAGGTAATCTTGGTCGAGGCCACAGACGATGACTCGCTTGCCCATCTTGGCCAATTCCTGACACACGTGGATCAGATCTGAATCGAAAAATTGAGCCTCGTCAATACCTACAACCTGGGCATCCATGGCCAACAGCAGAATCTGAGACGCGGCAGCAACGGGAGTTGATTGCAATGCGGACTCGTCGTGCGAAACCACTTCAACTCCACTAAAGCGCGTATCCAGTGCCGGTTTGAAAATCTCGATTCGTTGACGCGCTATTCGGGCACGCTTCATGCGCCGAATGAGTTCTTCGGTTTTCCCACTAAACATCGATCCACAAACGACTTCTATCCAGCCGGTCTTGCGCGATCTATTGAGTACGTGAGGTTCCAAAGTGGGTCGTTCGGGTTTGAAAGGGATTCCAGCATCAAATTGGAGATTGACGCTAGGTACCTAGGTGCCTAGGTGCGTTTGCGTAAGAAAATCCGGGTTTCAAAGATAACGAATGGAAACTCAGCGGACTATGTGTGTGGGAAAAGAGGCTTAAAATGTTACTGGTTTCGTGGTTGAACAGCTCCGTTTTTCTTAAATAAAAGCTTAGATCGTTTCAAACAACGAGGTCGAAACCCATCCTTTTGAGCCATTGGAGACTTCGACGAAGGCCCAGTCTCCCGACCGATTCTTTACCGTAATGACCAATCCTTCGTGGATACGCAAGATTTCTTTGGACGTATTGTCGGCCAGTTCGTGAAGCCCGGCTTCGGGTGAAAGGATGACGGCTTTTTCCTCTATCGGAGGCCAAGCTGAAGTGGTCAATGCATAGAAAATCAAGCAAAAAGCAAAAGAGCCCGTCAGGATTCGGGCCCGTCTCCACCAATCGCCGCGAAGGCCGAATAACATCTTTCCAATAATTAGCCCAATCAATCCAATCCACATGCTCAGCCCGATTCCAAAAGCAACAAAAACAGAGATTCGATTGACCAACCAAAGGCGGATTTTTTGCCAGAAAGGATCTGGTAGCTGAGAAAAACGATCCGCTTGACGATGGTTGGCTACACTGAGGGCATGCAATACTTTTACATCGGACGGAGAGAGCCTCTTGGCTTTTTCCAAATAAAGGACCGCAAGTCCGGCTTTATTCAGGCGGTGATACGCTAAACTCATATTGTAGTAGAGCTCCGCGGATGCCCACCCGCCCTGATCTGCCTGAGTATATAACTCGAGGGCGGCCGAAAACTGGCCATTAAGGAGCTGCACATTGCCCTCGTCAAACGACTGAACGGCTGCTTCAAGCAACATTGTGCTGCCCTCCTGTTGAAAACTAACGGAACCGGCTGGGGCTAGCAAAGCCCAGAATAGTAGAAAAAGGACACCGAATTTAGCCATTAGCTCTCCATGGCCGTTTGTTCATCTATATCCGGGATGATGGACGATGCTTCGTCTAGCGCCAGTTCCATGTTTTCCGGCGTCACGGAAGATGGAGCAAAACGGCCCATATCGCACGAATCCAACAGATTCCGAAGACGATTGCGAAGTTCCACGTCGACACCTTCGTTGGCTAACATGCCGTCCAATCTTTCTCTGGTTAATCCTCGTTCGGCAATGTTTAGTCTGTTGCCGACAAAACCTAAAACCGCACGTTCCAATTCCTCATAGTATCCTGAGATATCACCCGAAGCCAAAAGGGCGGTGGCCTGCTTTAAATGTTTCTTGCTCAATGGATGGGCCCGTTGACTACGTGCCCAAGAGACATTGTGGCTAAACTTGTCACGCCGTTTTTTAATGACAACGGTGGCAAGTAACACCATTGAAGGGAAAATGAGTAAGAAATATACCCATGCCCGATCGTGTAAAGACGCAGGGTTCGCCTGTTTCCAGACTGAAGAGGAAGTAAACAACGGTGCAAAATCATCGACGGGCATACCATTTGTCGTTGCTACAACCACATCTGGAGTCGTTGCGGTGCCGGAAACAGTAATCGGGGTAGCGTCTGTCTTAGAGGTTTTATACGATTTGGAGTTGGTATCGAAATAGCTGAATTCTATTGGCGGGATTTCAAACGAACCGTTTGATCGAGGGATCAGCACATACCGAAAAGTCTTACTTCCAGTCAGTTCTCTTCCGGATCGGTCAAGAAGTGACGAGATCTCTGGATCGTAGAGGTCAAATGAATTGGGGACCTCAAATTTTGGAGAGCTCAACGTGGCTAGGTTTCCCTTTCCGGCAATCGAGATGGTCAACTGGATCGATTCGCCCACTTTGAGATTGGTTCGGTCGGTCGTGACGGTCATCGCATACCGACCAACGGCGCCGTCAAAGCTAACGGGCGCATTTCCAGGTAACGCCTGAGCCTCAATCGTTACCTTCGAAGACGCCAGTTGCACTTGAGAAAATCGATTGCGAAGCGAAAACATGGACTGGAATGGATCCCGATTACCAAACGGTAACATGGCCTCGCTTTCGATTTTTAATGGGTCAACGCTCATTGCGCCAGCCCGGGTTGGAAATACAGCGGCTCTTTTTAAAACAATGGTATTATATCGGAGGCCATTTTCAACAACGATCCTTGGAACTGGCCTGGTCTCGACGTCCAACTCTTCCCGCCAAAATCCCTCAGCGTCCCAGCTATCCGTGAGGCGGCTTTGCCTGAGCTGAATGCCTTCTCTAAAATAAAGCTGGTACTCAATGATGACTTGTTCGCCCTGGTAGGCCGACCGCGCGGTTGGTATGGCGCGAATAAACAAATCGGTGTTGCTAGGAGCAGCAGGTGCTTCTGGTGCTTGATCGACCTGATTTCCAAAAAGCGAACTGAAAGGATCGACTTGACGACGGGGAGGGGGCCGTTGCGCTTGGGGAACGACAGTTACCGAAATAGGACCCGTATGGAACTCCCTATTGCCAACTTTTACCGTGGTTGCTGCAATAGTGGCATTCCCTTCTCGAGTAGGCCGGAAAATCCACGTGAATCCAAAGCTCTGAGACATCTGGCCGTTAACAATCGACACACTCCTTTGTGTACTGGGTAGCGACTGAATAAGCGTTAAACCTTCCGCATTGGGCGCAGGAGGTACCAATAGGTCGGTTCCGTCGGAGCCACTTACGTTTATCGTATACGCAACCGTTTCCTCGGTGCCAATGGACTTAGCATTTACAGATGCGTCGACGTTGACGGTTTGGGCCGTTGACAACGAAGCACTCACGAGGGTACTCAACCATAGAGCCCCTATTATCCGAAAAAATCGCTCCCTCATTACCAATCTTTTTCTACCCGTCGCGGGCGTGACTTTAACTTCTGGACTTGACGCAACAATTGTTCTTCTTCATTTTGGAGGGCGTCTAATATCCTTTCAGCCTCCTGTTGACTCATTTTAGTTGGGTCCTGTTGATCTTGCTGTTGCTGCTCTTGTTGTTCTTGATTCTGTTCCCCGGAATCCTTCTGATCCTGCTTTTGATCTTGATTCTCTTGATCATTCTCCTGCTTTTGATCGCCGTCTTGTTGTTCTTCGTTCTCTTTATTCTCGTCCTGATTTTGTTTGTCTTGCTCCTGATCCTGCTTTTGCTGTTCGTCCAACTGACGCTTTACAAACTCATAGTTGAATTTGGCATCGGCATTGGAAGGATCAGACAGCAAGGCTCTTCTGTAATGGGCCAGCGCTTGTTCTAGTTGTTTTCCGGTCGCAGCGGCGTTTCCAGCGTTGTAACTAGCCCGAACCAGGTCTGCAGGGGTGTTTGCCATTTGGGCGGCGCCAGAAAAGGCTATCCCCGCTTGTTCGGTATCCCCGGTTCGATACAATGAGGCCCCCAGATTATTGAGCAAGCCCGAATACACGGGTCCAGGCCCCTCTTCGGATACGGCCGATACTCCGAGTCTAAATTCCGCAGCGGCCTCGGCATATTGCTCTTGGGCATACAGCGCATTGCCTTTTCTACCCTTTTTCTTTCCGTCGCCGGGACCGAAAAGGAGCGTAGCAAAAAGCATATAACAGATTGAGCGAATCATAACAAATCCAAAATGGGAATCTTCTTTTTACCGTTGATAGCGGGAAATAGGTTTCTATTATACTTGAGTAACGTGCGATGGCTCCGATTTGGTACGTAATCGAATGGGAATTGACCATTCAACGAATAATAATATCAGTCCCAGCAGTAAAGGCCATTGATAACGTTCTTCATACTCTTCAAACTCTTCAGCACCGTAGGATGTTTTATCGAGCTGTGACAAGGCCGAAGTGATTCGTGGAAGGGAGCTCGAAGTCTTGGCAATTCTAAAGTAAGATCCGTTTCGTGCTAGATCTTGCAGGACCGATTCTTCCAGTTTGGTTGTAACCACCGCGCCCGCCCGATCCTTTTTATAGTCCTCTATTCGGCCATTGCGATATTCGGGAATGGGAGCTCCTTCCAATTCTCCTACACCGGCCGAATACAGAACGATATTGGCCTGCCTCGCTTCTTCGACTATGGCTTCAAGATCAGCCACATGGTTTTCGCCATCAGAAACAAAAAGGACGGCCTTGGTTCTCTCCTCGGTGTTTGGATCTCCAGAAGGTGCTTCAAATGCCTGAATGGCCATTTTTAATGCGGCTCCAAAGTCAGTTCCTGGCGTCGGAATCAAAGAGGGATCGGCCACATCTAGAAAAAGTCGTAGTGCTCCGTAATCTGTTGTCAAAGGACACTGAATAAAAGCATCTCCGGCAAAAGTGACGAGACTTATTCGATCGCCTTTAAGCTCCCCTACCAGGTTTTTTATTTCGTTTTTAGCCCGGGACAGACGGTTTGGAGCAATATCTTCTGCCATCATGGAAGCGGAAACGTCAAGGGCTATGACCAGGTCGATGCCTTCCCGTTTCACTTCTCGAAGTTGAGTCCCAAATCGGGGACCAATGAGCGCGAGCGCTAACATTAATAGGCCACTCACCCGAAAGGCCGCCTTCCAGCGACGACGCCTTTTACTGATAGAAGCCGTCAGTCTCGCCACTAACTCCTTGTCCCCAAACCGGTTAGCCAGAATCGTGCGGCGCCAGGCGGCTAGGAAAAAGAGGCCGATCGCAACCGGAACGAATACCAGTGTCCAGAAATATATTGGATTAAGCCACGCCATTATGGAAACCGCCTAAAAAGGGTGGAAGCAAGCAGCACTTCAAGGAAAAGGAGGCCTAAACCCGGAAATAAAAACATCGGAAACTGTTCTTCAAAATCGGTATAAACGCGCTCTTCGATTTTCGTTTTTTCTAGCTCCCCTATCTGTACGTAAATATCTTGGAGGGCTCGATTATTGGTTGCTCTGAAATATTTACCGCCGGTCATATCAGCAACGGCTTGCAACATTTCCTCGTCAATCTCTACCGGGACCATTCGGCGCTGGCGTCCTGCAAATGGATGATCTACGACGAAGGGCGCTTCTCCGTATTGACCGACACCGATGGAATAAACGCGAACTCCCAGGGTTTTGGCCACTTCGGCGGCGGTTTCAGGGCTCAATTCACCCCGATTGTTTTGGCCGTCGGTTAGTAAAATTACAACTTTGCTTTTGGCTTCGGTATCCTTGAGGCGATTCACGGCCATGGCCAAAGCAGTCCCGATCGCGGTGCCATCTTCTATCACCCCTACTTCGACTTCAGCCAACATTTGCGTCAAAAAGGCATAATCAAGGGTCAAGGGGGCCTGTGTGTACGCGTTGGCGGCAAACACTATGAGTCCAACCCGATCGGAAGTTCGGCCTTGTATAAATTCAGCGCCTACTGCCTTAGCGGCTTCAAATCGGTTGGGTCGAAAATCCTCTGCTCGCATCGACGTCGACGTGTCCAACACCATCATGATGTCGACGCCTTCGGCAAATCGCTCCTGAATGACATTGAGGTTTTGGGGGCGGGCCATCGCCAAAATGGCTAATGTTAGTCCGGAGACACGCAGAAGCGAAGGCAACCAACGCAGTTTCGTTTTCCACGTTGAGCGTGTGTCCCCTATCGCTTTCGTAAAGCTGAAACGCATGCCTGCGCGAGAGGAAGCCGTTCGCCACGAACTCCAGCCCACCAGCGGAATAAAAATCAAGAGAATCAGCCAATACGGTTGCGCAAAGGTCATGATCGATCCTCCTCTTCTTGTGGCACGGCCTCTCGGGGCGCATACTGCGCAGCCCTCGTCCGCTCCGCTTCTTCAAAGCGCCGGATTTCCTCTCTCTTTCTAAAAGCCGATTCCGTGCCATCGATGGCTTCCCGCGTCTCGGTTACCATGGCTTTTGTTTGCTCTAGAATGGGCCTGAGATCAGCAAATTTTACAAGATCAGCGTGTGAGAGAACGTCGTCAATTTCAGCAATGACCTCTGAAGGGACATGTCTCCCCTCCGAAGAAGCTTTTAAACGATCCAGCAATTCCCTGGTCGTTGATTCGAGAGCTGGGACGTGAATCCGGCGACCAACATACGTTCTAAGAATATCGGTGAGTTCGACGTAAAAAGGCTTGACTGCAGCGGGGTCGTTGAGGTCGAACTGCTCCAATTGCATTAGTCGCGATAAGGCTTCGTCGTAAGGCGGCGTAGCCTCCGAAACTGCAGGGGCATCGTCGGGCACTTGGTTCTGACGCTTGCGCCACCACCACAGAAACCCGGCTATGGCTAACAGAGCCAATCCACCGAGAATCCAGGGCCACCACGACTTCTTAAACTCGGCCAGAGGCATTAAATCTTTTATTTCAGTAGCGTCCTCGGGAACGAGGGAGCCAATCTGAAGGGTCAAAGCAGCCGACATGCCAAACAAAGTGTCGGTTTCGGTTGATAATCCAAACGGAATCCCCCCCACCCGAGCGGAATCCAGTGCAAAAGTGGTCACTTCATAAATTACGGAGTCAATCCTGCCTCCGTTGTCATAGGGTCGGCCCCCTTGTCCAAGAACCGACAAAATCTCAAAGTCGCCGAGCGTAAACGGAGCATTAGCCAGCTTCAAAGAGTCGGGAAGTAAGGAGTGGGGGAAAAGTGCACTTCGCGTGCCATCATGTCCAACGATCATGGTGAGTTGAAACCGGTCCCCAACGGTAACTGAATCCGCCGAAAAAAAGGCTTCGATCCGTTGTCCGTGGCTGGGCGCCACCATCACGAGCGCAATAAAAACGATATGTCCAAAAAACGTTTTCAACCCATTTTATTGCGTTTTCGGAAAAAATGGATCAAAGGATCAACGTAACCTTGGTCCGTGTGGATGGGAACCCGATCTACCCGCAAACGCCGAAACATCAATTCGACTTGTTGTTCTCGGGCGGTTGCTTGCTCAGCGTACAATTGTCGAACTTCATCATTTGAAGTATCAACCAGCACCTGCTGGCCGGTTTCGGCATCGGTTACTTCGAGCAACCCAACGTCTGGCAATTCCATTTCAACCGGGTCGACCATATGCACTGCAATCGTATCGTGCCTTCTGGCGACGGCTCTAAGCGCAGATTCATAGTCAGCATCCATAAAATCGCTAAGCATCAAAACGATCGAGCGTCGATGCAATACGCGGACCAGATGGTCGAGGGCCACTTTGATATTCGTGCCGGTAGACTTTTTCTCGTGCGCAAAAAGGTCTCTTATCAACCGAAGAACATGTTTCTTCCCTTTCTTGGGTGGAACGAACAATTCGACTTGGTCCGAAAACAAGAGAAGTCCGACTTTGTCATTGTTTTGAATCGCGCTAAAAGCCACCACAGCGCAAATTTCAGCCGCCATTTCTCTTTTATACTGACCGACCGAGGCAAAATCCTCCGAACCCGAGATGTCCACTGCCAAAATTACCGTTTGCTCTCGTTCTTCTTCAAATACCTTAATAAAGGTCTCGTCGTAGCGGGCCGAAACGTTCCAATCAATACTTCGAATATCATCCCCAAATTGGTAAGGTCTGACTTCGGCAAACTCCATTCCCGTTCCTTTAAACGCCGAATGGTACTCGCCCCCAAAAATATTGCGCACCAAGCCCTTAGTGCGAATTTCTATCTGGCGAATTTTGCGAAATAACTCCTTCGGGATCATGCTACTGGCAGCGAAAAAAAGGATATGGGTTCGGGAAGATCGTTGAGTCCGGAAGTGGTTAACGTTTCTACCGGCCTCGATGTTGTGTCGAGAGACGGTAAAATGATACTGCCCGCAAACTCTTAGTGAATCATCTTGTTGCCACGACCGGATAGATTACCTGAAGAAGCGATTACCCCTGACGATACGTATATTGAGGGGTACTCATCTTTCTACTATCTGTTCGATTTTTTTATGTCGATACGCTTCGGAGTCATCGTGTTTCCAGGGTCCAATTGTGACCATGATGCATACCATGTTACCAAACACGTGTTCGGGCAAGATGCACGGTTCATATGGCATAAAGAATCGGATCTGGGTGATGTCGATTTTGTAATCATTCCAGGCGGTTTTTCGTATGGAGATTACCTCAGAAGCGGTGCTATAGCCCGTTTTTCGCCCATAATGAAAGACGTGGTGCGGTTTGCCAATGCCGGTGGGGCGGTTCTCGGAATTTGTAATGGGTTTCAGATATTGTGTGAGTCTGGATTGCTGCCAGGCGCGCTGATGCGCAATGAATCTCTCCGATTCACGTGCAAGGATGTGTTGCTACGGACCGAGAATTCAAGCAGCCTTTTTACGAATGACCTCGCTCTGGGCGAAATTATCCGGGTTCCTATTGCACACGGGGAAGGCAATTTCTTTGCCAGTGAGCCCGTTCTGGACCGTCTCGAAGGAGAGGGCCAGGTCGCATTCAAATACTGCGATGCAGCGGGTGCTATTACGGCCGCGTCTAATCCCAACGGGGCCTCCCGGGGAATAGCGGGGATATTAAATGAGGGCGGAAACGTGCTTGGGATGATGCCTCATCCGGAACGAGCTTCCGAAGCAATTCTGGGTCGGACGGACGGCGCTAAGATCTTTAGCTCGATAGTCAAATCGTTGGTTGAAGCTTAGTCGACGGCCGAGCATAGTAAACGGGTGCCAACTATTGGCCCGTTGCCTACTAGCCCAACATTGCCTTGAAGTACTCTCGGCGCATCGTAGCAATGGTCGAGATGGAAATTCCTTTAGGGCAAACCGCTTCGCACTCGGCATGATTTGAACAATCTCCAAAACCTTCCTCTGCCATTTGATTGACCATGGCGGTGACCCTGGATTTTCGTTCAGGAGCGCCTTGGGGTAGCATTGCGAGGTGCGAAATCTTGGCAGCGGTAAAAAGCGACGCAGAGGCGTTAGGACACGCAGCCACACACGCCCCGCAACCAATACACGCGGCAAAATCCATAGCTAAATCGGCGGCCGTTTTGGCGATGGGTAAGCAATTGGCGTCTTGAGCCGAACCTGCATTTACGCTCACAAAACCACCGGCTGCGATTATGCGGTCAAATGCGCTCCGATCCACAACCAAATCTTTGATGATGGGAAACGCTTCCGCCCGCCACGGTTCCACCACAATGGTATCGCCATCTTTGTAGTGCCGCATGTGCAGCTGGCAACAAGCGGTTCGGCGCTGTGGTCCGTGGGCCACTCCGTCGACCACGACGCCGCATGAGCCACATATCCCTTCGCGACAATCGTGATCAAATTCAATTGGGTCTTTGCCCGATTTGATCAATTGCTCGTTCAGCACATCTAACAATTCCAAAAACGACATATGTGGATTCGCATCTGGAACGGTGTACGTTTCGAATCGACCCTGTGCTTTAGGACCGGCCTGACGCCATACTTTCAATTTGATATTCATGCTTTCTGCCATACTTCAATCAGGAGGCCATTCTTCATTCAAGAATCGGGGCCTATTTGTAGCTTCGGGTTGTCAGTTTTATGCTTTCGTATTCCAGGGGCTCTTTGATGAGCGTGTGACCATTCTCCGAATAGGCCCATGCCGCTACGTAGGTAAAGAGATCGTCATTGCGCATCGCTTCGCCGTCTTCCGACTGGTATTCTTCCCGAAAGTGACCGCCACACGACTCTTGGCGCTCAAGGGCATCTCGGGCCATTAGTTCGCCGAGCTCAAGAAAATCGGCCAACCTACCCGCGAATTCGAGATTTTTATTCATGGTCGTCTTTTCGCCCGGGACTAATACATTCTTCCAGAAGTCCTCTCGGAGCGCCGTGATTTCCGCGATCGCCTTTTTGAGGCCCTCTTCCGTTCGAGACATGCCCACGTAGTCCCACATGATGCGTCCGAGTTCCCGATGGTACTCGGTAACCGTTTTGGTGCCTTGAATCGAAAGCAGTTTTTCAACACGAGCCTTGGCATCCGATTCAGCGGCGGAAAAAGCAGCGTGAGAGCCGTCTACTTTTTGTAACTCATTGCTGGCCAAATAACTACCAAGGGTGTAGGGGATCACGAAATATCCGTCCGCCAGACCCTGCATCAGGGCAGAGGCGCCCAAACGATTGGCTCCATGGTCGGAGAAATTAGCTTCTCCGAGCACGAATAGACCCTCGACGTTGCTTTGAAGTTCATAATCGACCCAAAGCCCGCCCATGGTGTAGTGTACAGCCGGGTACATGCGCATCGGTGTTTCGTAGGGATTTTCACCCGTAATCCGCTCATACATTTCGAACAGATTGCCATATCGGGCCGCAATGGCGTCTTTTCCTAACCGGGTTATGGCTTCCGCAAAGTCCAGATAAACGGCCAATTTAGTTTCTCCGACGCCTTTGCCTTCATCACACGCATTTTTGGCGTTCCGAGAGGCCACATCCCGGGGAACGAGATTTCCGAAGCTGGGATAGCGCCGTTCGAGGTAGTAGTCCCGTTCTGCTTCTGGGATGTCTCTGGGTTTGCGGGTATCGCCCTGCTTTTTTGGGACCCACACCCGGCCGTCATTTCGGAGGCTTTCCGACATGAGGGTGAGTTTTGATTGATAATCACCAGAAACCGGAATACACGTCGGGTGAATCTGGGTGAAACAGGGATTGGCAAAGGCCGCGCCCCGTTTGTGACAGCGCCAAGCGGCAGTAACGTTGGAGTTTTTAGCGTTAGTGCTCAAGTAATACACGTTGCCGTACCCACCGGTACACAGCAGGACGGCGTCTCCGGAGTGGCGTTCGATTTCACCCGTAACCAAATTTCGGGTGATGATGCCGCGGGCTTTGCCATCGACGAGCACCAAGTCCAACATTTCCTGCCGGGCGAACATTTCGATATTTCCCAATCCAATCTGTCGACTCATGGACTGGTAAGCGCCCAAGAGCAATTGCTGTCCGGTTTGCCCCCTCGCATAAAACGTTCGCGAGACCTGTGCGCCGCCGAATGAGCGATTGTCCAATAGTCCACCATACTCGCGCGCAAAAGGTACCCCTTGAGCGACGCATTGGTCGATAATATTGTTTGAGATCTGTGCGAGCCGATGGACGTTGGCCTCGCGGGAGCGGTAATCGCCGCCTTTGACGGTGTCATAGAACAGTCTCCAAACGGTGTCGCCATCGTTCGGATAGTTTTTAGCGGCGTTAATTCCGCCCTGGGCTGCAATCGAGTGGGCGCGGCGGGGCGAGTCTTGAATGCAGAAACTCTTGACTTTATATCCGAGTTCGGCTAGCGTTGCGGCTGCGGATCCGCCTGCCAATCCCGTTCCAACCACCAATACGGTATGCTTCCGTTTGTTGGCCGGGTTGACCAACTTGATCCCGTTCTTATAGTTGTCCCACTTTTCTTTCAGCGGTCCGCTAGGGATTTTTGAATCGAGAACAGATTTCATGTTGAGAATATCTTAGGATTGATACCGAGTTGCTTTGGTCTGCGCAAACTCAAATAACATTAAAATAAATGGCCAGCGGTAAGGCGATAAACCCGAGTCCGATGGCTAACCCAAGAAGGGCGCCCAGCCCGTAAACGATCGGGGTAAGAGAAGGGCGCATTGCTCCCAGCGATTGAAACGCGCTCCAAACGCCGTGGCGAAGGTGCAATACCAACAGAAGCATGACAAACGTGTATCCAAATGCGTAGATCGGCGAAGCAAATTTGTGGTGTACGAGCTTTGCCAGATCTCGCATTTCCTCCCCTGCTACCGAAGTCACATACGAAGGGTCTGCGTTTCCGGGGCCGCCAGGGCCAAACTTAAACGAAGCCAGATGAATCACGAGAAAAACACCCAAAACCAATCCCGTAACGATCATGCTTCGAGATGACGTCGTTTGCTGACTGGGCTTTCCGGCAGATCGATACGTGTCGTAACCCATTCGGCGGGCTTTTTTGGAGCCGACCCATATTTGAATGCCGTTCACGATGTGAAAAAGAAAGAAGACTACAAGTCCAGCCTCCATTAAATAAAGGAGGGGGCCAAAGCTGGCTAGTAATTGGGCATATTCGTTGTACGCATCGTCACCCGAGAACATGGAGAGATTGCCAATCATGTGCAACAGTACAAAAACGACCAAGCCGAGTCCCGTAATGCCGGTAATCAATTTTTTGCCGACGGGGGAGCTAAGGGAATTTTTTAAACTCATAAAAGCGGTATAAACCGATGATTTGCAAAAGTCCGACCTGGAACGAGACCTAAAAGAGACTTTTACAGCTGTTCCGTTAAAAACCAATGTACTGCTGAACGAATTGTGGCGCTTCCAATAGGCCCTTACTTAGGAGCAATTTTAATCAAATTTGTGTTGAAAGACTCAATTGGTCTGGTTGCGCTTTTGAACACGTTACTTCCGTCCCGTTTTAAGATGGCGAGGTCCCGTGTAGGCAGCGGTGGGGCGGATCAATCGATTATCATTCCATTGTTCCATTAAGTGCGCTGTCCATCCCGAAATCCGGGACATGCCGAATATGGGCGTAAATAAATCCGATGGGATGTTCAACGTGCCGTAAACAGATGCAGAAAAGAAGTCCACGTTGGCATGGAGTCCCTTTTCTTTAAGGACCGTCTCCGATATGATCATGCTCATATCAAACCATTTGGAGTTGCCACTCTCCTTGGACAGCTTGGCTAGCATGTCCCTAAGGATGGCGGCTCTGGGGTCGAGTGTTTTGTAAACCCGATGGCCATGCCCCATGATGCGCTCTTTTTTCTGGAGTTTGTCCAATACCCAGGCTTTGGGATCAGCTCCCGTACGATCGATTTCCTGAAGCATTTCCATGACTTCGATGTTGGCGCCACCGTGCAGGGGGCCTTTAAGGCCGCCAATAGCCCCGGTAATCGACGAGTAAATGTCTGAAAGCGTTGCCCCGATTACTCGTCCAGCAAAAGTGGAAGCATTGAGGCCGTGTTCGGCGTGTAGGACCAGGCACATATCAAATGTTTTCTCTGCTGCTTCGCCAGGTTCTTCCCCGTGCAGCATGTATAAAAAATTGGATGATATGGAGCCATCGCGAAGGGGTACAACGGGTGCCAATCCGTTTCGGACGCGGTCGAAATGGGCGAGAATGGTTGGAATTTGGGCCGTTAACCGGACCGATTTGCGATAGTTGGCTTCAGCCGACATGTCTTCGGCCTCCCCATCGAAGAGGGCGAGGGCGGAGACGGCGGTGCGAAGCGCCGCCATCGGATTAGCGTCCTCGGGCGTCATAGCCAATACGTCCTTAATCATTGGGGGCAAAATTCGCTCGGCCGTTAACGAACGATTCAAGTGCTCTAACTGAACGCGATCTGGCAACTGACCATTCCAGAGCAAATAACAAACTTCTTCGAACGTACAGTTTAGAGCCAAGTCGCGGATATCGTAACCACGGTAAATGAGTTCGCCTTTTGCGCCGTCGATATCGCAAATAGATGACTCCAGTGCAATAACGCCTTCCAGTCCTTTTGCCGACGCGGCGGCGGTAGCTTTTTCTTGACTCATGGGTACAAACTAAATTATCAAATCATCTAAAATTAGGCAGACTCTTAGCATTGTAATATATGTCGTTAGGGATCATTTCGAACCCGCCGGAGAATAACCCTTGAGATATTAAAATCTGGTTTCAGAATTACTGAGCTAGTACAAACCCCCGTTCGGCAAGTAGCTGATCACCCATTGAAGTACAGTACTCCACGTTTACAGCCTCCCAACAAAGCGTATGAACTCGTTATGTTGATTCTATTGTGGCTGCGCGTGGGCATTTATTTGGGTCGGACGGAGACCAGGAATCACATTGCGCCTTCCGGATTCGGATTGCAGCACGTGAATTCCATCTTTTCACAGTCTATCAAGTATTTTAGGACGGCCTTCTATAGAAGTGCGCCGCCGGAATGGGATTCAAGAGCGTTGATTTTGGTTAGTCAGGCGCTTTCTTGGAATAGTCTACCATTGAGTTATGGCCGCATGATCGCGCATAACCATCAATTAAACTTAGGCCACCATCTTGGGATCGGTCCGCCAAGTGATTATTTCCCCCTCCGTACAGAGCACCGAGATGCGAGGACGTTCTTTCCCGACAATCGTATATGTCGAAAGAAATTATTGTCAACAAAGGAAAGCAGACCCGAATCGCCATTGTCGAAAATGGTGAACTGGCGGAGCTTTTCATCGAGAATCAAGAACACGAACGCACCATCGGGAATATTTTCCTGGGTCGAATTCGGCGCATCATGCCGAGCATTCAAGCGGCATTCGTAGATATTGGGCAAAAGCAAGACGCTTTTTTGCACTTTACTGATTTGATCGAAAATGTCGAAGACTGGCTTTCTTACGCTAAGTCTGACAGCCCTGTCATTGGTAAGTTCAAAGCCAGTTACAGTACGCGGCCCATCAGAAAGAAACGACGTCATCCCAATGCATCGGTGGATCATCATGCAAATAGGGGAGATGATGACGACGGAGATGGTGACAACTCTGAACATCATCATATTGCTGACGCCGGAAAACGCGACCAACGCAAATCCGCACAACAACGTCAGCACAGCCGACATGAAGGCGGACGTGACTCTCGGGACGATCACGATGATGCGCCCTATGTAGACCCAACGACCATCCTGAAGAAGGATCAGCTGATCCTCGTTAAGATCAGCAAAGAACCGATTGCCAACAAGGGAAGCCGGATTACTACGGACATTTCCTTGGCGGGAAGATTTTTGGTCTTGGTTCCCATGGCCAACTATGTGGCGGTTTCCAAGAAAATATTGTCTTTCAAGGAACGCCGCCGCCTACGCGCCTTGGCTCGGAGCCTGCTGCCTGAAGGATTTGGTGTGATTGTCCGGACGGTAGCCGACGGAAGAAGTGCGAAAGTGCTGGATACTGATTTAAATCTCCTGATCGAGAAGTGGAAAAAGCTCGAAGAAAAGCTTCTTCCGGGGCCGAAGGCCCCTATCGTGGTTCACGAAGATGTGAACATGGTCTCATCTATTATGCGGGACTTGTTCACTGACGATTACGACCGGATTGTGTTAGACGATCAACGGTTGTACCGCAATATTAAAGGGTATGTACAGGCCATTGCCCCGGACATGGTGGCTGATGTCAAATTTCATCAGGGCACGGAACCCATATTTGAGAAAGCTGGCATCGCCCAGGCGGTGGAAGAAGCTTTTGACAGTCGGGTCAATATGCCTTCCGGGGGCTATTTATTTATCGAGACGACCGAAGCGATGCACGTCATTGACGTCAACTCAGGTCGCGCCGGCCGGGGTCTGTCTCAGGAAGAAAACTCGGTTCGAATCAACACTGAGGCAGCTAAGATCTTAGCCAAGCAGGTTCGTCTGCGAGATTTAGGGGGCATCATTGTGGTCGACTTTATCGACATGCGCAATGAAAGAAATCGACGGAAAGTTTACGAAACGCTTAAAACGGAATTCCGGAAGGATAGGGCTGTAACCAAAGTGCTGACCATGAGCGATTTTGGGCTCATCCAGATCACTCGGCAACGACTTCGCCCGAGCATTACTAAGACGTTTTCATTCGAAGAAGGTACCGAGGGGGCGTCGCGCCCTGGGATTGACCATTCTTCCAGTTCTCAGTTTTCCCGGGGGTCTATTCCAAGACGCTCCCCTAAAGAGTTTCGAAAGGAACTTGAATCTTGGTTTTCGAAGTTTAAAGCCTCGGGTAGGTCCGGCAAAGTGGCGCTCGTCCTACACCCATTTACAGCCTCATACATAAACAGCGGCTTTTTTAAGAAGGTAGGGTGGTATTTATCCTATGGCGTTCGCGTCGAAGTTGTAGAAGAGGCCGCCATGGACCCGATGGCTTTCCGCTTCCTCGAATCAAAGAGCAACCAGGACATTACGAGCCTTCCAAAGCTAAAGGAAATCCCGAAATCGGAAGTCAAACCGGCGGCCACAAAAGGTCCTTCAGGCCCAAAAGCGGACGGGAATAAAACGGGCAGTTTCCAGGGGGATTCCCGCTCCAAATCGGATCACTCAGACAGAAGGGATGATAGAAGGAGTGATAGAAGGGATGATAGAAGGAGTGACTCTCGTGATGCTAAACCCAATTTCAGAGACTCCAAGGAAGACTCGGGTTCTCGATCTTCTGGATCACGTGGGCGCGGGGCACGCGATTCGGAATCCGAGGCAAGAGATGCCGCCGAGCGCGAAGATCGAATGCAACCCTTTGGAGGGGGCAAAAGCCGTGAGGGTCAAGGCCGTGATAGTCGGGGCCGTGGAGGCCGAGGACAAGACGGTCGGGATAATCGCGGTTCGACGGAACAGGATGGCGGCGGTTCAGAACGCCGTGGTCGGGATGAAAGAGGTCGCAATGACAGCAACCGGGATGAAAGAGGCCGTGATGACCGAAACCGGGAGGAAAAAGGTCGCGACGGTACCAAAAGCGAATCGAAGGGCCGCAGCCCCAGAGAAAATGAAGACGCGCTAAAAAAGGTCGCCGATAACGGCCCGGTCAACATTGTTTCACAAGAGAAACGTGAAGCCGCAAAGCCGGTAGAGATGACCTCGGAATCCAACGTGAACAGTGACGCGTCACCAACAACTTCGGTTGAAACGGTATCAGACGAAACAACAAAAGCACCGATCAAGGCCACCAAACCCAAAGCTCGGAAGGCTCCTGCCACCAAAACAGCGAAAAAGGCTAAAGCAGTTGACGAAACGGAGATTTCAGAAACGGTTTCACCTGTTGCTTCGAAGCCTGCCAAACCTGATCCGAAAGCCCTAGACAAATCGACTTCTCCGCCAAGCCGTCACAGACTTGAAAAGTACGATTTTTCGCAAAGTGCGCTTTCCAAAGCCAAACCACCGCAAGAAAACGTATCAGCTCCAAAAGACGCAAATGTTGCCCCAAGTGAGGATGAGAAATCCGCTTGAGGCGAATCTTATGGCCTTGTAAAATCTGATTGGGTTCGATAATGTCTCCATTTCATAAAAAGAAAATGGGTATGTGGATGCGTAAGTTGGTCTTGGGAGTTTTATTGACTGTGCTAGTCATTCCTTGTGCGGCGCAAGTCTCTTCTAAGGGTAAAGGTAGTACCAACAGTTCGGCGGGTCTGACGGCTGTCGGCATTGACTTTCGTTTCGATGGTTCAGCGCCTTCTGAGGTCGTATTTGCTTTCGATGAAATGGCCTATGGGCTGTTTTACAGCCGCCAATCCTTGATTTTGGCTTATGTTCGGGGATCGCAAACGATCGCTGACGATGACAAGTTGGAGTTGACTGATTTTTCGCTTTCCGGTTGGATGCCTTTTCGATTCTTGGGAACCGCAAAGGATAGCAACGTGGATGTTTTCTTTCCCGTTGGATTGGAAAGCAATTACCGCCGAATCAAAAGAACCAAGCAAGGGGTGGAAATTGACGCATTCGAATACACGGTTTTGGCAGCCGGCACTGGAATTGGAGCGTCCTCGGCCATGTTAAAAGGTGTCATGTCTGCGCGCGGTTTGGCCTATTACGGCATCGCATCACGTTCCTTCGGATTCGACACAGACACCTCTGCTATTCTCAGATTGGATGTAGATTGGACTTCAGGACTCGTAACCGATCGATTTGGAGTCAGTATCGGGTATGGCTATCGGTGGCAAAAATGGTATTCCGATATGGGCGATCTGACGGGCGACGATTTTGATTTCGTGGGTAAACAACATTCCGTGCGACTAGGTATCTCGTTTTAGGTTTGCTGTATGAAAATCGGATTGATCATAAAAGACTTGGAGGCCGCTGTTGAGCAATTGGGACTGCGGGTACGCCGCGAAAAAGGCAATTTTCGGGGCGGAACATGCATTCGGAATGACGAAGAGTTCTTGATGCTCAATCGTGTGCACCCTCCTGAGGTCCATTTGGCCGTTTTAGCAGACGCTTTAAAGACGATGCCGATTGATACGGTATACCTGCGCCCAGTCGTGCGGCAAGCCCTGGAAGATGCGTGGGCAAGAAATACCTTGGTGGATATTCAGGCGGAAGATGACGACTAAGTCGGGCCCGATCAACGTAACGCTCATGGGGACGGGTACATCGACAGGCGTCCCGGTAATCGGGTGTAATTGTGCGACGTGTAAGTCGATGGACCCCAAGGACAACCGGCTACGGTGTTCTTGTTATGTTGAATTCGAGGGGATACACGTAATCATTGACGTAGGTCCCGATTTCCGATATCAGGCTATGAAGTATGGCGTCAAAGATGTGGACGCCGCTCTTATCACCCACCATCATTTCGACCACGTAGCGGGATTGGATGATTTGCGGCCTTTTTTATTTGGAAATCGTCCGTCAATTCCCTGTTATGCCCAAAGCAGCACCGTTTCCGTGATGGAGGAGATGTTTGCCTACATTTTCAAGGATGGCAAATACCCAGGAGTACCCCAACTTGAATTGCGCGAAGTTCGAGGTCCGTTCGTCGTAAAAAGCCGATCTGGACGGGGCGAAATGACGGTTATTCCGGTTCCAATCGTCCACGGATCACTGGACATTTTAGGGTATCGAATTGGCAACTTCGCTTATTTGACGGATGTCAGCAAAATTCCATTTGCTAGCCTGTCGTTGCTCGAGGGACTAGACGTTTTGATTCTCGATGGGCTTCGAGATAAGCCTCATCCGATGCATTTGACCATCGAACAGTCCATTGCTACCGCCCATAAAATTGGTGCCAAGCAAACGTGGTTCACGCATATCGCCCATGATCTCACGCACGCCGAAATTGAAAACCGTATGCCAAGCGGGATGGGACCGGCCTACGACGGCCTGCAGTTTACGGTCAATGTTTGAAATCAGTCGCGAGCACCTTAGAGCGGTGGTTCACAACCCGATTGTCTGGTTTCGAGGTCTGGAAGAACGGACGGCAGAGGAGTAGGGGTTTCCAAATAGTAATACGCAACCGAGGCTATGTCGTCTTCGAGCGGTAGATATCGACCTTCTGACTGCCAGCCTAATGCCTGCATAGTGACTCGAAGGCGGTTTTTAAAGTGGATCGGGTCGGGGAGATGAAACCGGTACATGGTGTGTTTAGCGCCAGCTTTCCCATCTTCTCCGGCTACCAATTGATACCCCAAAAAGGCGGCGGTATAGTTTCGACCGAAGCACCATGCCCCTCCAAAGTAGTCTTCGGTGCCCGTGCCGCATATCGTTGGAAAATCGAGATCATCATCCAGAAAAATTTTGATTTCACCTTCCCCCCACCATCCTTCAATTTTTTGCTGCCACGCCATAAAAGTGCCGACATAGTGGCCACGGCCGCTCAGGGTGTCTAAAATCGTATAGTCCGTTTTGAACGGTTGGGTCAGCGCTCTTCGGAACTGGGTGTGCAAATAGAAAGAACGCGGAGGCAATTCTTCGAGCGTATAGTTAATCGTGTAGAAAAAATGCGAGATTTTGGATGCCCCAGTATTGGTAACCGTCAAGAAAGCCCTAGAACGAAAGGGCATTGGGAGGTAGCAATTTAGACCTCCTTTCGGGTTGACGTTGATCGGAATCGCGGCAAGGTCTGTGCTAACACCCCAAGCACAGCAGAAAAAGTCCCCGATGGGTACTTCAACGGAAGGAAAGGGAGCGTTGTCCCATTGAATTCGGAAAACGAGGTCTCGGTAAAACTTCGGATCCAGCGTTATCCAAATATGCCGGATGCACCCCGGCCCTTCAATATCACCCAGAACGGCGGTCTCGCCGGCGTCGATGGCAATGCATGGAGACAATTTCCATCCAGGACCCAGTTCTCGGGCGCATCGGGCAGAGGGGGAATGGAGGGTTGTTTCAGGGGTGGCGCGGCCGCCTCCGGC
>JAQBZH010000069.1 GCA_027622005.1 Bacteroidota bacterium | reverse complement strand
CGCATAGCGGCGCGCCTTTCCAAAATTTCACCGATTATGGATGATTACCGACCACCGATAGCCATAAAAATACCGCCTCGAAGGCTGAAATCAGATCCGGCGCCGACCGTTTGGTCAAACTCGACGAATGGACGGTATCCATCGCCTGCACTTCCCAAAAGGAAACCAGCTTTTAAATTCAACCCAATATCCGTGTCGGAATCGTCGAGTGGGCTTCCCGCAGGCAGATCAAAAGATTGGAATTGGGCAATTAATCCACCACCCCCATACAACTGAAGACCAGCGAGTCTAAAAGGAAGTAGCACATTGGCGCTGACGCGGGTCGAGGTTACGTTTTTAATGAAGGGGTACAAATCAAGCTCAATATTCCCCCACATCTGTCTCGCATCAATCGGAAGATTAAATTGGGTGCCCACACCCAAAAATAAATCGGATCCGTCCATATTCAAGCCGACGTGTGGACCAATTTTCAAGCCTTGAGCTTGAGCGGTAGTTGGCATCGAAATCACGGCAAAGAGCGCTACAACTGCCAGGCGGGCTAGTACTTGTTTCATAAGAGTGATTTATGAAAGTGATTAAAAGAGACGCGATATTGTCTGGTAACATATACATTTCGTTGAACATCAAAACTGACGGACAAAATAATTCAGGGCCGAAGTAGTCATACTTATAAGCGATTTATAGTGATTGCATCGCTTTTTGTCGCCATTGCTGGCGATCAGGCTGCTTTTTCTCAGGTGGTTGGAGACCCCATCCTGATCCAACAAAGTCAGTTTGCCTTTGGAATGGACACCGAGGTGGGTGTTTTGAGGTTTGAAAACGGCAATGGAAAGGGAGAAAGCTACCTTTCGTCCGTTCTAGCCCCGACAGCTTCCTATAAAAATTGGCGTGGAGGCCTTCGACTTCGTTATCGATGGAATGCCAAGGGACTACGTGACGAGGATTACGATAGTTCTTCTGACTATCTCAGCATCCTTCGATTTATTCAGTACAGCGAAAAATATGAACCGGGTGCCTACGCCCGTTTAGGAGACGTCGACGATGCATTAATAGGCTACGGCCAGTTTGTTAACCGCTTCCGTAATACGCTAAGTCTGAATGAGCCTCAAACCGGATTCGTTGGGGACTTTGTGGGTGAAACAATGAAAATCGAGGGGATGTGGTCGAATTTGGCATCTCCGGAAGTGTATGCCCTTCGGTATGCCATCGAACCTTATCGCACGGATTCATCGATCGCACGCAAGGGTTTGACCATTGGAATGACGCTAGCCGGGGACTTTAGCGACGATGCCCGTTGGGAAAATCAGTACGCAAACGGATTGCCATTTTTTCTTGGGGAAGTTCCGGATGGAGCCGACTCTTTGGGGATTGGATCCGCAGTACGTCACGCTCCTTTAACCATGCTCTCTTTTGATGCTGGCCTCCCTCTTGGAGGAACGAAACTGGATCTATTTGAGGCCTATGCTGAACTGGGCAATATTTTCAGCCTCGGAAGCGGCTTGGGACTGGGATTAAAAGCGGCCCATAAGTTTACGAATACCCGCGTCTCAGCTCGGTTAGAACAGCGTCTGTTGGGTCCAGAATACCTCCCCTCGTATTTTAATTCTCGTTACGATCATGATCGTCTTTCAACCACAACCGTAACGCTCAGCGACGGTAGCGAACATGACGCCGTTAACAGCAAGAGAAACGAACTCAAAGGACGGACACGGACCGAGTTTGGCTCTTATATCGGCATGGAGTTTAGATTTAAGTCCAAGTACCGACTTAATTGGAGTCTTGAACACTCTTGGAGCCGAGGAGAAAGTGGCTGGTTTGAAATCGACTTTTTAGTGGCAGATCCAGAACTTCCGTTTCAGTTTCGATGGGTATTCGATCGAGTGAAATTAAATTCGTTAAACGATATCCTTTACGGGGCGGATGCAAATGGCCTACTTCGTTTGGACTTGGCCTATAAGTTCAAGAAACATTTGCTGGTCGGTTTTCGGTATCAAGAGAGTTTTGAAAACGTTGAGCGCCTGGGGAAGCGAATCGGACAAAAAAAGCGAATTAGTATCCAACCGAGCTTTATTATTAGGTTGTAACTATTCTAGAAATGACCCCAATTAAGACTTCGACGGTTTTAAATTCGTCGATTTGCCCAAACAAACTAGACATTGCTATGAAACGATTTTTGACTCTCTGCCTGACATTGAGCCTTTTTACAGCACTTCCAGCGGTTTCCCAACAATTTGGAAACGCAGTTGCTGTCAGCGGAGACCTAATATTAGCTGGGGACGGTCAAAGCCAAATTCGTCCGGGCGTTGTGTATTTGTTTGGGAAAATGTCTGACGATCAATGGGGAGAAGTTGGAAGAATTCTATCACCCGATGCAAACGGCGCAGCCGACAGTTTTGGGACTTCAATCGCGCTTAGTGGCGGTCGGCTCTTAGTTGGCGCTCCGAAAATGCAAACGGTCTATTTGTTCACGAAAT
Organism: Bacteroidota bacterium; assembly: GCA_027622005.1. Lineage (GTDB taxonomy): Bacteria > Bacteroidota > Rhodothermia > Rhodothermales > UBA10348 > UBA10348. Next base: position 6,567 of record JAQBZH010000069.1, on the reverse strand, counting down.
CAGGGTCCGACTGGAGTTATCAAAGCAAGGTCACCAGTCCAGCCGTTGGCTTCGGAACCGTTGTCGCGCTGTCAGATCAGTCGGCCGCCGTGGCAAGTCCCGGATCGGCACAAGAGAATGGCTCGGTTTGGGTGTATTCCTTATCAACCGATCAAACTTTGATTGAGGAAGGCACATTTGTGCAGGAGCAGGATGAAGTCGGGAGTTTATTCGGGACCTCATTAGCCATCGTAGAGCACCACTTATTGGTGGGCGCTCCCGGTTCGAACCAAAATGTGGGCCAGGTTTTCGTCTTCACCCGCGAAGAAGCCGGCACTTGGAAGGATTCTGGAGCGCTTTCAGGGATGGCAGGTACAAATAGTGACCAAACGGGACTCGTCTTGTCTTCGAGTGGCCCGCGTCTGGCGGTCGGATCGCCTGGATTTGGGAATCGCAGCGGCACCGTTTGGCTCTTTTCGCTCAAAAATGGAGAACTCTCCCTGGATTCTAGATTGTCTCCCTATGCCTCTCAAAGAAACGATTTGTTTGGGTCTTCCATTGCATTGGCCGCTAACGAGATTTGGGTAGGTAGCCCCGGAACGGGTGGACGAGAAGGAGCAGGTGCGGTCTACACGTTTGGAATCGGCGCAAAAAACGAAATTTTGGGTATTTCGCGGTTTCCGACAGAAAATTTGATTAAGGGAAGTGATTTTGGATCGAGTATAGCCTTCAATGACCATATTGCGGCTGTTGGAGTGTCTGGAATAGACAATCGCGCCGGAGCTGTTATCCCGTTTGCAAAGAACGATTTGATCTGGGATCAAGGTCCAAAACTGATTGACGATTCCGAGGGGTATGACTCTGTTGCCGGAGAAATGGTCGAGTGTAAAGACGAACTGGCCGGCGATTTTCCGTGCAAAGACGTTGACATGACATCCTTTGTGTCCATGTTAGACCTGGGAGCGGACCGGGGGATTCGGACGAACGATTTATGGGGCTGGGAAGACCCACAAACGGGACGCGAATACGCGATTGTCGGCCTGTCCAATCAAACTTCCTTTGTGGATGTGACGGACCTTTTCAAACCAATTTATTTGGGAAAGCTGCCGTTACCGGCAACCGCCAACATGAGCGTCTGGCGCGATATGAAGGTCTATAAAGACCATGCTTATATCGTATCGGACGGCGCTGGTGCTCACGGCATGCAGGTATTTGATCTCAGACAACTACGCGATGTGACATCACCTGTAACCTTTGAAGAAACGAACCATTACGGTGAGATTTTCTCAGCCCATAACATCGTTATAAACGAAGAAACCGGCTTTGCTTATTCAGTCGGGAGCAGTTCTGGTGGCGAAACGTGCGGTGGCGGGCTTCACATGATCGACCTCAAAGACCCTGCGAATCCAGTATTTGCCGGCTGCTTTTCAGACGGCTCTTCAGGACGACGTGGCACTGGATATTCGCACGACGCCCAATGCGTCATTTACCGGGGTCCTGATACCAAGCACGTTGGTCAGGAAATTTGCATAGGTTCGAATGAAACAGCCTTGTCCATCGCCAATGTGACGGATAAATCGGCGCCTTATTCTATTTCCATTGCCACATACCCCAATGTCGCATATGCGCACCAGGGTTGGCTGACCGATGATCATCGGTATTTTTATTTGAATGATGAGTTAGATGAAGCTGAAAACCTGGTTCCTGGCACTCGGACCTTGATTTGGGACTTAATTGATCTGGACGAACCTGTATTGGCCGCAGAACACATAGGCGTAACGACCGAAACGGATCACAACTTATACGTCCGGGGTAACTTGATGTACCAATCCAACACGGGTGCTGGACTACGTATTCTAGACATTACCGACCCTGTAAAGCCCTTTGAAACCGCCTATTTTGACACCTCGCCAATTGGCGGCCGGGGCGTTTCCTGGAGCAATTACCCTTACTTTAAAAGTGGTTCAATCGTGGTCACCGCAGGGTTTTACGGGCTCTTTATCCTCAAAAAGAAGGATGTGGATTTATAAGTTTTGGAATCCAACGGACTGCCTATTCTGTTTGAGGACGAGTACTTTGTAGCGATCGACAAGCCGGCTGGCATGTTGGTACATCGAACCAAATTGGACTCCAAAGAGCAATTTTTTGCGGTCCAAACGGTCCGAGATCAGATTGGGCGACATGTTTATCCCGTTCATCGGTTGGATAAACCAACTTCTGGAGTCCTGCTGTTCGGAAAGGACCCCGAAGCTGCAAAAGCTTTTTCGTTGATTTTACAGGCCAATGAAGTAACGAAGACGTACCAAGCAATCGTTCGAGGCTGGACCGAGGGCGAAGACACGATTGACTACGCCCTCAAAGAGCGTCTTGACAAAACCACCGATTCGAAAGCGCGAACCGATAAGCCCCCTCAACAGGCGGTAACTCATTTCTTGCGTCTTTCCAAGACCGAACTTCCTCATCCCGTTGGGCGATATCAGACCGCTCGCTATTCTTTACTATCGATCCAGCCGGAAACGGGCCGAAAACATCAGCTCCGAAGGCATTTCAAGCACATTTTCCACCCCATAATTGGGGATCGCAAATACGGAGACCGTGATCACAATGCTTTTTTTCGGTCCCACCTCGGCATTTCTCGTCTGCTCCTTGCCGCTACGGACCTTGGTTTTGTTCATCCGTTTTCGAAACAAAACGTTCTAATTACCGCGAAAAATGGCTTTCCAGATTCAATCTTTTTAGATCCTATAACCACTTCTTCTTTTTGAAAAACACGATCATACTAAGAGCCGTAGTGGCCATTAGGGCCCAGGCCGCATAATAGCCGTAGGTCCAATGCAGTTCGGGCATGTTCTGGAAGTTCATTCCGTATACGCCCGCGATAAAGGTGATGGGAATGAAGATACTTCCGATAATGGTCAGCACTTGCATCACTTCATTCATCCGATGGCTCAAGGACGATAAATAGAGGTCTGTAAGTCCGGATAACAAATCTCGATAGGTTTCTATTAGGTCAATGACCTGAATCGCGTGGTCGTAGACGTCTCTGAGGTAGGTGTGTGTTTTTTTGCGTACTAAGCCGGAATCATCCCTCATAAGTCCTGAAAGAAGTTCTCGTAGTGGCCACATTTCTCGACGGTAAGCGATCAGCTTTTTCTTCTGGTTCCGAATGGCGGTCATGGTGTCTTTGGATGGATGCCCCGCCACCGTCTCCTCGAACTCTTCCATCTGGGTCCCAATTTCTTCCAGTATGACAAAGTAGTGGTCAACAATTAGGTCAAGGAGGGCATATGCCATGTAATCGGCGCCCATTTTTCGCATAAGGCCTTTGCCTGTCCGAAGCCGATCGCGCACCGGTTGGAAAATATCTTCTGGTCGCTCTTGAAAGGAAATCACGTAATTTTTCCCTAATACGATCGATATTTGCTCCCCAACTGCTTGCCCCTCATTATCCAAATACATCATCTTGGCCACCATAAACAGATGGTTGTCGTACGCCTCTAGTTTTGGTCGTTGATGTGGGTGAACGATATCCTCCATTACCAATTGATGAAGGTTCATTTTTAGGCCGACGGCCTCGACCAGTTCCACATCGTGGATACCGGAAACATTGATCCAGTAATTGGATGATGACCCATGAACCTTATCCAGTACCATCAGAGAGGCACTTTCGATTTCTTCAAAAGTCGATTCCGAGTAAGAAAATACCGACAGCTGCGCCGGCTCGGCTTGGCCATGTCCAGTATAAATGAGCGTTCCGGGAGCCAGGCCTGGCTTTTTAGATGGCCTAGGAAGGTTTTTCATTTTAATCGGGTCGCTTGGTCGTTTTTCGCGGGGAGCTGGCCATAATATATAAATTGAAAAGGGGGTATGTGGATTGCCCATAGAGGGCGAACTTACGGCAGTTTTTGTTTTTTGACTCCAAATACGTATTTATTGTGACGGGAGTCTAGTTTTAGACTCTAACAGGGACTTTCCCTACCAATTCAACCTTGAGAATCACATGAAATTTTTACCCGTTATCGGAAGAATCCTCTTTACAGCTCCCTTGCTTGTTTTCGGATTTGCCCATCTTGGAAATGCCCAGATGATGGTTGACAATGGGATGGTACCGTCGTTTTTACCGATGCCCATTACTATAGTTTATCTGACCGGAGTGTTGATAATTCTTTGTGGTGGGGCCATTGCAGTAGGTTACAAAACAAAACCGGCGGCATTGATCATTGCACTCTTTTTATTGTCAACCACTTTTTTGGTTTGGGCGCCTAAAATGGCATCGGCAGGACCAGATGAATTAGAATTTATGGGCTTTTTTATGCGGGATTTGGGATTGGCAGGAGCTGCTTTATTCTTTGCACATTTTGGAGCGGGTCCAATGAGTATGGATAATAAATCTGTAAATGGTGGATAATCGACTGTCGCTGACTTGTTTACGTGGGCCTAAAAACGCCGTTTTTAGGCCCACTTTTTTAATTCGGCGCTCGGATCAAACCAATCGCTCAGCCAATCTATCGACAATAAACTCCCCAATGGCCAAACAAGCGGTTGCTGCCGGCGAAGGCGCATTGCACACGTGAACCATGTTGGGTTGATCGAGAAGAACAAAATCGTCGACCATGGTCCCGTCGGCGTTGAGTGCTTGAGCCCGGATTCCCGATCGGCACGGAAGCAGGTCTTCCGCTTTAATGGTTGGAACGAGTGTTTTTAAGGCCTTCAGATACGCGTTTTTTGAAAGGGTTCGGTGCAGCTCATCGACCCCTTTTCTCCAATGATTTCGGGCCAAATGCCTAAATCCTTTGAATCTCATGGCCTCCGAAAGGTCCGTAAGATTCCAGTGAGTCAGGGCGTAGCCTTCCCTTCCGGTTGCCAATATGGCATTGGGCCCTACTTCAATGCGCCCATCCGTCATACGAGTAAAATGCACGCCCAAGAACGGGTAAGCCGGATCAGGCACCGGATAAATCAGGTTCTGACACAATTTTCTTGCGGATGGAGTGAGTTCATAATAGACACCCCGAAACGGCACGATTTGAAAGTTGGGCTTGGCCCCGGCCATGCGGGCCAACCGGTCCGCATGAAGACCACCACACGTGATTACTAAATCAAAAGGATAATGCTGTCCGCGAGAAGTGACGACGGCTTTGTTGCCTTCCTGAAGGAGGGTTTCGACCGGCGCACCCAAGCGAATGTGGTGTCCTTTGGACCGTAAGATGGCCTCCAAACGCCTGGCCACCCCCGGGAAATCGACAATGCCGGCATCCGGTACGTGAATGGCTTTTAATCCTTTGGCGAAAGGCTCAAACTGTGGAATTTCTTCGGACGAAATCAAGGTACACCGAACGTTGTTCTCACGGCCCCGCTCGTATATGGCATCGAGACGGAGCACTTCCTCGGGAGTGACGGCGACGATTATTTTGCCACAGGTCTCATACCGAACCTTTTCGTTTTCGCAAAACGTGATGAGCTTCTCCCGGCCTGAATGGCACAAACTGGCCTTCAGCGATCCCGGTTTGTAATAGATTCCGGAGTGGATAACGCCCGAATTGCGACCCGATTGATGCGCCGAGACGCGATCCTCTTTTTCGAATAGGTCGATCCCCACATCCGGCCATCGATTTGAAACGGCATAAGCCGTGCTCAGGCCGACCAAGCCGCCTCCAACCACAGCCACCCGCTGCCTTGAGTCCATCAACTAGCGTATTTTTCGGGTAATCCGGTGTTGGCCAAGTGCTCCATTCCATCGCAGAAGCGCTCAAGCTCTTCCATGGTTGTGTAAACGTTGGCCGTTACACGGGCGCCTTCGAACTCTTCATGCTTGATCGGGGTGATGATGCAGCGGTGCTCTCCCCACATATATCGACCTACAGCAGACGTGTCGATACCGTCGATATCCACGTTGCCGATGCAACAGGAAAACTCCGGCATAAGGCTTGTATTTAGTTTGAAACGGCCGTGTGCAAGTAGGCGATTAGCCCAATAATCCCTCAAATACCGCAATCTGGCCTCTTTTCTCTCTGCGCCAATGGCTTGATGGAACGTCAGCGCTTCTGCAATGGCATTGTGATTTGCGGCTGGGTGAGTCCCAATTTCTTCAAACTTGCGAATGTCATCGTCCATGGTGTCTGGAGCCGCCATCATGGGCCATAGATCTTTAATTTTTTCTTTGCGCACGTAAAGCATCCCCGTCCCGTGGGGTGCCAATAGCCATTTATGCAGGCTCGTAGCAAAATAATCGCAGTCAAGGTCGGCCTGCTTGAATTCGAAATGCGCAAACGAATGCGCCCCATCAACAATGACCGGAATTCCCCGCTTTCTGGCCATTTGAGCCACGCCTTTGACTGGCAAAATCTGCCCAGTAATATTGACGATATGGCACATCAATATCACTTTTGTTTTTGGGGTGATATTGGCTTCAAACAGGCGTACAATCTCATCCGGATCTTCGGCAGGAATTGGTAACGGGAATTGCTTGAGCACAATGCCGTCCCGGCGCTCGCGTTGCTTAAACGTCGTGATCATCCGCCCATAATCGTGAGTGGTGGTCAGTACCTCATCGCCGGGCTTTAAGTCAATGCCCAACTGGCAAATTTG
>JAQBZH010000068.1 GCA_027622005.1 Bacteroidota bacterium | reverse complement strand
GTCTTCGGGATTCGGTTTAGGCTGGTTTCGTTCAGGATCCCAGGCGTCCAGCGTGTTTTTGATGTCGTTGACGCCGCTTCGGATCAAAGTAATTCCTAATACCGAACGGTCCGAAAAGGGCATGGCAAATGCGGCATAATCGAACGATACGATGCCGGCAAATCGTTCGGCGTGCATGTACGAGGCCTCCATTTGCTTCACGGAGCCGAGTCCCGCGGGATTCCAATAGCCGGCATAAACGTCCTCAGCAACGGATACGTAGGCGCCGCCCATGGCCAATGCCCTTGCTCCAACTCCACCCGCCAAGAAATCGGCGCCGTACTTGGCCACCCGTTGTCCTGACGCAGTCGGTGCGACAAGAGCAACCATGCCCATCAGAACGGTTAAAAAAAGGCTTCTGAGGCTCATAAATGAATGTTGGTTAACCACTCGTCTCCAAATGCACAGGGTCAGATCAAGTTTCTAGGGGGCTTGAAATAGGATCACACGGTTCGGTCGTTTTACGCAGTCTGGCAGCAAAAGCGCCATCCATACCCGTATTAAACGGCAAGCTCTCAAAGTACCCATCGACCGAACGCAGTTCGGCTGGAATGGTTGACGGTAAATCGTCGAGCGTAAAACACGGATTGCGGTAAAGAAAATTGGAAATCTGAGCGTGATTTTCTTCGATATCGATCGTGCAGGTGCTGTAGATGAGTACACCTCCTGGTCGAACACATAATGCGGCCGAGTCCAAAAGAGTTCGCTGCAAAACGGTTAATTCCTCAAAATCAGATTCCTTTCGATTCCATCGCATATCAGCTTTCTTGGACATCACCCCAAATCCGGAGCACGGCGCATCCAAAAGGACTTTATCAAACGCATTTAGCCAACTTGGAGGAGGGTTGGTACCATCCCGTGCATCGATCGTGATGTTCTCCAGTCCAAAAGTTGACATTGAGTTCGTGAGCAAGTTTAGTCGCCTTTTGTGTACATCCGAAGCGACAACCTCACCCCCTCCCTCCATGTACATAGCCAGGAGTAAGGACTTGCCTCCGGGAGCCGCGCACATGTCCAATACTCGGTCAGTCTTTTCTGGCGCAACCGTTCGAACCACCAATGCCGCAGCTTCATCCTGGACCCGAACCGCTCCATCCCGAAGGAAGCCCCCGCGAAGTAGGGGCTGGATACTTTTAATGCGCCAAAAACCGGGAATAAATTCCGACGGTTGCGCCTCCACTCCCGCTTCAGAAAGTACCTCTAATACTTCTTCTACACGATCTACAATGTGGATTCCGTAGGTCGGTCTTTCGTTATTGTGGACAAGGAATTTTACCGTATCGTCCTCTCCGAAGTCCTCTAGCCATCGCTCGACCATCCAATCCGGATGGGAATATTGAATTCCAAGGCGAGTGGCCAGATTTTTCGAGTCCGGTACTGGAAGATGCTCCCTGGATCGAAGAACCGAACGTAATAGTCCATTCGTAAGTCCGGACGCGCCGACCCGAACGTGTTCTTTAGCCGCCTCTACCGCTTCGTGAATAGCAGCATGGTCGGGTGTCTCGGTAAAAAGGAGTTCATACAAGCCGATTCGAAGCACCGTTCGGAGGGGCTTTTCCAAGTTTCCGCCCTTGGCCTTGTAAAAATGGTCAATCAAAAAATCCAAGTACCGTTGCCATCTCGTGACACCAGCCACCAGGTCCCTGACTTGTCGTTCGCGTCCAGGGTCCGTTTCGTGATCTTTTCTTGAGAGCCCGACAAATGCGTTGCGATCATCGTTCTGATCCAGTTGCCGGGCCGCTTCCACTCGTGCTGACTGGGTGGGTAGATTGGATTGGTTTTTTTTAGGCGGAAACGGGGGCATCTAGGCGCTATCCAAGGGACTTTTGAAGGGTTCGAGCCGCCACAAACAATGGATCGTGTGCAGGCGCAAGCGAGGGGGCATACACAAAATCGACATCGTACAGATCATCTACCGTTCCTTTTGCGCGAATTAGCGCGGTGACAACGTTTATGCGTTGTGCTGAAGACGTCCCACCGACAATCTGCCCCCCGATCAATCGCCGGGACCCCTTTTCTGCCACCAAGGTGATGTAAACAGGACTGTTTTCGGCCATAGCAGACGCGGTTCGGCTTTGGATAGACGACGAAACGACCTCTTTTCCAATAGCCCTGGCCTCTTTTTCGGTCCAACCCGTGTGCGCGATTTCCAACGTTCCAAGCCCAAGCGCCGCGGCATGTACGAGTGGTGAAATCGTCATGGGGCGTCCCTGGCCCAGCCGGGCCGCGTTTCGACCCGCCACGCGACCTGAACGGAAGGCATTTAATGATAGCGGAGCCCGAATAGAAGCATCAAAAACAAGCTCTCGGCGCTCGGTGCAATCGCCACAAGCCCAGACTCCCTGAGCGGAGGTCCGCATTTGATCATCCACCAAAACGCCCCCTTGTGAACCAATTTTTAGGCCCGCTTTGACACCCAGTTCCGATGAGGGCGCGGTTCCAGTGGCCACCAGCACAAAATCACATCCTATTTTTTCGCCCTCCGCTGTCAAAATCGCTATAATTTTTCCGTCTCCGGCTTTCTCAATACCTACCGCCCTTTCGGGTCTCACGCCGATACCTGAAGAATGAAGATGCGCTTTAACAATCTGACTCATCGCTGGTGGTAGTACCCCGGGTAGCATTCCGGATGGAGAGAGAAGCGTCACGCGTTGTCCCCTTGCCTTTAAAGCCCACGCTGCATCTAGCCCGACATACCCCGACCCAATCACTACCGCATGTCGAATCGTTTTCTTTTGAATAACCTTTTCGATCTGGCGAAGATCGTCGAGCGTGCGAAGCACATAAAGGTCTTTCGTGGCGCTATGCAGCGATTTTGGAACGGTCGCTTTGGCTCCTGTTGCTAAAACCAGTCGGTCGTACCTGATGTTAGCGGTCTTCTGAGTCTTCAAATCCCGGAAAGTGATCGAACGATTTGTCGAATCTATGCTTTCAACTTCATGATGGATTCGAACATCAACTCTGAACTTGGCCGCAAATGCCTCAGGAGTGTAACGAACCAGACGTTCAGCTCGATCAATTTGACCAGAAATCAAAAAGGGCATTTCGCACGCTGAATAAGAAATATCGGGCCCTTTCTCGAAAAGGGTGATCGTAGCATCGGCATTGGTCCTTCGCGCTTCGGCCACCGCTGCCGGTCCCGAAGCCACCCCCCCTATTACTACGATGTGAAGATTTTTCATTTCGAATCGCTACCCAATGGGTCGGTTATCGGCTCGGGAAAACGGTTTTTATGCGCATCAGTATGGGCTGCCGGCTCCAAATGGGCGGTGACAATTACTTTATCCGCAGAAAACAACCGATGGATGTCATCTTCAACTCGATGAGATTTGTCATGGGCGTTCAAAATGGTGTCGTCAGAAGGAAACGTCAAGTGATACTCGATAAATACCTGATCGTTAATTCTACGATGCCGAAGTTGATGATACCCCTTGATCACACGCTCACTCACTGCGTTCTCCAGCAGATGTACAATTTGAACCGTTTCGGCCGGATCAGCTGCCTCCATTAGCCCCGAAATTGCGCTTTTGATCAACGATCTAGAAGTCCATAAAATGTTGAGGCCCAACACGATGGCAATTACGGGATCTAGCCATTCAAGGTCGGTCAACCAAACCAAAAACAACCCGACGACTACACCAAAACTGGTCCACATATCTGTCAAAACGTGGTGTCCGTTGGCCCTCAAAACTAGACTATTGTGTTTTTTTCCGGTCCGCACCAAAGCAATTCCCAAAATCAGATTGACAATGGCTAAGCCGCCGGTAATCCACAGTCCGACATTCAAACTCGTCAGTTCCGGTCCTTTGATTAAATCTACCGCCGCCGTATAAAAAATGGCGAGTGCGGCAATCATGATCAATCCACCTTCAAAACCGGAGGAAAAATACGCGATTTTGCCATGACCATATGGATGCTTTTCGTCAGGAGGTTGAGTCGAATACCAGAGGCTGAAAGCCGCAAAAGTGGTGGCAACAAGGTGAATCACGGATTCCAATGCATCAGACAAAATGGCGGCTGAATCCGTTACGAAATAGGCGTATAACTTTCCCCCAAGCATTAAAAACGACACGATTAAACTGGCCATCATGACCGGCCGTTGATAATCTGAGCCTGAATCGTGCATATGCATGGAGAAAACGCCGATCGTCCAAATTGTGGTGATTAGTGCAAGGTACAGTTGACGAAGGACGACTGCATCCCTAATCTAGCAGAATGTAACTATTGGACATCGCAATCGACCGAGGTAACCAGTGAGTGCTTTCATTCGCAACCAACCATCGGCCTGAAACTGGCTTTAATATGAAACTGGCTTAAATATGAAACTAGAGCATATTGGGATCGCTGTTGCCGACGTCGAGACTACTCGAAACCTATTTCAATTGGTGTTCGGAGCCGTTCCATACAAAACGGAAGAGGTGCTTTCCGAAGGTGTTCGAACGCACTTTTATGATGCCGGCGGGGTAAAATTGGAATTATTAGAATCAATCTTACCGGATTCCGCGGTCGATCGATTTATCAAAAAAAATGGCCAAGGACTTCATCATCTTGCCTTTTCAGTCGATGACGCCGCTCGCGATTTCGATCGCCTTAAGGAGCTTGGACTGCGTGTATTGGGTGAGGCGCCGTCGTCGGGCGCTGACGACAAAGTCATCTTTTTTGTCCATCCCAAGGATACTTCGGGCGTGCTGATGGAATTTTGTAGTCCGAAAAAGCCGTAAAGAAATGCTACTCGATGCCCTACGACGCACTTAGAGCAATCGAGGCCATGACTAAGCTCCAGTGATCTACCGAGGATATCGTCGGCGACCAAAATGGGCGTTTAGCTGGGCATCCAAGAGCCCTCCATCATACCCCATAGGGAACGTTGCCACGCCTTTAAGACCGTTTTTCTGCACAAAATCGTATTTAAGGCGTAGCGAGATCTCGTCTTCATACCATCCTTGCCAATAACCCGAGGAATCGGAAAACACGTAGTAAGGGCTCGTTGAAACGGAATCTCTTTGAAACCCAAAGTCGGCTATTCGTTCATCGATCGAAATTTGAAGCTGTGGATGCATAACGGAATCGATGGCGGCATAGGTGATTATTCGCGCCTCTCCCCGAGTTTCCGATCCGGGATCGGGGCTCTTAACGGGCCACTCATATCCGTAATACGGCACCGTCATAATGATTCGATCCTTTGAAATTCCCGCATTTTCATATCGACTTAGAATTTCTTCCCAGTTGGCGCCGTTCCACCCTTTAAGCGTGGCCACAGGCCCTGCCGTCGGTCCCGTTTGCCAGTGTAAATCATATCCCTGAACCATAATCTGACTAAAACCGGGATTGATTCGGGCTAAATCGTAGAGACCGTCGTAGTCAAATGCAGGTGCAAATATGGACAGTTTTGCTTCTGGCCAATCGGCGGCCATGCGGGTAGCTAGGCTATCGGTAAATTGGAAAAAGCCGTCCCGAAGACTGTCTGAAACAGTCTCAAAGAGCTCAATATCGAGATGAACACCGGCTCCTTTGCTTTCCTCAACCAAGGTGATAGCGGTTTCAACCAGATTCCCAATGGCCGTTTCTGAGCCAAAAAGGGTTTTTATGGAATCGGCCTCGAGTAGTGCCAACGCCGGCACGACGTGAATCCCAAGACTATCCGTACGTGAAAGGAAGCTAACCCAGGCATGGGGCCACCCATTTCTGGTTTGCATCAGCCCATCGGAGCCCGGCGTAGTAGTAAAAAAGATGATTCGATCATAAACCTCGAGGTCCAGATCCAACCATGCTCCCTTCATCCACCAGGCATAGTATCCAACCATGGTCTCGGAGCGCTGAGAAGTAGTGTCCGGCTCGACCTCGATTGCACGCTCGGCCGTCGAAAAGGGCTCTACAACGCTGATTTCCGCTTCGGAAGAAGGATCTTGGTCCAAATCGGTTTTGGACGCCACACTGGCCGATGTTGAACAGCCAAGTCCAACAAAAACCAGTAGGTATATTGCCAATTTCGTTTTGACTCGGTCTACTTCACTGTAAGCGGATCGATCGGACATAAGATTGAAAGATGTGGAATTTCGAGTAGTCTTATTTTCGTCCAATTAGCGAAAATATTAAGCGACAAAGCCTCTAATGGCTTTTGGATCTCGTTGCCTTTGGGCCTTTGGACCTTCGAGGTGTCGGACAACCTAAAATGGCGGCTCACAACCTTTGTAGTCACTCTTCGTGAGCACCTACTTTTTCTGAAGAATGGTGGCTTTTCCGCTTCATTCCTTCAAGTAGATTCGTATCATAACGTCTCATCAACCGAACAATATATCTATGTTGAATTATGTTTGGGCCGGACTAATCATCCTTAGTTTCGTGTTTGGATTGGCCTACGATGCGAGAGACCTTTCCAGAGATACGTATCGAAATGGATTGGCCTTTGAAGTCGAACTCACCTCTGATTTGGAATTCGATGCAAGTCTGCGTCGACAAAACGTCACGGTTCATATAGATCCTGCGTTTTACAAAGCCCATTACAACACGGAGTCGACTCCCGATTCAACGTTTTCCGGTGTCATCATTCGAAGCACAGATGGAATACAGCTTCGTTTTGCCGAAGGAGCCACGTTACCCGATCCATGGTCTACCATCCGCCTTGAGACATCATCTAGGGATAACGACATGCGCGGTACCTTTCTGGTAACCTCGACGGGATTGGCGGCCCAATCAGTCCCAACGGATAGCACCGGACTCGCCGCCAGCGCCGCCCCCAATTCTGTGGCTGGCACTGTCACATTTAGATCCGTTCGTTTCGTAAAAATGCACGCGATCGCGGCCGCCGCTATTAGTATGGCCGAAACGGCCGTGACCTTGGCCTTGGGATTGGTTGGAGTGATCGCTTTGTGGATGGGCTTGTTGAAAATTGCGGAAGCAGCAGGCCTGATTAATACCGTTGTTCGGTTCACGCAGCCCATCCTACGACCTCTTTTCCCGGAAATTCCTAAGGACCATCCGGCGCTTGGGCTGATCGTGTTGAACTTATCAGCCAACATGCTTGGACTCGGTAATGCGGCGACTCCGCTAGGGATTAAAGCCATGGAGGAGCTTCAAACCTTAAATCCGGATCCTGATACGGCCACAAATTCGATGGTGATGTTGCTCGCCATGAATACCGCATCGGTTCAATTGGTGCCCCCGGTTTTGTTGGTTGCGCTCATGGGCCTTCAGATTAATGAGTTGATTTTTGCAATCACCATCGTAACCAGTATTTCTTTGATCGTCGCCGTGCTGTCCGCTCGACTGCTAAGCAAAATGAAGCGCTTTCAAACGAAACCCGCCGGTCCTAATACTCCTCAATCTCTCCAAACGAACTGAGGATAATTATGGAAACCACGCGAACCATTTTCGAAATCGTTTCAGCGTTTGTGCTCCCGGCTTTAATCGTTGGATTTCCGCTATATGGGCTTTTCAAAAAAGTAGCCGTCTACGAGGAGTTTGTCGTTGGAGCCAAAGACGGATTCAAAGTCGCCGTGACTATTATACCCTATTTAGTGGCCATTTTGTTCGCAATAGGCATGTTTCGAGCTTCTGGCGCTATGGATTTTATGGTAGATGGCATCCGGCCCTTGTTTTCGCTAATAGGCATTCCGCCCGAGGTTTTACCCATGATGATTATCAGACCACTGACCGGGTCAGGCTCTGCTGCTATCGTCATGGATATGATCCAACAATATGGAGAAGATTCCATTTTGGTAAAAATGGCGGCCACCATGTTCGGATCGACGGAGACCACGTTTTACGTGATCGCCGTCTATTTCGGAGCCGTCAATGTGCGAAAAACAAGGCATGCTGTTCCTGCGGGATTGATTGCCGATGGGGTCGCGCTCATTCTATCGGTCTTCGTGGTTCGTTGGTTGTTCGGGTAAGCCGAAGGGTCACAAATTTGTTCGGTTCCAATCAATTCATAATATGAATGTCTGTTTCATAACTAGTGAGTGTACCCCTTTTGCCAAGACCGGTGGATTAGCCGACGTGTCGGCCGCACTTCCCGCATTTTTATCCAGAAAGGGGATCCGAGTCAAACTGTTTATGCCACTTTACAGTTCGATTCAGGTACTGGAATATGGATTTGTCAAAGCGTCGGAACTCAGCCAAACGGCTATAGCTATGGGAAACGAAGCGATTCCGATTGATGTTTGGTATGGCCAAATCCCCGGGTCCGACGTAGATGTTTACCTGATCGATTGCCCCAGGTTTTTTCACCGAGGCCGAATTTACACCGACGATCCCGACGAAGCTGATCGATTTATCCTGCTTCAACACGCCGCTTTTGTGGTCATGCAGCGATACAATTTTTCGCCCGATATCATTCACTCCAACGACTGGCAGACGGCGCTCATGCCAGCGATGCTCAAGTATCACTATAATTGGGATCGGTTATTTGCGTCCACGCGAACGGTTTTGTCTATTCACAACCTGGCTTACCAGGGTCTTTCTAATCCTGATTTTAGCATTCGGGCTGGGCTTCCCCGCGAAATGGCCGATCAGGGTGGATTATTTGAATATTCGGGCGCTTTTTCCTTTCTCAAAACCGGAATTATGATGGCCGACCGTTTGTCGACCGTTTCTCCGACGTACGCAAAAGAAATCCAGTCTGAATCCTTCGGCGAAGGCCTTGACGGCTTATTGAGGATGCGTTCGGGCTGTTTAAAAGGGATAATAAACGGGATTGACACGGATATTTGGAACCCCGAAACGGACCCTCACATCGCCAGCCCATTTAGTGCTAAAGATCTTTCTGGAAAATCTGCGTGCCGGGCGGCACTTGCCACCGAAATGGGGTTGAAACTTGCCGAAAACGACCCTTTGATTGGAATTGTCTCTCGATTCGCCTCTCAAAAAGGGTTTGATTTGCTGTTATCTGTATTTCGGGACCTGATGAAGTTTTCCAATCTTCGATTCGCCATTCTGGGAAGCGGAGACCGCCATTTTGAATACTTTTTTGATCAAATGAGCGCTGCTTATCCTGGACGGGTCGCGGTTTACAAAGGATTTAACGACGGATTGGCACATCGCATCGAAGCCGGCTCCGATATGTTTTTGATGCCATCTTACTACGAACCGTGTGGACTAAATCAGATGTACAGCCTTCGTTATGGCACAGTACCCATCGTTCACAAGACTGGAGGCCTTGCCGATACGGTTATTGATTCGGATGAATTTCCGGGTCACGGAACGGGATTCTCTTTTTGGAATGCCACGCCAGACGTTTTAAAAGACACGATTTTCCGCGCGTTGGACTGGTTTGAAGATCGGAAAGAGTGGAAAAACATCCAGATTCGAGGCATGAAGACCGATTTCTCCTGGACTAAGTCCGCGGACGAATACATCGAAATGTATCAATCTGCAAAAAGGGAATCTTGCTGATTCAAAGTGCGAAATGCCTCTCCAATCCGCTCCGTAAATGCATCCTCTGACTCATCGTGGCGCATTTCGAGAGTCTGAATCTTTCGTCGATTCTGATATAGCCAATGATCTAGGATTCGACGCGCATCAATCTGAATTCGATCTAGGGCTGATGAAGAAGTCTGATTCGTAGAAAAACTGCGACTGACCTTTAGTTTGATGTCTTCTGAAGGGGAAATAGCTTCAATTGATGCGATCTGCCCATGGTGCACCAAAACATACGTCCCCCATTCGATTTCTGACGCTGAGCACAAATGAACGGTAGGTGGACCTGCC
>JAQBZH010000067.1 GCA_027622005.1 Bacteroidota bacterium | reverse complement strand
TAGGGATTTCTTCATTTTTCGAAAGTAGGAGTTTTTTTCTACTTTCGAGTTCACCGACTTCAGGGAAGCTTACAATTAGATATTGCCCGATCGTTTGTGGCCCCCTAAACACCTGCCTTTGAATCCGTTGAAAAAACCTTTGCATTACGAAAGCACGCTCAAGCCTGTCATCAAATGGGTTGAATCCATGGTGATCGGTTTAAACTTGTGTCCCTTTGCGAGAAAAGAGTGGGTTGGAGACCGCGTTCGGATGATGGTAAGTGAGGCCCGTACCCCTGAAGACCTGCTCGTTGATCTTGATGAGGAAATGAGTCTGCTCTTGGGAGACTCCACGTTGGCAACTACCCTCCTAATCCATCCATGGGTTTTGGAAGATTTCTCAGAATACAATCAGTTTTTAAATGTGATTGATACGTTGCTGCAACACAGGGGTCTTGTGGGGGTCTTTCAAATAGCGACCTTTCATCCACAATATCAATTTGCGGATTCTAAGCCTGATGACGTAGAAAATGCGACGAATCGGTCGCCATTTCCCATCTTGCACATTTTAAGAGAGCGAAGCATATCCAGTGCGGTTGCAGATTACCCCGAGCCGGAGCGCATTCCAGAAAAAAACATTGCCTTACTTAAGTCAATGGGTCCTGAGAAGGTACAGGCTCTTTTAAAAGCGTGTTTTGAAATCGATTAGGCGACAACCGCTTGCCTTGGGGTCATGAGTTGATTCATTAGCCTGCGCTAGACTCAAATAAAAAGGCGGGGCAAAGCATGCCCCGCCTTCGGAATCGTCAACAGGAACGTAACTCTATTTCAGCGTAGCCGTGGTTTTCACGTCGCCGCCTTTGAGGCTTTCGTAAGCGATGGTGATATCTCCTGAGCCACGGACTAGGTATTCGATGGTCCGAGTTGTTCTGCCTGGGTGTCCATTTCGAATCATAATCCGTTTTAGGTCGTGCTGGTCAATTAAGTCCGTTGCATCTGGACGGAATTTATTAGCCACCCAGCCAGCAGAAATCACCTCTGCGTTTCGACCCGAAAGCATCAATAGGTCCGGATCAACAGCGTTATTCTCCGCTCCACGTTGCGTAATAGTGGGTGCTATCCGGTCATTTTCAATGTCCACGCGTACTCTGTAGACATCGTCGGCAACCTTTTCAACCACCGGTTTATGGATCTGCATCTTCGGCATTTGGTCCGCCTGATACAGCGTAAAAGCCATATTACGGTGCGATAGTTCTTCGTTCATGAACCGGGGAGGGATCCTTCCACGCATCTTGCTCCATCCGCCAAGTTCAACTTTTCCAAACGTCGGATGGTCAAATGCGGTCCATTCGGAATACTGCGTTCCGAACTCCAGGTAATCATCAAAATAATAACTTCCCTGTTGCCCGGCGATGGGGTTGTCCTCGTCTCGCTGTTGTTCCTGAAGCTTGGGGCTATTGAAATATTGCCCGCCGTTCCACAATTCGTTCGAAAAGGAGAGAATCCCGAGGCCATCATTTGTCCAGTCAATAAACCCACCGTGCACCGTGTACAAACCGCTCCAAAGAACGATATAATCGTAATAGGGGAGCATACGTTCGCCTTCTTTTCCGAGCTCGTCGTATACAGCTACGTCTTCACGCGGGTAGACGCCTTGCCATTCAGCCCCTGGACCGCGCAGAATCATCCCACCGCTATTATGATAGGATTGAACGCCCGCGATATTGGGGTGTGAGATTAAAAAGTCGTTCACTGCACGGGCAGTAGGAAGCTGAAAAGGATAGTCCATAGAGCCTCCCTGGATATAGTTGGGCTGCCAATCGGAGGCCCAGTTCCGATTGGGATCGTAGCCACCCGGGCCGTCTTCGTCAACTCGTCCATCCCCGTCATCGTCTAAGCCTTCGCTTCCGAGCAGGACCCAGTCGCCTTTTTCACCTGCGGGAACGGGCTCGAGCATCCGATCGTCTTCGCGGCTCAAACGGTAGTTGCCTTCGCCGGGGACGTATTTCCGGATTTGATCCCGAATGCCATTGCCGTTCAGGTCATTTGGTGGGTCTTCCTCGTAGAGGCCGTCGTTATCATCATCCACCGGAACATGACCCGTTCGGGCGCCGCCGCCGGTATCCTCAAAAAAGTATTGGCGGCCGTCGGGGTTAACCGTTGGGATGATGTAAAACACGCGTTCGTCGACCAACCGTGTAATCATCTCACTCTTGCCGTAATTCTCCATCAAATACCAAATGGTATAGAGAGACACTTCAGAGCCCTGAATTTCATTTCCGTGCACATTGGCTTCAATGTACATGGCCGGTTTTTCCAGCTCAGGGCCGGTTTTCGGATTGTTGATGGTGATCATGGTGATATCCCGACCACCATAACTCTTGCCGAGGGACGAATAAGTCAAGAACTCGGGCCAAGTTGAGGCCATCAGCTTCATATCCTGCTGAAGTTCGCCGTAATCGTGCCAGCGATTGAAGTCCAACCGTAGTTTGTGTTGTGGATCGGATGCCTTTTGGGCCGTGGCGACGGGCGCGGAAAGAGTGGCCAATAGAGCCAATGCTGTCCACGCGAATAAAAGGGTAGAAAAACGTTTCATGACGTTCAAATTTGATGTTGCGTGAAGCAGATTATTGGAGACGAACAGTTTTGATGTCGGTACCACCTTTTTGGGCGACGACCTTGAGTTCTATTTCATCCCCCTTCTTTCCCTTAATTAGCCACTCAAATTTTTGACGGGTGCCTGATCCGTCTAGGGCTTGGAAAAAACTGGTTTTTGCGGAGCCCGAAAGAAGTGCTTCTGGATCGATTCCCAGCTGAACCATGGTCGGTTTAACTGAACGAGACGTTACGCCGTGAGACGTGGAAGTTGGAAGGAATCCTGCATTTTCGACTTCTGCTTTGATCCGGTATACGCCGCCGCCATGATTGATCACTTCCGTTTTGGCAATATTTACGTCGGCCAACAAAGTGGAGAGGTATACCGCAAATTCGCCGTTTTTAGGTGCCATTTCGGTGATAACGCTCATTGGAGGGTTAACTGCTTCGTAAGGCTTAAATCCTCCAATTTCCACCGACCCTAAGGTTGGGTGGGTAAATGCTTTCCATGCCGCGAATCCGTCAATGCCAGCTCCATCCATCCAATCGGCCAACTTTTTATCAAAAGACGGTTTGTCGTCCGAACCGCTGCCATCTTTGCCCTTCGAGCCAGAATCACTTTTGGCCGAGTCTGCTGCTGCGGGAGTTAAACCCCAACCTGGCGTTGAGAATGAAGGTACACCGTATTGGAAGTAGCCATATTGAAAGAATGCCCCAACCGGAGTACTCAACGCCGGTGCATTTTTGATGCCGGTTAACTCCACATACTTTTTCGAGATCGTCGTATAGTAGTCCAGATCGGCCGTGGCTACGGTCGTGGCTGGACGTCGTCCTCCACCACCGGATGGAGAAGCGCTGCCGCCACCACCACCACCTCCGCCGAAGAATTGCTGGGTCTGTGTGCTAAACATCCCCACTTTTCCGGCTTCGCTCAGGCTCGCTTCCGCAAAAGAAAACAAGTTGATTCCTTCCGCTTTGGCTAGTTCACCCTTTGAGTTCGGGGCAGAAATCAGGTTGTCGTTTGGTCCATAAACCAATACGGCAGCGATATTGCGGCGGGCAATAACAAAGTCCAAAACGGCCCGGGACTCCCGTTCGCTGACCATATGGAGGCCTGCGCCGCGTTGGTAGTAGGGATATTCGTGTTGAAAATTGCGGTTGATATCGGTTCCTCCAACAGCATCTTCATTGTAAAAACCGTCACCATCATTGTCCGTGCCTTCCCAGTAAATGGAATAAGTGCCGGACTCTCCCTTCTTGGGATCGGCCTTTTTCATTAGGCGGGCATCCAGCGGATCAACCATATAAAGACCACTCGGGTCAGGGACCCGCATCAAGGTAATAAGTCCGTCCTTGTTCAGGTCCTCAGGAGCATCTTCGTCGGTACGGCCATCGTTATCGTCGTCGTATGGCGATGAATTGGTCGAGGTACCGGTTTGAAGCGGAGCAAACATTTTTTCAGCTCCATCGGGATTTACGCGCGGAAAGAAATAGAATGCTTGGTTGTCCAAACTCTTCTTCACTGCATCGTTTGTGGCATAATTGTCCAGCAAATAAGAAATCGTGCTGAGGGCAATTTCGCTGGTCCCTACTTGGTTGCCTTCAAAATTGGCAGCGATTAAAACGGCGGGTCGATCCCCAATTGGGGTACCGGTGCTGTTGCCTATTTCCATCATCCAAATATCACGGCCGCCGAGCGTTTTGCCTGTAGACTGCAGTCTTGCAAGCGTTGGATTCGCTTTTGCGAACCCTTTTAACTTGGCCGTCAGTTCATCATAAGAATGATAGTCGGGAAACTCTTGAGAGAGGTCCTTCGGGATGGCAAATGCGCCCAAAAGAAGCGCAAAGGTCATGGAAACCACGGGAATCCATGAGATTAGCCGCGGGTCACGTCGATCGGACGAATCCAATCGAGAAAGCGATGCCTGAGTATGCATTTTTGACATTAGATGGGGGTGAACAATTCCAAAAGGACAGGTACAGAGGTGTCAGTTTAACGACTACAGAACCGCAGAACAACCTTTAAAGAAGGGAATATGGCGGGCGCAGATGTAATCGCTTCATGATGACTCAATCTATAGACGCTATCGCCATCCTACCGATTCCGCTTGCTCTGGAAAGTGAAAGGTTAACTCAGCATTAGTTGTCACGGAGCGCCAACACTGGATTCAAGGAAGCTGCTCGGAGCGACTGTATTCCTACGGCGACCCACATTAAGGTAAACGCACAAACACCGGCAACGACAAACGGCATCCATCCAAGTTCTGTGTGAAAGGCGAAAGACCCTAACCATTTTTGAAGTCCCCAATATCCAACGGGTACTGAAAACGCTAAGGCTATTACTACTAACCAACTAAATTCGCGACCAAATAGGCCTACAATGCTAATCGCTGATGCTCCTAACGCCTTCCGAATACCCACTTCTTTAGTACGACGAACCACCGAAATGGCAGCGAGCCCGAACAGCCCCAGTCCTGCGATCAACAGGGCCAAAACGGTTCCAAGTACAATAATGGTCGATAGTCGGTCCTCCTGTATATATTGACTCTGAATGTCTTGGTCTACAAATTCAAAGCTGAAAGGTGTACCCGGGGCAATGACAGCCCAAGTTTTCTCCAAATAATTAAGAGTGCCTTGAATATTCTGTCCACTCGCCTTCACGATGATTTTAGTGGACATGCTGCCCTGATAGTCGAAGTCTCTCGCGCCCGAAAATATCAAACCTTGGTTTAGGGCAAGAATTGCAGGTTCGATAGACGAATGCAAAGATGTGTAATGAAAATCATCTACGACTCCTATAATTTCGTGTGGGCCAAACGAGCCCGGGAGTTGCTCGATAAGCGGATTTTCCCAACCGTAAGCATCTACAAACGCTTGGTTTACGATCAGTGCAGAAGTTAAATCAGACGGTTGATTACGATCAAAATCACGCCCCGCGATAACACGCAGATTCATGGTCGAAATAAAATCGTAATCGACTACGTTTGCAAAGAACCTTCGATACGAGCCATCCGTCGCTTCGTACCCAATACGACCCCACCCTGCCGGATCAAATAGGATCATTGACGCAGCAACCGATTGGATGTCAGTTCTTGAAGCTACTTCGTTACGCAGCCTCTCAGCAATGGGGAATCCATCCTCTGCGTTGAATTCCGTCGGGATGTAAATCACGTTTTCGTCGGAAAAGCCCAGGTCAATGGTATCGATGAATCGAAGTTGACCCTGCATCACGATTACGGCTGCAATCAAAAGAGATGATATTCCAAACTGAACGGTGACCAATGATTTCCGCAAGATACCACGGCTTCCTTTGGACGAAACGCTCCCTCGAAAAGCTTCTGTGGGTTTGTAAGAGGCCAGAACCAGCGCCGGATAGAGACCTGTAAATACCGAAACGGTTGCGAACAGAACAAAAAGTGTAGCTAGTAATCTTCCGTTAAACACGAGTTCTAGGTCGTTCTGGCTCAATGCATTGAACGCAGGCAATAATATTCTTGCAGTTATGAGCCCAATACCGATGGCTAGTCCTGTAAAAACAACGGCTTCTCCGAAAAATTGACGGACCAGTTGGCTTTTACCAGCTCCCACGGCCTTCCGAACTCCAATTTCGCGGGTGCGGGTAGCCGCGCGGCTAAGCGAAAGGGTTACAAAGTTGATGCAGGCGATAAACAAAACCAGAAGCGCAACGCCCAACAAGATCCGAACATAAATGGGATTGCTAATCACTGCGTATCCAATCGGAAAATCAGGGTCTAAGTGAATACCGGTCAATGGTTGTAATCCAACTCGGTATTGACCTGGCTCGACGCGATCTCCCAGAGCAGCGGCCATCACCTGAGGAATTTTGGCTTCCACGGAAGCTACGTCGACACCTGGACGCAACTGAACGTAGGTTTCCGGGCTAACGTTAAACCAAGCCGTGTGTATACCTGCTGGGTAGTACCACTCCGTAACTGTCCAAGGCAATAAAAACTCAAACTGGAGGCTGGAATTTTTGGGTACGTCTGCCAGGATTCCCGTTACTCGAAAGTCTCTCGGACTGTCGTTAAAATCAATGGCGATCGTTTCTCCAATTGGGTTTTGAGCTCCAAAATAGCGCTCGGCCGCTGACTCACTTAAAAGAATTGATTCTGGGTTAGGGAAAGCTCCCTCAGGATTTCCGACTATAAATTGGAAATCAAAGACGTCAAAAAACGCAGGGTCAACCATAAAAAGAGTTTCTCTGAACTCCGTTTCTCCCCGCCGAACGACGTCACTGATTCGGTTATAGCGGGCAATATGTTCGATTTCAGGAATCCCAGATTGGAGCGTGGGCCCTAACGGAAGCGGGGAAGTAGTGTTAAAAA
This sequence comes from Bacteroidota bacterium, assembly GCA_027622005.1. Classification (GTDB taxonomy): domain Bacteria; phylum Bacteroidota; class Rhodothermia; order Rhodothermales; family UBA10348; genus UBA10348. The sequence goes on along the minus strand of JAQBZH010000067.1, from coordinate 3,137 downwards.
ACTGCTGGTCGGCACCATAATCCTCTAAAACCCAGGCTCGATAGGTGCGATCTGAACCCTCGTGAAAGCCATCGAAAGTGAGTTCATTTGAGACAAAAAGTAAAAGCAGGAGCGAGACGGCAACTCCAATTGACAATCCAAATATGTTGATAGACGCGTACCCTGGATGACGGGATATGACTCTAAACGCGGTCCGCAAGTAGTTACGTAACATAATGTTCTGATGAAGTTGAGTCGCTGAAAAAGAATCCGAAGTTCAGCGAGCTAGGCGTTAAGTGGCCTTTTGTGCTTAAAAAATGCCTGCCTGATCCCACTTTAAACGACATTTCGTCAAAGAAAGTTACCCTAGTTGGTGTTCAAAATTAGGCTGTCAACCTTGGCTTTGTTACAATTCGGCCAGCTTCAAATTTGCCGTAAAGTGCCTTGTGTTTTAAGGGCATCAATGTGCTTTTAAACGGTATTTCAAAGAAATCACCCAGACCCTATATGAGCACTCCCTCAGACCTTGGAACGAGCGTTACCGAAGAAGGCCTCCTTCGTGCTATCGGTACACGATCCCTCAGCCTCGGCATCATAAATATGATCATAGGTGCTGGAATATTTGTTCTACCTGGAATTGTTGCCTCGCTCCTGGGACCTGCAGCCATTCTTGCCTATCTGATTTGTTCGATCGCGGTGGCTCTAGTTTTTTTATGTTTTGCGGAAGCGGGGAGTCGCGTTTCCCGCAGCGGCGGAGCCTACGCCTATATTGAAGAGGCGTTTGGGCCATTCGCTGGCTTTATAGCCGCCAATTTATTGTGGTTTGGTTGGGGAGCGCTAGCCAATGCAGCCGTTGCGATCGCTCTTGCGGAGATGTTGGCTGCGGCCTTTCCCCTATTTGCAAATTCCGCAGTTAAATCTGCTTTCCTGGTTGCCCTGTTTGGCGGATTGGCGTGGATAAATATTATTGGAGTGAAATCAGGCGCGCGATTCGCAAGCATTAATACCTACGGAAAGCTAATCCCATTGGCCGTTTTGGTCGTTTTTGGTGCCTTTTTTGTGCAATGGGACCATATCGTCATCACTTCGATGCCTTCTATGGACAATCTGGGAGCAGGCACCTTGTTGTTGGTTTTTGCCTTCGGGGGCGCAGAAATTGCGCTAAATTCTGGCGGAGAGATTAAGAATCCGGAGCGAACCGTTCCGTTGGCTTTGCTGATCGGAATTGGAATCGTATTTGTTCTCTATTTGTCCATTCAGACCGTTGCGCAAGGTGTTTTGGGCGGGGATCTACTCAACCATTTGGAAGCTCCGCTGGTAGCCACAGCTGAACGCGCATTTGGACCTTGGGGTAAGACCTTCTTGTTGATTGGAGCGGGCATTTCGCTGATCGGCGTATCTGGCGGGCATATTTTGTCCAATCCGAGGGCCCTTTTTGCTGCTGCCCGCGATGGTTTGTTGCCCAAAAAACTGGCAGAAGTGCATCCTAAATACAAAACACCGGCCATGGCGATTGCCGTGTATTCGGTTCTAGCATGTGGATTTGCCCTTAGTGGGTCGTTCAAGACGTTGGCCATTGTTTCTAGCGGATCTGTATTATTGCTTTATCTAGGAACCAGTTTGGCCGTTTTGAAACTGAGGCGCGATGGACAGTCGTCCGATAAACAGCTTTTTGTGCTCCCTTTTGGTCCGGTAATTCCTCTCTTAAGTTCGGCGGTAGTTGTCTGGCTTTTATCGAATATGACGGCCGATGAAGCCATTGGCTTGGGGATCCTTGTGGCTTCAGCCTCAGTATTGTTCGTAGTTCAACGAATCGTTCGAAAGTCCAAATGACTTTTAAAGTGCTCGGAAGGCTTCAAATTTCGCTTTTTGTATGGCTGTTGTTGGTTATCTCAACAACTGTATTGGGCTGCGATCTTGAGTCTTCTCCCGACCAAGAAGATCCAATAGAGGAGGTTCCAATAGAGGAGGTCCCGACCGATACGGCCAAAGTCGTGGTGAGTGCGGAGTGCTTGAATGCGAGACTACTTGGAACGGTAACAACCCTCAATACACCTTCTTCATACCTGATAGGCGCTCCACACGGCACGTTTGATACCAACACGGCGGCCATAGCCGAATCGGTCTGTCAAAGCTTCTCCTGGAATTGCGTTTTAGCGAGAGGTTACGTTGTTGAAGGGGTTCGAATCAATGTGAATAGGCCATCAGAAGGAGCCAACCTAAGTGCGTCCAATGAAATTCGTTCTGCCCGTTCTCAATGCGTGTTCGACTATTACATACAATCCGCCAAATCCGTGTCCGCCTTCGAAAAAGTAAAGTTATACACTGAAATTCATGGCGCAGCAAGTATCGAAACAATTGAAATTGCGACGGTTGGCATACCCTTAGAAAAGGCCCAGCGCATCAAAGCGATCCTTCTGAATGCCCTCAACGGAGCCGGGCAAGCCTTTATTGACATCAAAATTCAACCTGTGGATCAAATATATTTTGGTGCGGGCGCTTCGAAATCGTTTGGGACGTTGTCGCTTTTGTCCCCAGTATTGCACATGGAATTACCTCGGTCGCTCAGAATCGACCAACCCGATCGCAGCCGGACTTTCCTACGTGTGGGTTTAGCTGAGGTAGCCCAGCAGGAATTCCAATAGTCATTCAGTCCGCTTTACGTGCTTAAAAAGAATAGGCGGTTTAGTCCATTGTCTGGGACTTTCAACAACGCCGTTAAATAGCCGTAAAGTTTTTTTTCAAAAGTGCTTAAGTCGAAAAGGCGACGGTCGATACCTGAAGGGAGAGGTCTTTTTAACAGAGACCAATACTGACAAGAATTTCCTTTGGGTTTAGACTATGCGTATCGACGAACACTTACTTGCTGGATACTTAGCCGGAGAGCTTAACGATCAGGATCGTTCGAGCGTGACTATTGCATTACTTCGAGATCGCGGCTTGAGAGAATGGCTTACGATGGCCTCAGAAGCACTAGCCGCCTCAAAAATGAGCGGTGGTCTGATGAATCGTATGGCAGCATCGATGAATCCGTCCCGACCTGGTATCAGAAGGGAAGATCGGCGCGCTATGCCGTCAACCACGGCTGCTCGTAGAGTCGGATAAAGTTTTCGGACCGAAGGACACCATTTTGATTGGGGCGGCTCGCTTTGCGAGCC
>JAQBZH010000066.1 GCA_027622005.1 Bacteroidota bacterium | reverse complement strand
GACCCCGGGATCGAGGGGAGTCCCATGATGTCAAGTGCCAGGTTGGCGGCATCGGCGTTTCGAATGGGAGGACGCGCGAGGGCTTGCGCTCTGGACACGTGATTCGTACCCGGATTCGCGCGAGATGCCGCATTGAGTCCGTAAAGGTCGATAGGCCCTTGTGCGCCTTGTGCGCCGCCGCTTGAGCTACCTCCAGATGCGCCACCGCCTGATGAGCCGCTGCCTGATGTGCCGTTGCCGTGCCACACTATAAACGGTATCGAATAAACTTCCTGGACCATCTGAGAGCTGTGATTTTGGCCAAGCCCACCATGATCCGCGGTCAGAATGATCGTTGTTTTACCAGAATAAGCAGAATTGGACTCTACAAAGGCTACCAATTCTGTTAACAGGACGTCGACCTGTCGAACCGCCTTCGCGTAATTCGAGGTGATGTCGTCCGACCAACCGGTTGCGTGACCAGCCGAATCCGGGTTTCCTAAGTGGATAAAGGCGAGATCGTACGCGTTGGCTCCGACTCCCTTTGTGAACTCCGCCAACAAGGTGGTTGAAGACCAATGATAGAAGAAGGTATCGATTTTGTCACGCCCATTGTTGGTGCCCTCTAGGTCGGGAGCTCCGTTTAGACCGTCATACGAGTTGTCGAAAAGGGAAAACTTGGTCTTCATAGAAAACAGGGCCGTTCTTCCCCCTGCGTCATGCACCACGTCGAACATACTGGGCACGTACTGACCGTTTGGTCCATGGACCGTGGCAAACGGCATGGGATCCACAGAGTCGGTCCATCCGTGGCCGTCTGATCCGAGCACAAATCGGCCGGTAACCATGGAAATGTGGTTCGGTAAGGTTACGGAATAGTCAGGGTCTGGCCGGGCATTCAGGGTGTAGGCTCCTTCGTTTATCAACCGATAAAATCCGGGTAGCGCCGCACTGCCCCATTTTGAGATTTCATCGGATCTCAAACCATCAACTGAAACCACTATGACCCTTCGGTCAATGGTCGATGTGGTTTGTGCATGTACGTACGAATCTTTTCCGGATAAGAGGAAAAGGAGCACAATATGCGCCGTAATAAGCCCTTTAAGGCCTTTTTGCAATAATCGTAGCATAGGGTAGAAGGCGCTGCCGATTGGTAGTTGATAAGCGTTGAAGCTCGTTTTGCGGGAATAACGCAACAATCTTGCCAAGTCTGATAAATCTCGAAATGGGATGAAGTGAGGTGAGGCTGCCGGCCGCGCCAAACTTCCCCGTTTCCACAGACCGAAGCGATCGAAGGTTTACCTACCTTTTGTGACCAACCTGGTGCTCGAGACGATACTTTGGTGCTCAATAATCCTCAGCGCATAGACCCCCGCAGCCAAATGGCCCGTCCGAAGCCCGATTGGCCCCGATATCACCCCAGCCGATAAATCCCGGCTATCAACCAGACGCCCAAGCAAATCATAGAGCTCTACCCGAACATCGTGATGGATCGGACTCGCCAAATTGATAGTGAGTTGATCCTCAAACGGATTGGGATAGGCTTCAATTCTGAGTTTTTGGGGTAGCTCCGCGTGATGTTGGCTCTGATACGTGATCTGAATTCGGGGCCTAGCGCTCAAGAGGGCGGCTTCCCGGGAGGAAAGGTCAAGTCCGTCGTTCGATGAGGTGTAGTCTTTCAGAACAAATCCTTGATTGGAAGCTGGCACATTGATCCAGGCTTCGACTCGATCTCGTCCATCGGCGTCGAGCGTAACTTGCAGCGGTCCGGCCTGCGCAGGGCCGAGGTCGGCTAGGCGTTTCGGGAAAAAGTCGTTCTCCCCGCCTGCTCCGTCTAGTTGCCATGTCGATCCCTTGGCGGCCTCCATCCAGGTAGAAGTCGATTCTTCCCAAGGTGTCCTGAGGGCAAATACGCCAAATATTTCGGATGATGGATCGGTCACGTCAAAGGTCAATACAACATTAAGCACGTCCACGCCTGGCGCGATGGCAGTGAGGTCCCACTTGATCAAGGCGACGTTTAACGGTGATCCGTCCATTTCTAGGTCCAATTCGGCGCCGTAATTACTCGTTTTGGTGCCAGATAAAATTTTGGTGTCCCGCGTGCCGGCATACTGCTCAAGAGGGGAGACCCCGTCCTGGAATCCAATCTGGTTTTCACCGTGAACGTCCACAAAAACCGGCCTAGAAGTGCTGGAAGTTAGCCCGTCGTTATCTGTTACAGTGAGCGTAACAAGATGCGTACCAAGGACTTGGAAGGTGTGAGAGGCGTTCGCGCCGGAGGCCGTGTGGCCTTGGCTAGACTGGCCATCACCAAAATCCCAATCAAACCTGGCGATTTGACCGTCTGGATCTGTGGACGGCGAGGCGTCCGCCGTCATGGTCACGGATCCATTACTACCCCGCAAGAGGCGCATATCGAACGCGGCCACGGGTGGTTTAGGCGCCTCCGGAATCACTTCCTCTTGCGAATAAATGAGTTCGAGCCGCGGCCGCTGCCCAGGATTTATTGCTTCTCGCGATGCGAAGTCAAGCCCATCATCACCCGAATCGAAATCCTGAAAAATGAATCCGTAGTTGGTGCCGGGGTTGTCGATCCAGTCTTGAATTTGGGCGATGGCGTTTGCTCGGAGTTCATATCGAAAGGAGCCAGTGGTTGCCGCTGTTACCGTTCCAAGAACGTTATTCGAATGGTCTAAGGGGCCCTTTGCGCCTGCCAATTGCCAGTTTTGATTGCCGTTGGCACGAACCCAGGAAGTCACGTCCTCGTCCCACCACCGGTTAACCGCGTAAAATTCGTAGTCCAGATTGGTTTTATCGGTTACCTCGAAAATGAGGGCGGCCTCCACTAATCTCGATGTTTTGGGAAGCGAACTGAGATCCCAGCTGATCAAAACGGCATAGTCAGGCTCTGCATCCATTTCTAGGACAGGGTCGAGGCCGTACGCTGTGGTTGGGTTGGTAGATAAGATCTTGGTGTCCCGAGTCCCGTCATACTGAGGGGATGGCTCGACGCCGTCTTGAAAAGAGACCGTTACCAATGGATTGATGGAGCCGAGGCTTGTGGTGGCGCCGGGGTTTGTGATGGCACCGGGTTTCGGGGCAGTGTCCGAGCGAACTCCATCTACACTTGTATTTTTGACGCGTTGGTCGGTGCTTTGCCGGGCGTTTGCCGCTTGCGGTAAGCCGCCTACCACGGCCAAAAACAGCAAAAGTGATCCAAACCACACCATAGGAGGCACGGGTCGGCCAAAATTAAATAGTAACGGGGAGCGTCTGGCAAAAAGCAAGGTCTTAACTAGAAAGTGATGGGATTCACATTCTAGTTATCGACGTTTTTTAGCTGAACATAACCCCTGCCACGACCGCCGAGCTACACCAATATATAATGAGTGCTCCTTCCGCCAGCATCACCAACCTGCAAAATACCCTTCTCGATTAAATCGTTGATGTCCCGAATTGCGGTGTCCCTAGAACATTTTGCAATCTTAGCCCACCGGGAAGACGTAAGGTTTCCGTCGAATCCATCGAGAAGTCTGTTCAACAGCTTCCTTTGCCTATCGTTCAGCGCAGTTTGAGAGTGTCGATTCCAAAATTCGGCCTTGACCAACACTCGGTTCAAAACATCATCGGTCGATTTCAGCGAATTGATCAAACAATTCAAAAACCATGTGACCCATTTCGTGATGTCCAGAGATCCTTTTTGTGTCTTTTCAAGGATGGCATAGTATTGTTTTCGTTCGATTCTGATTTGTGCAGACATACTATAAAAGCGTTGTGCGCTTCGGTCTGATTGCGCCAACAACATGTCGGACAACGCTCTGGCTATGCGACCATTTCCGTCGTCAAACGGGTGGATGGTTACAAACCACAAATGAGCCAGGGCGGCTTTCAATACTAAATCGAATGCGCCAGCGGCGGTCGAACCCGGCAATTCAGAGCTCGCAGCAATCAAGCCCGGTGTTTTAGCGCTATTTGAATTAAACCAAGTCAAAAAACGTTTGATTTCAGAGTGTAGCAACGAAGCATCTGGCGCTTGAAAATGCACCCTTTCCTTGCCCATAGCCCCTGAAACCACTTCCATTGGGCCGGTGGAATCGGTCCGCCAATTGCCTACGGTAATTTTATGCATGCCACTTCGACCCGTCGGGAAAAGGCTTGCATGCCAGTCGAAAAGCCTTTCAACAGTCAGGGGCTCAAAGCAATTCTGCGTGGCATCGAGCACCATTTCGACGACTCCATCCACATTTCGGTCTGAATCAACCAAGCCTGCCATATCCATTCCCAATCTTCGGGCGATCGAGGATCGGACCTGGTCTGGAATCAAGTATTCGCCCTCAATCTCTGACGATTTTAAAACGTCCAGCGTTAATGTTTCTAGCGTTGCCTCGCTTCGCAAATCAAAGTCCAACGATTCCATTCGCCCGAGCAAGCGTCCTTGCAAATATCTCGCTTCGCTCAACAAGTTTATGATCTCGTCGGGTTTCCACGTGAAATGCGGCCAGGTATCTAGCTGATGTATATAATTCTGTATTCGTTGCATAATGTGCTACGAATATACAGTCCTTTCGCCGCAATGCCTAATTAATCGTTGCACAATCTGCGACGAATAGGGTGGTTAATCGTCCTGTAGCAGCCCTTTGTTACTGTGTAAATTCATGTCACTTAATGTTCCATCGTGGAGCGGTTGGCAATGTTTCCGCTTTAATCCCGATTTTATAAGATGTAAGGGGATTTAGATTAGCTCTCAGACTTTGAATGCTGGCTTTGTTTTTAGAATATTCAAGTATAGCACCTAACAACGCTGCCGCTCTTGGTGGATATTTTAATGCGAACCGGACCAACTTTGAGAGATCATTTTCTTCAAGTTTGCAGATCTTGTTTTTTAATAAAATGATGCCCGATTTCTTATCCAGGTCTGGTATCGTCTTAAAGTCTTTGAGCGCATCCAATATTTCAAGGATGTAAACGTTTTCATTGGTTACTTCCACATAGCTTTTGATCGGCTTTACTTGTGTTTTCCCAACTTTGGTCGTTACGCGTTTTACCCTGCTGGCCACTTTAATGGTTTTTGGAACCTGAGTAGTTAACCCCATGCGATTGTACAATGAAGCTCCGGTGACGTAAGCAATTCGCTTTCCATTCTCAAAGAGGTAAGGTTTCAGTAATTCTTCTTCGCTTGGCCTCAGTTCTCCAAATGCCGATTGTTTTGGTCTGTAGAATATTCCGGTAGATACTCTTTTGATAATCCTTTTCTTGATCAAACGCTCAATGGCTTTCGCAGTGGCATTGTATTCAGCCTGATCAATATCGAGTTGTGAATACATGAAGGTTGTGCCTTCTCGTATCCTGCTGATTTTGCGTTCTATTTTCTCTGCCACCTTCATTGACTGACCGGATTATACTTAAGGTTACATGTCAAGTATTATGCGCAATATACTTGACATATCGGGCCAGGTTTCAAAAAAATAAGGTGCTGACTTACATGTTTTCAAAAAGTTGTCAACGGTCGTCTAGACGAGGAGCCGATGGGAAAGCAAATGAAACACAACATTGGCCGAAAATCTTAATTAATCGTTGCACAATCTGCGACGAATAGGGTGGTTAATCGTCCTATAACACCCGACACGGCCCTGAACGACTTTATTCAGAGTCAAATCCCATCCAGCCCTCAGCGTCCGAAGTACATGCTTCTTCGGGCATTGGCCGGGTATCCTCTGGCACCTGGTAGTGCTTGCGAAGCTCGGTCAGGCGGATTTTCAGAGCGCCCTGTATTTCGGCCATTTCGGGCTTACCATAGACCGAATTTATTTCATTCGGGTCGGTTTGGAGGTCGAACAGCTCCCATTCATCAATCCCATAAAAGTAGATCAGTTTATATCGATCGGTTCGGACGCCGTAATGTCTTTGGACGCAATGAGATCCGGGAAATTCGTAGTACTGGTAGTAGAAGTCGACCCGCATATTCGGATCGTGGCCGCTGCGAAGGGAAGCCATAAGGGACTGGCCTTGCATATCGGAGGGGATGGGAACACCGGCCAGGTCGAGAAAAGTCGGCGCAAAGTCGAGGTTGGACACGATATCAGTGTTTCGGACGCTCTCGGGGACGGTGCCCGGCCAACGGACAATCAATGGCGTTTTAAGCGACGGCTCGTACATCCAGCGCTTATCAAACCAGCCGTGTTCGCCGAGATACCAGCCTTGATCGCTCGAATAAACGACAATCGTGTTTTCGGCAAGCCCTGATTCATCCAAATAGTCGAGAATTCGGCCCACATTGTCGTCTACAGACTGCACAGCGCGAAGGTAGTCGCGCATGTAGCGGTTGTATTTCCACTGATCGAGCGCTTTTCCCGTGAGGCCCGCCGCTTTCAGGGCCTCGTTTCGCGGCTCATAGGCCTCGTTCCACCGCGCCAGTTGATCGGGCGTCAGGTTGCGAGGAGGCGTAATTTTGAGGTCGTTGGCATTCAGATTTCGGTCGATCCGCATGTTGGCCTTTGCCGCTGCAGAGGACCGGTTAGAATAGTCGTCATAAAACGTAGCCGGGAGTTCAAATTCCTGATCTTCAAAGGAGTCCAGATGATCCGGTCCAGGCTGCCAATTGCGATGTGGAGCTTTGTGCTGATACATCAACATAAATGGCTTTTTCGGGTCCTTTCGGCCCTTTAGCCAGTCGAGTGTTAAATCGGTGATGACGTCAGTCGTGTAGCCTTCAACGACCGTCGTGTCCGTGATCGAGCCGATGGGCGGGTTGTAATACGGGCCTTGGCCGATCAGCACTTTAAAATGGTCAAATCCAGTTGGCGCGCTTCCCAGGTGCCATTTTCCGATGACAGCGGTTTCGTACCCGGCTCCTTGGAGCAGTTTTGGGAAGGTTTGTTGACTACCGTCGAATTGAACACCGCTTTCGTTGTCCAAAAACCCGTTTAAATGGGAATACTTGCCGGTCAGAACGGTGGCTCGACTCGGCCCGCAGATCGAGTTGGTGACTAGGCAGTTTTCGAACACCATCCCTTCGCGTGCCAATCGGTCAATATTAGGGGTTTGATTGACGGTTGATCCGTACGCGCTGATCGCCGCCGAAGCGTGGTCGTCCGCAAAAATGAAGAGGATGTTGGGAGGCGGCGTCGGCTCGGGGGCGCACGCAGCCACAGAGCACAAGGCCAAGAGCCAAAGAAGGGAAGTGGATTTGGGCATGTTCAAGCAGTTTAGATTAGTCAGTCAGGTACGCTTTTTCCTATTCGAACTTTCGAGACTGAATCACTAAATAGGGCACGAATCTCCAATTTACCACCCATCGCCGCGATCAAGGACTTTAATGTTCCAACTAAAACATCGTCTCTGTTTTCTAGTTTTGAGATGGAGGCCTGGCTAACATTTAATGTTGCTGCCATTTCAACTTGTGACAGGTTTAATGAGTGGCGCAGTTCTCGAAGTGACAATTCTCTAGGAGCGGCTGTGTCTGTGTTACTTAAATAGATTCTGACAATTCGCCGGTAAGCATCTTCAACATTAGTAAAAGTCTCATCTGATTTTTCGCCAAATAAGGCACTCTCCCGTGACGATACCCCTATTCCTAGTTTGGGATTCAATTCTACGGTAACAAGGCGTTCACTAAACATGCAATCCAGCCACCAGGTGCCATCTGCATTTGTTGGCGGATCAATGGTTGTCTTTATGCCCTCAAAACGCGTCTGAAGTAGGCTTTCTAGATGAAGAATGCTGTTTTCCATATCACCGTTTTCCATATCACTGGGACCAAATGTCTCGGCCATCAGAGCCGAGTTTTGAAAACTCAATTGTCGTATCCATTCGTTGGATCTCAATCGAACCGTTGGAGCCAATAAAAATATTATGTCCTTTGGTTCTATAACGAACAACGTTTGAATTGCCTGTCACAGCTCGCTTATTGTCTTCTTGGGGAGGATAGAAACGACCATCGTTGCCAAGAGAACTCGGATCAAACGGAATTCCCGAATAATGATCTTCAATATCGTTGACGATATCAGAAAGCTGATTTAGAGCCTCCTCGGCAGAAGAAGCCCTTGGAGCCATTCTTAATTGTTCAAATATTTTTTCTAGTCGTTCTCGCCGTGTCATTGTCATCATTCAAAAGCATCCACTTTTGCTTGATGACACATTTAAATGATTTTATAACAATCCTGACTTGGGGTTAGACAAATATTTCGAGCAATATAACACACAGGGTATATAACACCAAATGCATAATATCTAGTTATCAAACGATTTACCGCAAGACAATGGGTAACAGACGAGAGCTTTTTACCGATTCGAACTTTCGAGACTGAATTACTAATCCTTGTCAGTCGCTAGAATTTGCTCAACAGTTTTAAGTAGGACGGGAATTTTTATCTCAACCACGTCCCAAACAATGTCGTAGTCGACTCCAAAATAGTTATGTATGAGCCGATCTCGCATTCCCGCAATTAATTTCCATTCAATTTCAGGGTGAATAGAGGTTATTTCGTCGGGTAACTTCTTTGTGGCTTCCCCGATAATCTCTAGACTTCGGACAAACGCACGCTTGATAGTTTCATCTTGCAGAAAATCTTCCTTTTTTAAGTTTTCCACTTTCGAAAGGAGATACAGAATCTCGTCCTGAATATGACGTAAGTAGCTACGGGAGGAGTGAAACATATTCGGTTTCCTGCAAGATCATGGGCCCAATATGCCGACTTAAGGATTCTCTCGTAACCAATTCGACGTGACGTTGAAGAATGTCTTCCAAAAGGAAGTTCACGTTCATAAAACTATCGAAATTCTTGCGCCCTGGTACAAATTCGACTAAAAGATCGATATCGCTCTTGTCATGTGAATCACCTCTTTGAAACGAGCCAAATAGACCAAGTCGTTCCACACCTAATGCGCGAAGTTCCGGTTCCGATTGTCGCAACCGTGCGAGAATATCTTCCTTGCTATGTACAGACATTTCCATCATAAAAAATAGTACGAACAATCAACCCTATTTGCTCCGGTAATCCGTCAGGCGAATCCTAAAGATCGATCTTTGCAAATGCGAATTCCGTAGGATTATTGTGAATGTCACTTTTGGTTCGGAGCCTTGATTTCCCCATCGAAGCCGACTCACTTTTAACGTGGGTGTCAAGGAAATATTTTAAATGAGTTATACAGGGTTGATAATAGTGTCTAAATAGAAATTATTGACAAAGCAATGGCATACGAGTCATTGGAGCCGCGTCTCAAAGAATGTACAGATGTTATGGAGAAAATCGTATTGAAGAAACCTCAACATTCTGTTCGCGTCTCAAGAGGTATGAAAAAGCAACAAAACAAGACCTTTACAGCGGTGGTGGAAAAAGACCATGAGACGGGTCTTTTCGTTGGTTACATCCCCGGTTTTCCTGGAGCTCACTCTCAGGCTTCCTCACTGGACGAACTGCAAACAAATCTGGTCGAGGTCGTATCAATGTTACTTGAAGATTCAGAACCGGTTCTCGAGTCCGCTTTTGTTGGGACACAAAGTATTACTGTTGCTTAAATGGGAAATGTCCCCGTACTAAAACCAAAGGAAGTAATTCGCATTCTGGTCAATCTTGGTTTTGTAGAGGTGCGTCAACGTGGATCCCACAAGCAATTTAGGCATCCTGACGGTCGGGCTACAACGGTTCCATTTCACAAAGGCAGAGATATTTCACCTTCTTTACTTCGTCGAATTGTAGAAGACATCCATTCTTCAATCGAAATATTTCTCAGCAGCAGATAATTTCGTCATATCAGGCCTGTTACCGACTCACGCCTCTACCTGCTGGTGTCCTTGATTTCCCCCATCGAAGCAGCGTTTTTGATAGTATTCATAGCGTTTGTAACGGCTTTCATCATTTCCGCTACCTGCACCATTTGCTGGTTCATTTCGTCCCACTTGAGCTCTTCGGCCGCTTCCCGGATGCCGGGCAGCGTTTTCACGCCATATCCAGTATAAAATCCGGGCGCGTAGACTTGATGGCGGTACCAGGGCCTCCGGGGAAGTCCTTTGTCGGACGCCATGGCTCGTTCGAGCTGCGCGATGGCCACATTAAGTGCTGCTGAGGCTTCAGCGCTGGCGACCGCCGAATCGGCTTCGCGAGCCGCCGCCACCAAGTCGACCATTGCGTTTTTGACGATGGCAAACGAGATAAATGGCACGGCTTCTTTGGCCTCTGGAGCCGACATTTTTTCGGTCGGATCCATAGCCAGTTTGAACGCGCCCGAAGCAACCAGTTTATTGTGTTTTTCGGTTTTAGATCGGGTATCGTCAACCAATTTTTCGAT
>JAQBZH010000018.1 GCA_027622005.1 Bacteroidota bacterium | reverse complement strand
TTCATCGCCGCGCCTCTTAACCAAGCGTTGGAGTCGTCAAAACCAATTCAGTTACCGACCGGGCCGCACCCCCGTGCAGATCCCTAATTCATCCCCATGGTGGCTGGCGGGTCATACTGCTTTGTTACCTGTGCTTTGCGCGGAGTCGGCCAAACTTCGTCGAGAGAACTTCCTTTAATTCAAGGAACGATACTGCCGAAATTACTTGAGAGGCCGTCCAAACCGGAAGGAATAGCCACCATCCGACCCCGTAGCCAATTCAATTCGAACGGGCATTCCAAAGGGGTAGGTAATACCCATTCCGACTTCGTGATAGCGGCCTCCAAATTCTCCAATATGCTCGACTTTAGAAGAAAAAGCATGTCCGCCAAACACGTACAATCCCATTCCTTTGTCGGCCAGTCCCCAAAGACCCAGTTTTTCAAACAAGGCGGTTGTAAAATCATGCGCCCAAAATATCCCACTGAGCCGGTCCGCTACAAAACGCGAACTTTTGAGTGTTCGAAAGCCGGTAAAATTCGAATACAATCCGGCTGAACCGCTCAATGAAAACTGCCGCTGAACGGGCATTTCTCCCGTACCTGTACCTCCGAAAACCGTAATCCTGAACCAATTCGGGTGGGCTCTTCGTTGATAAAAGGTTTTAAATCTCAATGTGCCTTTTGCTTCGATCCGACCAAATGTCCAATCGGACCCAAAAACTGGCCCAGGAGAGCGCTCGTACGAGACTTCGAGTGAACGAGACAACTCATTCCCAACCTTTGCAACGACTTCAAGGGAGCGTAGGTCGCCGCGATGAATGGCTGGATTTTCTGGTTGATTGTTGTAAAACAGCCATCCTTTGTGACTGGATAATTTTCTGAGGCTATTATGTACCTCCGTGTGGCCCTTCAGTGAGACCTGCAAAGCCCCCTTTTTAGGGGAAACGTCGATACTAATACTCCCTGCTCTACGACTGTAATAATCGTATAAGTCGTTGTAGCCCAAATACGTCGCGAACCCTGGAATGAATCGACCAAGATCATCGTCCCGGGCGATGACGGATGTAGCATCCAGATATTCTACGCCTACTTTTCCCTTCAGGTCGCTCCAGGTCCAGGGCACGGCGATCTGTTCGCGATGAGTCAGCCGTTGGCGCATAGTAGAGTAGCCTAAAGAAGCTCGCCACTGAAAGGACTCACTCGATTTGGAACCGTAACTAAAACCTGGATGCCAACCATCAACGCGGTTAAACCAAAACCAATCGCCGCCTACGATTCGACTGGCTAGGTCAAATCGGCTCGAGGGCTCGGCTGCCTGCTGTTCAGCTTCCTCGGACACCGGAAAAGCCGCATAACCGCTAAGCAATCCCTCTGGTCGGAATGCCCGGTCAATGCTCATTGACGGATCCATCGTAACGAGAACTTCTATCTCCTTTGGAGTCAGCGGAATAAACGAAGGGTTTCGTGCAAAGAGCTCGTCGCTTCGATCTGCCATAGGATGTCGTACCGTTTGAGGGCCCCGAATAGCCAATGAGTCAGGTACAGGTGGATTAACAACGTGTAGCGATAAACCAGAAATCTGCTCATATCGAGCATCTGGGTATTGAACACCGGTTCTACCGAAGGAAACTACGCCTTGCACGCGGAGACTTATTGGCAACCATACACTATCTCCAACAGATACAAACTGTTGTTCAAAGTACACATCATGTTTTTGAACGGGGGGCAAGACATTGGTCGAGGGATGAGGTCGAAGGCTAACCTCCAAAACAGCATACACCGAATCCAAAACGGCAACGTGGCCGGTAAACGCAGGGAGCGTCAAACTTTGTGGGGAAAAGTAAATATCAAAGACTTTTTTTCCGTCCAAAATGCGAGTTTCTCCCAGCGTAAAGACATAATGTTCTAGCGCATTCGGATGTAAGGGGCCAACAAATCGAGAGCCCAATATTTCGATATCATCATCGTAAAAATTCGAAACCGCATGGGGGGAAGCGAAGCGAAAAGTGCCACTGTTTCGAAGACTCGACCGCTCGGCTCGAATTAGTTCTCGTGTTCCAGCCTGAGGTGTCCACCAGTTAGCTCGAACGCTTTCATTCATTTGAACCAAGCTAAAATCAGAATACAACATGAATCGAGTATACGTATCCGCGTACGTTCCCTTTAGATGTAAACGCATGCGCTCCTTGGCCTTAAGCACTTGTCGCATAATGTTGTGGGCCGGATTTTCACCCGAAACAACGACTTCATCCAGAGAGAAAAGCACGGGTTGCAGGCTTAACACGAGCGGCGCGGTGGGTACGGAAGCTAGTTCGAATTCACTGCTCCGATAGCCAATAAAACGGACCTGAAGAATGACTGGAAAACGTACAACTGCTATTTCGAACTGTCCGTCGGTATTGGTTATAGTACCTCGAGTGCTGCCTTTAATTTGGACGGTAGCTGAAGGAAGGGGTGAGCCATCGGATACATCTAAAACACGGCCTCTTAACCGAACCTGCGCGTTCGTCAATTCCACTGAACAGGACGTTAAGCAGAACAGCAGGAAAATTGAGCCCCAGACCTTCATAAACACGTATGATTGAATCAGCCCAAAATTGAACCAACATCGCAAGGTAACGGTAACGGTTGTATTTTTATTCTATTGTCGACGACGTCGAATTGCACAGAATGACATTCCGGGAGCCGTTTTGAACGAAACCGGGCACGACCAAATCAAGCATTAAAATGTATCACTTCATCGGAAAACAAGTTCGCGTACATCTTTACAGCCGTGAAGGTATTGCGGTTGGAAGCATAACCGGGCGGGTAGCGGACGTTGCCAAAGCTGTTGAGGTGGCCGATGGGATGAAAAAGGACCTCGTTTTCGTTGTGGATATTCAAACCGGGGATCCTGAACAACCCTACAAAAACAGCGCTGGAATGGAAGGTGAATCGTGGTTTGCCATCCAGGACATCGAAATTATGCAGGAAGACGGTCCGAAGATCTTTAGCAATTGATTAAGTGGGTGCTAATATGTAACATTATCTGTTACACACGCTGGTAGATCACATGACAAATACTCGATTTTCGGTGGCGCTTCACGTTTTGGTCGAATTGGCCAGAGACCCCAACGTTCTTCTTAGCTCAAGCGACTTGTCGGACCGGGTGAATGCTCATCCTGTGGTCGTGCGACGGCTCATCCAAGGAATCAAGGAAGCGGGATTGGTAACGTCAACTAAAGGCTCCAAAGGTGGCGTTCGGTTAGCCGTTGAAGCCGATTCCATTCCGCTAAGCCAAGTGGCCGAGATAACGGAAGAAAATCTTGGCTTTACGACGCATCATTTGAGTACGGAACCGCATACCAATTTCTTCTCCGACGCTGTTCTTTCAACCATAGAATCCGAACGCAGAAAAGTCCATTTGGCTGCCATTTCTCATCTCGATGGAATCACAGTCCAAAATGTGCTCGACGCCTCGGTTCTGCGGGCTGAACTCAACGAACTAGTTCACTCCGGATTAACCGACCAGCAAATCCGAGCGCAATTCCATATCAAAGACGGACATTTAGTTCGAAGATGAGTTCTCGAACTGCGAGATTATGAAATCAGCGGCGTCCCTTTCTCCTTTATCCGGTTTGTCGCGGCCACCAATTCTCGGGTGATTCCCGGTTCATGGGACGAATGCCCGGCGTCAGGCACAATGACCAGACTCGATTCCGGCCACATCTCGTGGAGATCCACGGCGCTTGCCACTGGGCACACAATGTCCCACCGGCCGTGCACAATGAAAGTTGGGATGTGCCGAATGACGTTTACTCGCTTAAGCAGGAGGTCTTCGGGGTCCAGTCGGACGTTTCGGAAGTAATGCGCCTCCAATCGGGCCAAACACCAGGCTTTGTTTTCGTCGTGAAAAGCAGCTTCAAAGTCGGGATTCGGATCCATCGTGCACGAGGACCCTTCGTAAACACTCCAGATCTGAGCAGCTTTCAGCGCCTCGTCGCGGTTAGCGCTATTGAATTTCTTCCAATACCCTTCGAGGAGGTCACTTCGGTCTGCTTCAGGTAGGTGCTCCGAAAATACCTTCCAGCGTTCGGGCTGGATGAGCCGCATTCCATAAAGCCACCAATGAATCTCTTCGTCACGCAAGAGCCAAATGCCGCGAATGGTAAGCGTGCGACAAGCGGCGGGACGCTCCTGCGCGTAATACAAAGACAACGTGCTCCCCCAGGATCCCCCAAATACGTGCCAAGTCTCAATTCCTAGATATTTTCGGAGGGTTTCAATATCATCCACCAGGTGGTCGATCGTGTTGTTGGTCAATTCGCCCATAGGCCGCGAACGGCCAGCCCCTCGTTGATCAAAAAGCACAATTCTAAAGTGCGAGGGGTCGAAAAACCGCCGGTCATACGTGGAGTAACCGGCCCCTGGCCCGCCGTGCAGGAAAATAATCGGCTCTCCGCTGGGGTTTCCGCACTGCTCCCAATGGAGTGTGTGAAGGTCATCTACCTTTAGGGTTCCGGTCTCGTACGGCTCGATTTCAGGAAAAAAATGCGGGTTGGCCATGATGATGGTTGGGGTGAGATCGGTTTGAAGACGGTTCGAGATCGATTCGAGACGGGAAGTTAACCACAGGATTTAAAAGATCGTCCACCGGGGCTCGGGATGAAATATCAACCGAAACCAGTCTGTGAACCTCCAGCCTTAGGCTGCAGATTCCCTTTTCACGTCCCAACCCGGAAATACTAGGACAGCAGGATGCACTTGTAGTGCTCTTGCCACGACTTTTGCGCGTTCCACACCCAAGTTTATACGGTTGTTCTCAATGGCCGAAATGGTTGATTGAGGAATGCCCGTAAGCGCCGCTAAATCCGTTTGAGTAAGCTCTTGAAGCTCCCTCACAATCCGAACAGATTCTCCGACGGACAAAGAAACACGCCTTTTAGCCTTAGTAAATTGACTCATGTCCATGGTTACTTCCTTCGGTAATCGTGAGGAGTCACTTCCATAACGAGAACAAACACTTTGTCCACCTCGACTCTGTAGATGACTCTGTACTGTTGGTTTAGTCGCGAAGAGCGATGTCCTTTCCACTTTCCTGACAAGGCTTCGTCATGAAATCCTTTAATCAGCTTTAGACCTTCTGGACCCGAAACCTCGACGATGTCTTTCCATTTCTCGTAACGATTCAAAACCTCTTGAGGAGTTCTTGACAATCGTTTAGTGGCATTTTTATGTTCATAGACTTCCCACATACCATTAATATACTATACTATTTATGATATGTCAATTAATTGATGATGACAATCGAGGTCTGACGCGTTAGATTGAAGGGAAATATCCCACAGAGGACCCCCTGCCAGCCTTCATCCATCACATTTGCACGAATGTACCTGAATATCAATACGATCAGGAAGTAGTGGGTGAAGCCATGGCCGCTCAACTCGATCCCGATGGCAAGGGCGTGCGTTTGGCTCGAAAGATCTACCGAAGTTCTGGCATTCAAACGCGGTACAGTGTCATCCCCGATTTATACGATGCCCGAGGGGATGGGCATTTTTTCGATAGCGAAGCTCGGTTTCTCTCCCCATCAACCAAAACTAGAAACGACCTCTACACTATTGAAGCCCGAAAGCTGTTTTCGAAAACGGCTGCCGACCTCTTGGTCGGATGTCCTGCATTTGTTTCGGATGATGTGACCCACGTCATTACCGTTTCATGCACGGGTTTCTTCGCTCCCGGACCCGACTATTATATCGTGAAGGACTTGCGACTAAAACCGTCCGTCAAGCGGTTCCATATTGGTTTTATGGGCTGTTACGCCGCCTTCCCGGCCCTAAAAATGGCTGAAGCGTTTTGTAGCGCCGACCCTTCTTCGGTCGTTCTGGTCGTGTGCCTCGAATTCTGCAGCTTACATCTCGAGCCGTCGGAAGATATTGATGATATCATAGCAACCTCCGTGTTTGCTGATGGTGTTAGCGGAGCCTTGGTTAGCGCCCGAAAGCCATCAGACGGGGTCGCGGCGTTGATGATTGACTCCTTCTCGTCGATGTTAGCCCCCGACAGTGAAGGAGACATGGCCTGGACGATCGGGGATCACGGTTTTGATATGGTATTGTCGACCTACGTACCCCGCATTCTCGAGGCCAATGTAGCAGGCATCGTGGATGGCCTCCTAAAGGAAAGCGGACTCGCCAGGGCAGACATCGATCATTGGGCTATCCACCCGGGAGGGCGCGCCATTCTGGACAAAGTAGAGGCTGGACTAAACCTTTCTGCAACGGCGCTCGATGCCTCGCGCCGCGTTTTGAGTCAATACGGAAATATGAGCAGCGCCACCATCTTATTTGTGCTGGATCATATCTTGAAGTCGGGCTCTGGCGCAACGGGCGACAGGATGTATGCGATGGCGTTTGGCCCCGGTCTTACGGTCGAAAGCGCCCTATTCTCGCAGGTATAGATGCCGACTCTGTTTCTTAAACATCGCCGAACGGATCTGTTGGAACTGATGGACGATTCCGATTGCGACCTGGAAATGCTTCGTGAGACTTACCGTCAGTTTACGACAGTCAATGGCCTGCTTTCGGGATGGCGGCGAGCGTACAAGAGGTTCATTCGGCCCCGGCTAACCGACGGGTGCTCGATGCTGGACATCGGCTGCGGTGGCGGGGATCTCTTAATTCGTTTGGCCGCATGGGCCGCCGCCGATGGTGTTCGGGTTAAGCTGACGGGCATTGAGCCCGACCGCCGAGCGGTGGATTATGCTTCCGGTCTAGCGCTTCCTGAAAACGTGTCGATTGAGGCAAAAACAACGTCCGACTTTGTACGAGAAGGTCGACAGTTTGACATCGTGGTTTCTAACCACGTGCTGCATCACCTTTCGACAGCAGAATTGACAGCTTTTTTGGATGATTCAAAGCAACTCGCAAGTACCCTCGTTCTTCATAACGATATCCGCCGTAACGACTTAGCCTTTGTAGGATTTCTCCCGATGTGGTTCTTTTTCAGGAACTCATTTATCGTTCGCGACGGCTTGACCTCGATTCGACGATCGTACCGAGAGGACGAACTTCTCGAAGTAGTTACCGACGATTGGGACGTCATAGTCATGCCCCTTTTTCGAAACTTGCTCATCTCCGAGCCATGACGACTCCCCACTTCGACGTTGTGATCGTGGGCGCCGGACCTACGGGTTTGTTTTTGGGGGCTTTGCTCGTTCAGGCCGGCTTTACCTGTAGAGTACTGGAAAAACGGACCGAGCCCACCCAGCATTCGCGCTCCATCGGAATTCATCCTCCTGCGCTGGAAAGACTTGCCAGGGTCGGGATCGCAGAAGCTATTCTGACCCAAGGAGTTCAAGTTGATGGGGGCTTCGGCTTTGTGAACGGCCATGAGATTGGGAGATTTTCAATGGCTAACTGTGCGCCTCCCTACCCATTTATTGTCAGTCTGCCACAGTTTGAAACGGAAGCGATTCTAGAAGCTCGCCTTTTTGAGCTGGATCCTAAGGCGCTCACCCGGGGATTTGATGTGGTTCGCCTGGTCGATTCGGGCACTGAAGTCCTTGCCCAGTCCCGGGATGGTGCGGAGCTACAAGCTGGGTTCGTAGTGGGTTGCGACGGCATGAACAGTGTGGTCCGAAAGGGATTGGGCATTTCGTACTCCGGCGGTGATTATCCCGATACTTTTGTGATGGGTGATTTTTCGGATTCCACCGATTTCGGACCCGATGCGGCCATATTTCTAGGGCGATCTGGCGTAGTTGAGTCTTTTCCCCTTCCGGGCGGCGTTCGAAGGTGGGTAGTCAGAACGGAAACCCGCGTCAACGACTCCGAGGCGAACTCCCTAACCGCTTTTATTCAGCAGAGAACCGGTATTCAGGTCGATGCGAACACGTGTTCGATGATCAGCTCTTTCGGCGTTTCCCACTTTTTAACCAGTAGTATGTTCAAGGGCCGCATGGTGTTAGCGGGCGACGCTGCCCACATAGTCAGCCCCATTGGAGGCCAAGGTATGAATCTCGGATGGCTGGATGC
Organism: Bacteroidota bacterium; assembly: GCA_027622005.1. Taxonomy (GTDB): domain Bacteria; phylum Bacteroidota; class Rhodothermia; order Rhodothermales; family UBA10348; genus UBA10348. The sequence goes on along the minus strand of JAQBZH010000018.1, from coordinate 45,253 downwards.
GTTCGCCCTCTGCGAGGACCTGATTTCGATTCGTAAAGAACCCACGGGCGCTTTTCATTCTACGTTTGCGAGGTACTCCAAACATCGGCTAAAGTGCGCTAAAAAGGCCCGCCAGCGCTCCGAAATGAACATGTGGCTCGGGCAAAGTTCGGGCTTTGGATTGGCGCAAAAAGCATTAATGCATATGGTTCTCAGCCCGGTTTTCAAAAAGCACTTCGCCAACCAGTTTACCATGCGAGGCCTGGAATAGCCCCCGCCGGCTTAGCTAACCCTTCGCGGATTCAATCAAAGCCTGGACAAATGCTCTATAAATCGAAGCCTGTGGCCGATCAAACAGATTCCAGCTGTTTATTACCCCAATCATTTCATACTCAGGAAGTACAAAAAGGTACTGTTCTCCAAATCCCAGTCCAGCCCAAATTTCGACCCCATCCTGGTCTACTCTCCACCACTGATACCCATAACTACGTCCTTGGCCATTCACTCTTTCGACTTGAACCGCTACGGCTTGCTCTGCGAAAATGGCGTCCAGAATACGGGTCCCTTCCCAAACTCCTTTGTTCAGATACAGGTAGCCAATCTTGGCGAGGTCTTCCGCTTTTAAATACAATCCTCCTTCGGTATCAGGATACCCTTTAGGGGTTTTCTTCCAGTGATAATCTCGAATTCCAAGCGGACCAAAAACCGACTTTTCAGCGAATTGATCAATGAAATCTCCCGTCGCTTTCTTCACAATACCGGACATTAGGTGGCTTCCACCGCTATTGTAGACCCATTTTTCTCCAGGAGCCGCATCCATCGGTTGATCCAGCGTGAATTGAATCCAATCCGCGCTCTTCTCGAGCTGGACGGTTGTGTTGGTCTCGTCGAGAGGACGATCTTGTTCGTGCCACTCGATACCGCTTCGCATGGTCAAAAGGTCTTTGAGCGTAGCTGAATGCAGCCTCGCATCCACCTTGGAAAGGTCATAATCACCGAAAAACGACAACAAGGACAGGTCTAGCGATTCAATGAGTCCTTGATGAAGGGCAGCACCTACCACAGTGGCGGAAACCGATTTTGTCACGGATTGCAGGGAATGGACATCCCGACCTTTATAATAAGGATGCGTGCTGGGATGGATATAATTGAATGGGTCGGAAGCCTCTGCCTCCGTTTCACAGGCATCCGTTCCACATCCCAGAGGAGTTCTTTTGCCCCGACTGATCTCCACGTAGTTGATCGAAAAGCTTTCATTTATAACGAGAAAGCCGTTTTTCACCACCAGCATGTGGTCGATGTGCCCATATCTACCCGTTACGATTCCACGTGTCAGCTCGGCGAACGATGACGATTTGAGGCCCTGCTTTTCAGGTGAGGACATACTCCAGCCCTCAGTTGGCCAAACGGCCACGTCCTGAGCGCTGGAAAGTTTAACGAGGGACAAAGCGGCTACGGCGTACATCCCTATTCGAAACAATACAGATTTCAAAGCTGCCTCCTATTACTCAGGTCATTTTTGGTGTTAGACAAATCTACATCTCCGTCGTTTGAAAACCATAGGGCATAAATTTGCCCTGTTCGATCATTATCGTTAAATGTATTCCGAAGTTACCCGGTTTACGATCTTAAAATTGGCTGTGTTCGATCAAATACTTTACTTTCGAAGAGAGCGCAACACCACGCTCCGTAAATTCCTCAGATTTCATTCGTGTCAGAAACCATGATGAACCGTCGCCGATTTATCCGCAATGCAACCGTAGGTGCGGCAACCCTCGCGGCTGCGCCCGTCGCATTCGGGTCGAACTCACGTTTGCCGGTTGCGTCTTTTAATGACGCTGCGCTCGAAATACTGCCTCGCATTCGGGCATGGCAACACGAAAGCCCGGAAGTAGCGGCCTCAGACGAAGACTTTTGGGCAGAAATCCGGCGCGCCTTCACCATCGATACCAATCAAATTAACCTGAACTCTGGCAGCGTGAGCCCTGCCCCTCGCATCGTTCAGGAGGCCGAACGAAACGCACTGACCATCCAAAACATGAGTCCTTCGCTCTGGGTGGACGAATTCTTAATTCCGCAGCGGGAAGTTTTGCGTACGCGTTTGGCAGCCCTTTTTGGGTGTGACCGCGAGGAAATGGCAATCACGCGGAATACAACTGAATCGCTGGAAATCGCCCAATTTGGCCTTCCATTGAAGGCGGGAGACGAGGTATTGACCACGACCCAAGACTATCCCTCCATGCTCACCGCCTATGGACAAAGGGCCCGCCGGGATGGTATTACGCTGAAAATGGTGCCGTTTCCATCGCCGGCATCGAGCCCTGACGAGATCTTCGACGCCATGTCGAACGCCATCGGGCCACGCACCAAAGTGCTTCATTTTAGCCATGTGACCTACACTGCCGGACAGATATTCCCCGTACAGCGTTTATGCCAGCTTGCGCGCGCAAAAGGACTGTATTCAATTGTCGATGGCGCACATGCGTTTGCTCAGTTTCCATTCAATGGGACCGAGTTCGATTGCGACGTTTATGGCGCAAGTTTGCACAAATGGTTAACCGCACCATTTGGGACCGGCCTTCTTTATGTAAGGAAGGGGCTTATCCCGTCCATTTGGCCTCTGACGGCTGCTCCCGAATCTCTAAACGACGATATCCGGAAATTTGAGCAAATCGGAACGGCGCCTGTTGCAAATCGAAACGCCATTGGGGAGGCCATTACGTTTCATGAGGCGATCGGGGCCGATCGAAAAGCAGCCCGCCTCCGTTTTCTGCGCGAACGCTGGATGCACCAGATGGCCGATGTCCCGGGTGTTGAACTGTTAACACCCAATGATTCAATCCAGGCATGCGCCCTTGGGACCATGCGGATCAACGGAATTGGCGCTAACGAATTAACCGAACGATTGCAGCGCGAAGACCAGATTCACGTCCGTCCCCGTTTTGTCCCCAACGAGTGGGAAGGCATCCGGGTTACCCCCAACGTTTTTTCGACCCTTTGGGAAGTAGACACCTTTGCAGCCGCCGTGATTCGGATCGCGAGAAGTTTGCCTTAGGGTAGTGGCAAGGGGTCCGATCATCCCGGATTTTAAGATCTGAATCGTGCGAGCATCAAAAAAACGCGCCCCCGAGCACGGAAACGGCGTTTGCGGCCGATGACGGCTGTGGAGCCAATGGGCGGTCGTCTCGAATATAATTTAGAGCTTGGAGTAGTTGTGCTTTTGCTTGAGGAGCAAAAAGGACGTTCATCTGGTCTCGCTCAATATCGCATCCATTTCCTTCAAAACATCCTCAAGCGGAATACCCTTTCCAGCCTTGACCTCGGCTTCACCCTTGGCCAGCACTTTCAAAAGCTCAAGTTCATATTGAGTTTTTTCATACGCAGCTGCCGTAACCAAAACGGCTGTTGCCCGGCCACGTTGCGTAATAAAAACAGGCTCCTGTGTCGTTTTCATTCTCTTTATTACTCCGGCTGTGTCTTGGCGAAGTTCAGAAACCGGAATTATAGATGGTATAGCAGACATAATTCAGAACGTTAACGAAATTTTGTCGATACCTGTAGGAGACACTAGGCAAAATTGGAGCCGAGAGTCTCTCGTGTTTTTGCGTGCATTTATCAGCGGTTATTCAAAATGTCATTCACCGCCACACATCTTCTATCATTTCTGGAAGGAAACCTCTCGACACTTGAGCGACGAGGATTATTAAAGTCTGCTTTTTCGCATTCTCGAGTATGTTAAGTGCCAGGTGGTATTATTCTATGCTTTTGAAGATGCGCCCTTTGAGTCAAAACATAATTGAGACGGCGTAATCTGACCGTAATAAAACGGACACGAGGAAGATTAGAATATCGTTACACTTGAGGTCTCTCATAATTCCAGGAGGGACCTATGAAAAGAAGACGTTTTAATGCAGAGCAGATTGCCTATACAGTACGGCAGGCCGAAACAGGGGAAATGCCATTTTAGCTAAAGAAGACGCACGCGGCTCCAGACTTACAGATGTAGAGCACTAGGTGTTAATGGAATGCTATCCTAACCGCGGTACTTCTTTCTGAATTCCTTCAAAAACTCAGGCTCGCCGAGAATTGTCAGTCTCTCGCCCTCCTGAAGAACCGTATCCCCCCGTGGGATAATATTCTGTCCATCCCTTCGAATTACTGGAATCAGATTTCCGGAAGGCAAATGGACTTCTTTAAGTGACATTCCCAGTAAAGGCTCCGACTTCTTGCCGGTCTTGACCGATACATACAGAAAATGTTCTTCCTTGAGCAGGGCTTCTTTCAATCCCCTTTCTCCTTTAGCAAACGTCCAATCTTGAGGGAAGGACTCACCATCCACCCGTCTGGTCTTGGGCAAACTCACAAACCAGAAAGGACTCCTCCTTAGTGGTGCATCAGGAGGTTCGTTGAATGTCGAGTATCTGTCAAAGGTGTTTCGTAAGTGTGCCGACACGGCCAAGTTACCAAGTCGATATACCCTGTACTCATTGCGCCACACGTTCGCTGCCGAGTACCGTCGTCGGGAAGGAATTCTGTATGGTCTTCAACATGAATTAGGCCACACATCCATTCAGACGACACAGAGGTACGGTCATCTAGGCCCAGACGAACGTCGGCTCTACACTGTCAATTTGTTCACTGACAAGGATGAAGTAGTGTCACCTTCAGGAACCCCTTCGGGAACCACATCTTCGATCGTGGCCAAACGCAGCGCTACCCAAACGCAAAAACGCCGCTCCCGGCTACGGAAACGGCGTTTTCGGCCGATGACGGCCGTGGAGCCAATGGGCGGACTCGAACCGCCGACCTGCTCATTACGAATGAGAGGTGATGACGGCGATAATGCATCAGAATAGCCGTTTTGGCCGATTTGGGTATGTATATCTGGGTAGATCTGAGTAGCTTTTGCCTGTATTTCGGGAACCCCTTCGGGAACGGTTATCAGCAGTCTAGTCCGTTATGCGGAAGCGAATCCGCTCATCTTTTCGCGCATATCTCTTGACTTCAGCGTAATAATATGCCCTTGTTATACGTCCCCAACAAATTACGGCAGGTCAATTTCCGCAAGAAAACGTCAAGTATCCAACCCATATTGCTATTGCAATCGAGGCAATCGCGAGAAAAGCCACGAGTCTCTGAAGTCGGATGTTTGATATGGTTTGTGAAAGCTGATTGGTTGTTTCAAGCGTTGATTGCAGCAAGGTTGCTTCCTTCCGAATCTGAACGGCTCTTCTCTTTTGAGTTGCACGAAGTTCATTCAACAGGTTTCGTCCTTTATCCTTCCGGTCGCTCGCATAAGTGAAATCAATCACCCCGTAATTGTAACGGGCACGAGCGTCCCATCCCAATAAGAGGAGATGCTCTCCTCACCCTACAGCGTCTTGAAACAGAGCGGGCTGCCATCTGACACGTTCGTGTTTGAAAGTCGTAGGCGGAGAGTAGGAGATAATGCTGGGGTCAATCCAGAGTATGTTTCCCGAAGATTTCGGCATTTCGCGAGATTGGCCAAAATGCCAGACGGTACTACATTTCACACGCTTCGGTATACCTACATTTCATGGATGGCCATGGAGGGCATACCGATTCCCGTCGTAAGAGAGTTTGCTGGTCACGCTGATATTCGGACAACCATAAGGTACTCTCATCTAGGTCCTGACAGCCTTTCGGATCAGGTTTTTGCGCGCAGGGACTCTCTCGCTGAAGGACTCCGTGTGTGGAGCATCCGTTGGTTTGCCGGGCCTTGAGAGGCCCAGTTTCACGTCTTAATCGAAGGCCTACATGTGGAGCGCCTTTGAGATGAACTAGCTATCTTCCTCCATCCAAAGCCCAACTGAAGCCACTACCATGACCGCACCTCCCCGCTTCGCCGCCCCCACCAACGGCACGCCGACATCGGCGATGCTGGACGCTTTCCAACGCGATGGCTTCCTAGTACTCGTGCCCCAAAGGACGCTGCTCGGCTTTCCACGTCAGCGCAATGAGTAGAATGGCCGCCACGCAAGAGCCTGCTATCAGCATAAATCCAGCGTCCCAGCCATATGCATCTACCAAGGCACCAATAACAATATTGGCTGTCACGGCTCCTCCGACATACCCGAACAAGCCGGTAAAACCAGCGGCCGTTCCAGCAGCCTTCTTAGGAACCAGATCCAAGGCATGGACACCAATCAACATGACGGGTCCATAAATAAGAAACCCGATCGCAATCAGCATAGCAATGTCCAGCGCCGGATTGCCTGGCGGGTTGAGCCAATAGACAACCACACAGACACCAGTCAAGAACATGTAGACGATACTAACGGGAGCGCGTCGTCCCTGGAAAAGCTTGTCCGACATCCATCCACACAAAAGCGTGCCAGGGATTCCTGCCCACTCATAAAGAGCATAGGCCCAGCTGGAATTGTCGAAGGAAAACTGTTTCACCTCTCCCAAATAGGTCGGTGCCCAATCGAGTACGCCATAACGAACCAAATACACGAAGGCATTCGCAAAAGCGATAGTCCACAAAAGCTTATTGTTGAAGACGTGTCCAAAAAAGATCTCTTTGGTAGAGAATTCCTTTTCATGGGTGGACTCGTATTCGAACGTTTTTGGATAGTCGTTCCTGTACACTTCGATGGGGGGAAGACCCTCGCTCTGTGGCGTATCGCGAACCTTAAGGAGAATAAAAACCACGACCACCAAGGAAAGAATTCCGTGGGTGTAGAGAATAGCATGCCAATCTGCAAAAACAGCGACTCCCAGTATAGCGATAGGTCCTACAAGACCTCCACCAACATTATGCGCCACATTCCATAACGCCATTTTGGAACCTCGCTCACTGGCCGAGAACCAATGCACCATGGTTCGTCCGGACGGCGGCCACCCCATACCCTGAAACCAGCCGTTCAACAACAACAAAGTGAACATAATGGTTACGGAAGACGTCGCAATGGGTACGGTCCCCAGCACAATCATAATGACGGCACTCACGGCCAAACCCAGTGCCATGAATGTTCGAGCATTGCTCCGATCAGAAACACTCCCCATCAAAAACTTTGACAATCCATAGGCAATGGCAACGCCAGATAATGCAAATCCAAGTTCAGTTCTGGAATACCCCTCCTCGATGAGGTAGGGCATGGCCAGTGAGAAGTTCTTACGGACGAAGTAGTAGCCAGCATAGCCGACAAAAACGCCCATGAACACCTGTAGCCTGAGGCGCCGATATTCTTTATCAGTCTCGGCCTCTGGTATCCGTTGCTTATGAGATGGAGGACGCAGTAATCCGATCATGAATTCGCTCCAATTAATACGAAGAGTCCGGCTGCTATCAATGCACCAATAAATGGACCCACCAGTGGAATCCACGAATAGCTCCAATCATTATCCCTCTTGCCAGGAATAGGAAGCAATGCGTGGATTAATCGCGGCGAAAGGTCACGGGCCGGGTTGATTGCGTAGCCGGTCGTTCCCCCTAAAGCAATACCAATGACAAGAACCAGCAAGGCAACAGGAAGTGCATCAAGGGCGCCAAGACCCACCTCCGGAGCCGCCAGGAGCAGAACACAGAAGACAAGTACAAATGTCCCCAGAATCTCAGATATCAAATTCGACATTGTATCACGGATTGCTGGGGCGGTGCAGAATACAGCCAATTTTAAATCTGCGTTTTCAGTGGCGGCAAAATGAGGTCGATAATGCAGCCATACCAGAAAAGCACCGATAGCTGCTCCAAGAAACTGGGCAGCCATATAGGTCGGTACCAATGACCACGAAAACTTGCCAGCCGCAGCTAGTCCTAATGTTACTGCTGGATTGATGTGTGCGCCACTTATCGCCGCAACGGAGAAAACGCCTACAAAAACGGCCATTCCCCACCCAACAGTAATAACGATCCAGCCACTATCATGTCCTTTGGTCTTACCCAGCAAGACGTTTGCAACGGTTCCATTCCCGAGAAGAATGAGCAAGGCAGTTCCAAGTATTTCAGCTAAAAAAGGTGTCATCTAACTAAAAGGGTTTAGTTGAAAGCAACTACGAATTTGGAGCAACTACGGCTTGAGAGCTGATCCCCGATCGGGATAGTCTGTGATAAGCGCATCCACACCAAGGCGAAGAAGTTCTTTCATTCGGTCTGAATCGTTCACCGTCCAGGGCACAATGGTCATTCCCAACCCATGCACGGAATCAATGAGTGAGCGGTCAACAAGATTGTGATTGGGACTATAGGTCTGTGGAATAAAGCTTAGCCGATCCATATTTGCTTCAAGGCCTAACTCATTACTAACCAAAAACGCCAGTGTTACTTGCGATTCAATCCTGCGAAAAGCTTCCAGTGCACGTGGATCGAAAGACTGTATAGTAACCTGATTCATCAGCCCCAACTCAGAAATGACCTGATGAAGGAGCCGTGCAAATGTATCAACGTCCGGATGGAATACACCATCTCCTTCCTCGTTAGACTTGATCTCAATATTATACCGCAGCATTTTTTCGGAATGATTCTCGATGGCCAGAAGCGCCTCGGAAAGAAGGGGTTTCTTAACAGCACGTGCTTCTTGGTCCGGAAATCTGGGGTTTCCTCTTAACCCACAATCAAAAGCTGCTATCTCTTCGTAGGTCATCGTGTACAAATTTAGCGCCTGAGCTTCGTCCTCGGTCACCGGCGTGCCATCCGAATGGGAACAGATCTCGGAGGACATCCAAGGCTCATGTGACACAACGATCTGAGAATCAGCAGCCACAACGACATCCATCTCTATCGTATCTACCCCCAGATCAGAGGCTAAAAGAAATCCAGGAATTGAATTTTCGGGAAGCAAACCCCGTGCTCCCCGATGTCCTTGTAAATCATAATCAACCACTGGAGTGCACCCAAGCAGGCCAGTCAAAACAAGCAATGGAATAATTTGAGAAATTTTATTCATATCAGTGGTTCTAATAATCGAAAGTGTCCGCATCGCTGAGTTCGAATCAGGGTTGAAGCTGGTACCGAGAGGCTAAGGAAGTGAAGGAAGAAACCTGCCTCTCTATCCAATCGGAATCTTTATCCAAGTAAGCTGCCATTTTACGCGCTACGGCTGGTGCCATTTCTATGCTGGCGGCCGCATTTAGGAAGAGAGCTCGCATACGACGAGCGAGAACATCTTCTACAGTAAACGCCATTTCATGTCGGAGTGCCCAGGTTACCTGCCCCATCACAAACGGAAGATCAGGATGCAAACGCTCGTCTCCTTGAGCATCCTCTTGAATTGTTTTGATCAAGGCCAGCCTATCTGATCCGTACTCACTAAACATAATATGATCATCATGATCATTGCTGTGACCGTAAAGGGGAAGATCCCTCGTCACGCACGTGCGATCCGAGGCTCCAATGCGCCGACATACCCGGTTCACAACTTGCTCGGCCATATATCGGTACGTAGTCCACTTGCCTCCCGTAATCGTTATCAAACCTGATTCTGACTCTAGAATCATGTGTTCACGAGAGACTGATTTTGTGGGGCCTTTTGAATTACCAATGAGAGGGCGCAGTCCAACAAATACGCTGAGCACATCGGAGCGGGAAGGGGCTTTTTTCAGATATCTACCAGCATGTCCAATCAAAAATGCGATTTCCTCTTCAAGTGCTCGTGGCTCCGTATCGATCGATTTTACCGGGGTATCCGTAGTTCCAAGCAATGCGTGTCCTTTCCAGGGGATGCAGAACAACACGCGACCATCATCCGTGCTCGGAACCATTACGGCAGCTGGTCCGGGTAAGAACGACGCTGGCAACACCAAATGTACTCCTTGACTAGCCCGGATTAAGCTCTTCTTTCCGGGAGCATCCATCTCACGCACTGCATCAACAAATACGCCCGTAGCATTGATTACGGACCGGGCTGTAACCCTGAACTCTTCACCCACTTCCGAATCTACAACCTGCACTTCCATCAACATCTGTGCATTCTTGGAAAGTGCCTTCACGTTGCAATAATTGATGACCGTGCCTCCCTCTCGAACACACGTCTGAGCCAAGGCGAGTGCCAGGCGGGAGTCGTCAAACTGGCCATCGGAATATTCAATACCTCCCGCAAGATGACTATCATTCACACCTTCCTGCTCACGAATGACTGCGTTTCGACTCAATACACGAGAGGGTGGTAGACCGCGCCCAGATGCGAGGATATCGTACAGTTTCAATCCTATGCCATAGAATCCTATTTCCGCGTAATTGCGACATGGCACCACAAATTGGCGGAGATTCACAAGGTGTGGAGCATTTTTCAATAGCTGGTCTCGCTCCCTAAGAGCCTTCATCACCATGCGTATGCGTCCTTGCTTTAAATAGCGTACACCACCGTGAACAAGCTTTGTACTTCGGCTGGATGTCCCTTTCGCAAAGTCATCGCGTTCAAGAAGCAACGTGCGTAGCCCCCTTGATGCTGCATCGACAGCAGCTCCCAGCCCTGTTGCTCCTCCTCCGATAATCACGACATCCCACACCCCACTGTTTCGGACATCGGCAAGAGCCTTGGTACGATTCAGAAGACCGGTGCGCTTTGGGGCGTGCGCGTCTGAAGGATGCAGATGATCGAAACTAGGCATTTTTTCTGGGCTCTATCCAGTCTCGAGACCGTCCAAGGGCTCGTTTCCAGGTGATTGTCAACGATTCCCGATCTGTGTCTGACATGTGGGAACGGAATGTTCGATCTTCAGCCCAGAGTGCTCGCAATTCGGGTATACCACTCCAGAAACCTACCGCCAATCCCGCTAAATAAGCAGCACCCTGAGCAGTGGTTTCAACGATGCGCGGTCGAACGACAGGAACGGCAAGGAGATCAGCTTGGAATTGCATCAAAATATTGTTGGCAGCCGCCCCTCCATCCACCCTCATACTGTCAAGCTCGATGCCGGAATCAGTTTCCATGGCGCGAACCAAATCAGCGCTCTGAAAGGCAATACTTTCTAAGGCAGCACGTGCAATGTGAGCTGCTGAAGATCCCCGTGTCAATCCAATAAGAATACCTCGAGCGTATGGGTCCCAATGTGGCGCTCCAAGTCCGGCAAATGCCGGTACCAAAAATACACCTTCACTTGATTCAACCTGTGCCGCGAGGGCCTCAACTTCGGCAGAAGACTCGATTATACCCAGGCCATCTCGAAGCCACTGAACCACCGCTCCTCCGATAAACACACTGCCCTCTAACGCATAGGTTGTCTGATCTCCAATCTGCCACGCAACTGTCGTAAGCAGATTGTTGTTTGATTCGATGGCTTTACTACCGGTATTCATAAGCATGAAGCACCCGGTCCCATAGGTGTTTTTCACCATTCCGGGGTCTACACATACTTGACCGAACAATGCCGCTTGCTGATCACCGGCAACGCCTGATATCGGGATTTTTGATCCAAAAAGAGTAGAATCACTTGACCCTATGACCCCACTTGAGGGAACTACATCTGGAAGCATAGAGCGCGGTACTTCCAAAAGGTCAAGCAGTACATCGTCCCATGCCATCTCATGAATATTATAGAGCATGGTACGCGAGGCATTCGAAGGATCTGTAGCATGAATCTTCCCTCCCGTCAGATTCCATATGAGCCAGCTATCTACCGTCCCGAAGGCCAAATTGCCCTCGTTCGCTGCTTTTCTTGCTCCAGGAACGTTTTCCAGCATCCAGCGAATCTTAGTGCCTGAGAAATAGGCATCCACCACCAATCCACTCCTCGAACGCACCTCATCTTCGAGGCCTCGATTCTTTAGTTCATCGCAAAAGCCTGCCGTTCGCCGATCCTGCCACACAATAGCATGAGAGATGGGGAGTCCAGTCCTTCGATCCCACACAACCGTTGTCTCGCGCTGGTTGGAAATTCCAATCCCCGCAATGTCAGAGCCGTCCGACCCTACCCGATCGAGCACCTCTTTGGTCACCTGAAGCTGCGTATTCCAAATCTCCCCCGCATCGTGTTCAACCCATCCGGGTTGAGGATAATGCTGGGCAAACTCTAGCTGTGCCATGTCCACGATATGACCATCCCGATTAAATAGAATGGCCCTTGAACTGGTGGTTCCTTGGTCGAGAGAAAGAACGTATTTCATTGCTTATGGCATCTGATGATTAGAGTCCATAGTCAGTCACGGGCCACGCCGGACGTCCTGTACTGGCTTTAAATAACTGTACGGACGGTGAACGACTGCCGAGCGCAGATACGTCCAATTGTCCAAGTGCACCATAGTCTATCTCGATTCGTGTCTGATCCCGGAGGTCGATCAGAGTACGTTCAAGCGCTGCTACCGTCTTGGCCCGTCTCACTTGGTGCTCGACCTCGGATTGTACGGCTTCCAATGTTACATCTTCCGGCCAGTTAGACCTGTGGCGCTCGAAATAGAGACTCACGTCCTCATCCCGAACGGCCACCGTGTCTGCGACGTGGTCGCGGTATGCTTCATAGACCCATTTGTCCGTCCAGCGCTTGACTTCATCTGCGAGATCCGAGGCTTGGTCATACCCTTCGGCTACGGCCTTACGAACAAATAGTCGGTCCCTGACCAAGAGTCCGAAAGCATCGTAAAGGTCACTCCGGAATTCATCGTATGACCGAAGTGATAGCGGATATCGGTCGTGAGCGTACTCGGCCAGAAATTCCTTGACAGTCCAAGATCGATCCACTGTCTCTAAGATGGTCTGCGGTTGAAGATTCCTTACAACCTCAGCCTCCAACGTTAAATCTGTTTCCAAACGATGCGCGAGTGTCAAGACGCCTTTTTGCCCTTGCTGAGTTTCACTCGAAAGCCAATCCCAAAGAGCCTGCTCTAGACTTCTGTAAGCAGCCCCTTTAATGCGAAGATCGCTGTCTACTACTGTTCGCTTAATCAACGCCCGAGCTGCAAGTCGGGCTTTTTCGGTGTACGCGACCTGCTGGTAGCGGGCCATTTCTTCCTGGCCAGGCTCCGCTGCAATAGGAGTGCGAAAAATGTCCAGGACCTCGACCAAGAGGAATGCTCCGCGAAAAGAAACAGGTAGAGACATCTCGCCTACAGGCAGATTACGAATTGCCTCCCAAACAACAGGATCCAGAGAAGCCGGCGAAACCGAATTGGTTTCTAAATCTGACGGCCGCAAGCCTCGCATCCCTCCTTCACTCGTAGACAGTTCTGCTACGGCCGAAGAGAATCCCTCTTCGATATATTGTTGTCGAAGGCGTTTGGCTGATTCAAGATTTGATGCTGGTAGAAATCGGAGCGAAATCTGAATTGCATCGAGCCTGCGAAGAGAATCGATCTCAGCAGGTGTGACCGATACGGATCTTGCAGCATCTTCTTCAAACACTCTTTCGACGAGAAGCTCTTTCGTTAGGCTCTCAACCTGGCGCCGTACGCCAGCGGTAGAATCTAGGCCCATACGGTATCCTTCCTGAGCCAGAAGTTGCTCTGCAATCATGCGTTCCAAATAAGCTAACGTGGGATCGGGTCCCTCCTTTAGATCCGGAAAGCCCTGCTCAAAGTCCCGCTCAAACTCCATGGTCGTAATTGAAGCATCTCCGACGAGAGCAATAACTCGGTCCTCTGGTTCATTGGGCATACATCCGCCTAGCAGGAGCAGGGCGATCCACAGGTATGGTGTCAAGGAAGACATCAGTTGCTACGGAATACTGGCTTGACGATGCGTTGCGACCCATTCTGAACAACAACGAAGTATACACCTGCGGGAGCATCTAAAGCGTCCCAAGTCACTATTTGGGCTTGCCCTGTTCGCATCCCTTCAGCCAACGTAGTTACGCGTCGTCCAAGTAAGTCGAATACCAACACAGAAACACCCCGATTTTCTTTCCCCGAAACTGAAATCCTGAGTGTGTCCGAAAATGGATTGGGAAATAATTCCATATTCAGATCCGGAGCCAACGGATGCTCTTCCCGACTGGTGGATACACTCGTGCCAAGTATGGACGAAGCCGGTATGCTGTAAACGAACGGATAAAAGCTAGTCCAGCCGCCGCTCGACTTACGCTGATAGTAGTCGGTACCTGATTCTGAATTGGTCCAAAGAGAGCCATCAGGGAGGAAGGACAGGTCTTCGATCCCATGCGGCATGATAACGACGGAGTCTGGAGAGACCACGCTTGTCGTAGAGAGTGCATCCAAGCGGTAGCGTAGTAGTTCTGCCGACGACGAGGATCGGTTTCTGGAAAGCACAACTATCGTTCCCTGAGGAGCCTCGAAGAGGTCCACGCCTTGGATATTTCTTGGAAGCGGAAAGCGGTAGGCCGGTTCGGGATTGGGGCGCCCGTTTTCATCGAGCGCGTGCGCAAACAGAAAAGGGGCCGTATCCGAAGAAGTACGGTAGTCACCAACCCATAGCGTATCTCGGAACGCGGAAACAAAGGATGCTTTTGACGGGGTTCGAATAGTTCCATCAAGATCTGCTTCCAAATCCACGTACTTTACTGGATTTGAAGAATCCCACTCGGGTATAGGATACCTCTCTAGCACACCTTCTGAAGAGATGTAGAGCGCATCATGCGAGTAGGCAACACCACCCGCATGAGAGTACGCCAATTGCCCCATGAGTCGAAATGTCCGGCGCACCAATCCGGTGCGAGCACTCATTTCAACCACAATAGAGTTCTGTAATCCAATGGTCCCTTCTCGAGTACGGTGGTAGTAGGAGACGTAAACAAAAGGAACCTCTTCACCTTCAGACACATCGACTCGAGTAGCCGTCCCTTGCGGGATAAACAGATCATTCGCATACGGAAGGAAAAAGCGATCCTGTATTTCGACGGGTGATGACTGTATCCTGAGGTCAGCCGGCAGACGTTGAGCAGTCAATGGATAATCGTGATAGGCAGGCAGGCCAAAGTATGCTCCCCCATCATGGGGAATACCAGACTTGAGGTATTCTTCCGAAGAAACATACCCTTTGATCACCGCAGCGAATAATTGGCCTGTGAACGTTCCCGTCAGTGTTGGATTATCTGCATCTCCCGTTGCCGATGACCCAACCATCACTGGATGGGAAAATGTATAGGGACTAGGTACAGAAAGTGACTCTACGAGCTCCGCATGCTGAATTCCATCAACAAAGAGACGGAGTGTCAACGTTCCTTGCCAATACATGATGGTGACGGCCACCCACGCATTCTTATCGACATCTACAGGCCTCTCTGCTTCCAAGCGATAGGTCGAATTCTGAATAGCAAACTCAAGAAACGGAATATTATTATTCAGTCCAATGGTAAATCCTTCACTCTCGGAAACGCGATTGGACAGTAATGAGGAAGTCTGGTTTGATTCTTGACCTCGGAACCACACTTCGGCCGTCATCTGCGGTCCAAAAGGTTGCGAAAATTCTTCTATCTTTAAGCTACGAATCCTTGATCCTGGGGCTTCAAACTCTGCAGAGCTAGGCGCTCTCATTCCCCAACCGCCGGGATTGCGCGCAGCAAATTCAATCGGGTCGAGAAACGGCCCTTCTTCGACTTCCTCCAGTATTACGGAGGAAGTGAAATCAGCACCCTCCGGTAAATACCGGAATAGAATGGCCGTCGCTTGTCCGCTGGCCTCTAGGCCAGCGGACAAGACGAACAGAACCATTACAAGGGTACACCTCAGGACAATGTGATTCATGTGCTATTTGATCAACATCATCTTTTGGGTCAGAAGAGTTGTGCCAGAACGAAGCGTATAGAAGTAGATTCCGCTCGCATACCTAGATGCATCGAAGGTCACTCGGTGAACTCCAGGCGTATGTTGACCCGATACAAGCGTTGTGACCCGCTGACCTAGCAAGTTATACACGTGGATATCTACATCAGAAACCGCCGGCACAAGGTATTCGATGGCAGTAGATGGATTGAACGGATTAGGATAGTTCTGAGACAGCTCGAATTGTAGTGGAAGTTCCGTTGTTTCGTTTGCTACAATCGTTGATACTTCTACCCATGTCGGTACCGAACCAGGATCCGGATTTCCATCTAAATCGAAACCACCGAGAGAACCGACAAACCCATTCCCTGTCTCATCAGCAGCGGTTTCACCACTTCCTTCGTCAAAGTGCCAAAGTGCCAAGGTCAAAGCATCACTGACATACGGTGCGGTCGGAAGGTCAAAATTCTCGGTATACCGTTCTACAACGGAGATCCTGACTTCGTCAATCATTCCCCGGAAACCTTCATATCGCTCGTTCCACAGATCTGCAGCCCCATTTCCAATGGCCAGTGGCATGGTGCCGCCCAACAAAGGAACTGCTGACTCAATCGAGGACTGTTGTACTCCGTCTACGAAAATGCGCATCGAATCCGCGGTATTCCACGTTACGGCTACATGATACCAGCGAGGAAAAAACACCTCATCAACTTTATCGCTGCCTTCAAGGTTAGTCGTTTCTACGCCATCCTGCATAAAGAAGATTAAACGTCCTTCACTGCGGCGCCATCCGAGTCCCAGGTCACCCGGGTTATTACCGCCTAGGTTTTTGCTGAACAGGTAGGTCCAATCAGGGTTATGGGTATCGTCTGTAAGAACTGAATCGGGACGAAACCACATTTCTACCGTTCCCTGGTCCATACTTAATGGGAAAAGCGAAGCGGCATCGCGAATCTCAACGCGATCCCGTTCCCACCAATTGAAATGCATGGCATAGCCCGTGCCCCAAGGATGCGCAACATCTACAAAGTCATCCAAGGAATTAAGCGCATCAATCGTCTGCGCGGGCGAATAAGCCACCTGGCTTACCGTTGAATGCACGACAAAAGGATCCTGTGCAAGAATATTTCCATCTGGATTACGAGTGATCGAAGACTGTTGATCAGCAGCTGCGGCAGTGGAAGTGGCAAACTCCCATTCTGCTCCAGGTGCATCAGCAATCGCGGGATCACCCGTCCCAACTTTTGAACCAAACGCCACATAAGCGTCATACGAACCATTACTTGACGCAAGCACAGCGAAGTCACCTGCAACGTCCATTCCATTACCGAGAGCTCCGCTTGCTGCAAAGACGCGAGTAATCATCGGATCAGCCGAATAGCCAGGTGTACCGGATACATCACCACCGCCAAAGACAGCGACCATGGCTTGCGGAGCAAGCATGTAACCAGCGGGGAACGTAAACGTCAATCCACCCTCATCCCCAACACGCCAACCACCCAGATCAACAGCGGTCACTTCACTAGTGTTGACGATTTCAATAAATTGATCTTCGCTGGCGCTAATTACACCATCACCGTTTGCATCGCCAGCTCCTGTGGCATCGGCCAGCACCTCGTTTATCACCACCGTAACCTGAGGTTGTGGTGGTGGAACAGCTATACGGCCATCAATAGTTTTATTGGGAGAAAAAGCGGCATTGGCAACCGTCAAATGCTGCACAAATGGGTCCAGAATATTGACGTTACCATCTGGAAACCGTGTGATACTGTTATCTGCATTCGCAGCAGCACTGACATCGATTTGGATCTCGTAATCATCTGTGTTAGGTGGTCCACCTGTAGCAGCCTTGCTACCATATGCCAGCCATGTATCGTACGATCCGTCTGCTGAATGAAGTAGCACGATCTCTTCGCCATTGGCAAGACCGTTGCCAATCGTACTGTCCGCGCTAAAGACTCTTGTCAAAAGCGGATCCGCATTGTAGCCATCAACACCGGTTACATCACCACCGCCAAATACTACCAGAAAGCTTCGAGGAGCCATGATGTAGCCAGCAGGGAAGGTGAATCCGATACCCTCATCATCACCCAATTGCCATCCGGAAATATCAACTGGACCCGATGATACGTTGGCCAACTCTACAAACTCGTCCTGAGAAGAGCTACGGGTACCATCCCCATTAGCATCACCAGCATTGCCAGATGGTGGGTCAGCAAGCACCTCGTTAATGATCACGGTCAGAGTCGGAGGGGGCTTGGGAATGACATTCGTGCCGTTGACTGTAACCCCAGGAGAAAAGAGCGCAGAACTAACAGTTGAATGGAGGACCCAAGGCTCGGCGTCTGCGATATTCCCGTCCGGAGACCGGGTTACAGATTGGTCCGAATTGGCTGGAGCATTTACATCCATACCATATTCGAATGTAATCCCATCGGTTGCCGTAGTTGCAGGGGCACCAAGACCCACTTTGGAACCATAAGCCGCATACGTATCGGCTGTCCCGTCGGGCGACTTGAGGACGATATATTCTCCTCCATTGGCAAGACCATTACCTACCACGCCCCCTGCACTGAACACTCGCGTCACAAGCGGATCCGCATCGTATCCGTCTATTCCTGTTACATCTCCTCCTCCGAAAACGACCAAAATGTGTCGCGGAGCAAGCTTATAACCCGCAGGAAAAGCGAAGTTGATGTCCTCATCATCTCCAAGCATCCACCCCGTTAGGTCCAATGAGTCCGCACTCAAGTTGACCAACTCGACAAACTCATCTTCAGTTGAACTTCGAGTGCCGTCGCCGTTGGAGTCACCAGGGGCATCGCCTGCAGGATCGGCAAGGATTTCGTTAAAAAAAAGTGCTTGCTGAGCACTAGCCGTGGAAAAGGATCCCACGACGGCCAGAACCGCCAGAATAAATAACCATCTTTTCATCGTCTTTCTCTTTAGTGTATGAAGGAGAACATAGTGTCATCGACCTACGCCAAGCGTGAAGCGCTGAGCACTACCCAAGTAACCCATGTCAGCGTAAGAGTATTCGGCAACGACCCGAATGCGGCCCAATAGCCGGCGATTAACGCCGACACCGAACGACAACCCACTGACGCGATCGCGCTCAAATAGTGCAGCGTAGCCTCCCCGAAGGGAGAGGGTGTTACCAAAAGTGTATTCAAATCCAAGATTCACTGATTCACTATTGTCTGACGGATTAGTCAGATCCGCAACAAGTGTCACGCGGTGATAATCAGATATCTTTTTTTCATAGCCAAATCCAAATCTGAACGTAAGCGGAATAGAAAACTTGTCGGTATCAAAACTAACGTTCAATTGGTTATTGCTAAAATTCGATGGGTCATCATCAAAGGCGCGCCGTAAATCCCGCCCTTCAAGCTGCATATTGCCCCCAAAATTGAGAATACTTGCAGCTAAGACAAAACCCTCAAGTCGAGTTCGGTATAAAATGCCGAGATCCACGGCCAGCGCTCTGGCGGTCTCGTTCCACACTGTCTCTCGGATATATTTGCCCGTTATGCCCGCTGAAAACCTATCGGTCAGGGTGGTGGCATAAGTCATTCCCAACATCACGTCGGAAGCGCTGTAGAATTCTCCAGTTCCTTCCGGTTGTAAAATCGTTCGAACCGGCTGGTTATCAACCGCATCGAAGGCCAGCACACTCAACCCAATCGTTCCTACGCCAGGTACCCGAAACGCCATACCAACATAATCCAAATTGGTATCGACTAACCAATCCGTGTGATCGAAAGTGAATGTAGCTTGCGTACGTAGATTGGCTGCAGCTGCAGGGTTCCAGAATAATGCAGTGGCATCATGGGCCAACGTCGTTCCGGCATTTCCCATCGCCATGGCGCGAGCACCTACACCAATCTGAAGGAAGGCAGCGGCGCTCGTTCCAGCATTCGATACGTCCTTAACGAAATTGTCGTTCGGAGAATCTACTTCTTGGGCCTGTACAGCGGGTACCACCATACACACCGTAATCAGCGCACATACAACAGGTATTAATCTACGAAAGGTCATTTGATTAGGGTGAATTTGCCCGTTGCTTCTCCTGCATCCGGTGTCTCAACGTGGAAGAAATACACACCGAAGGCCACCGTCAGTCCATCTTTGGAGACCAGATCCCAACTTTCGGATCCATTTTCGAATACGGAGTCGTGATTCAATACTTGAACCAGTTTACCCGCGGTATTAAAAATTCGAATCGTGCATTCTGGTGGCAGGTTAACGAAGTCGATGCGACGTTCACCCCGACCAGTTGCGTTGAAGAGCGGGCGTTCCCACGATGCGCTGGCCACGTAGGGATCAGGTACTACATAGATATTGGATAGGTCGTTTGCTGCTTTTTCACTCTCATAACGAGTCTCTTGAGTAGCAAAGGTTATCGTATCCAATGATGAAAATGGTTTGCTGACATCCAAACGGTAGACATCTCCCGGTTCAGGAAGCCGGGGACTTTCACCGTCGGGTCCACTAAATGTGAAGCGCCAGCCCAGGTTGAAGCGGAATCCAACGGGATCGAACACGAGTGTAACGATATCTCCGGCGCTCAGTCGCCCATCAGGCGTACCCGTTTCATCGAGTATAAATAGATACTTGAGTCCTGAGTTTACACCGAATATCTGAAAATCTACTGGCGTACGTTGTTCAAAGGCGAATTGCACGAAAGATGAATCAACCCCCGGGGCGCCCATTCTGATCTCGATATCATCGGGCACACGCACCGATCGACCTGACTCAACGATATCGATTGATGCACGTAGATTAGAATTGCCATCCGTCCATCCATAGGTGAGTGGTTCGGGCTGCGGAGGAGTGTAAACCGTGAAATTCAATCCCGAAAGTATTCTGCGAGAGAGATCAACGCTATCGAAGGCAGCTGCCTCATAGACCAATCTGTTACTGAGAGTTTCATCGATTCGGATTCCCTTAGTGAGCAAGGCTTTTGTTGTATCCGTGAATGAGACCCTGAACTGCGCTCCCTGCTCTAGACTATCTGGAACCACAACCTCGACTTCGATGATTCCCGTCCCTGGACCTTCATGTATTATTTCGCCATCCAATCCTCCGATGAGAACGCCGGCTGCGGGTGCATTGGGTACAACTACTGCTGTATTTCGATCAACAAACGTGACGTTTCCGATCAGATCCGTTTGAATTATTTTAGAGGCCTCGCTCGGCGAGATCGGGGTAAGCTTATCACGAGTGGAAATGCCCCGGTCAAAAAAGTCTATGTCATATCCTGCATCGTAAGGCACGAGCGCGTAGTAATAGGACCTTCCATTATCCAGTCCTGTGTCTTTATAGTAGTAACGAAGACCTGAGTCTTTACCGGTATTGAACACGGCCCCTGTCTCCCCGATCTGAACGGGGTGTGGACCATTCAGCCCATTGTCTAGATCGAATTGGGCGATGGACTGCCAAAGAATTGGGTTCCCAAATGCATCGGTAATCGTCTTGATGGAATTGAAGGATGGATCTGTAGCCCGATAGATCATGTACCCTTCGAAATCTGTTCCATAAATCGGATCCCTAGAAAACTCGGCCACATTGTCCCACATCAAAACAGCAGATTGATCACCCTGGACCGCCGTGAGTCGAGACTTGTTCGGCGGCTTCGCGAAAGAATAATCCGCATCATAAATCTTCTGCATCGTTCGCTTATTGCGAAGTATGTCATCCAAGTTGCGTCCAAATAAGCACGCAATAGCAAATTTTCGAGTAGCTTCTCGCGGAAGAGAAAAATATCCTGACCCATATATGAAGGCCAGATTACTGGGCATCTCGCCACCGAATCTATTGGGCTCCATTTCGAGCCAGGTCCGCTCGTCGTCGCTCACATTACCCGCCGGACGAAGAACATAGCTAGTCAATCCAATCTGGTCGGACTCATCATTATCGGTTTTGCCAAAGTTAGGTTCGCCTTGATCCGGACGGCCATTATCCTCGGTACCATCCGAGTCGGGTCCTGGGTATCCATCATCATCAGGCCCGAGACCATCAGACCCTTTGTCGTCAAGAAGTGACTCACCAACTTGTCCCAATCCATCACCATTCAGGTCATTAAATGGCACCCAATCAACATCCTCGTCACCCGTCCACCATACGCCGAATTCCAAGGCAGGAAGAAGTGTCGGACTACCAAAATAGCTTTCAAAGTCGGTCATGAGATACCGTGATGACAATTCTGCCAGAATGGCTTCCTGACCTTCAATGCGAATACCTGCCTCGTCGTCCTGCACCTCGTCTGAAATTCCGTTTTGGTCATTGTCTTCGCCGTCAAGCGGGTCTCCCGGGCTTTCCAGAAAAGCGAAACCAAAATATCCCACACCTGGACGACCACGATTGTCTATACCATCTCGATCCCACATGTAAACGATATCATCCTGGCGCTCGAAATCTGCGAAATCGTCCACAGAGTCACCTTGACCTCCTACAGCAGGGTCCACATACATTCCGAATACGACTTTCGTCAAATCCTTGTCGCTAACATTTTCGATATCGTACCGGACAATCAGGATATCCTCTGCCTGCACGTTTACCCATTGATACCCTCGAACGCCGACCTGCAAGCCAATCCCTCGACGACCCGTGGGATAATCAGAGGAGTCAGCTGCACTGCCTGTAAATGGAAAGTAATCGAACTCGTCATTATTGCGATCGTCCATGACGTAGTAAGACTCTTGATCAGCACGAACAAAAGCCCCAAACTCCCCATTCCACAGCCCATCACGGGCCCCGGGATCACCCGGATAGTCCAATGGCCAAGGATCAGGCCATGTATCTTCCAGATGACTCATGGCTGGATACTCCAGTTCATTGAATGATCCTGGATTTACATAGCCAGCCAACGGCTCCCATCCATAGGTATGGGTGCCATCAGGACTGACGTCGAAGGAGCCTGGATTGGTGTAGTTCTCTGAAACGATTCGCATGTATCGGCCCTGCGTATCCTGAACTTCGGCACCTGCCATCATCAAGAACTCAAACCCATACCATTGGCCCGATCCCTTCGGCCACTCCATCTTGGGTGGCTCAAATCGACTCCCCAGGTTGCCGTAGTTCGAATAGCGAGTAAAAACTAGGTTGCCGTCATGAATTCCCGTTCGACGAAATTCTCTTCCTGCCGCTGCTCGATCTTGAGCCGCGACCGATTGCGGAATACATAGGCTAAGCAGCAATAGCAGAGCACCCCAGAGACCTAGTCTTAGGTACCCGTTCTTTGCCGCGGATGCTGACATCATTTCGCTCGACATGTCTTTCGCTATTTCTTTGTTGCACATCATCAAAAGCGAATATCTAGGCCAAAAATGATGCGGCGGGGTGGGTCGAAGAAATCTGGTCGTAAATCAACTTCTCCAACAGTGAAGTTCGGATTCTGAGCTAGCACCTCGGCCTCGCCAAGCGTTCGATAGGGGTGGAATGCATTCCCTGTACTGGAATAAACCGATTTAGCGTTCAAGCGATCAAGAACATTGAACCCTTTCACATAGAGACGCGTCTCAAGACCCGCAATCTGGATACGTTTTGATAGGTTGATGTCCAGGTTCATACGAATTGGCTTGGATTCGCTATTGGCAAGCTGAGACGAAAGCTGACTTCCTGGATTTGACGGCGTGTAGGGCTGGCCCGTCGAGAAGCGTCCTATTATGCTCAACGTAAATCCACTTGGATCCCCCATGATCACGGATCCATTTAGAGAATGCCGTTGGTCCCAGTTCAAAGGAATAACCTGCTTCTCCGGCTCTATGGGCGGCTTCGTCTGGTTATTGAAAAAGACCGCGTTCGGGTCCGAAGCATTGCCCCTAGCGACCTGATAGGTATAATCAATCGTCAAGCCGAATTGATCAGCAAATTGACGCAGCAAGGAAAAGGCAAAGCCTCTCGTGTTACCGTAATCCCTGTTGATATATCGCGCGTAGACTTTTTTGTCGACTGTATTGATGATCTCCTGCCCAAGCAGGTTCTTGATATCCTTATAGTAGATCGTCGCTTCTACCTTCCATGACGATGTTAACGCGTATTGCAAACCCAATTCATACGCCGTCGTACGCTCGGGCTTGAGATCTGCGTTACCCATAATGGTCTCCAAATCTCCGAGTTCAACTTCAAATTCGGAGTTGGTAAAAATGTAGGAGAATCGAGGGACCTGAAAGAACCGACCATAGGAAACATGCAGAACACCTCGCGAGGAAATAGGGAAAGCGAGACCGACACGCGGACTGAGCTGCATCGATCGCTTGGCATCCACAAAACCGGTTGCCAAACGAATACCGTCTTCTGGGTTGGTTACGGCTTGAAGGTCATCAGGTACTGGTGCATTAGGCTCCCACAGGTCAAAACGCACACCAACGTTCAATACGAGTTCGTCTATCTCCAACTTGTCTTGCGCGAACAACACGACTTCCCAGGGCTCTCTTGTGTACTGATCGTTACCAGCCGTATTGCCCGCTGGAATACGCTGAGATGGATCGAAATATACAGGACCATCCGAAATAGTAGTCTGGGATGCCTCTTCCACACGATGTCTTTGCCACTCTATGCCAGCCTTGACCAAATTACTCTTATTCACCTGGCGCTCAGCTTGCAGCTTAACCAAAAATGTTGAATTGGAGGCTTCAGATCTCCCATTACTGGTTCCTCCAAAGGCAAATCCGTTAGAAGAAAAGGGAGTCCCCTGATAGCGAGAATCCAACGGATCCTTGAAAAGTCGACTGCGAACCTGGTTGTCCTGATAGGAAATGCCCAAGCGCAGATAAGAGCGTGAATCCGGGGTCAGCGTAAACGAAAGCAAGTGATTAATGCCGCGCTCCGTCGTCACGGGCAACCCGTCCGGGGCATACCGTCTGTAATCCTGGTACGACATGCGTTCCTCGTCGTTGTAGAAAGCTGCGTAGCTTGCTGTCAGCATCGAAGAAAGGCGAAAAGAGAGACGGCCATGCAGAGATAAACGCTTCTTGGGATTCATCGATACCAGCGATCGATCTCCGGACAGTAAAGAATCCGGAATCGGAATACCGACTAGGTTATCAATATCGGAAGCCGTTTGCTGAGCTTCCTGAATGTAGGACTGAATAGGTACCGTATCGGATATTAAAAAACGTTGTTCTCCGTTCAACCAACCCGCATTATCTGTATAGCGGATATTCGAAAAGAAGGAACCATCGCGCAGAAACCGAATCGGCCCCTGAAGACTGCCTTGAAGATTGTACTCGTCCAACGACGGACTGTCCTCTCCAACGAAAATTTCTGTGTTTGGGGTCAGATAGGATCCACCATAGAGCCCCACATCACCTGAAAAACGATCAATTGAACCTGTCTTTGTAACAATATTTATGATACCCGATTGCGCCTGCCCATACTCCGCATTAAAAACCCCGCTGATGACTTGTAGCTCCTGGATCCAGTTATTCTCTATCTCAATCTTAGACCCCCCACTGTATTGGTTGGTCACGGGAATACCGTCAACCAAGTAAGCCACCTCACCGGAACGACCGCCACGCATGTGAAGTCGGCCCTGAGAATCGTAGGTCAGACCAGATTGCAGCTGGAGAAGATCAGAAAACTCTTGGACGGGCAAATTTGCGATCGATTCGGAATCCACGTACGAGGCCGAAGTCGTGCGATCAACTTCGATGATTGGACGTGTCGCTGTTATGAAAATTTCTTCGCCTTGAATGACTTCGACTGACAGCTCAAAGTCCACTCGCGTAGTCCGATCAATAGAAACCCTGACTTCGCCCTGGCGAACAGTTCCGAAACCAATCATTGAAGCCCTGACCGTATAGACTCCAGGAGCGACGTTTATGATGGCATAGCTACCGTCCGGAGCGACGACTGCTCCCTGACTAATTTCCTCTATATATACGGTTGCTCCGATCAGAGGGTCTCCGGTTTCCGCCTCGACGACCCGTCCCGCTATTTTCCCCGCAACATATTCATCTGAAGTAGTTGCTTGTGACGGACTGCTCAAAATACCCTGACAAATACTGGCAACAACCAGGGCAAAGGTAAATTGGATCATTCCGCGCATGAACTTGTGAATCATTCCGCGCATGAACTTGATAACTAAATATTACAGGACCGGTCACCTCCCCTTTAATGGGACGATGACAAAGTAAGCGCAACTGAAACACATCGATCGGTTACACACCTACACTGACCCTGAGGCGACGTTGCACAATGGCTATCATGCCCCGACTCACAGGTGCTAAATACGATACACACGGAATCAACTACAAGCAAGTAAGCAGCTAAAAAAATCACTCACTGACTGTTTGTGATCGTTTTAAATCGTATATAGCTATAAAAGGCTCTTATTAGAACCCCCCTACGCTCATACGAACAACAGCAGTCATGCAAAGTCCAGCAGAACGTCACAATCATATTCTCAAAACGTTAAGGCAGCGAGGATTTGTAAATGTTCACGACCTCCAACAAGAACTCAGTGTATCCGGGGCTACAGTAAGAAGGGACCTCAGAAGTCTTGAAGACCGAGATCTCCTTCATCGAACTCATGGTGGCGCCAACCCCCAGAGCCACCTACTGTATGATCGCCCCATCTCTGAAAAGGCAAAACGATATTCAGAAGAGAAAAGGCGCATCGGTCGGACAGCCGCCGAGTTGATTGAAAAGAATGACTCCGTTATTCTTGCATCAGGCACTACAGTCCTTGAAGTCTCGCGGCATATCTCGCATAATGCTACAGTTACGGCCGTAACCGCCTGTGTTCATGCTGCTCTTGAACTTGTGGACCGGCCCGGTGTCGAGCTTATTCAATTAGGGGGTATGGTTCGAGCCACCTCGACATCCGTTGTTGGGGCGAGCGCAGCAACCATGATGAATGCCATGTCCTGTCGAAAACTTTTCTTGGGTGTAGACGGCTTAGATGTATACCATGGTCTATCCACATCAAGTCCACTTGAGGCCCACCTGAATCAGTGCATGATTGCGGCAGCCCAAGAAGTAATCGTAGTGACTGACCACTCTAAACTGGGTGTCCGGGGATTCAGCAAGATTTGCGCTACGGACCGAATCGACAAGATTATCACGGACGATCAGGCCCCTAAAGAAACGGTCCGCTTGCTCGAGGACAGCGGAATCGAAGTGATCTGTGTTTAGCCGGGGTACTACGAGACCTGTGCAGCGTTCAAATCGCAAGCAGTTGATAGACCAATCGAACAGCTAACAACACTGTTTCGCCGATCCTCTCTTGCACAGGCGAATGTTGAACAGCCTGATGGCGCTCTCCTACGGGAGAACGTAGTCGTTCCATGGCTGGTTTGCTTAGTCCCCCGTCGGACCATCTACTTCCAAACCGCGTGGCGTCACATTCTAGACGTACGTATCCAGCCAATTGGCCGTTTCCCACATCATGTGCAAAATGGACTCTTTCGCGCGATACCCGTGACTTTCGTGCGGTAACATCACGAACTTGACCGTCGCGCCATTACCCTTGAGGCCATGATAGAATCGCTCGCTTTGGATCGGGAACGTGCCTGAATTGTTGTCCGCCATACCTTTCCTTCCACGTGTAAAACGTTGCTTCACTGATTCACCACGCTTTTAAAGACGCCGTCGAAAAAATGCTCTAGGCCCTGACGAAAAGAAGACCTTGATCATGCACATGAAGCAAGAACATGGTGTGACAACATCCGAGAAGGATCGGATTAAAGTGCTTGAGCACGAGGTGAAGTAGCTTCACCAGACGAACGTCGTCTATACACGGCCAATTTGTTCACGGACAAAGATGAAGTGGTAGTTCCTTCGGGAACCCCTTCGGGAACCTCATCTTCAATCGTGGCCAAACGCAGCGCTTCCCAAACGCAAAAACGCCCCATCCAGTTAAGAATGAGGCGTTCACGACTGCGGAGCAGTCGACCCGATTAAAACAGTGGAGCCAATGGGCGGACTCGAACCGCCGACCTGCTCATTACGAATGAGCTGCTCTACCAACTGAGCTACATTGGCATTTGCGCAAAGCATCGAAGTAATTATCGGTTTTTGCGCAGGACAGCAAAGTTACGCCTATCCAATAGCGCAGTCAAGACAAATGACCCCGGTGAGGCCCTAGAGGGAGGTCCTAATCACGGTTTATTCACCACGTGAGTGGTTCGGGTTGGGGGATTTTGGAGATAGAAGGCGCAACATCGCGTATCCAACCTCCAATTCTGTAGTTCGCGTTTCTCCCCTCCGCGTTTCTAGGGTTATATTCAAGCTCACCATCACCCTTTTCCTCCGACAACATTTATGCAGGATCTACGAGATCGCCTTTCGAGAATAACTGACCTCAGCCACGCTGCCGCTATTTTAGAATGGGATCAGGAAACGTATATGCCGGAAGGGGCTGAAGAAAGCCGGGCTCGCCAGGTGGCTACCTTGCGTTCCTTTGCGCATGAACTACTTACCGACGACGATACCTCTCGACTGCTTGAATCTGCAACGCCGGAGTCTGAAGTAGATCAGGACCTAGTCAGAATCACCCGAAAAGACGTAGAAAAGGCCACTAAAGTACCTGCAGACCTTATTGCCAGGATGGCTGTGGCTTCTGGACGCTCCAAAGGTGCCTGGCAAAAGGCTCGGGCAACTAACAACTTTTCAAAGTTTGCGCCCCATCTGTCAACCATTGTAGATCTAACTATCGAGCACGCGGAAGCTTTGGGGTATTCCGAATCGCCGTATGACGCGCTTTTGGATCAATATGAGGAGGGAATGACCACCGCCCAGGTGGCAAGGGTGTTTTCTGACCTTAGAGAGCAATTGGTGCCGTTGGTCAAAACTATTGCGGCAGCGCCTCCCATTACGGACACCGCTGTCCATGGAAATTTTCCACACGAAGCCCAATGGGCGTTTGGAATTGAAGTAGCAA
Source organism: Bacteroidota bacterium (assembly GCA_027622005.1). Classification (GTDB taxonomy): domain Bacteria; phylum Bacteroidota; class Rhodothermia; order Rhodothermales; family UBA10348; genus UBA10348. The sequence continues at coordinate 16,775 of JAQBZH010000018.1, read as the reverse complement.
AGCAATTGGGATACAACTTTCACCATGGAAGGCAAGACGTATCCGCCCATCCGTTTTCAACCGCCTTTTCGATAACAGATGTTCGGATTACCACCCGGGTTGATCCTCAGTTTTTCAATCCGGGCTTTTTCGGAACGCTGCATGAAGCAGGGCACGCGATGTATGAGCAGGGTATCGATATGGCGCTAGAGGGTACGCCGCTGGCGGATGGCACATCGCTCGGAATACACGAATCGCAATCTCGCCTTTGGGAGAACCTAATTGGGAGAAGCCGCCCGTTTTGGCAACATTACTTTCCACGTGCCCAAAAGGCATTCCCCGAAGCGCTTGGAAGGGTCGATATGGAGACGTTTTATCGGTCGGCAAACGCCGTAGCCCCGTCTTTAATCCGCGTGGAAGCCGACGAGGTCACGTACAACCTTCACATCATGCTCCGTTTTGAACTGGAACAAGACCTGATAAGCGGCAAAATTACGGTTGAAGACCTTCCGCGCGAATGGAACGATCGAATGGAGGACTGGCTGGGCATTCGTCCATCATCCGATTCCGAAGGGGTGCTTCAGGATATTCATTGGTCGTTGGGAGCCATAGGATACTTTCCGACCTATGCGATTGGAAATTTGATGTCGGCCCAGCTCTTCGCCGCTGCCAAGCGATCTATTCCAGACCTTGACGTCAAAACGGCCAATGGAGACTTCTCTGACTTGTTGTTGTGGCTCCGAACCAATGTTCATCAATATGGACGGCGTAAATCGTCCGGACAAATCTTACAAGACGCTACCGGCTCCCCTCTTTCCGCCGATTCCTGGATGGAATATGTGAACTCAAAATTTGGAGATCTTTACGGTTTCTAATATTGTACAAGTATTGTGTTGGGCCTGGCCGGGAACGATCCTTTATCCAGGCCAAGTCCAGATATGATGTTCATTGGGTATGGTTTTACCAACTTTATTTATTCGTCCCAATTTATTCGCCTTTGAGGTAAATCGCTTATGGCTATTAATGTCGAACTACATCTCGATCACCTACAAATCTCCAAAAGCACGCACGACTGGATAGAAGAAAGAATAAAACAATTCGAAAAGGGGCATCATGACATCACAGGAGCCCATCTTTCGATCAAACAGTTATCAGGAAAACCAACCGTCAATCAATACGCAGCAACGATCGTTCTTTATCACAAACCAGAAAACATAGCTGGCATTTCTAAATCTGAAAATATTAATGAGGCCGTTCAATCTGCCTTTAGCGCAGCTGAACGGCAGCTGAGGAAAGCCCGCAGCGTCTCTAAAGATCGTCGGAAACGGGCAATGGGGGTCAAAGTGCTTCCAGAAATCGAAAATCCCCCAGATACCGACCTAGAATATTGAAATCGTTGCGTTTGGAATTGCGGCTCCGGTAGCCGTCAATGCGTGAGCAGATCTCCCTACGATTGCGGCAGGTAGTTGACCAGTAAGAACGACGATTCCGGACGGATCGGCTGAATCGTCAGGCTGAGGTTCGACCGTAATCGAGATCTTTGCATTTGCGAGATTAAGCGGAAACGTAACCCCTGTGGGTGGATTAATAAAAAAGTCTTCCCCTGGAAATGACGGTCCGTCTGGAAAACCATACAAATTGGAGTCACTGAGGTTTGTAGAACGGAATCGCCCCGTGGAAAGAAGGTTGCCCCCTACTTCGACCCACCCCTGATAAACCCAACCTGGATTCAAGGTTGGGAGAGTAAGACCCTTTGTAAGAACGGTGCCTGAAACCGTAACGTACCAGACTCCAAAGGCCTCATTAGTCAAATCGATGTCAGAAGGGGTCATAATAGTCAACTGCCCTGTTTGGCCGGTCAAATTTCCACCCATTGCATCTGTATGCGCGGAGGTTAAGGTCGCATTTACCCCTGAAACATCGCCGGCCAGTATGACGCTATTGGAAGGTGCAGTAGCGGAGCCTGTTTTGCCTTCGATGGATATTAATACCAGATCAGCGTCCGTAATATCGGCCTCAAGGACAAATGATTTGTCTCTAAATTGGCTGCCGGAAGTTAGAAACTGGCCGGTTTCCGTCACATTAAAAGCATCTGTGGGGTAATAAACACCATCCACTCGCGCCCACGCTTTGTACAAAAAGCCTTCTTTAAGCGGCTTTAAAGTTGTTGTACTGATTGACATCTGAACTTTGGGGTTCGGCGCTTTGGTGCCGCTATCGCCGTCACAACCAGTCGCGAAAAAAACTATTCCAAGTCCCAAAACAAGCGGTGCAATAAATCTTTTCATTTCTTCAATCTACCTATTTACGGATGTCAGCTATCGCAAACGTTTCCATCCTGTGTGTGTTCTCGAAGAATCAGATATGGATGAAAAAATACCCCGTCTGGCCTAATTCAGCTTCTGGCTAATAGGTAGTACCTTAGGACTTGAATTAAGCCAACCTCAGCATGCAGCCAGCTTCAAACATTTCTCAAGTTGTTGATCCACCCTGGACCCGGGATTCCTGGCGGCGGCACGAAGCGGAACAGCAACCCGCGTTTGACGACACCATTCAATTGAACGAAGTTGTCCGGGAACTGGAATCGAAACCCCCCTTGGTCACTCCTTGGGAAGTCGATCGATTAAGGGGCCAATTGGCCGGAGCTGCTGCTGGACGCCGCTTTCTCCTTCAAGGCGGCGATTGCGCGGAGTTGTTCTCGGAATGTCGTCCAGATATTATTTCCAATCGGCTGAAGGTATTGCTCCAGATGAGTCTGGTTCTGGTCTACGGACTAAGAATGCCAGTTATTCGCGTCGGAAGATTTGCGGGGCAGTACGCCAAGCCGCGTTCCTCCGATATGGAAGAAAATAATGGCGAGATATTGCCTTCTTACCGCGGCGATATTGTCAACGCCCCGGAGTTTGGCCGCCAAGCGCGTCGTCCGGCGCCAAAACGGATGATAAAGGCTTACGAGCACTCGGCTATGTCCCTCAATTATATCAGGGCGCTGGGAGAAGGCGGATTTGCCGACCTCAATCATCCGGAAAACTGGGATCTGGGATTTGTCGAACACGATGGCTTAAGGCTCGAATATCAGGGTATTGTAGACTCCATTCTGGAAGCATTGCGGTTTATGGAAGCGGTAACCTCTAATCCAATTGGCGATATCGATCGGGTTTCGTTCTACACCAGCCATGAAGCACTACTTTTGCCCTACGAAGAAGCATTTACAAGAATTTCAGAGTCGTCGGGCCAGGCGTACAACTTATCGACTCACTTTCCTTGGATTGGGAAGCGAACCAATCAGATCGATGGGGCGCATATCGAATACATTCGTGGCATCCGGAATCCGATCGGAATAAAAACCGGGCCGGGAATGACCAAAGCATTGCTGCTACCCCTTTTGGACCGGGTCAATCCGGCCAATGAGTCGGGAAAAGTAACTTTGATCACGCGGTTCGGTGCATCTTCCATTGAAAAATACCTGCCACCACTGCTCCGGGCAATTTCCGCGTCTGGTCACGAAGTTTTATGGACGTGTGACCCCATGCATGGCAATACAGAGATTGTTGGAGCGGGAATCAAAACGCGCCGGTTTAAAAATATCCTTTCTGAATTAGAACAGGCGTTCGATATACATGCTGATGTGGGCACCATTTTGGGTGGGGTACACCTTGAATTGACGGGTGAAAATGTAACCGAATGTATTGGGGGTGCCCGCGGTCTCGACGAAGCCGATCTGTCAAGAGCTTATCAAAGCGAAGTAGATCCAAGATTAAACGGTGAGCAAGCGCTTGAATTAGCCTTTGCAATCGTTCGAAAACGTAGGGCCATGAGAAAGGAGGCTTCGTGATGTCGAGCGATCAACTCAATAGCGACCACGGGAGTGGCAACCACGGGAGTGGCGACCACGGTATCCGTGCCGCGGCGCCTACACAGCTGATTCCGATCCCTGCTGTTGTTTACTGCGCCCACTGCCTGGATTCGACTAGGGGGAAAACTGCCCATGGACTGATCCGATTTACTGAGCGATTTGATGTTCGGGCGGTTATCGATCCGGTGTTTGCCGGTCAAGATGCCGGGGCTTTTCTAGATGGTCGTGACAACGGCATTCCAATCGTAGCGACTCTAAAGGAGGCTATAGACCGACTGCCAGATGGTTCGGGTGCATTTGTCGTTGGCTTGGCTACAGATGGGGGAGTTTTACCGGATCATGCACGAGTGGCCGTCGCGAAAGCCATTTCCAACGGACTGGACGTCTATTCTGGGCTGCACGTTTTCTTGAGCGAAGACGAAGAGCTAATAAAACTTGCCGCCGTTCACAACGTCACTCTGTTTGACGTTCGCAAACCGCCGCATCGAAGGGACCTTCATTTTTATGAGGGGAAGGTACGCGAAGTCCAGTCAGTGCGAGTGTTGGTACTTGGTACTGATTCGGCATCTGGCAAACGCACGACCGCCTGGATCCTTAGAAATGCGCTTAAAGCCAAAGGGTACTCTGCAGAAATGATAGGTACTGGTCAAACGGCCTGGATGCAGGGTGCTCGGTTCAGCATTCGTTTGGATTCACTCGTGAATGATTTTGTTGCGGGTGAAATTGAACACGTGGTTCGAAGAGCCTGGCATGAGGCTGCCCCAGATGTCGTCATTGTGGAAGGCCAAGGCGCGTTGTTGCACCCCGCTTATCCGGGCGGTCTTGAACTGGTTGCTTCCGTTCAACCGGATGTTCTTCTCCTTCAAGATGTACCATCGCGCAAAACGTTTGATGGGTTCGAAGACCTTCCTATGCCTCTGATGTCGCGCCAAATTCAGGCGCTGGAGCTCCTTTCCGATAAGCGAGTGGCTGCCATTACGATTAACCCAAAAGGAATGATCAAAGCCCAGGTTGAGACTATTTGTGCTGATTACGAAAAACAGTTTAGCCGGCCAGCCGTGAATGTATTTATTGAGGGTTGTGATCGGCTCATTCAGCTAATTGAGCCGCATTTGAGGACGCGGAAGCCCATTTAGGCGTTTATCATCCAAAAATGTTGCTATGAAGATCGTACATGCGGCCGTTCATTCCCTCGCGATTCCACTTACCGTTCCGTACACGATAGCTTATGTAACTATAACAGATACAGTTAATCATTTTCTGGTGATTGAAACCGATACGGGAGTTAAAGGGATCGGTTGTGCGGCTCCGGCTCCGGACGTAACGGGCGAAACTCCTGAAATGTCGCTTGCTGCCCTGCATCACTTGCTGGGCCGCATTTCAAATGCCGACGTGTCCGACGAGGCCTTTTGGAGTTCAACCCTGTCGGCTATGAAATCCACGCCATCGGCAATGACGGCTTTGGACATGGCGCTCGCCGACGTGTCGTCTCGCGCCGCTCATCAGTCGTGCCTTGAATGGATGGGAGGATCGAACCTCAACCTTCGACCCGTATCAACAAGCGTTACAATTGGCATTTCTTCGTTCGACGAAACGTTGGAAAGGGCTCGTTTGCTGGTAAGCCAGGGCATTCATTTCGTAAAAGTCAAAGGAGGCCACAGCGTAGATCAAGATATCGAGCGTTTGACCGGGTTGAGGAATGAATTTGGACCTGATATTATGCTCGCTTTGGATGCGAACCAGGGCTATTCACCCAGCCAGGTTGAGCGATTAGAAAAGCACAATGCCACACTGGATTTACGCTATCTAGAGCAACCAACGTCAAAAAGGGACCTTTCCTTGCTTGCGGATGCTGCGAAGGCGACCTCCATTCCGGTCATGGCTGACGAAGCCGTTCAAACCCTTGACGATGCCAAACGCATTGCAGATCTGGGAGTGGTTCGATTTATCAACATTAAACTGCAGAAAATGGGGGGTCTGTTGGCCTCCTCTCGCATCGAAGCGATTGCAAGTGCAGCGGGAATGCAAACGATGTTGGGCTGTATGGATGAGTCCGCTTTATCGATAAACGCCGCTCTTTTGTTTGGCGCTGCTCACCCAAGTGTCGTTTATTACGATTTGGATGGGCATCTGGACCTCGCGACAGACCCATTTGAAACGCTGGTAACGATGAATGCCGGAAAATTGACGTCGGCTAATGGACTGGGTCTGGGTTGGACTTCGTTTCCACTATTCGCGAACGGGAACTAGGAAGTGGATTATCGACCGGAACTGAGGCTTCCACTGGAGTCCAGGCTGAAGGTAGACGAACCGTGAAAGTCGTTCCCACACCCAATTCTGACGTAATTTGAAGAGTTCCGCCCATTTGTTCAATCAACCCGTTGGCTACGCGAAGGGCAAGCTCCGACCCTTTATCAATCCCAAAATTGGCCATTTCCTTTACATTGAGGGCCTCGTAAATGGATTTCTGGAAGGCAGGCTCAAATCCTCGGCCCGTGTCGGAGATCTGAAAAACGAGTTCGTCATGATCCGACTTGAGGTCAAATTGGATCTTTCCTTGATCGGTAAAGAGAACCGAACACTCCAGGATAAGCGTCAATGCGTGCGTTAGGTAATTTGGGTCGTGCTCAGCTTCAACCACATCCTCTGGCAAAGAAACTTCAAAATCAACGTTTTTCTCCGCGATTTCGCGTTCCACAATCGACGTTACTCTTCTTGAAAGCATTGTCAGATTGATGACTTCTGCATTTTGATCGAGGGTCCCCGAGGACAAATGGACTATCGATAGCATCGAGTTCAACACCCTGAACAATTGATTACCGCTGTCCCGGATCATTGCTGCGAACTCAAGTTGTTCGCCTTCGCATTCTTCAACCAAAACGTCGGCCAGGCCAATGATCCCGGCCAACGGACTTCGAATGTCGTGACTCATATTGGAAACAAAAGCCGATTTTAAAGCCGAAAATTCCTCCAACTTTTTCATCGCTTCCTGACGTTGCCGGACGGCTCGTTTGTCGACACTGATGTCACGGAGAACATAAAGCCACCCTTCTGGGGTCTTCGAGGAGTTTAGAATGGTTTTGGTGTCCACCCGGTACCATTCTTCTTCGGGAGAGGACGAACGTTGTATTTCGCGACTAGAGCGAAATGTCGCTTGATTATCTATCCAATATTCCTCGAGGAATGGAAATTCTGATCTAATATGTTTTCCAATTTCAGGGCTATTGTTTGAAGAATTTAATTGGTTGGCCGATTCATTCGTGTCTAGAATATATCCGTTCATATCCGTAACGATAACAGCGTCTTCCATCGACCGAACGATTTCTGCCCGGGCGATTGGCATAAGGTCAAGCATTTTGTACTTGAATAGACCTAGGAAATAGACCGCCCCCGTTGCTGCAAAGGCAACAGGGGTGTAATCCAATCTCAAGTGGGATTCATCGTTCAATAAATAGATCGCGTTGAACACCAGTGGTATGAGCGATCCTATCAACATGATGATCGTTTGTTTTCGGAAATGCCCCTGAGACTGGATCATACAGCGCGCAAATATGCCTATTCCGGCCAATATGAGGGTATACGAAAACGTGGTGTGGACCCAAAACCAGGGCCCAAATACTCGACTGAATGAACTAAAATCTGGAGTATTAAGCGGAGATGCCGAACCAAACACCCAATAATGAAGTCCGTTGGTAGGTACGAGTACAAGCGTGATGAGCGGAATAATGGATAGCCAAGCTATCGTGCGTACCTGAATGTCTTGCCGGTTTCTAGAGTAAGACAGTGCCAGCACAAACCAAATAACAGGAAGAGGAGCGATGGCTAAATAGGTCAAATCGCTCCAAAATATTTTCGAACTAAGTTCTGGCACCACCAGATGAAGTCCGGAAAAAAAGGACCAAAAGCAGGCCGCAGCTACGCAAAGGGAAAAATAATTGGTTGTTGCATTCTTTTTCAGACGCTTCGAGATCAGAAACATCGTTCCCGAAATCAAGGCGGCTAAAAAATAAGGCCATGCAACGGAGAGGGTATCGAAAAGCATTATTGAGCCAATAAAAACAGTATTCGCTGTTAGTATCGGTCATTTCTGAGGCGATTTTAAGTTTCGGCAAGAGGTCGTTTTGCGGACGTCTAGCTGCCGAATACGTGGGATACTAGATACCGGGGTCTGACCCCAATTAGCCTTGGCTCCGGGAGCTCGGCTCCTCTAAAGCGGCCTCTGGATGCTCCACCTGACGAATCCAGGCACCTGCCAGAACTTCATCCCCATCATACAAGACGATGGCTTGTCCTGGGGTGATGGCCCTTCGCGGAGTCGAAAATCTCACGTGCAATTTGTCCTCTTCTTGCCAAACCACGCACGGAGCTCCGGGGTCTTTGTACCGGATCTTGGCAAAGGCCGTCCTCTCTTCCAAAAGATCAGGTGCCTTGACAAAATTAATCTGTCCAGCTGAAAGTGCCGTACCCATCAATTCCTCTTTTGGCCCAACCGTAACCGTGTTGGTTTCTGGGTTGATGTGGGTCACATAAATGGGCTCACCGGTGGCAAGTCCAAGGCCATGCCGTTGACCGATGGTGTAGAAGGGATATCCTTCATGAGTTCCGAAGTGCTCACCTGAAGACAAAATAAACGGCCCTTTTCCGGCCCGTTCTTCCATATCAGGAACCCGTTCCTTTAAGAACCGGCGGTAATTATTGTCTGGAACGAAGCAGATTTCATAGGAGTCGGGTTTGTTAGCCACTTCTTCCAATCCAAAATCGGTAGCCATCCGGCGTATTTCCGGCTTCGTAAGATTTCCGAGCGGGAAGATGGTCCGTGAAAGGTTTTCCTGGGAAACGCCCCACAAGGCATAACTCTGATCCTTGTTGTGATCCAGGCCCATTTGCAAGACTTGACGCCCCGACTCGGCGTCCTTGCGTAACCGGGCATAGTGTCCGGTTGCAATGAAATCACATCCAAGAGAGTCCGCGCGTCTCATCAATGATTCCCATTTGATATGGGTGTTGCACAAAACACACGGATTGGGCGTCCGGCCGGCCATGTATTCCTCGGTAAATCGATCAATCACCCAGTCTCCAAACTCTTGCCGGATATCTACAATAAAATGGGGGAAATCATACTTAATTCCGATTGCCCGGGCATCATTCATCGATTCCAACGTGCAGCAACCGACCTCTTTGCCTGAGCGTCCTCCGCTCTGAGCATAGTCCCAGGTTTTCATGGTGATGCCGACCACTTCATACCCTTGCTCTTTGAGCATTACGGCGGCTACGGAGGAATCGACCCCACCACTCATGGCTACTAATACTTTACCTCGGCTGCTCATTTAGTCTTGTCTTTCTGGACGATCGTTTTTCGTTTCGGCTCCGGTGCTTCCGATGCCCGGTTGTCGCGGAACGTTTACTGAGTTAGGTAGCGCTCGGCAGCTTTGATTGGTCAAACCCTTCATAGCAGTCGGCTATAACAATCTGGACTTCGTTGAGAAACGAGTTCAACTTGCGAAACATCTTTTGGTTGGCTTCTGGGTTGCGCCGGCCTGCTTCCGGCAAAACTACCGCCGATTCCAGAATGTGATCCCTGAAATAATGAGTCGCACGGAGCGCTTCTTGAAGTGGGATTCCGCTCATGACGATGCTTTTCGCGTAAATCCGAGAGACAATCCGGGCTTCTTCCAACACCTCGCCAAGGGCGTCGTCATCAGCGGCGACGTACTGAATCAAAAGACCCATCAAACGACGGCCCAACAAACGCTTTTCTTCCTTGTCGGCGGGAGTCATGGTTGTATTCCAACTCGCGGCATGCGTTTTCAAATCTCTGCGGGTCGACGTCAATGCTCGGTCTTGAAACGATTGACCTACCGAAGTAGAAGGGGCCGTCTCGGAAGTGCCGATGAATCGATCAATTTCTGCTTCCGCGAACCGTCGATGGCCCCCTGCTGTCCGAACGGAGTCAATTTTGCTCGCATCCGCCCATCGCCGAAGTGTAACGGGATGAACGCCCAGTTTTTCGGCTGCGGTCTTTAACGAAAATAAGGTCTCTGACATGGTGGAAGGTTTACATTCGGCTTATAACACCCATTTTAACCCATTTCACCCCGTAAAAACCAATCAACCGATCACATTTTTGATGATTTCTGAGACGACACCCGAAAACTTCGCCTGACTGCCGAAATGTCCCAGAGGAAAAGTCGCTTATAAAACCAAAACCGGGCAGCAGTTTAATTGCTAAACGAGCGTAATTCGCCTTATTTTAAGGCTTCATTTCATGATTCATTTTGACAGGTATTTATGCAAATTCTCGTGGTAAATGGTCCAAATTTGAACCTCCTTGGAAGCCGCGAGCCTGACTTATACGGCAAGACGACGCTCGCTGAGCTTGAGTCCGGCCTTGTAAAAGCTTTTCCCACCGTCGAATTTGCGTTTTATCAAAGCAACCACGAAGGCGAATTAATCGATGTATTACAGGGGTCGACGGCCGACGGTATTGTGTTAAATGCTGCAGGATTTACGCATACTTCTGTAGCCCTTCGGGATGCCATCGCTTCAATCGATATCCCAGTCTTAGAAGTTCATATATCAAATATTGCGGCGCGGGAGACCTTTCGTCAACATTCCGTGACCGCTGCTGAGTGCATTGGATCGATTGTCGGATTAGGCATTAAAGGGTACCATTTAGCCGTTCAATTTTTCTTGTCTACGCACTACGAGTAAGAGGTTTTGCATGGCCACTTTTCGTCCAACCGAATGAGTTTTCAAACTCGCATCCGCCGCCTTGCTTCAGAGACCGCTATTTACGGGATCTCCTCTATTGTTGGGCGACTAATCAATTTTTTACTGTTTCCCCTGTACTCGCACGTATTTCTTCCGTCGGAATACGCGCCGATTATTGTGATCTACGCAGCGTTCATGTTCTTGAACGTGCTTTTTCAGCATGGAGCCGAGTCTTCGTATTTGAAATTCGCAACGGAACGGAAAGAGCTAACTGGTCGCAGTTCAGCGTTTGGAACAGCCATGTTTTCGCTTTTGGTAGTTTCAAGCCTGCTGACGGTCGTGATGTTGCTGGTTCGAGGCACGGTAGCGGACATCATTGGGCTAAATCAGTCCTTTTTGTATTTCTTGAACTACGCAGCGGCCATTTTATGGCTGGATTCGCTCGCTACTGTACCGTTTGCAGATCTTCGACTCAGAAACAGACCCTGGGTATTTGCGGCAATTCGAATTGTCAACATATTGGTCGTGGTCGGACTAAACTTGATTTTGATTTTTGGCCTGAATCTCGGTGTAGAAGCCATTTTGATTTCCAACGTCGTGGCTTCTGGTGTTACGTTAATCATGTTGGCGCCGACCACCATCGCCCGATTTTCGAGGTTGGATGTAGGGCTTTGGAAGAAAATGATTCTTTTTGGCCTTCCGTTTATCCCAGGAGGCATCGGATACGCCGTAACTGAACGGGTCAATTTGTTTTTTCTTTCAGAAATGGACCCCCAGGTAGTGCAGAAATTGTATGGAATGACAGCCGAGTCACATCCACGATTGTTTCAACAAGCCGCCGATCTCGGGTCACAAGTTTTTACAGAGGAGATAGTTGGGATGTACGGCGGAATCATCAAACTGGCGGTGTTGATGGCCCTGTTTATTCAAATGTTTCACTACGCTTGGCAACCGTTTTTCTTACAACATCAACACGACGCTGATGCGCCATCCCTCTTCGGAAAGGTGTTCAGCATCTTGACACTCGTCATGTTGGTCGCGTTTTTAGGTATTTCGTTTTTTGTCGAAGAATTGGTACAACTTCCTTTACCGGGAGGAAGGACCTTAATCCAGTCTTCCTACTGGATGGGCCTAATAATCATTCCAATTGCCCTGACTGGATACTTTTTTCAAGGATGGTATTACCATTTTTCGGCCGGAGCCTATTTGCGCAACAAGTCAAAATTCTTCTTATACGCGACGGCCTCTGGAAGCATTGTTGCCCTCGTCCTCAATGCCTGGTTCGTCCCGACAGGAGGAATGATGGCGGCTGCCTGGGCTACTTCAGCGGCCTACGCCGTCATGGCCTTGACTCTCCTGTTTTTGATCAAACGGCATTACCCCATTCCCTATAATTGGGTGCGCGTACTGATCTGTTGTGGTGTGGCCGCTGGCGTCTTCCTTTTATGGAAAAATGTGACTTTTTTACATGCGTGGTGGTTAGAAATGGGTTTGGTGGCTGTTTTCACTCTGTTTGGCGCCCAAATTCTCTCATTACCGATTACAAAACTGGTACGTAGGTAACAGGAATACAAGAAGGATCGGCTGCGGAGCTTAGCAAGACATCTACGGCACGACCTGTGCTCGACCGCCAATACAATCCGTTTTTTCCAAACGTCATCGCAACGGGACTTTGAAGGTCAAAGGCAGCCAACGGTAGCCGAATGAGGTCTTCAAAAATCAATCCCGGTGAAAAGATTGCCACAGAAATGTCCGGCCATCCTGGTATTTCAGCCTTTATATAGTCGTGCGATACGATTGTAGCTATTTTTGTTTGGCCTTCAATTTCTAAAACATAAACTCCGACAAGCCGGCTGGATCGATTCGCATATTTAGCCAATCGACCAAGGACGAAATCCAGAGTTACCGCGGCAGAAAACACATAGTGATCCTCTGGAACGCGAAATAACGAATCGGGAATCACAAAAGAGCGCCGAACTCGGTCCTCATAGGCCATCTGAACGAGCAGAGCTCCCGGGCGCGCGAAGTACGTTGAGTCCTCATATTCGGCCACCAACGGCATAGATGGATCCAGTCGGAGCAGCGCTTTCGAGTGGGCATCTATCCTGAGTCCGGGGCGCAATCGACGCACAATTTCGTGTAGGGGATGATTGATATAGTGAGCTGGATCGAGGGCCTTTTTTCGGATTCTCTTTAGTTGATCCCCTGCATTCGCTAATTCCGCCTGAACGGAGGCGCGGAATCTGCATTGCTCGCCGACCACCGAAACCGGCCGTTCTAAATAGCTAAATGGCGTCCCGGTATTCTCCTTTTCGGAATTCCGACCTACCGTTCGCCCTTCTGCATGTAGGGTAGACAACCATGAAGCTCCCATCACCCATAAAAAGATACCTAGTACGATTGTCCTCACGGTCCCCTACTCAATTTGGTTCAAATCAATCATTATTAAACAGAGGAAAGATTGGTCGTGCATGCAACCATTCTTTTTCCGATCCGATAGAAAAGCGCAAACCATCCCCAGCTCCTACCTGTCTAAAAGGCACTGTCGGATCGTGCAAATGCCCAATTTCCTGTCATCCTCCATAGAAAGGGGTCTCTAGACTGAACTTGTATGCTTAATAACTACTTCTTGGTGGCACTCCGTGCGCTCCGTCGTAACTCGACTTATACCCTTGTCAATGTGGTCGGACTGGCTCTTGGGATGGCTTGTTGCGCCTTGATCCTCATATTGGTATATCACGAATGGAGTTATGATCGCTTCCACGAAAACGCGGATTCCATTCACAGGACCTACTTTCAGTGGCAGAATCCCGAAGGAGAAACTTCTTATCAAGCTATGATGACTCCGGAATTTACCGAGTCATTGCGCAATGAATTCCCGCAAGTCCAGCGCGCCACTCCGTACGTGACAGGAAATCAAAATTTGGAATTCGGTGACCAAGTTGTTCGGTATCTATTGGCCGAAGTCCACAATGACTTCTTCACCATGTTCAGCTTCCCCTTACTCGCTGGAGATACGCGAAGCCTTTTATTGGCTCCGGACGAAATTGCCATATCCCAAGAAGTGGCAACAGCCGCGTTTAACGTAGGACCTGAAAACTGGGAAGCCGCGCTCGGAAAAACCGTCTCCATTACCCGATCCGAAGTCAAATACGATTTCACCGTGGCCGGCGTGTTCAAAACCATTCCATCCAACTCTTCTATTCAATTGGATGCAGCGATATCCTTTGAAAACTATGCCACGCTTCGGCTTGGGGGAAACAACTGGGGTGGCCGGGTCACCACGTATGCCCAGCTAACCCCAGGGTCTGTGGCGGCGGATTTAGAGGCGGCCTCGCCGCCGTTTATGGAGCGGGAATTCGGTGACTACCTTTCTGAATTGAAAGAAGCGGAGCTCCTAGCGCCTGGCGAAGATTCCTACGGAATGAAACTTCAAGGACTACCTGAAATGCACACCTCTTTGGAAGTATTTCTTCCCTATGAGGTAGCAGCGCATAACCCGACCTATTCTTACATCCTCTTAGGCATAGGAATTCTAATTCTGTTGATAGCGTGTATCAATTTTATGACGCTTTCGGTAGGCCAATCGGCTAGTCGAGCGCGGGAGGTAGGCATTCGAAAAGTGCTCGGAGCACATCGAGGACAGCTAATGAGGCAGTATTTTGGAGAGAGCACCGCTTTGGCACTGATTGCCCTCTTTTTGGGGGTCGGAATCACCTTTTTGGCGCTTCCATGGTTTGGTAGTCTGGCAGGTGTTACGCTTTCCGTTTCTGAATTGTCACCAATGCTTGCCCTGACGGCCGTTATTGGATTGGTTATCGTGGTCGGAGTGGTGGCCGGAGGTTATCCCGCTGTCGTGCTGTCTCGTTTTCAACCATCAAGGGTTTTGAAAGGGAACGTGAGGTCGCTTCGTCAAAATAGATTGACCCAGTCTTTGGTTGTACTTCAATACACGATTTCCATAGGGTTGATCATTGCAACCGGCATCATGTCTCAGCAACTTAACTTCATGTTTAACATGGATTTAGGATATGACAAAGAAGCCATAGTAACCGTTACAGCGGGAGGAATTAGCCCCGCGGATGCCGAACCGGTCTTGGCTGAATTCAAACGGAGGCTCGAGCCCCATTCCGAAATTAAGTTTGTGGAACGGTCCGGGTCTGCATTTACCCGTGGCTCAGACAGAAATACGTGGCAGGATGCATCCGGAAAAAGCCATTCCGCCTACAATTTTGGGGTCGGCTACGATTATTTGGAATTGATGGGAATGAAGATGGCTGAGGGCCGCTTCTTTTCGGAGGAGTATGCGTCGGATCCGATGAATTCTATTGTAGTGAATGAGGCGCTGGTGGCGGATCAAGGCCTGGTTAATCCCGTGGGCCAGAAACTGGTAGGATGGCTAGACTTCATTTATGCAGAAAGTCCGACCATTATTGGGGTTGTGAAGAACTTCCATTTTCAGTCGCTCCATCAAGAAGTGCTTCTGGCCATCCCTAAAACGATGCGAATCGGTGTCTATATTCTTTTAGCGGTTATGGTCGGTGCTTTCTTTACCCACATAATGGCTGCTGAATGGCAAAGGTTAATCATTAATGTGTCAATTGCCGCTTTTTTAATAGGAATACGCTATCTGCGGGCGGTAGTATTACCAGCGGCTGAAAACGAATGATCTGTCGTTTGTTCTGTTGGACACAGAAGAACGGCGCCAGCACGCAGACAATGATGAATGGGTCGGAAGACCGTTCGAATCTCCGCGAACCGAGAAAAGGAAGCTCGAGCTCAAAGAAGAATTGCATCTGTATTAGAAAGCTTGGGTCAAGAGAAGCCAAGGCATCCTGGGGAAAATAATCGGACCAACCAACCTTCTTCTTGAGGAGGCAATCCTTGTGGTTACAATTGAGAACTTGTTTCTCGGCAAACTACAGAACAGAGATTTCATCTTGCGAACGCCGAAAAGCTAAAATCCGAACCCATTTTCTAACCCTTTACAAACAATAAATCCCTAACACATTGCTTAGCAAGATGTTAGGGATTTAATTGGTGGAGATGCTGGGAGTCGAACCCAGGTCCGAATGAACGTCTAGTCAGGCGTCTACATGTGTAGTCGACTTACTTATTCTCGAGTGCTCCAGTGGCCAGCCGTCTTGGGCCAGAAGCACTTAAAGGCTGATCGAGTTTTAGGTACGCTTATTCAGCCGGCATGGCGTACCCTATCCTATCTAATTTGATGCCCTACTCAGCCGCCGATAGGCGAACCTGCTGGAGGACAGACAACAAGCTTAAAGATCGTAAACGTCTTAAGCGGTCATCGCGAATGCGTAATCGTTTGCATTTGTCTTTTTCTAGCAAGATTTACGAGCATACTAGAAAGCTCGACACGCGACCTGCTCTACTTTCCACCCGTCGAAGCCGTGACATCCCCATTTTGTTAAGAACATTTCCGAAAAAGGGTTAGAACAATCCCGGAAATTGCGACCAAATCCCCAGAAGGACCGAAATCCTACAAAGAATCTAGTCGACTCAGTACACTACTGTACGAAGCCGCACCCAATGGAGTTTCTTCCTGGGCGCCGAAAGAAGTATCTCCGTGGTTGATCCGCGCCGGATCGCCGTGGCTAATCCGCGCCGTTTCGCCTTGGTTTAGTCCCCTGTTGGCCCACCTACTTGTAATGTTCTTGGCGGCGCGTTCTTTACGTAAGTATCGAGCCAAGTCGCCGTCTCCCACATCATGTGGAGCAGTGACTCCCGCGCGCGATAACCATGGCTTTCGTGCGGCAACATCACCAGCCGGGCTGTTGCCCCGTTGCCTTTCAAACCAGCATAAAAGCGCTCGCTCTGAACCGGAAACGTGCCCGTATTATTGTCCGCCATACCGTGAATAAGCAAAATCGGCTCGTTCACTTTATCGGCATGCATGAACGGTGACATCGCAAAGTATACTTCTGGCGATTCCCAAAACGTACGCGGCTCTGCTTGAAATCCAAAAGGTGTCAACGTCCGGTTGTAGGCTCCACTTCGAGCAATGCCGGCCCGGAATAAATCCGTGTGGGCCAATAAGTTAGCGGTCATGAACGCCCCGTAAGAATGTCCTGCAACGGCAACGCGCTCAGGATCTACTACACCGCGCTTTGCTCCTTCGTTGATAGCCGCTTCGGCCGATGTTCTCAATTGCTCGACAAACGTATCGTTGGGCTCTTCGTCTCCTTCGCCAACAATTGGCATGGCAGCA
>JAQBZH010000017.1 GCA_027622005.1 Bacteroidota bacterium | reverse complement strand
AGAATGGCGGCCGGACCCACAAAAGAATCCGTGAATTGACGCCAAACCGGTCTATTTCCTAAGCTCTTGCTGCCAATTCGATAATTTACGTTCACCTGACACCGTTGAGTGAATTAATTCAAAAATGCCAAAACCTTGTAAATCGGCAAAAATGAACTGGGCTTGTCCTTCACCGGGAATATTATTGAATTCCCAGACTTCGTACGGATTGTATCCAGTATCGAACATATGGGGGGTTATAGATGTCGGTGAGCCAAACTTAACCAATGTTCTTCCGCGATCCGTCCTCCATCCTTCATCCGATCGATTCGTATAGCGGTCATTGGCGTATTGAATCAACGAATAAAATTGTTCCTGGTACTCATTGATAGGCGTATTCGGATCGGGATCGCGCACGTTCCAAAAAGTCAGAAAGTATCTCCGACGTTCATCGAGGTCTCTAATTCCCTTAATCCTTCGGCGTTCGCTGTCTGATGCGATAATGTCGGTGTGTTCTGTCATCCGATCAATTTCCTCTTCTGTCATTCGAGCATATTGGCTCCTTTCAAAAGATTCTTCGGCAGACACCACTTCGGTTTGTCGGGATACGTCAGGATTGTATACAAAAAATTTGCGTGACTGCTCGGCAACCGACTCGTTATTTTCATTCAGGACTGCCAACCTCAAGAAATAAGACCCGCTAGGCAAGTCCTTGACATTAAACGTTCCAACCACCACGTCCGGGGAACGGAGCGTTCTCTGAGTCCGCTTTTGATAGTTAGCCATGGGCTGAGGCAAGTTGGCATCCGCTATATACGAGAAGACGGTATACTTGCCATCACCAGAGACGGCCTCCGTCAAATTGTAGACTTCTGCGTAATAGAACAGCGTATTTAGTCCACTGCCAAAAAGTTGATTGGCATTTGGCCGGATTACCATGCCGTTTTTGTAAAACAAATCTCCGCGATCCGAACTTTGCTCAATGGAACTGGCAAGCGTCACATCCGACACATAAACCAGATTGGACTGGGAAAAATCCGGTACCACCATATCCCTCTTGATGGAAACCCCGCTCCGACCCACATTGGAATCCTCTGGGACGACTATTCGAAGTTCATATTCCCCGGGAGGAATAGCGGCGCGAAGTTGGTGCACAAAATGTTGGCCTTCAGATAACCCCGTTGTGTCCGGAATGGCAAAGCTGAGATTTAAGGTATCCTGCCAGACAGCATCGACTTGATTGGACGATAGGGAGGCTTGTGTGGATCGAATAACTTCAAGATGAACCGGAAGAACTGCCACAAAACCGTTTTCTGAGTGGGTATAAATCAGTGTGGCCGCTTCAAAAGCCAGATATATTTCAACCAGAGAGCTGCTTTCCTCATAAGCAAACGCCGCATGATCAACATCCACTTGAACGGCCAGCACCTTTTTGACCGCTTGAGTCTGGCTGGTCGGACCAACAACCTCGGCGATCTGTGCTTGGACCATCGCACTTGAAAGCAAGAATAAGGCGGACAGAAAAGTACTTCTAATTGAATTTCGCATCGCAGATCGGCAGCCTTTGATTTTGATGGCTGAGCGCACATCAGGGGCGTACAATACGCCAGCATCCAACAGTAAACTACACAGATTCATTTTGGCTCCGAAAGTTTCCGGACTGAACGGTTGCAAATTCAATGTGAACGGTGACACCTACTAGGTCATCACCCAGAAAACCCATGTTACCAGTCCAGATCCAACCCAAAGATCTAGCCAAATAATTCGTTCACCGTTCCAGGATTCATTGGTGAACAACATAATCAACATTCCAAACATCCCGAATAGGTCGATCGCTAAGACATCTAATCGTGTAAACAGAAAACTCCAATGCCATAGTAGAAGAATGGAAACAAGCAGTCCTACTACGGAGATGATCTGAATCATAGGCAGCGTTAACTGTGCTCCGAAAGTAACAATACCTTGTTGTTCATCCCCAGATCGATCAACCCATTCCGCCATCAATACGTTTGGAAAAATGTAGAGGCATTTGAATGAGGCAATTAAGATGAGTTCGGGTGTCGAGATTCCGTCCTTGGTCGGAAGAATGACTCCCCCAATGACCCAGCATGCTACAATGAGTAGCGTCTTTAAAAAAGGGACGTCTTTTATCCGGCTGGAGATAAACGGTAAGGGAGCCGCATACAACAACCCGACCACACCAATTGAGGTACCCCAAAGAAGTACGGTAAAATCGACAAGACAGGCCCCCAAGATGACGCCCGCACCAGCAACTGACGTAGATATAAAAAGATAAACTCGATGTTCTTTATACCATAACAAGCGTTCTGGAGCGTTTGCAACGTCCTCAGAAGCCTTAAAAAAGGCCCGGTCGGCATGATACACGAGTAATGCGCCCGAAGCGGCCATCAGTACATAGGCATAATCCGGAGCTAAGCCGGTCAGTGCGTATGAACTTAATAAAATACCAACCGCTGCAATCGAAATGTGGAGGTTGCTGTACAACCCCCAATTTCGAATCGATCTATTAATTCGTGCGCCCAGAACCCTACTTGATGAGGGTCATCGTTCCGGTCGAAAATAGCGTCTGTTTTGCCGTCCGCACAGAAACGCGGTACATATAAATACCCGAAGAAAGCGCGCTAGCATCAACCGACACCGATTTTTTCGTGCCGGCCTCAAACGCCTGGCTCGGAATGCTAATCATCGTTCTTCCTAGCAAATCAAGCACATCAACCTGAACGTCGGCTGATTCGGGTAAATCAAACTGAATCGTAGTCGTCGGATTAAACGGATTAGGATAGTTACCCAACAATACAAACTCTTCAGGGAGCGAGGTTTCTTTTTGCTTGTCCGTGACCAACCCGCGAGTTAAAACAACACCAATTGGATTACCCGTTGAAAGCGCGCTACCATCTGTTCTACGCAGACGATAATAAACCGTTTTCGTGCCCCCAATAGAAACATTCCCTGGGGTTGATCCACTTAGTTGATCATGCAATTTGGCTGACGCATCAACCGTGAATGAAACTGTTTGATTGGGCGATGCCGTGACGTCTGTCACCGAAAGAAGCGATCCGAAAAGAACGTCAGAAGCCGATTCAAGGACAAGTTTTGTAACATCACCTTGGCCATCGGCTGCTCCAGGCTGCCAGGTTAAACTATAGGCGTTTGCAGCCGGGGCTCCGGATACGTTCACTGAGTTTGGACCGGCAACATTGACAGCAGCGACCGGGGCTGTATTTGTAAGTAGTCTAAGCTGAGTCCTAAGCTCACCAGACAACACACTTAAAGATCGGAGATTGACGTAAACGTTTCCAGCCGTTAACGCTTGTTCAAATAACGTCACGTTCCAACCAGTCGGAAACACGTAAGTTGAAAGGTCAAACGTATTAGAAAGGCCGGAAAAATTGCCGGCCGAGCCATTTCCCACTAAGGTTGCATTTAAAATCAAGATGCCGTCCCCATTCTGAGTCGTATTCCCGATTTGAACCTGCGCCGATACCATACTCGAAGATAATCCCGAAAATGTCCCCGATATGACCAGTTCTTTTGTATTGGAGACGTATTCCGCCGCCATCGATCCTGTGGCTGCAGTTTTTGCAACAGTTGTTTGATGGGCGCCGCTTAAAGTACCTGAATATCTAACAACACTTCGAACAGTCAGTGTAAATGTCGACTGCGTTGTGGCGGTGCCATCCGAAACAGAGACTATAATCGTGAAAACCCCCGATCCGCCGGTTGATGTTAAGAATCCAAACGCTCCAGTAGTCGGATTTACCGCAGCACCAGCTGGACCTGAAACGAGAGCGTAGGTTAATGCTCCACCTTCCGCATCGGTAGCCGTATAGGTTCCGGAGACTAATGCCCCTTCATCTACACTTTGACTAAGGATTTGACCGGTAAATACGGGTGCGTCATTAACAGGAACTACGGTGATATTTACGGTTCCAAATGCCGAACTAACTCCATCTGATACCGAATAGGTAAAAGAATCTGTGGTTGTTTCAGACCCGTTGTGCAAATAGGTAAAGGAACCATTGCCGGCCAAATTCAACGTTCCATTTACAGTCGCTATACTGACCGTAGATGTCAAAGGATCACTATTTGAATCAGTATCATTAGCTAGAACACCCGTTCCAGCTCCCACTGTAAGCGTAGCCCCTTCGTTAACCGAATAAGAGTCATTAACTGCGACGGGCATTGACGGGAAACTGATAGCGACTTGAGCGAAAAGGGTCGTTCTGGGAAGCCCTATCAATAAAAACAAGAATAAAACGGACTTTAGTATCGCTCTATGCATACTCGTGGTCGGAATAGTAAGTGTATAACCCAAGTAAAGTTGAATGTACAATCCACATTGCAAGTTTCCGAGTTAAAAGTATTAAATCAAAAGTCGTAAATGGTGCAATTCTGCCTACTTATAATGAAATACAAGGCCTACTTGGATTGGGCGATGGATCCCCTGAATTAAGCCGTAAGTCGCTAAGGCATAGTTGAAGCTCTTCTGAAGGTAAAGATCGAACAAACAACATAGTAATCATCGGGCCTGACTTGTGAATCGCTTGTTGTGATGAACTAAAGCCCGCCACCCGTCTTTTCTCAATGTTGCTACCCGTCGTCCACCCATCTACCTCAGACATTGTCGCTACTGAGGTTACCCCGCTAAACTGAAGTCCTTCACTTATCTCAATATCATATTGGAATGCCCAAATTGGAACTTCTAAGCTGTCACTACTTGTAGTCAATTGTACCGTTACTTGTAGACTGTCCTTAGAAGTCCACATCGAAACCAGTTCGACGACTTGTAAACTTTGGCCCAGACAATTCTGAATCCCGACAAATAAGAATCCCAAAACACAAAACACGTATTTCATTATGGTAAGAGATTCGTTGCGTGGAACGATCTTGAAAAACGTCGGCATCAATTTGGTAAAGTTCAATTCGATTGCCGAATTCTAAAAAATAAAACAGCGGTTTGATAAAAAGAGATGTGGCCCGAGATCGAAACGATCTCGGGCCACAAAACTAATTGCCTATCTGTTGGGCTAATTACTTCAGTAACGTCATCGTTCCAACAAGTGTGTTGGATACTTTCACGCCTGAAACAATCACACGATACAGATAAATACCAGAAGACAAGCTTGAAGCGTTAAGCTGAATGGAGCGGCTTGAGCCGGCTTCAAACGCTTGTGATGGCACGGCCAACACTTCACGACCAAGAAGGTCTAACACTTGAACACTAACGTCTGCCGTTTCAGGAAGATCGAAAGAGATCGTAGTAGATGTGTAAGCTTCCCTGAAGTCGGTGAATCGCGAACATCAACGGCGGCAATGGTCAGGGAATTGAAACTCGAAGGTGAAAAAATCACCCTCATGGCGCTTACGGAGGGCCCTGCATCCACCACGAGCTCCATTTCTTCGAGGGCTTTTGCGCGCGAACCTGGTGTTCTCGTGGTTCACACCGGTCCCATAGACCGTACTGTTAACGTCGAAGAAATGTGGCCAGTAGCGTTACCGATCGTTTCAGATCTTAGCGGAGGCACATTTTCAACAACGGTTTCATCGTCAAAAATATCCTCAACCCTTCGAGTCTCCTCTTCGACCGGGGCGACTGTCTTTTCAAAATATGCGGAGTTGTCGGGGACTGCGGGTCCTCACGTGTTGGTTGTTCAGGGCTCGCTGGCCAATTTCCTGCTTTCTCCGACAGGCGGAAAATCGATACCGGTCAATGCAACGGAAAATGCGACTGATCTCGAAATTCCAGAGGTCTTTACCCTGAACGCCTCCTACCCAAACCCGATTAATGGCGAAGGTGTTTTTCGGCTATCTGTTCCTGGTCCTGGTAACATCCATGTAAGGTGGATTGACGTTTCTGGAAGGACGGTGATGAGCGGGACGGAATACGTTAGTCAGGCCGCCGCAAATCACGAAATCAAATATGAAGTCGAGAACCTGTCTTCGGGCGTTTATTTGGCAAATATCTCGTTCGTTGGGTCTAAGACAACGCAAACGATTTCGCAAAAAGTGGTTGTAATTCGATGACCAGCTTTTGAGTCGGACGTCACGTGAATGCTTAACTGAGCGCTAACGACGGGATAGCCGACTTAATATCGCGGAAGGGTATGCGTCGCGTGTTGAAAAAACCCTCGTTTTTCGGGGTTGAATCGGAGTTCCACAATGGTCGAATTGGCCTTTGTAATTTCGATCAAATTGAAGAAGTTCGCCGCCGGATCGCTCCCCCTCCCCCGACTGCTCGTGCTCGTTCCAGAGGTGGCAATAACGATTGGTTTGGCCCCATTATGAATTGAAACGTGGGCAACATGGGAGATATGGAGATGGCCGCACAGAATAAGGTCTACCTTCATTTCGTGGGTCGTGCGAAACGCTTTCTCTGCTCCTTTGGATATGTCGTGATCGCCCAGTTGCTCCAGCTCAGCCAGGTGATGATGCACGACTAAAATCCTAAACGCCCCTTCAGGAGTGGTGGAAAAGCCGTCTCTGATCTGTTGAAGCTCCTTTTCAGTAATTCTCCCACCTTGAACGGTCCAACCGAAGGCGGAATTGATCCCTTGAACCACCACACCCGGAAGTTCAACATGGGGTGCGAGGTCCGGTGTGATGATCTTTTCGTAGCGGCGTAGAGGGTCAAAAAGCCTCGAAAACAGCCGCCACCAAGGAAAAACGTCGTGGTTGCCCGGAACGACCAGGGTGGGCGCGTCGAATGCGTCAAGCATTCGACGCACCGCCCTAAACTGGTGTCCAAATGCTCGCTGAGTCAGATCCCCGCTGACCACTACCAAATCCACACCCGCTCTATTGATATCCCGGATGAGCGCATCTACGATGGTCGGATGACTGATCCGGCCAAAGTGGATATCCGAAATGTGGGCTATGCGAATCAAATTGGACGGCTAAAGTAGCATGGTGATTGGATCTTCCAGATAGCCCTGCAATGTCGCTAAAAACTCCGAACCAGTAGCTCCATCGACCACGCGATGATCGCACGATAGCGTCAATTTCATGCGTTTCCCGGGCACCACCGCTCCTGATTTGACGACGGGTACATCTCGAATAGCTCCAATGGCCAAAATGCAGGCATTTGGAGGGTTGATGATCGCTGTAAACTCTTCAATTCCGAACATCCCCAGATTGCTGGTGGAGAAAGTCGACCCTGACCAATCCGCTGGCTGTAATTGTTTATTTCTAGCTTTGGTGGCTAAATCCTTCGTTTCCGCTCCGATCTGTGACAGACCTTTGCGATCAGCGTGGCGAATAACTGGGGTAATCAGCCCATCTTCAACAGCTACGGCAATCGCAATATGCACTTCGTTGTGCAGGTGTATCTCGCCGGCAACATCCATCCAAGAAGCGTTAACCCAAGGGTGTTTAGCCAAAGACAAAGCGCTTGCTTTGGTTACCAGATCATTGAACGAAACTTTACCGAGATCTTTGGCAACAGCCTTTTCGTTCAGCTTATTGCGAAAGGACACAGCAGCTTCCATATCGACGTCGATGGTCAGATAAAAATGCGGGCTGGTAAATTTACTTTCTGCTAGGCGACGTGCAATCGTTTTTCGCATCTGCGAAATCCGAACGGTTTCGTAAGCTCCAGGCGTAGATCCCACTGGAGTAGGCACTGCCGTTGGAGCCACGTGGGGCTCGGTGGCTATAACCGGCGCGCTAATCGGCGCGGCCACGTTCATGCCCGGGGACATCGCCGTTTCGATGTCTCGCTTCACGATCCGACCTTCAGGCCCCGATCCGGCCAACCTGGAAAGGCTTATCCCGTGTTCGTCGGCAAGCTTTCTGGCAAGCGGGGAAGCTTTGATTCGTCCCTCAGCGTTCGCTGACGAGACGGGGGCAGCAACGTGAGGTGCTGGCACAGAAACTGGAACTGGCGCGGCAGGAGCGGCGGCAGGCGCAGGTGCAGCGACTGGAGCAGGAGCAGCAACCGGAGCAGGAGCTCCGCCCGATTTCGCCCCACCCTTGGCATACGCGGCCAAAATGTCGGAAATGTCTTCTCCTTCCTTCCCCAAAATGGCAATCAAAGCACCGATTGGAACGGAATCACCCGCTTCGATCACTCGCTTTAGCAAAACGCCAGCGTCATACACTTCCAGATCCATAGTTGCCTTGTCGGTCTCGACCTGGGCAACCACATCGCCCGCAGCTACTTTTTCTCCTTCCTCTTTGAGCCAAGCCGCTAGGACTCCTTCGTCCATCGTGTCGCTCATTTTGGGCATTTCTACTGGGATAGCCATTTCTTTCGATCCTTTTTGAGTTTCTCTAAAGCGATTTATTCGGGCCTAAAAACGCCTTCAAGGCCGGCGTACCCTTCTTACTTGACGTACATCACTCGTTTACATGCGTCGTAAGCATCTTTTGCTTGCGGCATGTAATACTCGATCAGATTCTTGGCATACGGCGCCGGTACATCTTTCGATGTGATTCGGATGATGGGGGCATCTAAGTGATCAAATGCTCGCTCCTGAATCTGGTACGCAATTTCTGACGATATGCTCGCAAACGGATTGCTTTCGTCGATAATTACGCAGCGATTCGTCTTTTTAATTGATTCAACAACCGTATCTATATCAAATGGGCGAATGGTGCGAGGATCGATTACTTCGGCGCTGAATCCTTCCAGCGCCAATTGATCGGCGACGTCCATCGCAATCCAATAGCTCTTGGAGTGTGCTACGATGGTTACATCCGTTCCTACCCGGCCAATGCGTGCTTTGCCAATTGGAATGAGGTAGTCTTTTTCATCCGACACTTCGCCTTTCCACCCAAACATAACCTCACTTTCAAGGAAAATGACCGGATTATTATCCCGAATGGATGATTTGAGCAGTCCCTTTGCATCGTCCGGATTGGATGGCGCAACGACTTTTAGTCCAGGAATGGTTGCGTAAATCGATTCAGTGGACGTGTTATGCGTCGCTGCCAACTGGCCCGCAGCACCGTTGGCGCCCCGAAACACAATTGGAATATTGAACTGACCACCCGACATATACCGAATCTTTGCGGCATTGTTGATCAACTGATCGATGGCCACAAAGGAAAAATTAAAGGTCATAAACTCTATGATCGGACGAAGCCCAGCCATGGCCGCACCTACACCCAATCCACAAAACCCATTTTCAGAAATGGGGGTGTCTATGATTCTTTTGGGACCAAACTGCTCCAGCATGCCCTCGCTGACCTTATAAGCGCCGTTATATTCGGCCACTTCTTCTCCCATCAGAAATACGCGAGACTCGCGTTCCATTTCTTCGGTCATTGCCGCTCTAAGCGCTTCTCTGTACTGCAAAATTGCCATTGCGATGCCTAGTTTCTTACTAAAAGTTGTGTCTAACTGAGTGTTTTAAGAGCAAAAAGCCGCGGATTAGGCCAAATAAGGGTAATCGGACTCATCGTAGATATTGTCATATATTTCGCTGAGATCGGGTACCGGGCTATTTTCTGCAAAGTCGACAGAAGCTTTTACTTCGTCGTTTACGTCCTCGTCAATGGCATCGAGCGCCTTGACACTGGTCATTTTATGGTCCAGAATGTAGGCTTTTAGCCGGATGATGGGATCCTCGTTCTTCTTGGATTCGAGTTCCTCTTTGGTCCGGTACAGCTGCGGGTCAGACATCGAATGTCCGCGGTAGCGGTACGTTCTAATTTCGAGCATGGAGGGTTTATTCTCGCGAGCCAGAGCCACGTGATCCTGCATAGCTTTACATACAGAGAACACGTCCATTCCATCAACCAAAGCCGCTTTCATTCTATAGCCTACGGCATGGTGCGTGAATTCCGTTTCGGCAAATGCTCTGTGAACCGCGGTTCCCATCGCATAATGGTTGTTTTCCACCACCAAAATGGAGGGCAATTCATACAAGGAAGCCAGGTTTGCAGCTTCATGGATTGAACCTTGACCCGCGGCCCCATCACCATAAAAAGCGATAGAAACGCCGCCATCTTCTTTGTATTTGTGCGCGAAGGCAATGCCAACACCGACGGGAACGTGGGCGCCAACAATACCGTGCCCCCCAAACAATCCTTTTTCCTTTGAAAAGAAGTGCATGGAGCCTCCCTTTCCACGGGAGCAGCCACCAACTTTGCCAAACATCTCGGCCATGCACTCATTGGCAGTCATCCCAAGAGCTAAGCCGTGGCCATGGTCGCGGTAGGCAGTTATAATGGAATCGAGTCCGATTTTAATGGCCGTAGCTGTTCCGGTTGAAATAGCCTCCTGGCCAATGTAAAGGTGAAGAAAACCTGCGATTTTCTGCTTTCCGTACATTTGCGCCGCACGTTCTTCAAAGCGTCGCTGCAAGAGCATATTTCGATACATCGACAACACGTCGTCCACCGATAATCCTAATTCCTGGTGGGTATAGGCCCCAGCCGGGTAGGTATCAAACGTCACATTGAGTTCAAGAGACGTCGGAAATGAACCCTCTAAGACCTCTTTTTTTGCTCTGGATTTGGGTGCCGCCTTTTTAGCTGTGGACGGAATCTGTTTTGAAGAAGTGGTAGGCGTTTTTCGAGTCTGTTTGGCCATGATGCGCGAGTTTATCGGTGCTCAGAAAATTTGAAAGCTTTGAATAATACGACAAATTGCAGCCAAGTGTATTATTGTTAACGATATCTTTACTAACTTGTCATTACAAGTAGTTACAAGCTACGTCCTGTGGGCAGGGAACGCGCATCCTTCATTATCGTTTAGGGACGGTCTTCTTTCTTTTGCTTAGACAATGGGAGTAGGTTCTTGCAACCAATCCTCCTAAGCGGCACAAAGATCGTTCGAGTTGTAACTATTTAGCTTGATTAACTACGAATATGACGGAAACGGCGCGGAGCAAGATTGAAGGACCTTCATTGGAGCCTGATCTCGACGCTTTATTAGCAGGAGATGAAAAAGCATTCGAACGATTGGTTACTCAGGAAAGCCCGCGTCTATTCCGAATTGTTTTTCGCATCCTTGGAGATGAAGAAGAGTCCCAAAACATAATACAAGAGACGTTTTTACAAGCGTTTCAGCGAATTAAGACTTTCAGGCGAGAGTCCAAATTCACTACTTGGCTGTACGCCATCGGCATTAATTTGGCTCGTGGGTCTCTTCGTAAATCAAAAAGAATGACCTCGCTCAGCGATTCAGACTTTGACCGCTTGCAACCTTCCTTTTCTAAAGGGATGTTTGTGGAGACGGTGGCGAGTTGGGATCCATTACGGATTGCTGAGCAAACGAATAGGCATGAGATCTTACATCGCGCCATAGACCGACTCCCCGAAGATTATAAAACGATTGTCATTTTGAGAGACATAGAAGAGCATTCAACTGAAGAAGTTGCCAAGATGTTGGAAATTTCAGGAGGCGCGGTGCGTGTCAGGCTTCATCGGGCTCGTGTCGCATTGAGGGAAATGTTAAACCCTCATTTTCAATATCAACGCCAAAGTGCAGAGTAGCGATATGAATGTAGTTTATACAATAAAAACCCTCCTAGGTTTGGCGCCGAACTGTAAAAAAGTGACGAGCTTTTTAGCGGATTATGTCGAGGGCACGCTTCCACGGAAAGTCAGCCAGCAGTTCGATGAGCATCTTGGAATGTGCAAATGTTGTGGTCCGTATTTTGATCAGTATCGCACAACGATTGACCTGATCAAAGAAGGCCGGGAGGTCAAATTACCAGCAGAGCTGGTCGAACATACCATGACTTTTCTTCGTAACAATGCCAATTTGTCTCGGTAAACCTCTCCCTATCGGTTCGGATGCATCAAGAGCACCCAATTGTTATCATACCCACGTTCAATGAAGCGGAAAATATCAGCTCGGTCATCGGGCAGGTACTAGGCTTGCCCCTGTCTTTTCATGTTCTAGTGGTGGATGATGCAAGTCCTGACGGAACCGGCGATCTCGTCGAAGCTCTCAAAGACCATCACCCAGAAAGGATTCATTTGCTCAGGCGCACGGGCAAACAAGGACTTGGAACAGCCTATATAGCGGGGTTCAGGTACGCTTTGGACGCAGGATACGAACTCATTTGCGAGATGGATGCCGACATGTCTCACAACCCTGCCGATCTTGAACGCATTGTGGCACCCGTTCTAAACGGCGAAGCTGACCTCGCGATTGGATCCAGGTACATCCACGGCGTTAGGGTTATTAACTGGCCTCTTCCTCGGTTGATGCTTTCCTATAGCGCTGGGATATACACCCGAGTCATTACGGGCATTAAAATTAAGGATGTAACGGCCGGATTTAAATGTTTTCACCGTCGGGTATTAGAAGCTATCGACCTCGGCGCAATCCGATCCAACGGGTATTCGTTTCAAATCGAATTGAACTTTAAAGCCTGGAAAAAGGGCTTTTCATTGGTAGAAGTGCCCATCATTTTTACCGAACGAACCGAAGGTCTATCAAAAATGAGCAAGGCCATCGTGCGGGAAGCTGCCTGGAAGGTATGGGAGCTTCGGATTCGCTCTATTTTCGGACGATTGTAGTGCTTCCCCTACAACCTGAAGTCCTTTAATTATTATTTTTAGCCTCATCGAGCTCCGTGGGGCCCAACCACCAAGAAATTAATTAATTCCAAACGACGTCCATGTATAAGAATCTAACGACTCCTTCGAAAGGTGCAAACGTTAAAATGGTTTCTGGCAAACTCCAAGTGCCGAACAACCCCATTATTCCATTTATTGAAGGCGATGGTATAGGTCCGGACATTTGGGCGGCAGCGCAATTTGTATTTGATCAAGCCGTTCAGAAAGCGTACAAAGGCAGCCGGAAAATCGAATGGTTTGAAGTGTACGCCGGCGAAAAGGCATTTGATAAGTTTGGTGAATGGCTTCCTGAAGACACCTTGACGGCCATTCAAAACCACTTGGTATCGATCAAGGGCCCGCTGACAACCCCCGTTGGCGGTGGTATTCGGTCGTTAAATGTTGCCTTGCGTCAAAAGCTTGATCTCTATGCCTGTGTTCGCCCGGTTCGCTACTTTGAAGGTGTCCCTTCCCCCGTCAAACAGCCCGAACTGATTGATATGATCATCTTCCGGGAAAACGCGGAGGACATTTACGCCGGAATCGAATTCCAGGCCGGTACCGCGGACGCAAAGAAATTTGCCGAGGCGCTAAAAGCCTCTTTCCCCGATCACTTTGCTAAGGTCCGGTTCCCCGACACGACCGGATACGGCATCAAACCTATATCGTCAGAAGGCACCAAACGACTTGTGCGAGCGGCCATCCAGTTTGCGATTGATCAGGGCAAGGAAAGTGTGACTATTGTCCACAAGGGCAATATCATGAAGTACACGGAAGGCGCGTTTCGGGATTGGGCCTACGAACTGGCCTGTCAAGAATTTGGTGGGGAAGTCATTGGCGAAGGGCCATGGTGCAAGCTCCCAAACGGCATCATCATCAAAGATGTCATCGCAGATGCTTTCCTTCAGCAGATATTGACCAGGCCATCTGAATACGGCGTTATTGCAACGATGAACCTCAACGGAGACTACATCTCCGATGCACTGGCAGCGCAGGTTGGCGGTATTGGTATCGCACCCGGCGCCAATATCAACTACGATACCGGTTTGTCCATTTTTGAAGCCACGCACGGAACGGCGCCGAAATATGCCGGCCTTGACAAAGTTAACCCGGGCTCGGTTATTCTTTCCGGTGAAATGATGTTTCGCTATATGGGATGGAATGAAGCAGCCGACCTGATCATCGCTTCACTTGACAAAACGATTGGCCAGAAACGAGTTACCTACGACTTTGAACGCCAGATGGAAGGCGCAACGCTGCTAAAGTGCAGCGAATTTGGCCGTGCAATGGTTGAAAATATGTAAGGGCAGGTGGGGGGCGGCGGGCGGAAGCCGCCCCCCGCACTGGCTAAGTTATCCCGAACCGCTTTTAAGCGTGTCCTTCGACGATCCGTTCGAACAAATCATCAAAATGATTCACGTGCTGGCTCCATTCCAAATGGGCCGAAATGCTTTTCAACGTGCTAACGGGTAGCGGGCGTTCTTCCCCCTTTAAAATGCGCGTCATCATGCTGAATAGCTCATCATCATCCGAATACAATATGGGTGCATGAAGCAGTGGCGAGTGGAGAGATTCAGGGATGAGTTCGGGATACGATAATCGATTCGGAAGGAGTGGATGGCACCCACAATAGATGGCCTCCAGCATCGAAATGCCGAAAAACTCATGAATCGAGGTCGATATCACGATGTCGGCGCGGTGTAAGAGGCTGCTATATTCTTTAAAATCCTCGGCGTAGCCGTAGTGCAGGATGCGCTCGGCATAACGCTCAAAAGCTTTTTCAAATTCAGGTGGAAGCTCTTCGAAATGCTCGCCCGCCAAAATCAAACGGAATTTATGGCCTGAATCGTCCAGACGATTCATCAACCGAAAAAACGCTGCCGGATTTTTGTCATACTCCCATCGTTGATTCCAAAGTACAATGGGAGGCTTCATCCCAGGTCCCCAACCGTGCCCTTCATAAGCGGAAGCGTATTTATCATGCCCGCGAAGGTCCAGTCCCAGGTGCATAACCGAGCTTTTCAATCGGATTTGCTGGGCGGTATTGAGGTGGGTGTAATCTGGAAACAGGCGAAGTAAGCGAGGGAGCGCTTCGACAAACTGATCGTAGTGAAACTGGGAATTGAATAAAATGTGGTCGGCGGCCAAACACGAAACGTAATTGATATAACCGTAGGTGTGGTCTCGCGCTTTTCCTTCTGGAAGCGGATAGGTGAGCTGGTTTTCATGCATATACATGACCACCGGAACGCCCTGAAGCTCAGTTCGGGTCAATGCCAAAAACGCGGGCAGATTCACCATACTAGAGGCAAAAATAAGATCCGGCTTGTCGCCTTTGGCATAGAGCTCCTGCACCTTGAGCGCCATGGTCACCGCGCCGCCATGCATGCGCCACTTCCAGAACCGGGCAGACATGGTCACTTTATCGACTTTGTGCCGTGTGTGGGAAGTGAATCCGTCTAAAAATGCTCGATGTGAGCCCCCATACCATGGTTCTAAAGCAAGTATGCGCATAATACTAAGCCAATCGTTCGCGTAGCTCTGCCTCTTCTTCGTCGCCGGCCGGGCGAACGATAGAAACGCCGCGCACTTGTAGGTGGTCGCGCAAAGTATCGTCGAGGACTTCTTCTGCTGTTATCAATTCTTCGTCGCCAGGTGCCAACGTAATGGTTCGCGTAGCCATTTTGATCGTCACCAAACTAGGGTTGGTGTTTTTGATCAGCATGCCTTTTCGCTTTCGTATGGTCATAACATATCGTACAGTTTATCGAACGCCGTCTGGGTGAGATCGCCTTCTGGTAGAAATCAGTTTGATGCGAGTATACAACTTTCGAGTTTCATTCTCCTTTCCTGTTGCCTCTGTTTGATGGGGTATGTTCGCTTTTCATCGGATTCTTATGAAAATTTCTTCGGAAAGGGCGTCTTTAAAAAAGAATGGGCTCCGAGCGGGTAAAGGATGGAGGTCTGCACTCGAAGTGTTGGTCCCGCACCAATGCTACCACTGTAAAATTCGCTCCCCAAAAGGAGGCTTTTTATGTCTTAGTTGTTCTGATGAAATGGATCAATGCGAAATCCCAACGTGCGAATTGCCGGGATGGACGGCCGGTGGGAGGCCTGTATGGGCAAAATGGTATTATCGCGCTGATTCGCCCATCAGATCACTGCATCGGTCGCTCAAGTACGAAGGGCGTGCAGCCATCGGTCGGTTACTTGGAAATCACCGAGTTCATTTCGATGGGGTTGACGGTTGGTGCGTTCCAATTCCTTCTCATCGAACCAAAATATTGGAAAGAGGCTTTTTGCATACAGTCCCCATTGCAGCAGCATTTGCAAGTGCCAATCAGCTTCAATTGCATCTCGGGGCTTTTATTCGGCCGTCATTGTCCCCTTCCCAGAGCGGATTGACGAGAGAATTCCGAACTTCCAATGTTCAAGGTGCATTTAGCGTAACGAAATCGATTGAGGGAAAGCATGTATTGCTGGTGGATGATGTTATGACCACCGGCGCAACACTTGATTCGGCATCCGAGGTGCTGGAGAAAGCCGGGGCAACGGTTACTTTAGCCGTTGTGGCTTTTCGAAGAGAGTCATTCAAAAGGCCCTAAGCCCTTGCGAACCTAACGATACGACTCCACATTGACCTGAAACTGACACTTTTCGGCCTCTGCTTGATCATTGGTTGCTACAATCACAATTTTCCCCATACTTGCCGAACGCTCTATCACTTCATAGACCATTTCTTCTCCCATGGCGTCTAGCGTGGCGGTGGGTTCATCCAAGATGACCACCGGTGGATCCGACAAAAGCGCCGTAGCTAGACGAACTCGTTGGATCATCCCGGATGAAAAGGTTTGAACGACGTCATCCCCCCGATCACTGAGCTGAACCCGATCTAGAACCGCATCAATCAGGTCTTTTGAATTAGGCAACCTTCTCGCTTTGGCCAAAAACTCAAGATTCTCTCTGGGTGTTAGACCGTCATACACGTTTAGGTACGGAGCTACTAACCCACAGGAAAGCGGTCTCAACTCAGATTCGACCATCGTTCCATGTACGAGTAATTGAACCTCCCCTTTAGATGGAAGCATCAAGCCAGCCAAGATTTTAACCAAAGTCGACTTGCCCGAACCATTGGATCCGACAATAGCCGTTGTGGTCCCGCCGACGAAATTCAATTCCATCTTCCGAAATAACAATCGGCGTCCGAATCGATGGCCAAGATTATGCGTTGTTAGCGTGTGCATGTCTCAAAATAAAGCGGGATAGAAGGAATCCCTATGTCTTGTTGTCCTTCAATGCACTTTCGAGATAACTTAACCATTTGGAGGGATGATGGTAAACATTCTAAAAGCTCTCCAAGTATCGTAAGAAGTTTTAGACCCCCCACTGCGTGAGCACGCCTTTTCAAGATTCCTTACTGTACGGCCATGATGCGACATCGCGCATTGTGGCGGTGCAGGCTATGACAGAACATCCTTCGCGTAAGGGTCATGTCCACGTATATCATCGAAGCGAAGACGCCCTTTCCGTATTTATTACTGAAGTCCCCTTTTACCCCTTCCTGTTTCTCTCCAACATTGAGCTTTTGGGCGGTTTTTCGCGCACGAAGTACCGGTTCCAGGCCTTGAAAGGCGATCTACACTACCGGTTTCTGGTCGTTTTTAACAACTGGGGCGAATATTGGGACGCCCAAAGACACATCGACCGCCGCGCCTCCAAAGTCGGCGAGTCGTCCCCGTCCTACACGGTTAGCTCCCCGGCTCAGCAGTATTTGATGCAAAGTGGGCGAACCTGTTTTAAGGGGATGCATTTTGACGAGTTGCATCGCCTCCAACTCGACATTGAATGTATTTCGGAACGAGATTTTCCAAATGCCGATCGGGCGGCAGATCGAATCATTTTAATCGCGTTGTCGGACAATCGAGGATGGAGAAAGGTGCTCGGGGCGCCCGATTGGAGCGAAGAGCGTCTACTACAATCCATGGTAGAAACCGTCCAGGAGCTCAATCCGGACGTGATCGAAGGCCATAATATTTTCCGGTTTGATTTCCCCTACATCCTTCGTCGATGCGCCCTACACGGGGTGGTCTGTGGGCTGGGTAGGGATCGAAGTGAACCCCGAACATTTGCAACTTCCACCCGGTTTGCGGAGCGTTCTCTTGATTTTACAGCGGTAGAAATCGCTGGCCGACACGTCATTGATACGTTTTTTCAAGTGATGACCTACGACGTAGTCAAGAGAGATTTACCCGGCTACGGGCTGAAGGAGGTCTCCAAATACTTCGGATTTGCGCCCGCTGATCGGACGTACATCGACGGATCGAAAATCACCGAGTTGTGGAAATCCGACCCCGATCTCGTCACTCGGTACGCGCTCGACGACGTGATTGAAACGGAGCGCCTGGCAAGGCACCTGTCGGAATCGACCTTTTACCTCACCCAAATGCTGCCGATGGAATACGGTCAAGTGTCGAGAGTGGGCCCCGCTTCCAAAATTGAATCCCTGTTTGTGCGCGAATACTTGCGCAAAAAGCACTCTTTACCGCGGTCGGAGTGGGGTGCTCAAACTCAAGGCGGGTATACCGACATCTTTTTCACGGGTGTGATTGGGCCGATTGTGTATGCAGACGTGGAGAGTCTATACCCGTCGATCATGCTTAACTTTGACATAAAACCAAGCCAAGACGCCTTGGTTTTATTTCCAAAGCTCCTCAAAAAGCTCACTGAACTACGCCTTCTGGCCAAATCCGAAATGAACCGGGCAGCGTCCGGCGAGCTAAAAAGCGCCCTCGACGCCCGTCAGAATTCGTACAAAGTGATTATCAACAGTTTTTATGGCTTTTTGGGGTTCTCTCAAGCGCTTTTTAACGACTTTTCAGAGGCGGATCGGGTGGCTGTCACGGGGCAAACCTTGCTGCTTTCGATCATCCGAAAAATCGAGGAGCGATCGGGTAAGGTGTTAGAGGTAGACACCGATGGAGTTTTATTTGTGCCACCCGATGGCGTTCAAGGTGAGGAAGCCGAACTCGCCTTTATAAACGACCTAAATCTGGAAATGCCTGAAGGAATTCGGATCGGGTTTGACGGCCGATATCGGCGGATGCTATCCTACAAGAAGAAGAACTATGCGCTAGAGCCCTACGATGGCGTTATCAAACTCAAAGGCTCCTCGCTGGTGTCGCGGTCTATCGAGCCCTTTGGCCGTCGTTTTGTCCGTCGGGCCATTCACATGCTTCTGGAACACGATGTCGCTGGTCTGCACGCCGCGTTTCTCAAAACGCGTAATCAAATCATCCAACACGAGTGGAAGGACGCGTCAGATTTCGCCCGGACCGAAACACTAAAGGACTCGCTTAAAAAGTACGAGCGGGATGTGGCAGAAGGTAAGCGCACGCGGAGCGCCCCCTACGAATTGGCATTGACGCGTCAAAAAACTACTTTACAGCCTATTCGCAAGGGAGATCGGGTCGTGTATTACATCTCAGGTTCGGCAGATTCGGGCCCGGCATTTGAATCGGCTCGCCTGGCGGAGGTTTGGGACAAACGACGTCCGGACGAAAACACGGCCTATTATCTTCGGCGTTTTGATGATGTGTGTTCAAAATTCGAGACGTTTTTCGAACCTCATCACTTCCGCTCGATTTTTTCGAAAGAAGATCTTTTCGGATTTGACCCCAGACCCATTAAAGTCCGAAATCAGGATTACCCCCTTCCTTCGTTTTTAGCCGCAACTACCTCTCTGGATGATACCGAAGAATTTTAAGAGCCTTTTTTGGATTTTGGTGATAGGAGTTTCAGCCTGCTCGGTGGAATGATCGTGACTACCACGTTTGGGCATTGGCATGCGGGGAGCGAGCCCTACATTGTGTCGGCGCGATTGGACTTGGCACG
Organism: Bacteroidota bacterium; assembly: GCA_027622005.1. Classification (GTDB taxonomy): domain Bacteria; phylum Bacteroidota; class Rhodothermia; order Rhodothermales; family UBA10348; genus UBA10348. The sequence goes on along the minus strand of JAQBZH010000017.1, from coordinate 36,219 downwards.
GCCCAACCATTGGTACAAAAAAATCAATTGATATGACTCGGACATTTTTGGCAATGCTTTTGACAGTTTTCCTCTCTTTTGGATGTGGAACAGAAGTGACAAACTCACCGGACCTACCCATTATCCCTGTTCCTCAGCAAGTGGAAGGCGGTCAAGGATTTTTTACCTTTTCTGCAAATACCGCATTCCAGGTGGCTTCCAGTTCTCTTTTCGGCGTTACGGATCGATTTTTAGCAGAAATACGCCGTTCTACGGGCTTTCCACTTCCCATTTCTGAAACGGACGGCGACGTCGACGTGGCTATCCAAGCTGATCTTGGACCCGAGTCTTACTCCCTCATCATTTCCGAAGATAGAATTAGCATCCGCGGCGGCGACGAAGCTGGCATTTTTTACGCTTTCCAATCCCTGAGACAATTGTTACCCCCCGAAATCGAAGTAGCATCCTTCGTTCTGGATGTGATCTGGGAAGTCCCCGCCGTTTCGATTCAAGACTCCCCTCGATTCCCTTACCGAGGCCTTCATTTGGACGTGGGAAGACACTTTTTCGACGTGGCTTTTGTCAAAAAGTACATCGACACGATGTCCAGGTACAAATTCAACAAATTCCATTGGCACCTCACAGAAGACCAAGGGTGGCGTGTTGAGATTAAGAAATATCCGCTGTTGACCGAAGTCGCCGCTTGGCGTAAGGAAACTATCGTCGGGAAAAACTTTGATCCTTACGTCGGCGATGGCATCCCACATGGTGGGTTTTATACGCAGGAACAGATTCGCGAAGTCGTTCAGTATGCGGCCGATCGGTATATCACCGTGATTCCGGAAATCGAAATGCCCGGGCACTCGTCGGCGGTTCTAGCGGCATATCCCTCGCTGGGTTGTCATCCAGGACCCTTTACCGTTCCCACGATTTGGGGGGTGATGGACGAAATTCTTTGCCCGAGTGAAGAGACATTTACTTTTTTAGAAGATGTCCTGACCGAAGTGATGGACTTGTTTCCGAGTGAATACATCCACATTGGAGCGGACGAAGTGCCAAAAATACGCTGGGAAAATAGCGAATTGGCGCAGGCTGTCATCAAAAGAGAGGGCCTTAAAGACGAACAAGAGCTTCAAAGCTGGTTTGTTCGCCGAATTGAGACGTTCTTGAATGCAAACGGACGCCGTTTAATAGGATGGGACGAAATCTTGGAGGGCGGATTGGCGCCGGACGCGACCGTTATGTCCTGGAGAGGGACCACCGGTGGAATCGAAGCGGCGAAGGCCGGACACGATGTCATTATGACACCGACTAAATATGCCTATTTCGATTTTTATCAGGCAGATCCGGCGGTTGAGCCCTTAGCCATGAATTGGGCCGGCTTCACGATCCCACTCGATTCGGTTTATTCCTTTGAACCCGTTCCGGATGAATTAACCGTGATAGAAGCCCGGCACATTTTGGGCGCCCAGGCCAACTTATGGACCGAGTACATTTCGACTCCTGAGTACGCGGAATATATGGTGTATCCGCGGGCGCTTGCTTTGTCGGAGGTCGTTTGGTCGGCCCGTGACCGCCGAAATCTAGATAGTTTCTACCGACGAATGGTGGGCAATTTACCCCATTTGGAGTCTTTGGGGGTCAATTATCGCATTCCAGAATCCCGCGACGGCAAACCAGGACCATTCGCTGCTGCAAACAAGGAATAGACCCTCGTTAAAAGTCGTCAACCTGTCGGTAAGCATTAATAACGGCGCGCTCTCCTTCAGCTCCGGGCTTCGAATTCCCGTGCTCCATTCCCAGAACGCCGGTGAATCCCTTCGAATGGATGTGTTTGAATACATTCTGAAAGTGGACTTCACCTGTTGTCGGTTCTTTTCTTCCCGGATTGTCTCCAATTTGGAAATAAGCGATCTCATCCCAAGCGGCATCCATATTCGGGATTAGATTGCCCTCACTGATTTGTTGGTGATACAAGTCGTCCAATATTTTACAGGACGGACTGCCAACGGCCTTACAAATTTCGTAGGCCTGCGGGATTTTGACTAAAAACTGCCCTGGGTGGTCGCGTGGATTAAGAGGTTCGAGCACCATCACAATACCGTGAGGCTCCAGAATATCACTGGCTCGTTTTAACGATTCCACGACGTTTGCCGTTTGAAATCCGATGTCGAGTCGTAGGTCCACGTGACCTGGTACAATCGTGGTCCAAGTGGCATTTACCCTTTTCGCGACTTCGACTGCGTCTCGTATATACCCTAAAAACTCCTCCCTCAGATTCGCATCCCCGGAAGTCAAATTGGGTTTCGTCCAATAGATTTCGTGCGCAACAAACACCCCCATTTGAATGCCGCGACGGGCCATCGTGGAGGCCATAGCCTCTTGAACCTCAATGGTCCGGGTGCGCATGCCGTTGTCTTCGAAGGCGGTAAATCCTTCATCGGCCATAAAATTGAGCTGATCGACGGGGTCCTTACCTGCGAGCTCCGCAAACATGCCCAGATGCGGCGCATACTTTAGGTTAAAAGGCTCCGAACGATTCGCTGAGCCATCCCCCGGTCGCGAAGCGCCTTTCGCGGGAGACGCACCCCGATGACCAGCCAACACGGGCCCCACACCGAAGGCCGCGGCCCCAAAAATCGTGCTGGATTTGACGAAGTCTCTTCGCTTCATGCTTTCACCGAAAATAGGTTATATCGACTCAATTGATCACACAACCACCGTTTCGCCAGGAACAGCAATCGCATATTTACCTTGGGCATTTGGCATTACTGGTGGCTCAGCATCCCACGCAAATTTGGTTGGCATGAGGGAAATCTCTGAATTAAGAGCCGTGTCCCACTCGATGATCTGGCCCGAATACGTACACAAACGACCCAAAATGGCTGTTAATGTGGCTTTAGCTCCGTTTTCCGCATCTGCATACTTATACTCCCCGGCAGCTACCGCGGCAAACAATAAATCGTGCTCAACCTGGTACGGATTTTTATCGTTCCGTGCATCGTGTTGAAAAATGGTATCTCCCTTAGCAGACAAAAGGACGCCTGGGCGCGGCGCCGATCCATTCGTTCCGTGGAAAGCTTCCGTTACCCGGCTCATGGTGTTCGGCATATGGCGGCACTGGCTGATCATCCGACTTCCATCCGCATATTCGTATTCCACAAAGTGATGATCGAAGATTTCTCCGTGATCCAGTCCTGTTCGGACTAATCGACCTCCTTGCCCTTGGGCCCGGACGGGATAGGCGTTTTTCACCCAGTTTCCAACGTCAATATTGTGGATGTGCTGTTCAACGATATGGTCTCCACAGAGCCAATTGAAATAGTACCAATTTCGCATCTGGTACTCCATTTCCGTTAGTTTCCGACCGGCCGTGGCTTCTAGGCCCGCGCGGTCACGGACCCACACACCTCCGCCATTCCAATAAACGCGGGACGTTGTAATATCCCCAATCATCCCATTTTGAATTCGGTCTACCCAACCCAGGTACTCATCCTGGTAGTGGCGCTGTAGACCGACAACCACATTCAGTTTTTTCTGTTTGGCTATCTCGGCTGTGGCCAATACACTGCGCGTTCCCGGAGCATCTGTGGCGACCGGTTTTTCCATGAATACGTGCTTATTTGCCGCAATGGCCGCCTCAAAATGAATAGGCCGGAATCCCGGAGGGGTGGCAATGAGAACGACATCAACCAGTGGAATGAGTTGTTTATACGCGTCCCATCCCACGAAACGGCGCTCTTCAGGCACATCCACACGACCAGCCACATCGGCGGCATGATCGGCCTTAGGGTTCACGATCTCGGTGTAGCTTTCTTCCAACCGATCGCTAAATACGTCTGCCATGGCAACGAGCTTCACATTTTGCTTGGTGCTCAGCGCTTGTACGGTAGCTCCCGTTCCTCGTCCCCCACATCCGATTATACCGATCTTGATCTCATCATTCGATGAGTAGAAGGCATTCGCGGAAAGCGGAAACGAACTGGCGACGACCGATCCGACCACCGCTGCGGAACCGGTAATCATAAAATCGCGACGGGTTTGAAATATTTTGGCAGATAAATCTTTCATTTGGAGAGCACTCGTGGGTCTTTTGAAAACAAAATCTGGGAATCCTGTTTTAGAGATTCCCATCAAGGGAAATGTAATGGACTGGGATCGGTAGTGCCAACCCTAAACCCTTTATTTCCTTAGAGAAATTAATCCTAAAATCGACCTTTTCGAAGATCTGCACGGACCCGGTCGGCTATTCACCCAAAACTAGGGTCCAAAACTCGACCTGATCTTCCGCTGACATTCCCAGCTCGGGTGCCACTAATCGAAATCCCAAAAAGGGCGCGTCCGTATTCCACCAAAAACTTTTGGGGATCTGAGGATCTCTTCTTTTCCAATTCAGCGTCGATTCGAGGCGGGAGGCGCATCGCATATCGGACGGAGCGTCGTAAAAAGAGCCCCCGCGAACCGTTCTGGGGTGCAGTCTAGTCGGCAGGCTCCAAGGATCTACGGGAGTCGTTTCGGATGACGATTGATAAAACTCCGATTGATATTCGTCCATGGTCCACTCAGCAGCATTACCGTGCATGTCAAACAGACCCCAGGCATTGGCCTTCTTTTCTCCCACGTTATGAAGCTTTCCGGCGCCGTTGTCTTGATACCAAGAAAAATCGGCTATGGCTAATTGATCATCTCCAAAGCCAAAAACCTGCTCCGAACCCGCCCGACACGCTGTTTCCCATTCGGCTTCCGTTGGCAAGCGGAAAAAAACACCCGTTTTCCGAGTGATCCAATTCGCGTAATGCAGTGCGCCCCACTGTGTCATGCCCACTGCGGGCTTCCCAGACCCACCCATTCCGAAAGCTGGGTCCTCATAGGGCGGACTTGGGCGAGACACGCCGTCGACCTTGTAAATGGCTCCCGGAACAGCGGTTGTATCTGCATCGCGATCGGGAAATCGGAAAACTGCGTATTCGTCATCCGTCAACTCAAATTGACCGATCCAAAATCCTGAAAGAGATACGGTATGCCTCGGTCCTTCGTGTTCGGCCCGGCCTTCTTCGGCCAAAGGGCTCCCAATCGTATAGGTTCCTCCAGGAACGTACACCAGCTTGAACTGAATGGGTGTGCCTGGAATGTTTATAGTCCGGACATCGCCGGCGGCAAACGAAGAACCACGGCCTTTTTCGGCGGAAACATCCCCCGCTGATTGCATCGACCCAGCCGAAGACGTACAGCCCGAAGCCGATAGTCCCATCATCAACAGAATCAAAATGGCAAAATGGTTGAATTGACTCACGATTCCGTGTCTGTTTTGGTTAAAACCGCCAACGTAATCCGACCCGTCGAAACCAGCTTGCCGCTTTCCGTGCGAATTTCGATCTGCCATACGTGAATGCGGGAGCCTCGATGAATCGATTTGGCCGTTCCCACGACGATTCCGTTTCGAGCCGAGCGAACATGATTCGCATTGATTTCCACTCCTACGCAGTATTCGTCGGGACCAACGCTGAAGGTGGCGCCCACGCTGCCGAGTGTCTCAATCAAAGTCGCGGATGCGCCTCCGTGCAGGAGTCCGAGCGGCTGGATGGTACGTTCATCGACGGGCATAGTCGCGCGCAAAAAGTCCGGTCCTATTTCGGTGAATTGGATACCGATACGTTCGACCATGGTCGCTTGGCTGAACGAATTGAGCAAGTCCAGATTGATTTCTTTTCGCCAAATAGACTCGGACATCGTCATGCTAGTTAATTTTCAAGTGGTAACAGACCCTTGCCCGGACCCGAAACAAGGCCTACGTTTGGATAACGCCGGGATTAAAAGGTTCGATTTTAGGGTTATTGGAAGCAATTTCCATCCCTCTGGAAATCCACTCCCGCGTTTTTGACGGCTCAATAATCTCGTCCACCCACAGTCTGGCGGCGGCGTAATAGGGAGATGTCTGACTGTCGTAACGCTGCGTAATTTCAGCCAACAACTCATCCTCAGCTTCTTGGGACAAGACTTGTCCTGCTCGTACTCGTTTCGCCTTTTGAATCTGGAGGAGTGTTTTGGCCGCCTGAGCTCCTCCCATAACAGCTATTCGAGCCGTCGGCCAAGCGCAAATCATTCTTGGATCGAACGCTTTCCCGCACATCGCATAATTTCCGGCTCCGTAGGAATTGCCTACGATGATCGTAAACTTGGGAACGACCGAGTTTGAAACCGCGCTGACCATTTTAGCGCCATCCTTGATGATACCCCCCTGTTCTGCTCTGGAACCAACCATAAAGCCAGAAACGTCTTGAATAAACACGAGGGGAATCTGCTTTTGATTGCAATTCATAATAAACCGCGCCGCTTTATCGGCTGAATCGGAGTAGATCACACCGCCTGCTTGCAATTCATCCGTTGCGGCTTTAACTCCGGCCCGCGCTTTAACCAATTCCCTTTGATTGGCTACGATCCCAACGCTCCAACCATCAATTCGGGCGTATCCGGTCAAAATGGTTTTCCCGTATCCTTCCTTGTATTCCGTCCACGACGAAGCATCGATGATTCGTCCAAGGACATCATACATGTTATAGGGCTCCGAACCAGAGACCGGCATAATTCCCAGCAGTTCAGAGGCGTCAAAAGAAGGCGCTGTGGCCTTGATGCGGTTGAATTTTGCTTTGGGTCGATCCGCCATCCGCGAAACCAAATCCCGTATGGTCTCTAGGCAGGTCGCATCGTCCGGGGCTTTGTAGTCGGTGACTCCGCTTATTTCTGAATGAGTCGAAGCACCTCCCAGCGTTTCTGAATCCACGCTTTCGCCAATGGCGGCTTTGACCAGAAAAGGACCTGCCAAAAAAATAGAGCCAGTGCCTTCGACAATGAGGGCTTCATCGCTCATAATCGGGAGATAGGCTCCGCCGGCAACACAACTCCCCATGACGGCGGCAATTTGTGGGATGCCGCGGCTAGACAGGATCGCATTATTTCGAAAGATTCGACCAAAATGCTCGCGGTCTGGGAATATTTCATCCTGCATCGGCAAAAACACGCCCGCAGAATCAACCAAATAAATGATCGGGAGATGGTTTTCGAGAGCGATTTCCTGGGCTCGAAGGTTTTTCTTAGCTGTGATTGGAAACCAGGCTCCTGCTTTTACCGTGGCATCGTTGGCAACAACCATACACAGCCGTCCACTTACGTGCCCGGTCCCCATTACCGTACCACCACAGGGGCACCCCCCCTCGTCCTCATACATGCCCTCGGCCACAAAGGTACCTATTTCTTGAAACTCCGAGTCTGCATCAATCAGGGCAGCAATTCGTTCCCGAGGTAACATTTTACCGCGTTCGTGCTCCCGTTCCTGCCCTTTCTTTCCCCCACCTTCTTTGATTCGGGCGGTACGGCTTTCAAGATCGTCCAGCAGCGCGCGATATCCGTCCAATCTGGACACATATTTTGACTTCGAAGGATCGACGGCTTTTCCAACGATCCGATTGGGCTCATACAAACTCATGCGTTTCCTTTAAAGGACCAAATTGAACATGTCATAAATACGATATCACGTTCTAATTAACACGGAACAGCGCGCCGGATATAAAAGAAAAGAGCCCGGTCTAAAAGACCGGGCTCTAAAAATCGTTCGAAGCTACACTTATTACAAGAATGCTGCGATTTTCATGGTGATGTCGGGCTTAGATTCACCGGTTTTCTCGTGGATTAGGACAACCATCTTGGATAGACTTCCACGAGCCTTTTTAATTTCTTCCTCTCCGAACTCTTCCTCTCCCCAGATAGATTTAATCTGGTTAACGACGCGAGACCAGCTGTCATTCATTGATTGAGTAGCCATTGGAAATCACAAATATTCTAATTCATCTCTTAATGACCTTCAGTATATAAAAAAATCCGCCCTTTTCCGAATGAAGAGCTAGCTAACGCCAATATCCGTTCCTCAAATACAGGATTCAAGGCACGTTATGGCTTCGAGAGTGCAACCGTTTCGAAAGGCGGGCGGGGCTTCGCTATGAGTGATGAATCGATGTCTTAAGGTATTCTGCGAGCGTAAAGGAATCGACGTGTACCGCGTCATCCCGGAGCATTTCCGCGTGCTGAATCAGTTCTGCTTGCTCTTTCGTGATAATTTTTTGATCGACGGCTGCTGCCAGTTGGACTTCAATACCACCTCGCGGCAGTTTTCCAGCTTTCACGGCGTGTTTGATTGTAGAAGTCAATTCTTCGGCTTGAATACTGGCTATCATGGCGCGATCCAACCGGCCAATTGGACGTTCAGCCGACGCCGGTACATAAATACCATCAGTAAGCCGATCTCTTTGCTCTCCCGGAGTTTGAAGGACACGAGCGACCCGGTGAATATCGCCATCTGTTGGACCTGCGGAAAGCCGGTTCATTCGAGACCAAATGCCAACCGGTCCTCGTAGGAACCAGCTAATAACAGGAAGTCTCAAAGAGCTGTACAATTCGTCAAATGCAATTTGCATCCGCATAAAGGCGGTATCCATCGAATACCTGAATAGGGGCAGGTCTTCGTTGCGGCGTCCTTCGGATTCAAACCGGACAATTGTGGCAGACGCTAGGTACATCCACGAGAAAATATCTGCGAATCGGCCAGTAATCATTTCTTTGCGTTTCAGCGTGCCGCCCATCAATCCGAGGGACATATCGGCCAGGATACTGAACGAGGCCGAAGCCCACGCCAATTTCCGAACATACCTCGACGCAGGGCCCCCCACCACAGATCCAGCCAGATGTCCTCTGGTAACCGAAAGCAGCACAGAACGAAAAACGTTCTGAACGACCATTCCAATGTGCCCAAAAAAGGCTTTATCGAACGCCTTGACGTCCTTTTCAGCCATGGCATTGATCTCCTGAAGTACCCAGGGATGCGACCGGATGGCTCCCTGACCGAATATGATGAGCGTACGGGTGAGAATGTTGGCTCCTTCTACGGTAATGCCAATCGGAGTATTGATATAGGCGTGCGCCAATGCGTTTCTGGGACCCCGAGAAATGGCATTTCCTCCCAAAATGTCCATCCCGTCGTCAATCGCTTTTCGAAACAGCTCCGTCGCATTGTACTTCATAATGGCCGTGACGACCGCGGGTTTGGCGCCTTTATTCAGCGCCCCATTCGTGTAACGCCGCGCAGCCTCGAGGAGGTACGAATACCCACCTATGCGAGCCAGCGGTTCTTCAATGCCCTCAAATTTCCCTATAGAGAGGCCAAATTGTTTTCTAACGACGGCATGCGCCCCGGCCACCCGAGCCACTTTTTTCGATCCGAACGTACCCACAGCGGGAAGGGAGATTCCTCGGCCTGCTGCTAATGACTCCATCAACATCCTCCAGCCTCGCCCGATTCCCGCCGCCCCGCCAATCACAGCGGTTTCGAGATCAACTTCGACGTCGTGACCATAGGAGGGTCCATTATAAAATGGGATTCCAAGTGGATCGTGCCGGTGTCCGTTGTCTACTCCAGGTGTGCTTGTAGGTATCAGGGCACAAGTAACGCCCAAACTCGTCCCCTGACCCAGATGATTTTCCGGATCATACAGCTTAAAAGCCAATCCCAACACGGTTGAAATGGGGGCCAGGGTGATATATCGTTTGCTCCAATTAAGCCGAATCTTGAGCCGAGCGTCTTCCCCTTTAAAAATCACGCCTTTAGCCGCCAAGGCGCCTGCGTCTGATCCTGCATTGGGCTCGGTTAGGGCGAAGGCTGGAATTTCTTCGTGCGAAGCCAGTCGGGGCAGATAGTGATTTTTCTGCTCCTCCGTTCCGTAATGAATGAGCAATTCGGCTGGGCCGAGCGAGTTCGGAACCATAACCGTAATGCCTAAAACGGCGTTCGCCGAACTCATTTTACCTACTACCGCGCTATTGGCCGACGCGGAAAAGCCCAATCCTCCGTACTCTTTAGGGATGATCATCCCAAAAAAGCGGTGTTTTTTGAGCAATGCCCATGTTTCGGGTGAAAGATCGCGACGCTGAAACACGTCCCAATCTAGCGTGGCATCACAGACCTCTTGGGCCGGGCCGTCAATAAAGGCCTGCTCTTCGGCCGTCAAGCCCGGGTAAGACTCAGATAAAATGCGTTTGAAATTCGGCCGGCCGGAAAAGAGTTCGCCTTCAATCCACGTAGTGCCAGCGTCAATTGCTTCTTGCTCCGTCTTCGAAATGGTAGGAAGGAATTGAAGAGCCTCCAGCATCTTCATCACCCCGCCACTCAAGACACGCCTGACCAGCGGAACACCAAACAAAAACACCACTGCTCCCCATCCAATCCAGGTAGCCACTCCCGCGCCACAGCCGTACAGAAACACTGCTGCAGCCAATATCCATAATCGAATGCCGTACCCGTAAAAACCAAAATGAAGAATAGCTAATACGAGGACCGTTAAGACGGCCCACTCTGGTACTAGATTTTCAAAAAAGCCATAATAAGGTAGATTCATGTCCGTTTCCGTTGAGTGCTCGGTCGATTTCAAGGTCTAAGACCTTGATCTATCCCAAGATTTAAAGCATAAGATTTTCAAAAACTCCAGCTGCGCCCATTCCGCCACCAATACACATGGTGCAAAGTCCGTAGCGCACCTTTCGACGTTTCATTTCATGCAAAAGCGTCGCGGTCAATTTGGCACCCGTGCAACCGAGCGGGTGACCGAGAGCAATGGCCCCTCCATGAACGTTTACGATTTCTGGATTTAGATTCAGATGGCGAATAACGGCAAGCGATTGCGATGCAAACGCTTCGTTAAGTTCAATAAGGCCAAGGTCGGAAATCTGCAAGCCTGCTAACTTCAGGGCTTTGGGTATTGCTTCAATAGGTCCAATTCCCATTAATTCCGGAGCCACGCCACCAACCGCAAAAGATACCAATCTGGCCATGGGCTGCATCTTCCAGTCTTTTAACATCTGGCCGGACACCATTAAAGTGGCAGCGCCGCCATCTGACATTTGAGATGAGTTACCGGCCGTAACGGATCCGTTAGCCCTGAAAACAGGGCGTAAAGCGGCCAGTGCTTCGGCCGTGGAGTCTTTTCTAGGACCTTCGTCATGGTCAAAAACGAATTCGGACTCTACTCGCTTTCCGTCTTCAAAGCTGACACGTTTCACTGATAAGGGCACGATTTCGGCGTGAAAAACCCCGGACTCAACCGCCTGGAAGGCTTTTTGGTGCGATCTAAGTGCAAAAGCATCTTGATCCAACCGCGATACAGAGTACTTTTCGGCCACATTTTCGGCGGTATTTCCCATCGAGACGTAGACGTTTGGGTCCGATCTGATTAGGTCGGGATCCGGTTGATAATAATATCCCGTCATCGGAACCAAACTCATCGATTCCACACCGCCGGCTATAATGGTCTGAGCCATCCCTGTCGCGATGGATTGTGCGGCCAGTGCAATCGTTTGCAGCCCCGAAGAGCAAAAACGGTTGATGGTTGCCCCTGGCACCGAATCCGGAAGTCCGGCTTTTTGCGCCACCAATCGGCCTAAATTCATGCCCTGAGCCCCCTCTGGCATCGCGCAGCCGACCAGGACGTCATCGATTAGGTTTGGATCTACGCTTGGATTCCTCGCTAGCAGCGCCCGAATGACGTCCCCGCCTAGGGCTTCAGGACGTACACTGCTCAAAGAGCCTTTTCCAGCCCTCCCAACGGCACTCCGAACGGTATCTACGATAAATGCTTCTTTCATTTGCATATTCAATTTGACCTAGTTTCGAAGTGGACTCCCGGTTTCTAATAGGTGCCGGATTCTTTCTTGGGTTTTTTTCTGGCCCAAGAAGCGCATAAATGTTTCCCTTTCTAGATCCAAAATGGCGCTTCGAGGAACGAGTGCATCTCCCGGCAAATCCCCTCCCGTCATGACAAATGCCAGACCGTTGGCTAGCTCGAGATCGTAATCGGAAATAAATCGCCCTTGATGCAATTGAAAAGCCATCGACTCAAAAGCGGCGCGCCCCGGCGCGCCCAAAACGCGCACACTCGTCGGATCAACCGGCGGCAGGTAGCCAGCGTCAAATAATTGGCAAACTCGAACGGCAGCCACGTAAAAGCGTCTCTCTTCCCGCATGATGATCGGAGAATGATCACTCAAATATCCCATTTGCACCGCTTCCGCGGCGCTCGAAGACACCTTGGCCATGGCAACCTGCTGAAACAGGGGTGCCAACTGGGTCTGAATATCGTTTGGGTAACCCGAACCGGATCGGAGTGATGCCAGCTCCATTAGACGCAGACATCCTGTTCCTGCCGGTATCAGGCCAACTCCAAGCTCGACCAGACCCAAATAGGATTCGGCCACTGCCAAGGGCGTTCGACAGGACAACATCAGTTCGGTAGCGCCGCCCAATACTCTCCCGTGACCAACAACAACCACCGGTTTCAAGCTATTACGAACCACTTCCATGGCCATTTGAAATTGCCGGACGGCCGCGTCAATCATGTTCACTTTTCCAGCCATTAGCGCCATCCCCATTTCAGCCAGATTGGCACCGACGGAAAAGTTAGAACCTGCGTTGGCAATGACGAGGCCTTTTAGACTCCCGTGATTCTCTGTCACCCGAACCGCCTTCACCAGATCAGCTACGACCCCATTTCCAAGGGTATTTGCCTTAGAGCGAAACTCCAGAATCGCTACTTCCTGTGTGAGAAAGCGCAAAAGCGTGTGCTCGCTTTCTGCAATGACTTCGGAGTCAGCAAAGTAGAGCGCCTCGTCCTTTGGAATAATCTGAGAAACGAAATCGGCGTTTTGCGGGCTAAAGACCAGACCCTTCGAATAATACGAACCTGTTTTCATCCCGCTGACCCATTTTGGCAGCTCGAGCTCGTAGGCCTTCATTCCATCCACTACTTCCTGGAATCCAATGGTATCCCAGATTTCAAAGGGTCCCATTTCCCATCCAAAGCCCCATTTTATGGCATTATCCACTTCCTGAATACTATCTGAGACCTCAGGAATGCGCCGTGCCGCATAAGCGAGCGTCCCCAGCGTGGTTCGTCGGAACGACTCCCCGATTTTCGTTTTGTCCGAGTATAGCGCCTTTAGTCGCGCCGACAAGTCCTTGATTTTTGAGATCTCTCCGATACCCGGAAGATCGATTTCAACGGGGGCCACATACGATCCCGATGCAGCGTCATGTGAAAAAATCTCGGAACCCACCTTTTGGTAATATCCCGCCTTGGTTTTTGCCCCCAAACGCCCCGCTTTGACCAAACCTTCCAGTTCGGCGGGAAGGGTGAACGTTGACCTGGCTTCGTCCTCTGGCACGGCTTCCTTTAAGTTTGAAATCACGGCCTGCATGACGTCCAGTCCTACGACATCGGCCGTCCTAAAGGTAGCTGATTTCGGATGACCCACGAGCGTTCCGGTTAGAAGGTCGACTTCATCCATGCTAAATCCGTGATGGCTTCGCTCTTTCATGGCCAACATCATCGCGAATATCCCGATCCGGTTTCCGATGAAGTAAGGCGAATCTTTTGCGTGAACGACTCCTTTCCCGAGGTGAACCCGGATAAACGAAGACACTTGTTCGACTACCCGAGGATCGGTCTGGGGGCCCGATATCACCTCGCATAACTTCAGATACCGAGGCGGATTGAAAAAATGGGTCCCTAAAAAACGCTTTTGAAAGGATTCAGATCGGCCCTTCGAAATCTGGTGAATGGGGATTCCGCTCGTGTTGGTTGAAACAATAGTTGAATCGGAAATCACGGCTTCAACGCGCTCAAACAGAGCCGATTTAACATCCAATCGCTCCAATACGGCTTCAACCACCCAGTCGGCGGTTTTCAATCGTTCCAGGTGGTCCTCAAAGTTGCCCAATCGAATACGGGAAGCCGCGGACGTAGAATAAAAAGGATCTGGCTTGAGGGCCGTCATCCGTTTGAAGGCTTTTTCCACGATTTCATTCCGATTGGGGCCGGATCCTGCGATATCCAACAAATCAACCGATAGCCCTGCGTTTGCGAAATGTGCCGCGATTTGAGCTCCCATCGTGCCTGCACCCAAGACGGCCACGCGTTTAAAAGGATTGAGGGCAACAGCGGGTGTGGGATTATTCATAAGTTTTCGTCTTTGAGGTCATCGACATATTCATCCGCATAGATCGATTGGATGACGTCGGCATATTTTTGAGTAACAACTGCTCGTTTAACTTTGAGCGTTGGAGTCAAAAGGGCGTTTTCAACCGTTAATTCGCCCGGGACGATTCGGAATCGTTTGATCGTGGACCAATGGGGTACATTTTGGTTGGCTTTAGCCACAATCTGGTCAAATACCCGAACAATCTTTTCATTTGCGATCAAATCCTTCAATTCCAACGAAGACGCAATGCCCAGTGATTTCGCAAGGATCTGGACGTGTTCGGTATTGGGAAAAAGGAGCGCGGAGGCAAACTTATGGCCATCCCCTACCACCACCGATTGATCAACCAATGGATCGGAAGAAATCGCGGTTTCTAAGAGTTGAGGGGTAACGTATTTGCCTGTAGAGAGCTTAAAAAGATCTTTTTTACGGTCCGTGATGGTCAAAAATCCATCATCACTCAAATGGCCTATATCCCCCGTGTGAAACCAACCTGATTCGTCGATCACTTCTTTGGTCTTTTGCGGATCCTTGAAGTAACCGGCCATGATATGCGGACCTCGGGTTACAATTTCACCATCGTCTGCAATTTTCAATTCAACAAAATCTAGGGCTTGCCCCACCGTTCCGAGACGATTGGCATTGGGTCGGTTAAATGCGATCACAGGACTTGTTTCGGTAAGCCCATAACCCTGCAAAATAGTGATACTCGCCTGGGCAAAAACGCCTGCGATTTCCGCATTCAGTGCAGCGCCTCCGCTAATCACGAATCTCATTTTCCCTCCCAGAATATCCCGCCACTTTTTGTAAACGAGCTTGTCGGCCGCTTTGTGAAGCACCCCCACCCCATTTGCCTTGGTCGCTTGCGCACGGGAGAGTCCCCACCGAGCAATTTTCCCAACCAATCCTCCCATGGCATCCGTACGCGCTACGATTCGGGCGTACACTTTTTCCAACACTCTGGGAACGGTCGGCAAAATGGTCGGATGAACCGACGCCAGATCGGCAACGATTCTGTCTGGATGGGAAAAGTATATGGACGTTCCGTGCGCCAAGGCTCCGTAATAAAGCGTTCGAGCAAAAACGTGTGTTAGCGGAAGAAAGGATAACATGACCTCGCCACCAGCTCCAGATCGATAACCTACCATGCCCGCATAGGCCATTAATGCATTCGAACTGATGTTTTCATGCGTTAACATGACGCCTTTTGGAAGGCCGGTCGTACCGCTTGTATAAATGATGGTAGCTAAATCACTGGGCTCAACGAGGTCGCATAATTCACGACCCGATTCGGCGCTCTGCGCCAATCGCGTTTTCCCAAGTCGGCAAACTTCATCAAACGATTTCAGCTGAATGGCCGAAGGTAGTTTACCCCGCTCGCTAGTCGCATTAGCGTCGATCACGACAATCGTGTGAACAGACGTGCTGTCATCGAGTGCTTCTGTGAGTTCCTTTAGTCGTGCTCCATCTGATGTAACAATGGCATGAGCGTCAGCATGACCGAGCACATACCGGATGGTTTCTGCCGAGTGCGTCAAATAAATCGGGACGTTTACGAGACCGGCCATCAGGCAGCTCATATCCGTTATGCAAAAGTAGACATCGCTCTCTAAATACATGGCCACCCGGTCACCCGCTTGCAATCCAGACGCCAGAAGGCCAAAGGCAAATGCTTCTGAAAGGTCAATGAATCGATCGGTCGAAAAAGGCTTCCACGTACCTTTTTCATACTGCACGAAGGCCGATTCGTTAGGATAAACGGCTTTTGTATGGAAAATGAGCGATGGCAACGTGCGCCCAAGCCAAGATTCTTTACCTACATTTTTTGCAATGTTAATTCTATTGGCCACGTTTACACCTCCACCTGAGTTTGATTTTTAAGAAGGGAGCGAATAATGTGACTGCCAGAGGCCGCAATCAGCGTTTCTGAGGGAATTCGCTTATCTACCCGTTCGGAATTCAATAGGGTGACCACGCCGTGCAACTGGGTCCAGGCCAAGTTGGCGCAAAGCATGGGATCATGTGTTTCGAACTGCCCACTTTTAACTCCGCTCGAAATAGCTGATGCGATCATTTCTAGATTCCGTCGCGCTTTTCGGTACTTTTCGGCGGGATATCGGGTCATATATTCCGGGTGAAGCACATACATGATTTCGTAGTACTCCGGCCGGGTTAATCCAAAGTTGATATAGGCCAAAAACATCTCGCTGAGCTGTTCGATAGGCTCCTGGCTGCCATCGTACGCGGCGCACAACTCCTCGTGGAGAAGATCCACCCCCTCATCAATCAGGGCGTGAACCAATTCGTCTTTGTTGCCATAATGTAGGTAGATACTCGTCGCACTATACCCAATCCGTTGTGCGATTTTTCGCATGGATAGCCGCGCATACCCTTCGGTAAAGAGCAACTTCCTTGCCGTGTCTAAAATGAGTCGTTGCAATCCGGAATCGGGGTTCCTAGACATAACCTAGCCTTTCATGTCCTAATTCAACCGAAGGGGTTAACACTGTTAAGTTAATAGATGAAAGTATTCGGTGCAAGACCCGTTCGAACCGCCCTTAAACAGCAGTGGGGGCGCGACAATGTCGCGCCCCCACTCATAAAAATCAAATAAGAAACTTACTATTTGTTTTTCTTCAAGGACACATTTCCCACGCCGCTGTGAATCGACAACGAAGGCCCGCCTCCATTGACGCTCCCCTCAAAAGACTTGGACATCCACTTTCCTTGCACTTTTAAATTGAAATCAGTTTTTGCGCTTCCAATACTGGCCTGTCCATCCACCCGTGCGCCAACCGACCGATCTAGATAAACCGTGACGTTTCCAGCTCCGGAACTCAGTTCGGAATCACCACTGAGTGCGTTCGTGATTGAGGCTATGACATTTCCGGCCCCTGTACCCACATTAATCTTACCCTGCACATTTTCCAGCGTGATATTGCCAGCCCCGGACTCCGCATAAATCATCCCACGTGCCCCGGCTACATCGATATTTCCTGCCCCTGACGATATTTCAATGCTTCCATTGATCTCGCCAAGTACAATATTTCCAGCCCCAGTCCGACCTCTAACCGTGCCTTCCAGATCAGCAATCGTAATGTTGCCTGCTCCGGTCGTAAATTCTACGTCGAACGAACGAGGTACCCAAACCGTAACCTCCAACGAGAAATTGGCATCATTTTTCCAACGTCGCCACGCCCCATCGCCGTCAGAATCTTTGTCAAACCTGGAATCAACCACGACCTTGTTGCCTCTCGATTCGATGACGTATTCGTGCCGGGCCAATATCTCTTTGACCTTTTGATCTGAAGCTCCTTTCACGCGACGAACCATCTCAACGGACACTTTACTATCCGAACCTGGCTCCACCCGTATCGTCCCTTGATCGATATCAAGAACAAGAGTACCGCCGGGATTTACATCAAACGACCTCTTAATTGCTTCTTGAGCCTTTACGTCGAAATGAATCATTCCAACAATCAGTACAGCGAATAAAGCTGCCAACGATCTTCTTAAAATACTTCCCATTGTTTTCCTCTAGTCTAAATACTTCGTTTGTTGAATTACGTAAGAGCAGCTAAATAGGTTACTTTCGGTGTCAGCTCTAGTCGTTTTTCCGGATTGATAAATCAATTCTTCCAGACCTCGTGCTAAGAGCAATACGACCTCCACCAGAACCCAATTTGTATTCTGCCCGCCGAAGAGATTCGCCTTTCGATGATGGACGCTCCCGAATCGTTTCGACCGCCGATCCGGGATTTTTGAACTCAACAGAGCCGCTTTCGAATACCATTGCAGAAATAAGACCATTCATATTGCGCGGAACAACTAGGGTTACGTTCCCATATCGGCCGTCAATTGAAGCGTTTCCAGTAGCCAAAAATTTCGAATCTTCCAATTCCACATGCACATTGCCAACTTCGGAAATCAAGTTAAACCCATTTCTAACGCCGGTCAGGCGGACATCGCCGGCATTGGTTTCCGCATTAATCCAGCCTGCAAAATTGCGACCTTTGATACTACCTCCGCTCGTGCTTACGTCTACGGAGCCAGACATATTGGACATATCGATTTCCCCGCCTGACGTTGACGCACTCAAACTCCCCCGAACGTCTTGTGCTGAGATATCTCCGCCAGAAGTAAACAATCGGGCATCTCCACCAATTTTATTGATGTTTACATTGCCTCCGGCGGTTGTCAAGCTCACATTTCCGGTGGCCTCTTCGATGCTTACATTGCCACCGCCCGAAGTGACTGTCAGCGTAGACTTGGTAGCCCTGACGGTCACATTTCCAGCGCCCGTATTTAATACGGTCTCTTTTTGAATCGTGTCCCCATTTACGTTTCCCGCACCTGACCGCATTTCTACGGGGCCTACCACATTTTTAACGTCAAGATTGCCGGATCCCGTTTCCAGATGAATCACATTTTGAACGCCTGATACGAGGACATTGCCCGAAGAAATGTCTACATAAATCCGCAAAGCAAACGGGACAGTTATTTCATAAGATGCCCCTCGCACCGGGTAAGTCTTATCCGAACTGGATAGTTCAATCGTATTTCCCGTCCGGAGAACGACCAATTTGGAGGATGATGCAGCCGTTCGAGCTTGATTTTCTGAATCAGAAGTCAATGACAAACGCTCTATAATCGTAATTCTAGACGTTTGTGCGCCTTTTACAGTGACGTTTCCAACAATATGATCAACGCGCAATTCTTTTGCACCAGAGGCATCGGCGTCGTGTTGAACAACAGACCGCCAGTTACCGGATCGCCCTTCAACAGTTTGCGCATGGAGTTCCTGAACGGCCCCTACACCAATTAAAAGAATTACAGCCAACAGTTTATATATCGTTATCCGAATCATTTTAACTCTTCTAATCGGCCCGAGGTTATTAATCCATTCAAAGCATTTTGAGCCTTGTTTCTAATGAGCGGATTGATGTCGAGTTGTGCTGCTTCCAAAATTGACTTCCACTCTAGCGTTACACGCTCGTTTTGCGTCAATAATTCGAGCGTTTCGATTCGAACAGCACTGTTTGGATCATTTAAAAGCACACCAAACAGTTGCTTCTTTAATCCTTCTGAAATTGGAGCAACCACGAACAAAGACCTCATAGCTTTAATCGTCTGAAGCCGGATACCCTGGTTCGGATCAGTCTCCAAAACGATTTGTAATGCACTAACTAAGGCGTCATCCGGTTTGAAGCTCTCGAAATTCGACTCAGACAGTACGCGAGCGGCAGAAAGCCTACTTGCCGGGTTCTCCGTATCCATTAGGGCGGTTCTGAGTAAAGCTTGGACATTGGAATCTCGGATAACTCCTGAAACTTCCACTTGGGTCGCCTTTTCGTAAATAATTTCTACCATGCCGTCTGAGGGATCGAGTTCAATCCCTGAAATTCGTTCGGGCGCTTCCAGAGCTAACCCTTCGGAATTATCGGCTAATCGACCCTCATTACCAGATTGGAAAGTCAATCTGCCCACAAAAAATGAAAAAAGGACCATTGCAGCCACCAAGCTCCATTGAAAGGAACGGCGAAATCCGGGAATGAGGCTGTAAGAGGCCGCCTCTCTGGGTTTTCTTGCGTTCAGAACCCTTTGAGAAATCGAGTTCCGAATTGCGTCCATGGACGCATCGTCCGGAGTAAAAGTTGGTTGGCGTGGTACCACATCGCTTAAGGACAGAATCGATTCGTAGGCACTTTTGCACGATTCACAAACCAGCAAACGTGCATCAACAGCCAGACGATCTGATTCGTTCAATTCGTCGTAATAACGAAGGACGAGGTCCTCTTGATTGTGAGAGCAATTGTAATTCATAATGCGGCTGCCTCCTTCCCATCCACTGTCACATTTCTAAAAGCACCCAATTCGTCACGCATCTTTCGTGTTGCCCTGAACAAATAGTTTTTTACCGTTCCCTCTGCGCAATCGATCATGGCGGCGATCTCCCTCAATTTATATCCGTGCATGTGCTTCAATACGAAAACGGCACGTTCACGATCGGACAGATTCTCCAGGCTTCGTTTGATCTGATTAGATAACTCACTTTGTATCATAATCTCATCGGCACCCAATTGATCATCTTCCATATAACTTGAAGAAATTGATTCCGGTTCGTCGAACGATAAAAATCGCCTAACCCGAAGTTTTTTCTTCATGTTCAATGCTTGATTGATTACAATCCGGGTCAACCAAGTATTAAAAGAACTCTCAAAGCGAAACGATTGCAGTTTTTTGTGTGCCCGAATGACTCCTTCCTGATACGCGTCGTAAGCATCCTGCATGTTTCCCATAATTCCATGGGCAACCTGCAAAATACGTTTGTCATACAGTCGTATCAGTTCGTCAAAAGCTCGATTATCTCCGGCCTTTGCAGCTTGAATAAGGTCGAAGTCGCGGGGATTCATGTAATTCGGGTACACATTTTAGACCATTCGCACAATGAATAGGTTTGCACGTAAAACAAAGAATCGAGTTACACAAAAAGAACGTACATTTGGTGGACTTCACTTAGGACAATCCTATCCACCTTTTCGCTTTCGACGTGTCTACAATTAAATGGATTTCTAAGGTCGCTTTTGGCGTGATCGCAACGGTGTCCCTTGCGAGTTGCGACTCCGAGCCCCCTCGCTCCGGCGCCAGCGTTATGAACGTCACTTGGAATAAATTCGACAGCGAACGTGCCGGAATGCCCAATTCTATTCAGGTATGGGCAGGAGAAGACGAAGATCTCCCCCTCAAGGCATGGTTTATAAAGGTAGACCCGTCCGATCCGATGGTGGATGTTGAAGTCCTGTCTTCTACCGATACTGACGGTAGACAGTCCGCTGTTCAGTTCGCCGAGCAATCGGGAGCCTGTATCATTGTCAATGGTGGATATTTTAAGGAAGAAAATGATTTGTACTCACATATTGGACTGTTGAAGGCCAATGGAAGGATGATTCACGCTGCGACCCCAGGAATTGTTAAGGACAATGTCAGGTATCCCGTCCACCGATCGGCTATTGGTTTTGACAATGAGAACAGACCTGAAATAGGCTGGGTATCCTCAAACGAGGATTCTGTTTTTATCTGGAAATCGCCCATCGTCAATGCTCCGGGAATTCCTGGAGAACTAGATTCATTGGAAACGGCGCGCAATTGGCCTATTCATGATGCGATCGAAGCAGGTCCGACCATATTGCTGAACGGCCAAAGCGCCATTTCTGTTGATGAAGAAGTATTTTTTGGAACGACCATTCCGGACATTCACCCGCGAACTGCGGCTGGAATTGATAAAGACGGTAACTTACTCCTTATGGTGGTAGACGGCCGCCAGAGAAATAGTCGAGGCGTTTCATTGGCTGAACTAGCCGGATTGATGAAAGCTATCGGGGCAGTCAACGCAGTCAACCTAGATGGGGGCGGTTCTTCGACTTTAGTCGTAAAGAATGAATTGTTGAATTTACCGACAGGTGGCACGTTTCAACGGGAAATTGTATCCGCTATTGGGATTCATTGTCTGAATGACACCAATTAGACTAAGCCCGTAATGGACCGGATACCCATAGGCACGATGGTGGACGGATTGATTCCCAACCCGGCTGCCTACATGGCGAACATCATTCCCGATGGTTTTGAATCATTTCAATTGACTTTCTGGCAGACTATTGGGCAGGTGGGGCTACAACAATTGTCCGATCAGGTCCTTAGGGTATTAGAACCGGTTGCCATACCCATTTCAGCGATTGGTGTATACGGCAATCCATTGGAATCGGACGAAATGGCCGCAGAAACACGAAGGAGCTTGCAAGCGGCCGTCGAACATGCTCCCCTTTTCGGGACATCCATCGTTTCCTGTTTTACCGGGAGGCTCAGAAATCAACCTATACCCGCATCGATCCCAGCCTTTAAGTCCTTTTTTGAGCCTTTAGCTGAAAAGGCCGCGCGTTACGGAGTTCGAATCGCGTTTGAAAACTGCGCGATGGGTGGCACGTGGAAGTTGGGAGACTGGAATCTGGCTCATGGCCCGGACGCTTGGGAATTGATGTTTAACGCTTTGCCATCGACAAACGTAGGTTTAGAATGGGAAACGTGCCACCAAATGGCCAATTTGATTGACCCCATCCAACAATTGCCCCTTTGGGTTGACCGCGTATTTCACGTTCATGGCAAATGCGCCAACGTTTACCCTGATACCATAAAAAAGTATGGGATTCACGGCTCTCAATCGATGGTTGATCATCGATTTCCGGGTCTAGGAGATTCAGATTGGACTGAAGTTATTCGGATCTTAAAGACGGGTAACTACAAGGGCACCATCGATATAGAAGGATGGCACGATCCGGTATTCAAAGACGATCGAGAACTTGAGGGGCAGCGCAATGCCCTTGCCTACTTGAAGACCTGCCGGGCACGAACGAAATAGCACGGGATAGATAGAGCAAGCTTTCCTTCGTTACTGCGACGCCACTTATCTCTACCTAACGACCTGAGTTTGACCCGTTTCAGCAGAAAGCTGGCAAGCCGCCAGCATTTTTTGGACTTCTGCTCCTCGCCGGAAAGTTGGTTCCAGAGATTTTCTATTTCGAAGCGCGCGAACGAACAGTTCGTATACCGACGGTGCCGCTTCGTATGATCGCAATTCCCATTTGGCCTTATGAACGTTTTTTCCGCGGCATATTTTCAAGTTGGAATAGGATTCATCTAGATTGATGGCGATGGCCCCCAGGTCGCCGTGGATGGAAATTTCAACGCTGTTCAGGTGCCCCGTGGCCCATCGCGAAAGCTGAAACACCCCCATAGCGCCGTTCTCATAAGTACACGAAATGCTGGCGGAATCGTTGGCATCAAGAGTATAGGGTCCGATGGGATTGCCTTCATTTTTGGTAAGGTTTGTCAGTCGGCACTGAACATCTTTAATCGGGCCAACGGGATACGTAGCGAAGTCTAACAAATGGATCCCGACATCTCCCAAAACTCCAAGGCTGCCGTGACTTTTTGACAATCGCCAGAGCCATTGGGGGCCCGTTTTCCAGTCACCCCAGGCATCGGAAACCAGCCAGGATTGAAGGTAGTGGGCTCGAACATGACGTATTTGACCGATTGATCCTGCAGAAACCAGTTTTTGTGCGGCGCAAAGGGCAGCCGATCTGCGATAGGAGAAATTAACCATAGCGACGATTCCCGAACGCTCTGCTTCATCTGCCATTTCAACCGCCAACTCCGTTGTCAATGCCAACGGCTTCTCACATAAAACGGAGATTTTTTCTCGGGCTGCCGCGATGGCAATTTCCGGGTGAACGTCATCCGTCGTTACGATTGACACAGCGGTTAGGCCAGCATGCTGCAGCAATTGGTTGTGGTCAGAAAAGACGTGGGGAATGCCGAATAATTTGGCAAAAGCCGTGGCTCGATTCGGGTCGGTGTCGCAACAGGCCGTAATTCGAACGCCGGGAATGCGTTGGAAAGAGATGGCATGTGAATGCGCCATCATTCCAGTACCAATGATTCCGATTTCTATCGCTCTGTTTCCGGTCTTCCGCTGCATGGTTTAGGTAGGTTTTACCCTGCCAAACTACGCTATCCCAGCCCTTTCAGCCACCTGAATAGTCGAGTTAAAGAACCTTTTTATGCGGAGTTAAGCTAGTGGAAGGTCTCCGAACCGCTACTACCGGGGACACTTTGCGATCATTAATAAGGAACGCAATCAAGATGGGAATGGAAGCAGGGGGTGCAATCGAAAGTAAAACCAAGAGGCTCGCCTTCTTCCACTGTTGCATACTCCGCGTAACCGTACCGGTCAGTGCAAGCAACCAAGCCAAAGCGACTAGGCACATGGCGATGGCGATGATAAACGCACCAGCCTCACCAAACGTAATATAAATCTGTTTCAGCATTCCAATAGGTTCCTTACTTCGCTGTGTCTACGAAGTCAGTTCGTCGATGATGCACGAACCTTGTTAAGGATTTGATAAGAACGAAGAAGGCCGCGGGTGCCAAAGCGATTTACAATCGCTTTTGACGCACCCGCGGCCTTACGTATATCGGACAAGTTTTTCGTTACACAAATGCCAAAGGTAAACTCGGGCTAAAAGAGTAACTGGTTACAGTGCTAAAACGTTTGCATTAGACCCGTCGCCGCTGATGGCAGCCTGCAACTCGTCAAGCTCCGTTTGTGACCCAACCACGATATCGCGGAAATGACGTTGCCCTGTACCCGCCGGAATGAGCGCGCCCACGATAACGTTTTCTTTGAGTCCGTAAAGCGGATCCATCTTACCGGCAATCGCTGCTTCCGTAAGCACTTTGGTCGTTTCCTGGAAGGAAGCGGCAGAAATAAACGAATCGGTTGCAAGAGCAGCTTGGGTAATTCCAAGCAATACGGGTTCAGCAACTGCGGGCTGAGCTTCCCGCACAACTGCTTCCTTCTTGTCCTGACGCTTCATTTCCGAATTGACCTCACGCAGACGTCTGCGATCGACCACTTCCCCAATTCCCAAATCAGAATCGCCAGGATCGGTAACAACAAATCGATCATAGAGTCCATCGTTCATTTCTTCCAAAACAAAACGATCTACGTCGTTGTCCTCGAGGAGGTTGGTATCCCCCGCATCGAGAACGCGCACTTTCTGCATCATCTGACGCACAATACACTCGATGTGCTTGTCGTTGATGGTCACGCCTTGTAAGCGATAAACTTCCTGAATTTCATTGACCAGGTACTCCTGAACGGCACGCGGCCCCATGATGGCCAATATGTCGTGCGGGGCAACCTGTCCATCAGAAAGAGGCACACCAGCCCGAACAAAGTCGTTTTCGTGAACCAAAAGGTGCTTGGTAAGAGACACGAGATACGTTTTTGATTCCGTACCATCGCGGCTCGTAACGATAACCTCTTGAGAACCTCTCTTACGACCACCAAAGGTTACTACACCGTCGATTTCGCTAACTTTAGCTGGATCGGCAGGCGTACGGGCTTCAAAAAGCTCCGTAACGCGTGGTAGACCACCTGTAATATCCCTTGTTTTGGCCGATTGGCGAGGAATCTTAACCAGAATTCGACCAGCCTGAACTTTCGATTTCGCATCAACCTGGATACGAGCTCGGACAGGTAACGGATACTCACGCTCCGAACCGTCTTTACCCTTAATCAGGATGGCTGGTGTCACCGAGCGCTCACGCGTATCGATGACGACCTTTTCTTTATATCCGGTCTGTTCATCTGATTCTTCCCGGAAGGTCACGCCTTCAATGATGTCCTGATAGCTTACTGTTCCCGCAAATTCCGACATAATAACGGAGTTGTACGGATCCCAAGCGGCCAAGACGTTGCCTTTTTCGACCATATCTCCGTCTGACACCAAAACTTCGGCGCCATAGGGAATGAGGTGCGAAATCAGCTGGCGATTACCATCCTTAACGTCGACAATCCTAATCTCACCCTGACGAGAAAGAACGACGTCTCTAGTTTCATCTCCGGTCTCGTACTCTACTGTTCGCAAGTTTTCGAATACTACTTTACCCGAAAATTTAGTTTGAACGGTACTTTCAGCCGAAATACGGCTCGCAGTTCCACCGATGTGGAAGGTACGAAGCGTAAGCTGAGTTCCGGGCTCACCAACGGATTGGGCTGCAATAACACCGACCGCTTCACCTGCTTCCACCATGCGATTGGTGCCGAGGTTACGGCCGTAACACAGCGCACAAGCTCCTCGACGCGATTCGCAAGTCAAAACCGACCTGATTTCGACGCTTTCTATCGATGTTTCAGCAATAGAACGGGCCGTCTCTTCGTCGATCAGCTGATTGGCTGCAACAAGAGTTTCTCCCGTCAAAGGGTCGGTAACTTCGTGAACCGACACCCGACCGAGAATACGGTCGGCCAATGGTTCGACCACATCTTCGTGGTCTTTAAGCGCTGAGATCACGATACCGCGAAGCGTTCCACAATCCGTTTCCTTAATAGTAACGTCCTGTGCAACGTCGACCAATCGACGGGTCAAATAACCAGCGTCGGCCGTCTTCAAAGCCGTGTCGGCGAGACCCTTACGGGCACCGTGCGTCGAAATGAAGTACTCGAGAACCGTCAATCCTTCCTTAAAGTTGGAAATAATCGGGTTTTCGATGATTTCGCCAGCACTACCGACCAAACTTTTCTGCGGCTTGGCCATCAATCCACGCATTCCTCCCAGCTGTCTGATCTGCTCTTTTGAACCACGAGCACCGGAGTCGGCCATCATATAAATGGCATTGAAACCGTCGCGGTCCTTCTTGAGCGTTTCAAAAAGTACTTCGGAGACTTGGTTGTTGATGCGCGTCCAAATGTCAATAACTTGGTTGTAGCGTTCGTTTTCCGTGATAAAGCCCATCGCGTAGTTTCCGCGGGCCTTTTCAACTTCAGCGGTCGCATCGTTAATCAAACGAGTTTTTTCGTCCGGAATAACGATATCAGAAATGGAGAACGTAAGTCCGGCTGTCGTAGCGTTTTCGAAGCCCAAATTCTTCATGTCATCCAAAAACGCAGCCGTGGCTGGGAATCCAGAAGATTTCAAAACGCGGGCAATGATTCCACGAAGGTTCTTTTTTGTAAGAACTTCGTTGATGAAACCTACTCCAGGTGGTACGACTTCGTTGAATAGAATACGACCCATAGTCGTGTCCATCATCGAACCATCGTCGAGTCTAACACTCACTTTCGCATGCAAATGCACAACACCTTGATCGAATGCCTGACGAGCCTCAGTCATGGAGGCATATCGCATTCCTTCACCGCGCATCCCGGTGTTTGATTTGGTCATGTAATACAGACCGAGAACCATGTCCTGGGTTGGAACCGTTACAGGTCCACCGTGGGCAGGGCTAAGAATGTTGTGACTAGCCAACATCAACAACTGAGCTTCCAGAGCCGCATCGTGCGAAAGCGGTACGTGGACGGCCATCTGGTCTCCGTCGAAGTCGGCGTTAAATGCCGTACAAACAAGCGGGTGAAGGCGGATTGCCTTGCCTTCGATCAGAACTGGCTGGAACGCTTGAATACCCAAACGGTGAAGGGTTGGAGCGCGGTTAAGCAATACCGGGCGGCCCTGGATTACCTTTTCCAAGATATCCCAAACATCGCTCGTTCTGCGATCTACCACTTTCTTGGCGCTCTTGACCGTTTTCACGATTCCGCGCTCAATTAGCTTGCGGATTACGAACGGTTTAAAGAGCTCTACTGCCATTTGCTTTGGAAGACCGCACTGATGCAATTTAAGCTCTGGTCCAACGACGATAACTGAACGACCAGAGTAGTCAACACGCTTTCCAAGAAGGTTCTGACGGAAACGTCCTTGCTTTCCTTTCAGCATGTCTGACAAGGACTTAAGGGCGCGATTCGAATCCGAACGGACGGCGTTGGCTTTCCGGCTGTTATCAAACAATGAGTCGACCGCTTCCTGAAGCATGCGCTTTTCGTTACGCAAAATCACTTCAGGCGCTTTGATGTCGATCAATCGTTTCAACCGGTTGTTCCGGATGATAACACGACGATATAGGTCATTGAGGTCAGACGTTGCAAAACGGCCACCTTCCAACGGTACCAATGGGCGCAATTCCGGTGGGATAACGGGAATGACGCGCATAACCATCCATTCAGGACGGTTTTCAATGCGTCGATTGGCCTCACGGAAAGCTTCGACAATAGCGAGGCGCTTGAGTGCTTCGCCTTTACGTTGCTGACTCGTTTCCGTTTTAATCTGGAAACGTAGCTCCTGAGCCAAACTTGACAAATCAGAGCGTTTGAGCAGTTCTTCTAGAGCTGCTCCGCCGATCATAGCTACAAATTTTTCTGGATCGTCATCTTCGAGGCGATTGTTGTCCTCGCGAATCTGATACAATACGTTGAAGTACTCGTCTTCGGAGAGAAGTTGATTTTCTTCAACGCCCAAGGCAGCGGCACTGCCCGGGTTAACTACTACGTAGTTTTCGTAATAGATAATTTTTTCAAGATCCTTGGAACGGATACCCAAAAGGTGTCCGATTTTGTTCGGAAGGGTCTTGAAATACCAGATGTGAACAACGGGTACGCTCAATGTGATGTGGCCCATCCGCTCACGACGAACAGACTTCTGAGTTACCTCGACACCACATCGATCACAAATGATGCCTTTGTAACGAATACGTTTGTATTTACCACAATGACATTCCCAGTCCTTTACAGGACCAAATATTTTCTCGCAGAAGAGTCCTTCTTTCTCTGGCTTGAACGAACGGTAGTTAATCGTTTCTGGCTTTAGCACTTCTCCATAGGAGCGCTCCAGAATGGCTTCAGGGGAAGCCAAGCTGACGGTAATGCTACCGAAGTTCTTCTTAATCTTCTGAGGTTTTCCGTACGGCATATCGGATATCGTCTTTTAAAATCCGTTAAGGGGCAAGTTATCTGCGTCAATTAGTCAAGACTGACTTCGAGACCCAGACCCTGCAATTCGCGAACGAGGACGTTGAAGGACTCGGGAGTTCCCGGTTCCGGCATGTTTTCGCCCTTTACAATGGCTTCGTAAGCCTTTGAACGACCTTGAACATCGTCCGATTTGTAAGTAAGCATCTCTTGAAGAACGTTGGATGCGCCATAGGCATAGAGTGCCCATACCTCCATTTCTCCCAGACGCTGACCACCAAATTGAGCTTTACCACCTAGCGGCTGCTGCGTAATCAAGCTGTATGGTCCAATCGAACGGGCGTGAAGCTTGTCGTCTACAAGGTGGCTTAGTTTCAACATGTAGATATATCCAACCGTTGTGTGTTGGTCGAACGGCGTACCGGTTCTGCCATCATACAACTGTGTTCTACCATCTACAGGGAGACCTGCTTTCACCATCGTTGCCTCAACGTCTGCGACGGTCGCACCGTCGAAGATCGGAGTTGCAAAAGTAGTTCCGAGCTTTTTGCCTGCCCAGCCCAAAAGGGTCTCGTAGATCTGTCCGAGGTTCATACGAGAAGGCACGCCCAGCGGGTTCAGAACGATATCGACAGGTGTTCCATCTTCAAGAAACGGCATGTCTTCTTGAGGAACGACCTTCGCGATAACCCCTTTGTTACCGTGGCGTCCGGCCATCTTATCTCCAACCGAGATCTTACGTTTCTTGGCGACGTAAACTTTAGCGAGCTGAACGATTCCCGGAGGAAGTTCGTCGCCCATCTGTACCTGATGCTTATCCCGTTTGGCCACGCCCTGAATGTGACGATGTTGCTTTTCGTAATTGCGAATTAGCTTCTTGACGTTTCCGTCTAGATTTTCATCGC
The DNA here is from genome assembly GCA_027622005.1 of Bacteroidota bacterium. Taxonomy (GTDB): domain Bacteria; phylum Bacteroidota; class Rhodothermia; order Rhodothermales; family UBA10348; genus UBA10348. The sequence goes on along the minus strand of JAQBZH010000017.1, from coordinate 6,897 downwards.
CAGTAAAAGCGACACGAGGATCCAATTTAAGAGGATCTAATCCCTCAATCGATTTTGTTTCGATTTTGGCTCCGGCGCTCACAAGAACATTGCCTTCCCGATCCACAAAATCTTTCGCTTTCTGGCCGGTCAACAGCGCAGACAATTTGCTCCAGAATTTGCCGTTCAATTCGCGCATCGACAATTCCAGATCCTTTTCGATTTCTGCGAGACGCTTGTTCTCTTCTTTTTTCGAAGCGGGATCTAACTTGCGACGGCTAAAGAGCTGCGTGTCAATGACAACGCCCTTCATTCCTGGAGGAGCTTTTAGAGATGCGTCCTTGACGTCCCCTGCTTTGTCACCAAAAATGGCGCGAAGTAGTTTTTCTTCAGGAGTTGGATCCGTTTCACCCTTAGGAGTAATTTTTCCAACGATAATGTCTCCGGCTTTGACTTCTGCACCCACGCGAATAATTCCGCGTTCGTCGAGGTCCTTCGTAGCTTCTTCGGAAACGTTCGGTATTTCCCTGGTTAGCTCTTCGTCTCCACGTTTGGTGTCCCGAACCTGAAGATCAAAAGCTTCAATGTGGATGGATGTATACACATCATCCGCAACCAAGCGCTCGCTAATTACGATCGCATCCTCGAAGTTGTAACCACGCCATGGCATGAATGCCACGAGCACGTTTTTACCAAGAGCTAGTTCGCCGTTATCGGTCGAAAATCCGTCGGTTAGGACGGAATCCTGTTTGACCCGATCTCCCACATTAACAATGGGTGTCTGATTAACACAGGTGTCCTGATTGGTACGGCGGAATTTAGTCAGGTAGTATGTTTTGACGGGCTCGTCGAAGGACAATCCTTCCTCTTCGGCCGAACGGTCGTAGCGAATGATTATTTTTGAGGCGTCAACATATTCGACAACTCCATCTCCTTCCGCTATAAGAATGGCTCTTGAGTCGCGAGCCACGCGGCCTTCAAGACCTGTACCGCACAAAGGAGCTTCAGCTCGAAGAAGCGGAACCGCCTGGCGCTGCATGTTTGAGCCCATCAACGCACGGTTGGCGTCGTCATGCTCAAGGAACGGGATAAGCGAGGCCGCAGGAGACACGATCTGGTTCGGAGATACGTCCATGAATTGAACTTCGTCCGGAGCCACAATCGGGAAATCTCCCTTCAAACGACATTTTACCGTTTTGTTTATAAAGTCGCCCTTGTCATCAATAGGCGCGCTGGCCTGAGCAATCATAGCCATGTCTTCCTGCTCGGCTGAGAGGAATTCAATGGTTTTTGTCACTTTCCCCTTTTTCACTACGCGGTAGGGCGTTTCAATGAATCCATATTCATTGACTCGGGCATGCACACACAGAGAAGAAATCAGACCGATATTCGGGCCTTCCGGGGTTTCAATCGGGCAAAGACGACCATAATGCGTGTAATGGACGTCGCGAACCTCAAAGCCCGCGCGCTCACGCGTCAAACCACCCGGTCCAAGCGCAGACATACGACGCTTGTGCGTCAATTCTGCCAGCGGATTGGTTTGGTCCATAAACTGGCTCAGCTGGTTGGTACCAAAAAACGTGTTGATCACGCTGGAAACCGTCCGAGCATTAACCAGATCTTGGGGTGTAAATTTATCGGCATCGCGCAAATTCATCCGTTCCTTGATGGTACGGGCCATGCGGGCCAGACCGAGGGAGAATTGCGATGCAAGTTGCTCGCCCACCGAGCGAACGCGACGATTACCCAAATGGTCAATATCGTCTACGCTGCTTTTGCCATTTTGCAAGCTAATAAGCTCTTTAATGATGGCAATAATGTCTCCACGAGACATAGTGAGCAGTTTCGGATCTTCTTTTGTACGAAGACGAGCGTTAATACGGTGACGACCGACTTCGCCCAGGTCATATCTTTTTTCGCTGAAGAACAAGCGTTCTAGGACACCGCGCGCCGTTTCCTGATCAGGCGCTTCGGTTCCGCGAAGCTGCATATATAAGTACTCAAGGGCTTCCTTTTCCGAGTGGGTCGGGTCTCTCTTGAGTGTATTAAGCAGCGTTACTTTGTCGTAGTTGTCATCTTCCGATTCTTCCCGAATGAGGTGGATCTGGGAAATGTCTACTTCTTTGAGTTTGTCGTAATCATCCTCTTCCAGTTCGTGTTGAGCCGGAAGAATAATTTCCCGTTCAATTTGTTCTTCGATTACTTCTCCGGTGTCTTCATCCACGATTTCCGTGGTACGTTCAACCGAAACGCTCGCCGCAAGTGTGCGTCCAACCAACTTTTTGAAAGCGGCTTTGCTTTTGACAGAAACCGAATCAGCAAGGTCAAATAGATTGACAATGTCCTCGTTGGTAGAATAGCCAAGAGCACGAAGCAGGGTCGTTACCGGAAGCTTCTTTTTTCGGTCGATATACGCCCACATCATGTTTCCAACGTCAGTTGAAAACTCGATCCAGGATCCCCTAAACGGAATCACGCGAGCTGAGAACAACTCCGTGCCGTTCGGATGAGCACTCTGACCAAAGAATACACCAGGACTACGATGAAGCTGCGAAACTACAACGCGTTCTGCTCCATTGATGACGAACGTTCCACGCTCTGTCATAAATGGCAGATTGCCTAGATATACTTCCTGTTCAATGGCTTCTTCAGCCTCATCCTCATCTTCGTCTTCCTTACTAGAAAGACGCAGTTTGGCTTTGAGGGGCACGGAGAACGAAAGTCCCTGTGCAATACACTCTTCAACAGAATGTTTTGGAGCGTCTAAGCTAAAGTGGATAAACTCGAGCGTATACCGTTCGCGGCTATCTTGAATCGGGAAATGTTCGTTGAACACTCCCTGCAATCCGACGTTTTCCCGCTCTTCTGCTGGGATATGATCTTGAATGAAGTCATGGAATGACTTCAGTTGGACGTCCAAAAAGTCTGGATAGTCCCGGATAGTCTTGATGCGCGCAAACGATGAGCGCACGGCTGGACTCTTGACGTTGGGCATAGTCTGGTCGTTACCGTTAAGGATTATGAAAGGCCTTTGCTGATCAAAAAATTGACCCGGCCCGGAAATTGATCCCGCCTTTTAAATCACCTAGCCTATTATCCGGCATAAAAATGATTCGATCGAAGACGCCGAAAGCCGGCCCTGAAAACAGGGCCGGCCGGATCGTTCGGCTTCAGTCGTTTACTGACTGCATAAGTAAAACTCTTATTTGAGTTCTACTTCTGCTCCAGCAGCTTCTAGTTGAGCTTTTAAAGCTTCAGCATCTGCTTTAGAAGTTGCTTCTTTCACTGTGGAAGGAGCTCCGTCGACTAGGTCTTTGGCTTCTTTGAGACCAAGTCCAGTGATTGCGCGAACTTCTTTGATCACGTTGATCTTCTTTTCGCCAGCGGCTTTGAGGATCACATCAAATTCTGTCTGCTCTTCTACTTCTTCAGCTGCAGCTGCGGCTGGGCCAGCAACTGAAACTGAAGCTGCGGCAGGCTTGATGCCGTAATCGCTTTCAAGAACCTGAGCCAATTCATTTGCTTCTTTGATCGTTAGACCAACAAGCTGCTCAGCTAATTTTTTAACATCTGCCATGTTTTTTACCGTTTTCCTGCAGCTTTCAACGCGGATAGCTCGGCTGCATATTAAGGGAATGAATCCGTTGCCGGAATTCCGTTCGAACACTGCGCCCGAACGAGTATGACCGCCGATTAAGCTTTCGCCGTCTCCGCAATCGTTTTGATGGCTCCCACGAGGTTACCACCTTGTGCCTGCAATGCGCCGATAACTGTCTTGATCGGTGATTGCAGCAATGTGATGATCTGTCCGATGAGCTCATCTTTCGATTTGAGACTCGCAAGCACTTCGAGAGCATCCGCATGATATACGGCGCCTCCAATGTGAGCGCCTTTCAATGCCGGAATTTCTGTCTTCTTATCAGCCAGATACTTTTTGATCACACGGCCGGGAGCGGAAGGCTCTTCTGCAAAAGCTACTGCGGTTGGTCCGTGAAGGTGATCAAACAATTCGTCATAGCCACCAATCCGCTGCATCGCGAGGCGAAGCATGGTATTCTTGATGACTTTGTATTCTACACCTGCCGCGCGAAACTGGGTACGCAGATCGGTAGCCTGCGCAACGGTGAGGCCAGAATAGTTCGTTAAATAGATGGTCGGCGTTTGCTCAAGCTTTTCTACGAGCTGATCTACGGTCGCCGCCTTCTGTGTTTTGGTCATTGCCATGTTTGTGACTTTGCTTTTATCGTTTCAGAAGGGACACTTATCGAAGTGAGCTAAGCACTTCATTTCTATCCATGGCAATTCCTGGTCCCATGGTGGTAGAAATGGTGATTGAGCGCACATAAGTGCCTTTGGCGGCTGCAGGGCGCAGACGCAAGATTTCTTTTAAAAAGGCTTCGGCATTTTCTTTCAACTGAACAGATGAAAAAGATGCTTTGCCAATGGCGGTGTGCATGATTCCGGCTTTATCAACACGGAAATCGATCTTACCGGCCTTGACCTCGGCAATGGCAGCAGCCACATCCATGGTAACCGTACCACTTTTAGGGTTCGGCATCAAACCGCGAGGACCAAGTACGCGGCCCAAACGACCGACAACGGCCATCACGTCTGGGGTCGCAATAACTACGTCGAAATCTGTCCAACCTTGCTTCTGAATTTTGTCTGCAAGATCGTCCAGACCAACATGGTCTGCACCGGCGTCACGTGCTTCTTGTTGCTTGCCTTCGCTGGCAAGAACCAAAACGCGAACTTCTTTTCCCATTCCGTGCGGAAGAGCAACCGTACCGCGGACCATTTGGTCTGCATGTCGCGGATCTACTCCCAAACGAACGTCTAAATCGACTGACTCGTCAAATTTCGCTAAAGCGGTCTTTTTTAAAAGATCGCAGGCGGTCCCTACATCGATTGGTCCGTCAGCGGAACCGATCAATTCAAGGGCGGCACGATAGCGTTTTCCTTTTTTGGCCATGATTGAAGCATTCTATGCGGTACTAACGCCTGATATTTTTGACCAGGCTCCCGCAGGTTGTAGTGAGAAAGGCCGAATTTGACTGAAAACCAATCAAACAAGACCATCCTTCATTAAGCAGCGGGTGCACCTTTTACTTTGATCCCCATGGAACGAGCTGTTCCAGCAATCATGCTTGCAGCATGGTCGAGATCAAAAGCATTGAGGTCTTCCATTTTCTGTTGAGCGATGTCCCGGCATTGAGCCCAGGTTACGGAGCCAACGGTTTCACGAAGCGGGTCTTTGGCTCCCGATTTAATCTTCGTTACGGCTTTCAACAATACCGCCGCAGGAGGGCTCTTGACGATGAATGTAAAAGACTTATCGGAATACACAGTGATGACCACCGGAAGGATAAGCCCCATTCGTTCCTGAGTAGCTGCATTAAAAGACTTGCAGAACTCCATGATATTGACGCCTTTCTGACCAAGTGCAGGACCAATAGGCGGCGCAGGGTTTGCCTGACCAGCCTTGACCTGAAGCTTGATATAAGCATCGATCTTTTTTGCCATAAGTAGTCGCGGTGCAAACGCCGACAAATGTCGGCTCCCGCCAAGTTTTAATTGCTAAAAGCGCTAGCCGATTAGTAACAGCGCACTGGCCCCTGTGTTCCCGGCTAAAAATCTTCTGAAATGAATTTGCTATAAAGGAACGCGGCTGTTTATGATTCGTGTTCGACTTGAAGATAGTCGAGTTCAAGAGGGGTCTTACGTCCAAAGATGGAGACCATCACACGAACCTTCATTTTGTCTGGGAAGACTTCATCGACCAAACCACTAAAGTTGTTGAACGGTCCGTCTACGACTTTGACGGCATCTCCCTCCCGGAAAGGAATTTCAGGCTGCTCGCCCATTTCGCGGGCTTCATCCATTTTACCCAAGATACGGTTGACCTCATCAGGACGAAGCGCCGTCGGCTCATCCCCGGTTGTCAAAAACCCAACTACTGACGGAATTCCGGAGATTACGTGCTTAAGCTCTTTGTCCAGGATTGCATTCAGGAGAATATACCCGGGATAAAAGTTTTTTTCCCGCGTGCGTTTTTTGCCGCCCCTCATTTCAAAGACCGTTTCGGTAGGAACCAAGATCTGAGGCAGCTTCTCGGTCATATCGAGTCTTTCTAGCTCCTGTTCTAGATTTTCCTTTACCTTTTTCTCATGACCAGAGAAGGTCCGTAAAACGTACCATTTTGTGATCGATTTGGTCTTTTTAGTCTCCATGCGCACCTCTTTGGTAACAAAACTCTGTTAGCGAACTCAGCCGTAGATTACTTCTAGTACGGTACTAATGACCTGGTCTGTACCGAAAATAAATAGAGAGATCACAATGGTTGCCACAATAGTGACTATGGTATGGCTGATGAGTTCCTTTTGCGTAGGCCACGTGACCTTTCGCATTTCCTTACCAACTTCTTCGATGTAGTTGCCGAAATTTGCCATAACGGTATGTTCTTTGTCTAAGCCCTATTCAATCTAAAGTTAGCAGCTGTTAAAGATGATAAACTCCAAAGAGTTATAACACCCTGTCTAGCGTGCCACATGCACGGGCGGTAGGACTCGAACCTACAGCCTGCGGTTTTGGAGACCGCTGCTCTGCCAATTGAGCTACGCCCGTAACTGGTTACTGATTTGGCAGTTCAGCCATTCTCAGAAGCACAACTGCCGGAGGCCTTTTTGAGGCCTCCGGCACCATACAATTTTTGCTCTTTTCTGGTCGCGAAAGACCGACGTCCAACGACGAGAGAGCGAGTTTTAGTCCAGAATTTTCGAGACGACACCTGCACCAACCGTGCGTCCACCTTCACGAATAGCGAAACGAAGACCCTGCTCCATAGCAATTGGCTGAATCAGTTTCACTTTAAACTGCGTGTTGTCCCCGGGCATGATCATCTCGACGCCTTCTGGCAAC
>JAQBZH010000016.1 GCA_027622005.1 Bacteroidota bacterium | reverse complement strand
CCCGCCGCTACCCCGAGGGTGCCCCACACCGCGAAGAGGCCCAGGCTAGGCTCACCAAAGAGGTCAACATCATATCCGGCCTAGAACTTCAGGACTTCTTCCTAGTGGTCAACGAAGTCGTCGAAGAGGCGCAGCGCCGCGGTATTCGATGCCTGGGCCGCGGTTCAGCCGCGAATTCTATTGTCACCTACCTCTTAGATATCACCCGAGTCTGCCCTATCGAACATAATTTGTTGTTCGAGCGGTTTTTGCATAGGGGTCGAAAGGGCACCCCCGATATCGACCTCGACTTTGATTCCAGCCGGAGAATGGAAATCGTCTCTTGGATAGAGGAGCGCTTTGGCATTAATCATACGGGCATGGCGGCCACTATCGACCGATATTTAACCAAATCGGCGGTACAGGACACGGCCAAAGCCCTAGGGTGGCCAGCTGAAATGGCCATTCAAATGTCCAAACGATGCGGTCATGCTCCCCCAACAGAAAAATCCAACGCGGAGCACATCGAACGCGTGGCGGGAGGCCCCTCTCCCTTGCTGAACATCCTTTTGGGCGCTTCCACAGCGCTACTCGAATGCCCCCGTCACCTCGGGCAACACTCGGGAGGCATGGTACTCACCCGGGATCCCATGCGCACCTTTTCTCCTCTTCAGGAAAGCGCAAACGGAGTGCGTATTGTGCAGTTTGACAAAAATGATCTCGAGTGGCTGGGACTGGTAAAACTGGATGTGCTCGGGCTTCGAATGCTCGGAGCAATAGCCGAAACCGTTAATATTGTGGCGGATCGGCAAGGCCAAACCATCGAATTGGATGAACTCCCTTTCGACGACGAAAAAGTGTACGACATGATCTGTGAAGGCGATGTTTTGGGGCTTTTCCAGATCGAATCCCCTGCCCAGATGAGCGCAGGAGCACGTATTCAGGCCCGAACCATGCAGGATCTGATCAAACAAATATCTCTGGTGCGCCCAGGGCCCATTCAAGGGGGGCTCATGCATCCATTCATTCGCCGCCACAAAGGCCTTGAACCCGTACGCTACGACCACCCCTTGCTGAAGGAAATTTTGCACGACACCTACGGTGTGATCGTATTTCAGGAGCAGGTCTTAGAAGTAGCTCACCGATTTGCCGGGTGGTCGCTCGACGAGGCCGACACCTTCCGTCGCCTCATGTCCAAATTCAGAGATGCTACGGAAATGGAGGGTATGCGAGATCGCTTTGTGGAGTCCTCTATTGCGAACGGAGCCTCGCGCCAGGTAGCCAACCGTGTGTTCGATCAGGTGTCTAAATTCGTGGGTTATGGTTTCTGCCGATCCCACGCGGCCTCTTTTGCCCTCACCGTCTATCATAGCGCGTACCTAAAAATGCACCATCCAGCGGCCTTTTTTGCCGCTCTGATGCAGCATCGCCCGGGCATGTATGCCCAAATGACCCTCGAGCAGGATGCCCGACGTCACGGTGTTCGCGTCCTCGTTCCGGACGTAAACGCATCTGGACAGCGTTTTGACCTAGAAGCCTCCCATTTTACTTGGGCCATCCGCAAACCACTTACCTCTGTTAAAGGAATACCGGACAGCTTGTCTAAGGATATCATCCTGGAGCGTCAACTGGGCCTCTTTCATAGTGTCGAGGATTTCTTTCACCGGGTCCCCGCAGCGGAAGATGAACTCCGGGCACTAGCTAAGGCGGGTGCTTTTGACCAACTTGAAGGCTCCAACCGGACGGTGCTCTACAAACTGCAAGTCCTTACGCGCCAATACGTTACATCGGGATCCAAAAACTCGTACGTAAGGACTCTGCCAGGCAGCACGCTCCTAGATATGACCGCTTTGCACGCCAAAGACATCCCGGCTCTCCCGGGTATTACGCTGCGAACCCGGTTGGAGTGGGATCTTCGCACCCATAGTGGTCCTCGGGTGCATCCGATGATTGTACTACGCCAGTTTCTGTCCGATTTTGAAATACGGCCTATTGATATAGCCCGCCAATTCGGAAATACGCTGCCGTACAATGAGAAAAAACCGCCCGTAATGACCGCAGCTGGCCTAGTTATGTTCAGGCAACGCCCGGGCACAGCCAAAGGCACAATGTTTATCTTCTTGGAAGACGAAACCGGCTTTATTCAGTGCATTTGTAAACCAGATGTTCGGAATCGACTGGGCGATGTACTAACAGAAGGCGCTCTCATTGTCCGTGGAGCCGTTCAGGCGGTCGGCCCTTGGCGAGGTATTATGGTGGAAGAAGCCTGGGCTTTGGGAGGAGTCATCGGAGGGTATAAAGGTAGGCCAGGAGGTCATTCTTTTGGGCGAGACGAACGAGAAACGATCTTCGAAGCTGCCGAACCGGGGAGCAATCCAAAGGTCCGATCCGTATGATGGGTATGATCCGTATGATCCGTATGATCCGTATGATCCAACGGGACCAGGAGGACGAACTTCTCAAATCTGACCACAAAACACCAAGAACTGTCAAAAAATGTGCGGAAGAATCGCCAACGGAACAAAGTCTGGATACCTCAGAGAACGATTTGACGAGGCAGAAGCGGCTGACATACTAGAAGATTCCAGCCTTCTTCCTCGTTACAATGTGACTCCAGGTCAATTCTTGCCCGGAATTCGACTTTCTCAAAATGGAAAACAAGAATGGGCCGCATTTCGATGGGGATTGATTCCAAGTTGGGCCAAACCTGATAAAATTCCGGATCTAACATTTAATGCCCGGAGCGAAACAGTCGCAGATAAACCGACCTTTAGAGAGGCCTATAAAAGGAGGCGATGTGTTATACCAATATCAGGATATTATGAGTGGATGGGGCAAAAAGGAGCCAAACAGCCCTTTTATTTTCATAATACAGAATCCATTCCATTGGTATTGGCTGGACTCTGGGAAACGTGGAAGCATGAGGACACCGTTGTAGACTCCTGCACGATTTTAACAACTGAAGCTGATTCAAAACTCGGTGTTTACCACCACCGAATGCCCGTCTTTTTAGACCATAAAAATATTTCAAGTTGGCTAAAACAAATATCCAATCCGCTAAAATCCATCCTGACAGAAATAGATACGTCAACCATTTCTATCTATCCCGTAAGCCGAGAAGTCAATAGTGGCCGAACTGACCATGCGGGATTAATAGATCCACTGCCCCAACTGTTATAAATAGCCTCTAAATCTACCTGCCGCCGCGATTCTCACACAATAAATGGCAAAAAAAATGGCGCACTCATAAAGAGATGCGCCATTTTAAAATCAGACTTAGAAATAAAACCTAAACAGCAAAATCTTCTACCTTCTTTCCACTGCCAACAGCTGCTGAAAGCCACCTAGGCATTCTTCCCCTTCCAGACCAGGCATTTTCTGGATTTTTAGGATCGGCATATTTGATTTTAGCAGGGCCCCTCTTATTCGCTTTTTGAACACCGAAAAGCTCTTCAACAGAAAAACCGGCTTCGGAAGCCATTCTTTCAAGTTTTTTTCTAGTTTCATTTTTATCAGCTTCAGCCCTTCTGCTCACTTCTTTCGAAATGTCGTTGGAAAGCTTTACTAATTCTGCGCGAGAATATTTTTTTAAGTCCATTATAATTGGTAAGTAGATCAAATGGTGAACTGAACCGTTAAACTTAATTACAATATTAAATTAAAACAATAATGATCAATATTAATTTATAGTACAGAAATGACGGTAACACTTGAACCATCACAGGATTTGTCAGCTGAGCGGCCACTCTCCGAACAAAAACGCATGAGAAATCGACATCAGATAAAATTCATATTCCTGTTTAAGTACTTTTGCCGTAATTTTCAGCGTCCGCTTCTCATGGAACTCCAAGGGAATCCGAACCCAACCTATCGCAGAACGACAACGCAGTTTTTCATGCTAGAAAATTGGAATTGAAAATGGCACAGACTCAGGTTTTAAATATGTTCTCTACTGTAGAGGAATCATCAGTTCTTGAAACTTCATACGCGGATGAAATCCTTCGCTCCATCCATGCCTTAGCGGCAGACGATGACTCGGAAGAAGAATTCGATGAAGACGATTATCTGTTTGACGACGACGACTCCGCGGACGCTGACGATGACGACGACGATGATGACGACGACGATGACGACGACGATGACGATTCCGATGACGACGACGATGACGACGATTCCGACGACGACGATTCCGACGACTGGGATGATGATGATGACGAATGGGACGATGGGGATGAAGAGGAATGGTAGGTCCTGAGTCCAGGCCGGGCATCGAACGTAATCGAAAGGGAATCGAAGGTGTTGTTGAATTTATTAAGCATCACTTTAGGCACTTCAATGCAGCTGCCTTAATTGATGCCGCAGAAGGGTATGTCCATCATTTGAATTCCGATGGGAAAATGATGGTGACGCTCGCAGGCGCAATGAGTACGGCTGAAATTGGGTTATCCCTTGCCGATATGATCCGTGCAGGCGCGGTGCATGCCATTACCTGTACAGGTGCCAATCTAGAAGAGGATGTCTTCAATTTGGTGGCACACGATCATTATGTGCGTCTTCCCAATTATCGCGACCTGACTAAGGCCGACGAAAAAGCGCTGCTTGATCGTCACTTGAATCGTGTTACAGATACGTGTATTCCTGAATACGAAGCGATTCGCCGAATTGAAGATGTCATTCTTGAAGCGTGGATGGAAGCAGACGCTAACGGAACACCATTTTTTCCGCATGAGTTTCTGTATAAAATCCTATTGGAAGGAAAACTCACCCATCACTATCAAATTGATCCGAAGGATTCCTGGTTGTTGGCTGCAGCAGAAAGAAACATTCCGATAACGGTTCCTGGTTGGGAGGATTCGACACTCGGCAATATTTATGCAAGTCACTGCATAAAAGGCGATATCAAAAACGTTCACACGGTTCGCTCAGGCATCGAATACATGATCGAGCTGGCGGCTTGGTATCAAAAAACGGTCGTTGATCACTCGGTCGGATTTTTTCAAATCGGTGGTGGAATTGCCGGAGACTTCCCAATTTGCGTCGTCCCGATGTTGGAACAGGATCTTCTTATGGAAAACATAAGAAAGTGGGGCTATTTTTGTCAGATCAGTGATTCTACCACTAGTTTTGGGTCTTATTCGGGTGCTGTTCCGAACGAAAAAATTACATGGGGAAAACTCGATGTTACCAGTCCATCCTTCATTATTGAATCGGATGCAACCATCGTTGCTCCTTTGATTTTTGCTTTTGTGTTGGATCAATTTCAAGCTACTTAGCACGCACATTTTAAAACTTACACCTTATTGAAGGATTCTACTGAAGCTCCTGCACCTCTTAATACGACTAGCGTAGAATCGCCTTGGACGCATTCGGATGCACAAGACCTTTACATGCTCGATGCATGGGGTGATGGGTACTTCTCCATTAATCCAGCAGGAAACATTCAGGTTAATGCCGGAGAAGCACAAGCTTCAAAAATTGATGTCGCCAAAGTGGTGGACTCCCTGGCTGAAAAAGGAGTCACCTTTCCCCTCCTGATTCGGTTTCAGGATATTTTGATGGGTCGAATCCGTCAGCTGAATGAAGCTTTTTCGGCGGCCATCGAAGAACAGGAATATAAAAGTAAGTACACTTCTGTCTACCCAATCAAGGTGAATCAGCTACACGAAGTCGTAGAGGAGCTTCTTGAAGCAGGTAAAAAATACGGAATGGGCTTGGAATGCGGTTCAAAGGCGGAGCTTATTGCTGCTTTACCGCTGCTCGACGAAGACGAGACGTTACTTATTTGCAATGGATACAAGGATCGTCCAATGTTGGATTTGATTCTGACCGGCCAACAAATTGGAAAGTCCGTTCTTCCCGTCATCGAAAAATATGACGAGTTTATGGCCTGGAATGAAATGGCCAAAAGGAGAAAGTTGGATGCGCCATTCGGTGTTCGACTCCGTTTGACAACGGCTGGCGCTGGAAAATGGGCGGATTCCGGCGGCGATCTTTCGAAGTTCGGAATCTCAATTCCAGAACTTTTGAATGTGGTTGACTTTTTGGAGCGCCAAGACCGCTTGGATCGATTCCAATTGCTCCATTTCCACCTTGGAAGTCAAATTTCAGATATTCGGACGCTTAAAAAGGCGGTGCGCGAAATCACCCAAGTTTACGCTCAGCTGATTAAGCGCGGAGTCGAAATTAAGTATTTGGACGTCGGCGGCGGCCTCGGGGTTAACTACGGAGGGGGTTATTCAGGCTCTGACGATGCCATCAATTACTCTCTCCAAGAATATGCCAATGCAGTCGTTTCAACGCTTAAGGACGTTTGTAACTCGGAGGGCGTCAAACACCCAATTATCATTTCTGAAAGCGGGCGGGCCCTAACTGCGCATCACTCCATTTTGGTGATGAACGCTATTGGATTGTACAGCAAAGACCAGATAGAAGAAGGATTCCGCCCCGCCAAGCAGGACCACCGCATCGTAATGGACTTGTACGAAACGCTCAATTGGTTAACAGCTGATGAAAATATGGGCGTTTCGGAGCTATTGGAAGCCTACCATGATGCAGCCGGCAAGCGAAATGAGGCCGATACCCTGTTTTCTCTCGGATATTTGCCGTTAGAACAAAAGGCCCTAGTGGAAAAGTTGTATTGGGGGATCTGTCGCAAAATAAATTCCCGCGTTCACCGCATGGATGAGGAAGTTTTGCCACACGAACTTGAGCAACTTGATTCTCATTTGATCGACCAATGCCTGTGTGATTTCTCTGTGTTTCAGTCGCTTTTGGATCACTGGGCAATCGGCCAGCGATTCCCCATTGTCCCGCTTTCGAGACTGAACGAAAAGCCCACCAGACGAGCAACGCTTGTGGACTTAACGTGCGATTCGGATGGAAAAGTGAGCAGTTATATTGGGGGAAACAACTTCCTTGAAATGCACAATATCGAACCCGGGGACACTTATCGGTTCTGCATATTTTTGATGGGCGCCTATCAGGACATCATGGGCGATACCCACAATTTATTTGGCAGAGTTACGGAAGCGCACATTTACGCGGACGATGAAGAACCAGATGGATTCTATTTGGAAAAAATCCTTCCAGGTACGCACGTCAAAGACATGTTGGCCCTCGTTCAATATTTCCCAAACGACCTCTACAGCCGGATGAATCGACATATTCGAGCAGCCATCCAAAAAGGGAGTATCAAGGCAAGCGTAGGGTTTAAACTATTGGAGCGGTACGCCGAAACGTTTAATCAGTCCACGTATTACGACCAATCAAAAAATGTCTGATACGGTCCACATATCAGCTATTCAATTTTCTTGCAGTACGGATCCGGCAGTGAATCTGGCTCGCGCTATCGAATTAACTAGAAGCGCGGCCAAAGAGGGAGCAAAAATTGTCTGCCTTCCCGAGTTGTTTTTGACCCGCTACTTCTGTCAAACAGAAGATCCTGGCAATTATGCGCTTGCCGAGGCGGTCCCAGGGCCTACTAGCAAGATTTTTGAGGCATTATCGGCCGAATTAGGTGTTTCCATTGTACTCAGCTTGTTCGAAAAACGAACAGAAGGCTTGTACCACAACACCGCATGCGTGGTTGATCCGATAAAGGGTTATATGGGGAAGTACCGGAAGATGCACATTCCGGACGATCCATTGTTCATGGAAAAATACTATTTCGCACCCGGGGATCTTGGGGTACAGATATTTGAAACGCAAGGGGTCAAATTGGCCGTCCTAATCTGTTGGGATCAATGGTTTCCGGAAGCGGCGCGGATTGCGGCACTTAAAGGTGCACAGGTCATCTGTTATCCGACGGCAATTGGTTGGCAGCTCTACGAAAAAGAATCGCACGGGGCGGCTCAATACGGCGCATGGGAAACCATTCAGCGTTCGCATGCCGTGGCGAATAACTGCTTCGTCGTGGCCGTAAACCGAACCGGTTTTGAGCCGACTTCAGAGGCTCATTCTCATCCGAACGGCATTCAGTTTTGGGGTCAGACTTTTATCGCAGGGCCGGACGGAGCCATCATCAAACAAGCCTCCGAAACCGAAGAGGGCGTGGTGTCGGCCCATATCCGACTAAAGGCCATTCCTGAACAGCGCCATGGATGGCCGTTTCTGCGTGATCGACGGACGGACGTCTATGGAGACCTAACCAAAACATATTTGGATGATTAAGGGTGGGTGTTTAAGTGAGTCAAGCTAAATTTCCGGCCGAATGGGTCCCGCACGCCGCTACGTGGTTCACCTGGCCCACCAATATCGATACCTGGACCGATGTGCTCGATCCGGTGCGCCGGAAGCTGGCCAAAGCCATAGTGGCCATTGCTGAAGGCGAAATCGTATTGGTGAACGTTTCCAACCCCCAAGAGGCAAAACAAGTCCACGACCTCACGGAAAATCACCCTAACGTCCGCACGCTCGATCTACCCTCCAACGATTCCTGGTGCCGGGACCACGGAGCCACGTTTTTATTACAAGAATCTGAGCTAAAGGCAGTTACCTGGAGGTACAACGCGTGGGGCAATAAGTATCCCCCCTTTGATCTGGATGATGGCCTGGGAGAGTGCATGGCAGCGCGTATGGGTATACACGCCGTCCAAAGCCAGCTAACCCTCGAAGGAGGCGCGCTGGAGTCCAACGGCGGTCAAATACTGCTTACAACGGCATCGAGCGTGTTAAATCCGAACCGAAATCCGGGTCTGACCCAATTCCAAGCCGATCAGGAATTGTCAAAGCAATTAGGATTACCCATTGTCGGCTGGCTTTCCGGAGATTTGGAAGGTGACGATACCGACGGACATATCGACAATTTGGCCCGATTCACGTCGGAACGGCACATTTTGTGGCCAAAAGCATTGGCAACTCCCCAAAACGTAGACGAAGTGGCCCGCATTGCTGACCTGGCCGGACTCAAACTTACAGTCGACTGCCTTCCGGAAGCCAAGTCACTCCTCTACCAGGGCGGTCCACTACCATCGTCTCACATGAATTTCTACATCGCCAACGCGTGCGTCATCCTGCCGACGTATGGAGGGCCTTCGGACGATGAAGCAGCGGAAACCCTGACTCATTTTTTCCCGAGTCGAGAAATCATTCAGCTCGATTGCAGGGACGTTATTCGGGGGTTAGGCGCAATTCATTGTTTGACCCAACAAGTGCCTCTACACCATGGTTTTGTCGCCCCCAAAGACGATTTTATCGGTTAGGCTGAAGCACGACAACTTCACTTCCCGCACCAGGTAGTATCTTCGCGTCTGCATCGGTTGTTTGGAGCCAAATCGAAACGTACATGGAAGCCTTCCTTCAGTTTTTTGAGACCATTCCCCCTTCCTATCGCACCGTGCTTCTGGCATCCGGATTGCTGATTTTTTGGGTTTGGGAAGGAGCTGTTCCCCTTTTTAAATTCAGCTATCGTCGATATCGACACCTCGGGCTGAATCTGGTTTTCACGCTTACAACCCTCATCGTCAATTTTTCGTTGGCGTTTTTAATCGTCAAAGCGGCCGATTTTGTTCAGGATGCGGGATTTGGAATTTGGTTTATGTGGGACGTTCCCCTATGGATAAATGTGCTCGTCGGCGTGTTGGTTCTGGACTTGATTGGAGCGTGGCTGGTGCATTTGGTCGAACACAAGGTCAAATGGATGTGGAAGTTTCATCTGATTCATCACACCGACACGACCGTGGATGTGACCACCGCGCTCCGCCATCATCCAGGAGAAAGCATCTTCAGGGCTGCTTTTACCGTTTTTGCCGTGTTGATTTCGGGGGCGCCCATTGCCTTGGTTTTTGTTTATCAAACAGCTTCTGCCCTCTTCTCTCAGTTCAATCACGCTAATATCAATTTCCCTCAAGGCCTCGACCGGTTCCTGTCCTATATCGTCGTGACCCCTCACATGCACAAAGTACATCACCACTTCACCCAGCCGCTTACGGATACCAATTACGGCAATATCTTTGCTTTCTGGGACCGGATTTTTCAAACTTTTGCCGAGGTCGATCACCCCTCAAAGCTGACTTATGGGATAGATACCCACATGGAAGCGGCTGAAAATGACAATCTGGCCAATTTGATGGCCATCCCTTTTCAGGTTTATCGTGCGCCCCAAGGATCCAAATTTGCCTCACAGGAAGAGGCTAATACTCCTCCCCCTGCTGATAAAGCCTAAAGCGTCCGTCTTCGTCAAAAACGAGGACCTTTCGCTGCAGTGGAATGAAGTTGAGCACGTGCGTGCATTCCTGTCAATCTCTACACAGTGATTTCAACAAAACCAAAAAGAAAGCGATCGATCTATTTGGATCGATCGCTTTCTCAATTTCTACGCAATCCTGGGAAGTGTGAACGAATTATTTGCCGTTTCTAAAGAATACGACGCCTCCCGAAGCTCCTCCAACGAACAAATCGAGATCTCCGTCCCCATCTATATCGGCAAATTCAGGGGCAGAAATCGCTTGAACATCGATATCCATTTCGCCAGAAAGTTGGAAATTGGCCACCTGAGCGGTCCCCTTGTTCATGTATAACGTCAAGCCGTCGAGTTCCGTACCCAGCACTAGATCATAATCTCCGTCTTTGTCGAGATCCGCAAATGCTGGAAAACTTCTTCGACCGGTATCGATATCCAAATAGGTGTCCGAAACGAGCTCATATTTGGCCACTTTGGCTGTACCGGTATTCAAGTAGAAGTTCATTGAACCGGAAGCTTCGCCTACAAATAAGTCTAAATCCCCGTCAGCATCGATATCAACCAAAGCAGGAACCGCATTTTGTCCCCTTGACAACGCTTCATAAATAGGATTCACTTCCTTAAAGGCATATTCGGCGGCGGACCCTTTATTTTCAAAGTAGGCGATTTCCTTATTCCACTTCCCTACCAACATGTCTAGATCACCATCGGCATCCAAATCGGCAATAGCTGGACTTTGATGATACGTACTGGTTAGATCTAACGTCTCTTTGTATTTGAAAGTGGCCTTCTCTTTGGTCCCCGTGTTTTCAAATACGAACATGAGGGAAGTTTTCTGATTCGACGGCTCAATTTTATTGGCCAAAATCATGTCCAAATCGCCATCTCCATCCAGATCTGACAATTTAACAACACTCTCGCTTCCTGCATCCAGATCGTACACGAAACGCATAGTCCGTACTTCAAAATTACCAGGTTCGGTTTGCTCCAAATAGTACAAATTATCCCGGGTCGTGCTATTAGCATTAAAAGCACCCCCGAGAACCCCAAAAACCATATCGAGATCGCCATCCTCATCTAAATCCAATACGACAGGCGCATTGTATCCGCTGGTTCTGACTGGGTTATTTAATGGGAAGTTGACAGGTTCACTCCGTAGCGACGGGGAGCCGCAAGTACCCTGATTTCGTATTAACAGGACACCTGCTTCGAAAAAATCTCCCCAAAACAAGTCCAAATCATTGTCTTGGTCTATGTCTGCAAAATTCATGGTGTTGGCGCCGTGGCGAGACACGTTTTGCCCGATGATTTCGATATCCTCCCAACGATCAGTAACAAATCGAAATCTCGGAACTCGATTTTCGTCATAGCCAACGGATTCGTAGTGCGTGATCGTTCCGGTCACACGTCCTATAAACAGATCTAACAAGCCGTCACAATCGATATCAACTATTTGGGGGATATTCTGTCGATCAGCAAAGATGGGCGCTCCTGTCGCATCTAACAGCGTATCTACGGCCATGACGAAGTTTGCAGAGGTACGATCACCCACATTGCGGTAATATCGGACGTAACTAAATCGCTCTTCCGTCAGAATGTCCATATCTCCATCATCATCCAGATCTACGACGCGATACCATTCTCCGATCGTTAGATCTTTGTAGGCATCCGTTGTCCACTTAAATATTGGTTTTCCCGGTTCCCCAACGTTTTCAAAGTACTTGATCCGTCCCGATTCTTCCTGGATAAACACATCAACATCGCCATCGCCATCCATGTCGGCAAACTGTGGTCGAGGAATGTTTAAGCCTCCTTGAAAAGGCATGGAATAGTCGATTCCGACACTATCCGTGACCGTAAATGGAGCTATTTCCTTGAAGAAGGCCGGAAACCCCGATGAGGCTTGACTGGCAATCTTTGGGCCCGACGAACACCCAACAATGAAGGATCCGGTAACGAAAACTAAAAGCAAAAAACGTGCAAGTTCTTTCATAAACATGATTTCCTTAAACCAAGCATCAATTCCAATTGGGTATTCCGGCGATTCCTGATGGATACAGGCCGACCTCTATTACTTTTATGACTTTTTTTGAAGCCAAATCAATGACTGACACGGTACCAGGCGTCCGACTGCCTTCTCCGAAATTGTAACGAGATTCGTATGCCGCATTTAAGTTATTTCCGGTTACAAATAGCGTTTTCCCGTCCTTTGAAACAGCGAGTCCATGCGGCTGAGCTAATCCATACCCTTCAATAACCGCTTCGATGGTCTTTGATTTTACATCGACGATGGAAATGGTTTGGGCCACTTTATCGGCATAATATACTTTCGAACCATCACGGCTAAAAATTGGATCCCAAGGGGGACCATTAACCGGCATAGCATTCTCCAAAGGAAGATCCGCCTGATTGGTCGCGTCAAAGAAAAACAGTGTTCTGGTCAATTGACCGCCTGCAATCAACGTTTTTCCGTCGGGAGAAACTCTCATGTCCATGATGCTATGCATCGGCCCTTCCAAATTCTTAAAGGTCGACTCTTCATTCTCGATGTCTATCGCAATTGCTTTGTTTTCTTCTAGGCTTGAAGCATAGACATATTTTCCGTTCATGGATGCAGCAAGTGCGTGGGGGCGGCCAAAAAAGACTTCCAATTCTTCAATAGCCATACTATTTCGATCAATCATGCCTATCCGCTTTGGCGGGTTAACAGCACCCATTGAACGTCCAACAAACAGTTTTCCAGATGTGGGATCCATCGAGAGGAGGCCCGGCACTTCAAAAGACGCGCGGCCCACTATTTCGTTATTTCGATTGAATTTAAGAATGACCCCTGCTGAAATAAGGGTGGCATACCAGAACGACCCGTCTTTCTCGACCGCTACGTGATGTGGCGCGGCTCCAGCTGCGAAACCAAGTTTGGTCAAGTCCACAAGTCTTGCGACCACCTTCGTCTCAACGTCAATAACATTGATACTTGCGCCACCCTGATTCGTCACGTAGAGAAACTCCCGATTTCCCGAAAAAGGTGCTACTCCTTCAGGACCTTTGGCTCCATTATCGATCCACGCGGTGATGGTCGCCAATTCAGATTCACTCAGAACAGACGCAGATTGCGAGGATGGATGGGCGGCTGGTTGAAGCTTAGTACCCATTTTCACTAAAAGGCTGTGCGCGCTACTGAACGCGATGACCGCTTCTCCGGCGTTCGATCCCTTGATCAAATTTGACCAAGAAGTGAGGTTTAACCCTGCTTCTGTTTTTGGTCCCCCATGGCATGCAGTGCATTTCGCATCGAAAATGGGTTGAATGGTCGACGAATAAGCATCGCCGCCATTAGAAGTTGAGGACGAGGCCGAACATCCCGTGGCAATCAAAACACCGATCAGGAAGAGGACCCGGTAAGAATAGATTTTCATAGTTTCTGACAGCAAATTATAATTTGAGTACAGAGAGATAACGGATTCGGGGTAATTTGGCGTTCAGTTACGCGTTTGACACTCCAAAGATGCGAAATATTTCGTCAAGTCGAACCATCGAGATATGTGAACATCCGATCAATCCACCAGAAACTCCTACAACGACGTTCTAGAGACGTTGTATCTTTTGGCTCCATAAAAATTCGGAAAAAAGATGATTCTGATTACCGGTGCGAACGGCCAAATTGGCATTGATCTGGCAGATGCACTCGTCGATAGGCTTGGAGACAACCAAGTGTTGGTTACCGATCTTCGCGTGCCCGAAATCCATCGACCGGGCCGAAAATACGACGTTCTCGATGTAACCTATATGGAGTCCGTTGAAAAAATTATCGGCTCCAATCACATACATACCATTTTTCACTTAGCCGGAATATTGTCAGCCACCGGTCAGCGTCATCCGGAATTGGCGTGGAATGTGAATGTTAATGGCGTGCGAAATGTTTTGGAGGCTGCCCGTCGCTTTAAATGCAGGGTCTTTTGGCCCAGTTCAATAGCCATTTTTGGACCGACTACGCCTAAAGTAGATACCCCCCAAGAAACGGTAACTGAGCCCGGAACGATGTACGGCGCTACCAAGGTCACAGGCGAGCTGTTGTGCAAATTCCACGCCGATCACCACCAGATGGATATTCGATCTGTTCGTTTTCCAGGTATTATTAGTTATTCAGCGCCGCCTGGGGGCGGAACTACGGATTGGGCGGTCGACATGTTTATCCAAGCAGTTGCCCACGGGTCGTATACTTGTTTTGTCTCTGAACAAACCCGCATGCCTATGATGTACATGCCAGATGCTGTAAAGTCTATTTTGGACCTTATGGACTATGATAACAGTGGAATTACGGTGCGGACTAGCTACAATTTAGCGGCGTTTAGTTTTTCAGCGGGCGAACTGGCGGCTGCGATTAAACGACACATACCCCACTTTGCGTGCTTTTATGAGCCCGATTTCAGACAAGCGATTGCCGATTCATGGCCGTCTTCCATTGATGACTCTAGAGCTCGCCACGATTGGAAATGGCATCCAGATTATGATCTTGAAGCGATGGTTTCCGATATGTTGATTCATGTCCGGGCCAAAATTGCCAATTCTTAATCTGATTGGAACCGTCACTTGTTTTTCCCCAACCACTGAACCGCCATGTTTGAAACGACCCGCCCGCAACTTCAAGCCATTTTGAACGAGATTAAAGAAGCCGGGCTTTATAAAGAAGAACGAGTCATAACATCGCAGCAAGCGGCCAACATTTCAGTCTCCAGCGGAGATAAAGTGGTCAATTTTTGCGCCAACAACTATTTAGGGTTAGCCAATCATCCTGCGTTAATCGAGGCCGCCAAAGTCGGTGTTGAAAAATACGGTTTTGGATTGTCCTCGGTCCGGTTTATATGTGGCACTCAAGACGTCCACAAGGAGCTCGAACGCCGTATTTCGACCTATCTCGGAACGGAAGATACCATCCTGTACGCCGCGTGTTTTGACGCGAATGGTGGCTTATTTGAGACCTTACTGGACGAAGACTGCGCCGTCATTTCGGATGCGCTCAACCACGCATCAATCATTGACGGAATCCGGCTCTGCAAGGCCAAACGACTGCGCTACGAGCACGGCGATATGGCCGATCTGGAGCGTTGTCTGGAAGAAGCCAAAGGAGCTAAGAGAACCATTATTGCCACAGACGGTGTTTTCAGTATGGATGGTTCCATCGCCAAACTGGACCAGATTTGTGATCTGGCAGATCAATTCGGCGCAATGGTGATGGTCGATGAATGCCACGCAACGGGCTTTTTTGGCCCTACAGGCAGAGGATCCATCGAGTACTGCAATGTCATGGGAAGAGTGGACATTATCACGAGTACGCTCGGAAAAGCACTAGGCGGCGCCATGGGAGGA
This sequence comes from Bacteroidota bacterium, assembly GCA_027622005.1. GTDB lineage: Bacteria > Bacteroidota > Rhodothermia > Rhodothermales > UBA10348 > UBA10348. The sequence goes on along the minus strand of JAQBZH010000016.1, from coordinate 40,260 downwards.
TTTACCACGGGCCGGAAAGAAATTATCCAACTTCTGCGTCAGCGTTCTCGCCCGTACTTGTTTTCCAATTCACTAGCCCCGGTCATCGCTCATACAAGTCTAAAGGTTTTGGATATGTTAAGCTCATCCACCGAACTTCGGGATCGGTTAGAGAAAAATACGGTTCATTTTCGGACGGAGATGACGAAAGCAGGGTTCGATATTAAACCGGGCGTTCACCCCATCGTACCTATTATGCTTTACGAGGCCCGACTGGCGCAAAACGTGGCCGCAGACCTTCTTTCTGAAGGCATCTATGTTATCGGATTTTCATTCCCCGTCGTGGCAAAAGGCCAGGCCCGAATTCGCGTTCAAATTTCCGCCGGGCACACCTCAGAGCAAATCGATGAATGCGTGGCGGCATTTGTTCGCGTTGGCAAAAAACACGGGGTGTTGGCCTAGGTTTATCCTGTTTTGCTCGTATTCCGCTGTAAGCTTCCCTGAAGTCGGTGAACTCGAAAGTAGAAAAAAACTCCTACTTTCGAAAAATGAAGAAATCCCTATTCAGTGAGACTAAGATTGTCGGTGATCGGCTCCAGACCGGTATAAGTTACAGTACCCTCTGTTACTGCAACAGAACCATCATTGTCGTTAACGAATGTGTGCGTAACAAGCGCCTGCAGGCCGCCTCCCGTAACCGTAAGAACATCGCCCGGGACTCCAGCTTGACCTGCTCCATTTACAGTTAAACCGCCACCAGGGATTGGGTCGCCACCAGCAAGATCCACCACAAAAGAATTATTTAAGGCATCGCCATTAATTGTAAGGCCGCCAAGGCTCGCCTGAGGACCTTTAAAAATGGTCTTGCCAGCAGAGGTCACAATAACATCAGCGCCCGACCTGACGGCCGATGTCGTTCCACCACCAGGCTCAACCGCCAAAGCTGGCGTGCCAGCTAATGCGACAACAGTAACTAGGTAATCTTCAATTTCTCCAGTATGGGTTCCAGAATGGTCCGCAGTAAAATCCGGAAGTGCGCCTTGCGCCGCAAAAGCAAACCTGAACCAAACATCACCAGCAACTAAGCTTGGCACTGCCGCAACAATAAAAGTGTGCGTTCCTGCGCCAGGAACGACATATGGACCTGCACTTGCGGTAAACGCAGCGTTCGCATCCAAATGGTCAATACCAACAATTAACGTTCCTGCGCCGTCCGTCGTGACCTCGAAATGAAGTTCACTGTCAACGAGAATCTGGCCACCTAAGATTTTGATTCCATCTTGGGCGCCATTTACGGCACCCATCTTAAGGCCAGTGTTAGCTACGAGATTACCTACCGCAAACCCAGAATTTCCGCCATCCGTTTGTGCCAGAGCCTGAGCTGCCGAAAAAATGGTTGCCGTCAGGACGAGAAATGCGATTTTATTCAGCGTTTTAAGCATGCGATCGGACAACATTGTGTAGCTATCAGTCATGATATTCTGAGTGAGCCCCGATGAACAATCATTCATTTTAGCCGATTCAGGGCATACTTTGCCCAATATTCGACTTCGAGAGCATCTTCGATATGGTTCTACACAAATGGATTACGTTCAAATCCTAAATTTTCGTGGTTCGCCACAGAAAAAAATCTCGGATTAAAATTTAGTTCATTTTAACAAGATCTGCGATTGAATTGGACAGTCGCGAGTATCTTTGGAAACCATTTAATCGAAACTACGGCTATTCTGTGATTCTGATCCTTCAACCAAACGTCGATCGTTCTTCCGAGCCATACCGGCAGCTCATCTCGCATTTGGATGATAACGAATATTTTACCTACTCCATCCACGAAGTACAAGGAACGGGACAGCGACTGACCGAAATATACCTTTTGGGAAACACGGCTGCTCTAGGGGTTGATCAAATGAAGAGCTTGCCGTGCGTAGATCGCGTAGTACGCATTCAAGAGTCCTACCGCATTCTTGGGCGTCACGGTGAAGACGTGAGGCATAACGGCTTTACCTATAACGGAGTAACCATTAATCAACAGAACTTGCACGTTTTTGCAGGTCTTTGTGCAGTTGACAATCCGGAGCACGTCGAAGCCATGTTTTCGGCCTTGAAAGAGCGTGATCAGGTAACTTCCCGCATGGGGGCGTATAAACCTCGAACCAATCCGTATTCCTTTCAAGGGCATGGAGCTTCGTGTTTACCCTGGGTTTTTGATTTGGCTGGTAAATATGGTATTAAAATCATTGCGATGGAAGTGACCCATGAATCCCATATAACCGAAATTCAGGAGGCCCTCAGAAAAACGGGTAACGCCACTGGGGTGATGCTTCAAATTGGCACCCGAAATACCCAGAATTTCGAATTGCTAAAATACGTGGGTCGTCAGCAGGAATTGCCTGTATTGTTTAAGCGCGGATTTGGAATTACGCTCGATGAATCGCTCAATGCAGCCGAATATCTGGCCAGCGAAGGCAATCCCAACGTCGTTTTTGGTCTCAGGGGCATGAAAAACCAAGGAGGAGATCCGCATCGGAACATGGTGGACTTTACGCACGTGCCGGTGGTGAAGCGATTGACCCGAATGCCCGTTTGTATTGACCCTTCGCACTCCGTGGGTTCGAGAGACCGCTCGCCAGACGGAATCCTGGATGTTTTTCACGCTACCGCCCAAGGGGTCATTGCTGGAGCCAACATGGTTTTGGTCGATTTTCACCCGGCTCCTTCGAAAGCATTGGTGGATGGTCCACAGGCGCTCAGAATGGATGAATTGTCGTGGTTTTTGGATGATGTTTTGATTGCGAGAGAAGCGTACGAACGCAGAGCTGCGCTCGCGGCACAGCAATAACACACGCGTTTGAAGGCTGTTGCGTCAAATTCCAGCTTTCCGAAATACATCGGAAATCAGCGATTGTGCTTCAGACAAAACGGATTCCAAATGCTGGTCGCCCAAAAAACTCTCGGCGTATAGTTTAAAAATGTCCTCTGTTCCGGACGGACGGGCAGCAAACCAGCTGTTTTTGGTAGAAACTTTTAGCCCGCCGATCGCTGCGCCGTTGCCGGGAGCGTGCGTGAGTATATGCTGGATGGGTTCACCAGCAAATTCTTTCGCGCTAATCGATTCAGCCGACATCGAAGAAAGGACCTTCTTTTGATCCGCCGAAGAGGGCGCATCTACGCGAGAATAGGCTGGCTGTCCATGCAGTGCAGTCAGCTCGTTGTAACGCTGTGAAGGATTTAATCCGGTAACGGAGGTCATTTCGGCCGCCAACAAGTTCAAAATAAAACCATCTTTGTCGGTTGACCAGGCATTTCCCCTTCGCGTGAGGAATGACGCCCCCGCACTTTCCTCCCCGCCGAAACCTAAACTTCGGTCCAAGAGCCCATCGACAAACCATTTGAATCCAACGGGCACTTCGTAAACCGATCGATTTACGGCTTTTGCCACCCGATCGATCATTGAAGACGAGACCAGGGTCTTCCCAACCCCCGCGCTTTCTGGCCAAAGTGACCGGGAGGTAAATAAATAGTCTATGGCCACGGCCAGATAGTGGTTGGGATTCATTAGGCCCCCATCAGGTGTAACTATTCCGTGTCGATCAAAATCCGGGTCATTTCCGAACGCGATATCAAATTGATTCCTTAATTCAATCAAGGAGGCCATGGCCGAGGGAGATGAACAGTCCATCCTAATTTTACCGTCCCAGTCCACCCTCATAAATGAAAAGGTCGGGTCTACGCGTTCATTGACGACACTCAGGTTGATCCCATATTTCTCTGCAATTCCGGCCCAGTAAAACGTACCGGCCCCACCCAAGGGGTCCGTTCCTATTTTTAGTCCAGAAGATCGAATGGAATCAAAATCAATAACTTCTTGCAGCCCATTGATATACGATGCCTTGAAATCCGTGGCCTGAACATTCTTTGAAGTCAATGCCTTCCCTAGCGAAAATCGTTTTACCCCCTTCAATCCTTTCCCTAAGTACTCGTTAGCCTTTTTTTCAACCCATTGCGTAATCTCGCTCCCGGCAGGTCCGCCCGAAGGCGGATTATACTTAAACCCGCCATCCCTGGGTGGATTGTGACTCGGGGTGATGACGATTCCGTCCGCTTGCAAGCCACTCGAATTCCGATTAAACGACAAAATGGCATTGGATATAACGGGAGTCGGAGTGAAGCCCCCGTCAGACTGGTACCTGGCCTCAACTCCATTGGCGGCCAAAACTTCCAACGTCGTATCGGTAGCGGGACCCGAAAGCGCATGGGTGTCTTTTCCGACAAAAAGAGGCCCTTGTATCCCAATAGACGCCCGGTAATCACATATCGCCTGAGTAGTCGCCAGAATATGGTTTTCGTTAAACCGGGTATCGAGAGATGATCCGCGGTGACCCGACGTCCCAAAAGAAACCCGTTGAATGGGGTCTTCAATATTGGGTACTTGATCGTAGTACGCCCCGATTAGAGCGTCTACGTTGATTAAAAACTTTTTGGGAGCCGCTTTGCCAGCTAGAGAATGGATTGACATAAACCTACTATTCGGCCTTCTAAACGGATTGATCGAATCAGTCGAAACAGACAGCTATCATTTGCTCATCCGAAACATACGCTTACCGGCGTTGCCGGGCTCTCTCAAAACGACTAATTTAGCATCAATCGAAAAAAACGGAACCACTTTGGAAGTTTTAGGCATTGATATTGGCGGCACCGGGATAAAGGGAGCTCCGGTAAACATCCAGACAGGCCAATTGATGGCAGAGCGATTTCGCCTTCCCACCCCGGAAGACGCAACGCCTTCATCCATCGCAGACGTTGTGCTTGAAATCGTCCAGCATTTTAAATGGAAGGGATTAATAGGTTGTACCGTTCCGGCAAGGGTAGAACACGGATTGGTCCGGACGGCCACCAATATTCACGCCCTATGGCTGGACACGCCCGTTGAAAAACTGCTTTCGGAAAAAACGAACTGTAAAGTAACCGTGATCAACGATGCGGACGCTGCCGGAATCGCTTCCGTAAAGTTCGGAGAGGGCCTGAAATCACAGGGGTTGGTGTTTTTCTTTACCGTGGGTACGGGTATCGGTTCGGCCATGTTTTACAACCAGGTGCTCATTCCAGGAACGGAATTGGGACACCTAAGGCTGAAAGGAGACGCTGCTGAACTGTATGTATCTGATCGTACGAGGGTCAACGAAGGTCTTTCGTGGAAACGATGGGCGTCTCGATTCCAGAAATATCTGGATCGCATTGAATTCTTGTTTGCCCCCGATACCATTATCATTGGCGGAGGGGTTTCAAGGCCCGCCAAGGTTGCATTGTATTCTAAGTACCTATCGACTCGGGCCACGTTGCTTTACGCTAGCCTGGAGAATGAAGCCGGCATTATTGGGGCGGCTTGTTTTGCGGGCGAAACGAGCGAAGCGGGCGAAACGGGCGAAATGAGTGAAACGGGCGAAATCGCTACCTTCTAACCTGAACGACATCAGGGACAACCAATGCCCCTGGAAAGGTTGATTTTAAGGCATTCAAAATGGTTTGGGCCCTAGCCCTCGTAAGGTAGTCTCCCACACGAACTCGGTAATAAGGCTGCTTGTACAGGCTGTAAATGACCGGAGCCGTTTGAATGCCCAAAACCGTTCGTCTTTGCTCACTAAGCGAATTAATCCAATCTCGGACCCGGTCTTCTGCCTGAATGGCTTCGTATTGTCCGACTGAGGAAAAAACCTGAACTCGAAACCCGTCGACCTGCTCTATGACGCTGTCGTCGGCTTTACTTTTCATCAGAATCTCGGGAACGTCGTGTTTGACGTCGCGATCAATCTCGACAGGGACTTCGGGAAACGCGTCGAGATCAATCTTTTCCACCTCAGACCACTTGGTCGGGCCCGTCGGTTGCGAATCAGTTTCAAACGTATTCACGCTCCCCGACGAAGAACAACCGAAAAGGAGAATGGATAAACCAATAAATAAAACAGATCGATGGGTCAGTTGAGCTAAAAACTTCATGTTAATACCCTGACGTGCCGGTTTTGCCCTTCAAAATCGCTACCGAAGCACTGGCTCCTATGCGCGTCGCACCGTGCGCAATCATTAATTCCGCGTCTTCTTTGGTTCGTACACCACCCGATGCTTTGATGCCCATTCGCGGACCCACCGCCCGGCGCATTAGCGCTATGTCCGCTGCGGTTGCCCCGCCACCTGAAAATCCCGTCGATGTTTTAACGAAATCGGCGCCTGCATTCTGAGCCAGAACGGAAGCAATTACTTTCTCTTCATCTGTTAAAAGAGCGGTTTCGAGTATCACTTTGGTGACAATTTTATGCCGCGCGGTTCGACTGTTAGCTGCTGATCGGGCCGCGTCTACAACGGCCCGAATGTCATCTTCAACGTACGCGTGATGTCCGCTTTTCAGCATTCCCACGTTCAATACCATATCGACCTCGGTTGCGCCTTCCCGAATGGCAATCTCACACTCCAACGCTTTGACCTGGGAAGCCGATGCCCCCAACGGAAAACCAATAACCGTACAAACGGCTACAGGAGAGCCCGACAAGAGCTCGGAAGCCAAACGAACGTAACAAGGATTGATACAAACGGAAGCAAAACAGTATTTCCGAGCTTCCTCGCACAACTCCCGAATCTGCTTTTCGGTCGTTTCGGGCTTCAAGGCCGTATGGTCAATCATCCGGGCCAAAGGAGGCGCAAGGTCGCAGGCAGCAAAACTATACCGATCTGGCTGGTCTACACAGATTCCAAATCGACAGGCACCGGCGTCCACTAGCCTATCTAAAGCCGTAAAAGAGGAATCAAAACCAACTCCAGCCGATGCCGAACGCGATACGCTCTGGTACCGATTTTGGAGTCGCTCAATAATCTTTCTTTTTTCTTCCGCCTTCATAGTGAGATGATACGCTTCATAGTCCGTTTTATTCCCTGACCAAAAAGTCTAAAATACGATGTCCGTTAAAGGATTTCCGGAGCGCTATTTGGCACGAAAACCGCGATTTTACCAGGTAAAACATTCACTTCTATCAAGCGGGCTTGAAGCGTTTTAACCTCCCCGTCCGAATGGATCGGAAGGCCTCTATCCGTTTCAATCAGCATATTCTGAAGTTGAAAGTAGGATACTTCCTTCTTTGAAAGGTGTTTTCCATCTCGGGCTGACGGTAAGATCGAAAGGGCTCGGAAAAAACTTAGATCCTCTACGATACAAGCATCCAATAAACCATCGCTAATCAACGCCTTGGGATTAACGGTGTAACCACCCCCTGAATCCTGGGCATTTCCTATGGTTGTAAACATCATTCGACCAGAAAAAATGGGCTTTTTTTCGAATGATGTATCCCAAACCGTTGCCCCGCTCGAAACCCATTCCCTTAGCCCCGCTACAATGGAAGCGGTATACCCAATACCGAACGGCCAGCCCTTGTATTTAGGCGCTAGATGTGCACAAAACGCATCAAATCCGATTCCCAGCGCATTAACAAAATAATCCGAGAAGTCACCTCCCTCCTCTTTCCACTTAACTTGGCCCATATCTGAGGAGATTTTTTTTGCAGATCGAATTTCGTTTATGGCTTTTCTCCAATCGATCGGCATTTTCAGGGCACGTGCAAAATCGTTACCCGTTCCCATGGGAATCACGGCCATCCCAGCCGATGAATTGGACTCGGCTAATCCACAAGCCGTTTCGTGAACCGTTCCATCTCCCCCGATGGCTACTACCATCTGAATATTGGAAGACAAATTGGCTGCCAATTCCCGTGCATGACCCTTTTTAGACGTAGATGCGATAGGTGTCCTTCCGAGCGACTGCTTCAATTCAGCGCGTATATCTAGCTCTCGCGCGCCCAAACGACCAGATCCGGCGGCTGGATTGAAAATTACGAGGACATTGTCGGGTGAAATCTTCAGCTCCGATATGGGAGCTAACGCTGAGGCTGCCAAATGTGTTGGATCCGTTTTTAATCTTTCCGGAATCTAAGAAGTTTGCAGTCAATTGTATCTGATGATCCTCGTCGATTCGCTATCTTACCCTCACTTTTTTATCGAAATTAGTTTTGACGATGTCTTTTCGCAGGCGATTTGCTCTATTTATTTTCCCGATCGCGCTTTTTGCATTTTCTTGTAGTCCGGCTGAAAACCAATCCTTCCAGACATCGGCTGTTACCGAGGGAATGGTCGATGCTTTGGGACGCAAATTTCCATCCGATACCCCGATTCAGCGCGTCGTTACCATTGCCCCCGGAGCCACTGAAATTGTCGCTGCAGCAGGCGGATTACACCTGCTCGTTGGGGTGAGCAACGTAGACACTTTTCCCGATGAAGTCACTCAACTTCCCCGGTTTTCTGTCTTGCCGATGGATTTTGAAGCAATCGTCGCACTGACTCCGGATATCGTATTCGCATCCTCCCAAGTGAATGACCCACAACACGTTACGGTGTTTGAATCGTTGGGTATTGAAGTCTTTTTTCTCGATGGGAGCTCCTGGGATGCGGTCTATAATTCGATTGGGATAGCGGGGGCACTTCTGGGGACTGATTCGGTTGCCGCCGTGGTCCAAGAGTCACTCCAGATGCGTGTTAATAATCTGGTGGGCCTTACCGAGAAGGTTAGAAAAAAGCCGAGAGCTATCTTTTTGATTTCAGAAGTAACCAGCTACTCATTTGGAAAAGGGAGCTACGTTCAGGACTTGTTTGAATGGGCGGGAATTGAGTCCTTAACGGCTGAAATCGATATAGCAGCTCCCCTGTCCGACGAATGGGTGCTTACAGAAGACCCTGACCTTATTTTTGGCACCTTTGGTGATGATTTTGACCCGTTAGAACTCGTTAAACATCATCCAACCTGGAATGACTTAAAGGCTATTAAATCCGGTGCGGTCTTCTCAATCCCCCAGAATTTTATCCTTCGTCCGGGTCCACGAAACGTAGATGCAGCATTAATTATGGCGCAAAAGGCTCATCCTGAACTGTTCAGCGATCTTCCTGAGATTCCGTGAGAAAAAATGTAATTATACTTGTTGTGCTGGCTTTGGCCATCGTGCCAGTCCTCAGCCTATCCATGGCATTTGGATCGGTTTATATCCCATTGGACACGTCGTTTCGGATTTTGACCAATGCCCTATTTTCTTCTACTCAAACCGACCCGATTCCCACGCTTAAAATCGTTCTGCTTTTACGGCTGCCCAAGGCGCTCGCAGCATTTGTAGTAGGTGGAGGCCTATCCATAATTGGGGTAGCGATGCAAGCTCTGGTCAGAAACCCGCTTGCTGAACCTTATATATTGGGTGTATCGAGCGGCGCATCTGCCGGAGCTTCTCTTTTTTATCTTGGATTTTTACCCACCTTGATCGCGACTCAGCTGAGTATCACGTTGGCGGCCTTTTTGGGAGCCCTACTATCAATAACAATCGTGTATCTCGTGGCCCGATCTGGCAAAAGCCTTTCCGTATCTAGATTATTGCTTGCGGGCGTCGCTATGGCATCGTTGATGGCCGCGATTTCATCGTTTGTGACATTTGCATCTCCGGATTTGAACAAGATGCGGGCCGTGTTATTTTGGCTCATGGGTTCGTTTGATAAAGTGACGTGGGCTGATCTTCCGATAGCTTCAGCGGTCACCTTACTTGCTTTGCTTGTCCTGATCTCAATTTCTAGATCCCTGGATGCTTTGCTTATGGGGGAAGAACCGGCGCGATCGCTCGGTATCAAGGTGGAATCGATCAAAAAACTGCTTATCGTTATCTCTGCGTTCGTTACAGGCACGCTAGTGGCCTTATCGGGAGCTATTGGTTTCATAGGGCTCATTATCCCACACGCGGTTAGAAGCATCATGGGAGTAAATCATCGATTTGTCCTGCCCGGATCATTTATGAGTGGTGGACTGTTTTTGGTGATAGCCGATACGCTTTCTAGCAGCATTCTGCCAGGCCAACAGTTGCCGGTTGGAATTGTAACAGCCATTTTCGGAGTTCCGTTCTTCCTTTTTTTGCTTCGAAGAACCGATTATCAATTCAAATAAAATCTCCCACCACTTAAGCTGCGGCTTCATTGCAATTCGGACTTAAACGCATGACTTCGATCGAACCTATGGTATCCCTCGAAAAAAACGACCGCCGAAAAATTTCTTTGGATAGCATTCAGCAACCCATTGACGCTGAATTAGCTCATTTCAAGGGTTATTTCAGAGGAGCGATGCGGTCCCATGTTTTTTTGATGGATCAGGTCATTCAGTACCTTTTGCGTCAGAAAGGAAAGCAAATGAGGCCCATTTTAGTCCTTCTGTCGGCTAAAGCGGCTGGAGGCATCGTAGAGTCTACCTATCGCGGAGCAGCGCTAGTCGAGCTGTTGCACACGGCCACGCTAGTGCATGACGATGTGGTCGACGATGCCGATAGAAGACGGGGTATGTTTTCAATCAATGCGCTGTGGAAAAACAAAATTGCGGTTCTTTTAGGTGATTTTTTGTTGAGCAGAGGACTTCTTTTGGCCCTCGATAACAAAGATTATCAACTATTGCATATTGTCTCCGACGCCGTGAAACGTATGAGTGAAGGGGAACTGCTTCAAATAGAAAAAGCCCGAAAACTGGACATTGACGAAGCGACCTATTTTCAAATCATCTCAGACAAAACGGCATCGCTCCTCTCGGCTTGTACTTCCTGCGGCGCGTCCTCGGCGACCTCTGACCAAGCTACCATCCTCTTATTTAGGGAATTTGGCCAGGCAATGGGTATGGCATTCCAGATTCGGGACGATTTGTTCGACTTTGGCGTCAAGGATATCGGCAAGCCGCTCGGAATTGATTTGCAGGAGAAAAAAATGACGCTTCCGCTTATTCACGCTCTGGGAAAAGCTTCGAAAGCGGAAAAAAAGCGCATTATCGCCATTGTGCGAAAAAAGGGAAAGTCGAAAACAGACATTCGCGATGTTGGAATGTTTGTCGAGTCCAACGGAGGCATAGCCTATGCAACCGAAAAGATGATGGAATTTGCTTCAGAAGCGCACCAGATCCTAAATCGACTACCGGAAAATGATGCGAGAAACTCTCTGGCGGACCTTGTGACCTTTACCGTTACCCGGTCAAAGTAGCTTTACCGCGTTTTTCCGGCTCTTTTGGTTTAACGGGAATGCTGCGGAGAATGAAGCAAAAAAGAAATTGCAATTTCGTTAAACCGTTCGGGACGTTCAATATTGCAGACATGCCCCACCCCTGAAATCACCTGAAGAAAAGAATTAGGTGTTTTCCCGACTATGGCGCGAGCAGGAGGCAGAAACATATAGTCTTTTCCCCCCATCAAATACAACGATCGGGGTCTAGACACTTCAGACATCCATTTTCGCAATCGTCTGTTCACCTCAGGAATCAACCCGAGCCACCGTCTAAATTCTTCCGGTGTAACCCGCTTGGCCTCTCGTTTAAACACTTTTCGGGCTTCCTCTGCCTTTTTTCCAGGCATGATGATCCAGGCAAACGTTGCGTAAAGCGTTTTAAAAGGCACCATATACTTCAACGCCTGACCCGCTACGATTAAAATGCGCGCCATGGCGGAAAAACCGACCACCGCACCAGCATAAATCACAGACTGTACCCGATCGGGCGCCAGATCAATAATGGATCGAATGAGAATCGTTCCCAGAGAAACGCCTACAAAATGGGCTGATTTTATGTTGATTTGATCCAAAACATCTAAAATGTCACTGCTAATCGCGTTGATGCTGTATTTAGACCCATCTCCGTGAAACTGATTGGATCGTCCATGACCTCGAAGGTCTACCAACAAAACATTAAACTCTTTTTGAAAAGCACGAATCTGTTTAAACCAAACCGCAGAGCTCCCGCCCGCCCCGTGGACGAACACGACCCAATCTTCTCCTTTCTCTGATTTAAACGTTTTATACGAAAGCATGCGTCTGGCAGCAAAGTGTTCGGCGAAGTATACGACTGACTTCGGCAGCAGTTGTCAGCGATCTTCAACCTACTCGAATCTTCAAAAGCACGGGTTTTTAAGGTAGCGAATCTGACCTCGAAGCACGATTTTTAAGCATGCACCCCATACAACAGATATTCGTCGATCAATTTAACCATTCCCCAACGGTGTTGGCGTCTGCTCCCGGTCGCATTGAAGTGATTGGAAACCACACCGACTATAACGGCGGAACGGTAGTTGGAGCCTGTGTGGATCGCCGTCTTTCGGTAGCAATCCGGTTGCGAGAGGACTCACAAATCCGGCTTTTTAGTCAAAATGAAGGCGAGCGAGTCGATACGGATGTCAAATCGTACGACACGCAGGATCTGCCCCATTGGACCTCCTACCCTCTGGGCGTTTTTGATGAGCTCAGAATGATCGGATCAAACGAATTTGGATTCGACCTAGCCGTCGATTCCGCCATTCCACAGGGTGAGGGGTTAGCGAGTAGCGCCGCATTTGAGTTGGCAACCGCCCTGGCCTTAAACCAAGTGCTTGGTTATGATTTGTCGACGGCCGCGTTAGTTGGATTGAGCCATCGGGCTGAAAACCGTTTTGTTGGCGTCCCGTGTGGCCTCTTGGACCAAACTGTGGTCGGATTTGGCAAAACCAACAGCCTTGTCGTGTTGGACGCCAGTTCGAGAAGACACCATAATTTTCCTTTAGCGGAGGCGGCAAAGCTGTTCATTTTTCGAACACACATTCGGCATGAACTAAAGTATTCTCCATACGAAATCAGGCATCGTGAATGTCGCAATGCCCTCATTGCCCTCTCCAAAGTCATTCCGGGCATACGACACCTGGCCCACCTCCACCCGTTGGATATCAAAGCTTACGACGTCATTATGGACGAAGTGCTCGTGCGCCGAGCACAGCATGTAACTGGGGAGCAACGTCGTGTAGGCTCGTTTATGCGCGCTTTACAGCTTGGTGATTTACGAGCCGCTGGTAGGTTTTTAAACGAATCCCACCACAGCTCCCGGTCCCTCTTCGAAAACTCCAGCCCAGAGCTAGATTTTTTGGTGTCCCAATTGTGCGCCAACGAAAAGGTGTTTGGAGCCCGGCTTTCGGGAGCCGGGTGGGGCGGCGCTTGTATTGCCATGACATCACCCGACTTTTCAGAAGAAGACGCCGCCCTGGTGGCCGATGCTTACGAGACCACTTTTGAAGCTCGATCCGGTTGGTGGGCTACGTCAATCGGACACGGAGCCGTGATTGAACCCCAAAATGGTTTAGTCGGATGAGGTACACCGTACGGAGCGGTCTGGTCATTGTCACCTTTTTATGGGCCTTGGGGCCGGCGCAGATCATTGCACAGGAACGCAGCTCGCCCTCGACGGGCTCCAATCCTATCGTTTCTACGGAGCGTCCGCCGAAAATCACTCTCCGCGTCGCAACGTGGGCTAGTGCGGAAGAATTCGAACTCGAACAGCGGATGGCGGAACGATTTATGCAGCTCTACCCCGAAATAACGGTAGAGCACGAGTCCATTCCGTCAAGCTATCGCGAAAAAATACTAGCCGCCTATGCCGCTGGCACCGTTCCAGACGTGTTTTTGCTTGATAGTCCGATCATCCCCGCCCTCATGAATCGGGGTTTATTGGTAAATCTTAGTCCCTATGAGCCCCAAACAGGCATCGATCCCGACGATTATTACGAAGCGGTACGGGCCGTTTTTTTGAATAACGGCGAGCTTTTGGCCTTTCCAAAGGATTTTACTCCACTCCTGATTTACTACAATCGCGCTCTTTTTCGCAAAGCCAATCTCCCTTATCCGTCCGAAGATTGGACCTGGGATGATTTTCTATCGGCCGCAAAAGCATTAACCCTGGACGAGGATGGGGATGGAAAGCCAGACCAGTTCGGGAGTGCTTTTGACAACAAACTGTATTTGTGGCAGCCCTGGATTTGGACTAACGGCGGAGACTTGTTTGCTCCGGATGGAACGACCACGAAGGGAGTTTTAACCTCCGAGAAAACCCTGGAGGCCTTTCAGTTTTTGGTCGATTTACGAGTCAAACATGGCGTGACTCCCCCGATGGTTGGCGTGGGAAACAGCCGAGGTGGCGCGATTCAGGGCACTGTTGGCATGTTTTATGGCGGGCGGCTCGCTATGATGCCCAGCGGACGTTGGGCTTACGTACGGATGCGACCCTACCTCCAAAGTGGCGATCTAGACGTTGGGGTGGCGCCCCTGCCGTCGCGTTTCAAGGGCCAAAAATCGAACGTGATTTACGCGGCAGGCTGGAGTGTTTCAAAAAGTAGTCCTCATCGCGAGTGGGCCGTGAGATTGGCGGCTTTTTTGAGTAGCGAGGAGGCCCAACTCATCCGCGCCGAATCCCCAATTGGAATTCCTAGTTTAAAGAAGGTGGCTGCCATTCAGGCAAGCAACGACCCTTTCGGCATAGAACAGGTGTTCATGGAAGAGGCTGCCTTTGGCCGGCAAAGCTGGGGTACGAAAATCGACGATTTTTCCCGTATCGAATACATTCTCGAATCGGCGCTCGACCGGACGCTTTTTGGAAATGAACCCCTGCCCGTGGTCATGGAGAAGGCCTCTCAGGAAATCGACCAATTAATTGCGACAAACGCGGCACAGTCCAAGGACTTTGCGCCCCTTTCAGGAAACTCGCAAATAATGGGGTTTTTGTACTGGGGCTGCCTATTGGTTCTGATTGGAGTGGGGGCATCCATTGTTTCCGTCCGGAGGAAGCACCGTTATGAACTGACAACCGGTCTCAGTTTTATAACACCTTCTTTTGTCGTTTTATTCGTTTTTGTGCTCATTCCGCTCGTTTTTTCGCTGTATTTGAGTTTCCATCAATGGGACATCATATCGTCCAACAAACCCTTTGTGGGCACGTCCAATTTCGAAGCTTTACTGTCGGATGCCCAGTTTTGGAAAGCCATTTCCAACACGTTTATTTACACACTTCACGTGCCTATTGGCATGGTTATTAGCCTTGGAATAGCGCTGTTACTCTCTAAAAACACTCGTGGGATGGCTTTTTGGCGGATGATTTTCTTTCTCCCTTCGGTTTCATCGATGGTAGCCATCGCGATGGTCTGGCAGTGGATGTATCACCCGGAGTTTGGACTTGTCAATTACGGGCTCCGATTCTTCGGACTTCCGCCGGGTACATGGCTTACCGACCCCAAGACCGCCCTGATTTCTTTGATGATTGTCAACATCTGGATCAGCATAGGATACCAGATGGTCATATTTTTAGCTGGTTTGAAAGGAATACCATCCACTTATTACGATGCGGCGCGGGTTGACGGAGCCAATTGGTGGCACCAATTCGTGCATATTACCCTCCCACTCTTGCGGCCAACCACGCTGTTTATTCTAGTGACTTCAGTGATCTCATCTTTTCAGGTCTTTACTCTTGTATTTATAATGACCGAGGGAGGACCGCTCGATGCCACCGAAGTCGTAGTCCATAACATTTACAGAAATGCGTACGACTTTTTACAAATGGGATATGCTTCGGCAATGGCGTGGATTCTATTTCTAATTGTGGGAGCCATTACCTGGCTTCAGTTCAGAATTACGCGCAAGCGGGTTACATATTCGTGAAAGAAAGCCGCGTATATAATTGGATCTCGACCATTTGTCTGGGTTTGTTGGCCGTCACCATGCTGATACCCTTCATTTGGATGGTTTCAACCTCTCTTATGAGCGAAGTGGAGGTATACCAATTTCCCCCGCGTCTATTTCCAAAAGAAATCAAGTGGTCAAATTATACTGGCGCCTTGACCATGTTACCATTTGGGCGGTTTTTTCTGAACACCTTTTTAGTTACCACAATCGCCGTTTTGGGTCAGTTGATTACCTGCTCCATGGCAGCGTATGCGTTTGCCCGCCTTCGTTTTAAGGGCAGAGACGGACTTTTTGCCTTATTCATGTCTACGATGATGGTGCCCTCAATTGTCACGCTCATCCCAGCCTACCTTATCGTGGCTACGTTCGGATGGATGAATTCCTATTGGGCACTCTTCACCCCTATTCTAACTAGCGTGTGGGGCATCTTTCTGCTCCGTCAGTTTTTTCTAACGATTCCAACCTCGTACGAGGAAGCGGCCCGGCTGGAAGGCGCATCCGAATGGACGGTTTATTGGAAAGTTATCTTGCCACTATCGAGGCCCGCTTTGGCCACGTTGGCAGTTTTTGCTTTCATGAACACCTGGAAAGATTTCCTGTGGCCTTTGCTCGTTACTTCTAAAAATGACATGCGAACACTGGAAGTCGGAATAGCGATGTTTTCTTCCTTACAAGGCACTAATTGGCCATTTCAAATGGCGGCGGCCGTCGTTGTTTTATTACCAATTCTGATACTTTTTATGGCCACACAACGCTACTTTATCGAAGGAATTTCGCTTTCGGGTATAAAGTCGTAAGATTTGCCGAGGGTGCCGTAGAGCCTGGGAAAACAACAGATTTGATAGCTATGAATTGTCGATTACATCCTCTAAAGAGCTTTTTATTCAGTTTGGGATTGATGTGGTTGGCCTTATTTCCCAGTCAAAGGGTGGCGGCTCAGGCGCTGCCCGGTTCAATTCCCGAATTCGACCTCAAATTGTCTGATTTGGTTATTGTTCAAGAAGCATCATCGGCCAATTATTTCGACCAGACGGGTCGCAAGTTCGGCATTCTTGGTAACGAAGCCGGGGAATTTGAAGCCTGGGCGTGGCCACTAAAGCTTTTTATCCACTTTGACCTTTCGTTTTTCATTGGTTCGAGCACCCAGCCTTTACGGGGACGAGACTTAGTTACGCGAATCGAAGTCCGTCCTGATGTAACAAGTTTCACCTATGTTTATCAGTCGTTCACTATAACGCTGCACATTGTCGTACCTCCGAATGAGGCTGGGGCTGTATTGCTGCTGGACATTGACGCGGTTGAACCGCTTTCCGTTGTAGCCAGTTTTGTCCCGACTATGCAGCCGATGTGGCCAGCGGGTCTGGGGGGCCAATATGCGCGGTGGGATGATTCCATCAAGGCCTATTTGATTTCAGAGTCTTCGCGTCAAAATCACGGGTATTTAGGCTCTCCGGCAGGACAAAACATGTCTTATACACCTGCCCACATGCTCGGCGAAAATCCAAATCAGTTTCGGATTTCGATTGAAGATCCCCATTCAGTTCGCAATCGATTGATTCCCATTCTCATCGCGGGCGGAAAAGGTGATCGGGATTCAGTAAAAGCGACTTACGATAGATTGGCCCAGAACCCTCAAAAGGCCTATTTGGACGCGCATTCACACGCGGCAAGCCTGCAACAGCAAACGATATCCATAAAAACACCCGAGCCCGCCCTCGATGAAGCTCTCGAATGGGCCAAGTTTAGCTACGACGGTTTGTTTGTCGAAAACCCAGACATAAAGGGCACCGGGATGATGGCCGGCCTCGCGCAAGCCGGGATGGGTGGACGACCCGGATTCGGCTGGTTTTTTGGAGGGGACTCCTATCTCAACTCGTTGAGCCTCAATGCCTTAGGTGCTTTTTCTCAGAGCCGGGATGCGATCACTTTCATGTCCCCTTTCCAACGGGCGGATGGTAAAATGCCGCACGAAATCACGCAGGCGGTGGATTATGTCGATTGGTTCGGTGACTATCCCTATTCGTTTATACACGCCGATACGTCCCCCTATTTTATTGTGGCACTACACGCGTACTACGAAGCAACCGGCGACCTCGACGTTGTCCGCGAACAATGGAGCGCGCTTAAAAAAGCCTTTGAATGGTCTCGTGGAACCGATCTCGATGGCGATGGCCTGATGGACAACGAAGCCGCCGGGCTAGGCGCTTTGGAATTTGGAGCACTCACGGGCATTCAAACGGACATTTATTTGGGCGCCGTATGGATTCAGTCGCTTAGGGCCATGAAAGAACTGGCCAAACTGAACGGCGACCAAGATTTAATGATTGAAATTGAGGATTTAGCCAGCCGAGCAACCGCTTCATTTGAAAAATTCTGGGACGAAGGCGTCGGTCAATATGTATACGCATTCAACAAAAAGGGAGAAACGGTTTCAGAAATCACGCCCTGGAGCGCCGTCGGGCTCATGTTTATGGACGGCAGTGACCAGCGAGCCGTAGCTTCCCTTCGTCGGATGAACTATTCCGATTTGACCACGGATTGGGGCGTCCGCATGTTATCCACCACAAGTGATTACTATGAGCCTCTCAACTACAATTATGGCGCCGTTTGGCCATTTTTAACGAGTTGGGTTACAACAGCCCAGTATAAACGCGGCCTCCCTTTGCAAGGATATTCGAATCTAATGGCCTCCGTTGGGCACGTTTGGGAGCGTAGTTTGGGAGACGTAACGGAGGTCTTTTCAGGTGCTAGACATACGTGGCCCCAGGAATCTGTCCCCCATCAAGGCTTTTGTACCGCGGCCACCGTGCTTCCAACCATCCGAGGCCTGTTTGGAATCGATTACTCCAGTTCCAACCATGCCCTGACCTTTGCTCCCGCCGTTCCCGCCGATTGGTCGGAATACGAGATCCGTCACGTGGCCCTCACAAACGCATTCGCCGACATCAAATACGAGAAGATCGATGGCGTGGATACCTATACGGTGTCGACTCTGGTGCAGCCCGTTATTGAAAACCAGATTGAAGCTCCCTTCACGTCGCAGTTGTTGTTTAACCCCGTTTTTCAACCTGGAGCACGAATTCAATCGCTTTTGGTGAACGGCCGAAGCGTTCCTTTCACCACCAAAACAACGGCAGAACTCGTCCAAATCCATTCAGATTGGCCACTTGACCGGGGCCAAACAAAAATAGAAGTAAAGGTAAATCGAAGCCTAGAAATCGTTCCTCCTATTTGGAACAGCCAGGTTGGAGATGAAAACAAAGGATTACGAATTCTAGAATACACGAATGACGGCCTCCAGGCCATGCTTCGTGTTGAAGGTAAGAGAGGAACTACATATAGGTTGCAAACTGAAGGCTCTTCATCCATCGTTTCCCTCATTGGAGCCAAACTAGAGGACAATGAACTGATCGTTTCCATTCCATCGATTGGAGAGCGTGAGTTTGCGTTCCAAACGATTGAGTTCAAACTCACCGGGGGAAGTCAATGATAGGATTCAGAAGTTTGCAGACCACGTCTTTGTATTTATGTTAATTGAAACACTTTACCGGTTGACGTAACCAACGCTAAATCATCAACCCGTTGCTTCTATTATGACCGACCCTAGTACCAAAGAAAAGTCCACTTCCCGGAAGAAATCGATCCTAACGTGGGGCCTCATGGTGGCGGTGTTTCTATTTATTCGATACACAGACCAAGGCACAGTGGTTCAGGGATGGCTGCAACAGGGGCTTTTGTATACGGGCATTATGCAAGCCGACGTTCGATATGCCGAAACGAACAACGTTCCGGCTAATTTCGATCTCGAACTACTTTCGTTCGAAGGAGAGCCCCTTTCTCTCGAATCCCTCCGAGGACAAACCATTTTCGTCAATTTTTGGGCAACCTGGTGTGCGCCTTGCCTAGCCGAAATGCCCTTTATCCAGAATTTGTACGAGGACTTGAAAGACGAAAACATCGCGTTTGTCCTCATTTCAACCGACGATGATGTAGAAACGGCCAAACGATTCGTTGAAGCGAAAGGCTACACGTTACCCATGTATCGATATTCCGGAAACGTTCCAGAAATGTATGCAGTTCGATCTTTGCCGACTACCTATGTGATATCGCCGTCCGGTCAAATGGCCACCGTGCACTTTGGAATGGCAAATTACGACACCAAGGGGTTTCGGGATTTCCTGAGGCAAACTATGACAGTGGACCCAACCCCAACCCTTCCAACACCCTAGTCGTACAACGAGCCCATGCCGAAATCCGGATCCAAACGGCTTGAAGCTTTGCGAAGAACGGATAAGTGCGTCATATCAAATGCGCAACGGCTCATTTACGCCCCTACTCACCCGAAATACAGCCACGTGTTGGGTTTATGGGATGAAGCTCATTTCTATAACCACCCCATTGGGCCATTAGGTACGCTTTCGCTGCTTGCTCCCAATGCTGTTGCTTTTGAAATGGAGATGACCGATCGAAACTGGCAACCCGACCGACTCCAAAGGGATTTTGAGTCCCGAGACAAAACCTGTTTTGTCCGCGAAACGATTTCAATGTCGACCGAAGACACGATTCGAATACGGTGGATCGTCAAGCCCGGTCTCGGCTGTACGGATGCTGTGATTTGGATAGCCAAGGAACGCCCCCAGGGTCCTGAAGCCTCCGTGCTCTATCCATCCACGGCATCAGTTCACGAAAGGGGATTCCAGCTACAAGGAAATTCAGCTTTTCATCTGCTGAATCAGCCTTCGTTGCCTCTCTCTATCTCATGGAATTTGACTTCACACATTCCAGATTCTATTTCGATACGCACTTCTCAAGGCCGCCCTCCCGAGCCCAGATTCGATTCGACGCCTTTTTACGACTCTTTTAACGGCGGCCTTAACCTGGCCGGCGACCACCAAACGATCGATCCAGGCAACGTGGTGTATGCTGGCATGCATATAGGGTTGAAAGGTGCAGAAATCGATATTACTTGCGAGATAAAGGTGGAATGCCCCGAATTCGGGGAGCAAGTAACGTGTCAGGTAATGTCTGATTGGGCATCTTTTTTTGAGACCTGTCCCTCTTTCACGTCGAGCGACCCCTGGTTTAATGCTTATTTCGACTATCGTTTGTTTGGACTCCGCATGAACGCTATTCCGGGGGGCACAGCCTGTATACCCTATCCCGCGGTTTGCGAAGGCCCTGGATACTTCAGAGCTCCCATCACCTATTCCGCACAGTGTCATATTCTGGAAACCCGATGGCTCTTGGATCCTGCCTTAGCTCAAGGTTCGCTTCTTAATTTCATTGCGAATCAACAGCCGGATGGTCGGTTTATTGGGTATTTGGGCCCTCTTTCCCTTCCGGGAGAGTTTTTTTACCATGCCAATTGGGGCCGAATCCTGGAACTCGATGCCGTCCATCCCGACCCCGAATTTTTAACCGGCGCGTACCATGCATTGCAGGATTATGTAGCTTTTTTTGATTCAGAACGAGATCCTGAAGGCTCAGGCCTGTATGACATCTTGAATCATTACGAAACAGGTCAAGAGTACATGCATCGTTATGTGGCGGTAGAATCCACGGCCGATCAAAAACATTGGGGAAGTGTTTTCCGACTCAAAGGCGTGGATGTTTCGGTATACCTGTACCAGATTAAGCAGGCGTTATCGGAAATTGCTAGGCGGAATTCCTGGAAAGAAGCCGAAACCAAATGGACCCAAAGCGCTCAAAAAACAGGAACGGCCATCCTTGGGAAGATGTGGGATGTCAAGTCGGAGATGTTCTTTGATATCGATCCATCCTCGATGACGCGGACCAACGTAAAAGCCGCCGTTTGTTTTTACCCCTATTTGACCGATTTAGTTGATGAAAGCCACCTCCCCGGCTTGAAGCGTCACCTGAATGATCCCCGAGAGTTTAATACCCCCTTCCCCATACCTTCCTCCTCCGTGGACGACCCCTTTTTCGATGCCGACGGACTCTGGAAAGGAGAAAGGAAAAACTGCCCTTGGAACGGCCGGGTTTGGCCTATGACCAATAGCCATATCGCTGAGGTGTTGGCATCCTGTGCCTCCAGATTTAAAGACGATGAACTCTCTAAAATGACGGCTGGCTTCATATCCCAATACGTCCGAATGATGTTTTTTGAAGGAGATCCATCAAGGCCTAACTCGTTCGAGCATTATCACCCTCTAAATGGCCGCCCGAGCATTTTCCGAGGTGTTGATGACTATCAGCATTCCTGGATTTTGGATCTAATCATCCAATATGTGTGCGGAGTTAGACCGAGCCAAGAAGGAGTTGTTTTTGATCCATTTCTGTTCGGACTGTCTAGTTTTACGCTTGAAAACGTTACAATTCGGGGCAAAGCCTTTACCATTACGGCTTCCGGTCTGGATTTTTCAGTCGAATCCGAAGTGTTGCCTAAAATGAGCTCCACGATCGGGAATCCACTATTTATACCTTTCATTTGATCAGGCCATCTCAATTGAAACCGATTCCATTGGTGATTAGACCTATTTTTCTCTTTTGCGCGTGCGCCTGCATTAGTATTGGGTGCGGGGTAGAAACTCAAAGCCAGACGGAGTTGGATTCGCCTCCTGATACGATTCGTGTATTCATAGCCTCGTATTTTCCCATTTCCGACGGGAAAATCGATCAATCGGTAACAGGGGATTGGGGCAAATCACTGGAGTTTACCCAAGCCAAAGTCGATTCTGTGACCAACCGAATAATTGACGCTCTCGAGGAAGGTTCTCGAATGCACGGCTACAAAGACCCACAGGCTCCTAAGTCATTAGTTTATAAGATTATAGGGAGAAAAGAATTCTTGGAGCCTCTTCCCACGTATCTCCGTCCGGAAAACCCAATGCCTATGACGGATTATGCCAAAATAATGGCTCAAACGGGCGGAGAGTCCTGGGTTAGTGATCAAAACGCAGACGAAATTTGGATATGGGGCTATCATGGAGGCGTCATTGATTTGTGGGAGTCCAATATGTCTTCGCCGTACGGAGACATTTCCAACAGCGACCGTAGTCTAGACGATCTCCCCGTCTTAGATAAGACCTATACCTTATTTCACTACAATTACCAGCGCGGCGCCGCAGAGGCAGTAGAAAATCATCTGCATCAATTCGAGGCTGTCCTCAACGCAGTAGATGGTCGCGACGATGCCGCGCCCGAAGAATGGCCAAATCTTCTCTTTTGGGGGAAATTTGTGGGTAGCGATACGACTCATCACTTACTCGATCCGAGGCGAGCCGGGTGGTCTCATTACCCTCCAAACGCTGAATCAGACTATCAATGGGACAATTCAACTGCCGTTTCAAGCGACATAGAAGACTGGAGGCCCGACGGTTCAGGAAGCTTTCAACAAATTGAATGCAGCCGATGGAAATGTGACCATTTAGGCTGGTTCGTGTACTGGATGCAAAATATGCCTGGCCACGGAAACACCTTGACCTATGGCGATTTTAGACTGCGAAATTGGTGGACCTTTTTGACGCAATACGACAAATCGCAAAGGGAAAATTGGAAACTATGGCTTGAAGACTAGCCCTTTCCACGCAGATAGGCGTCCGTTTTGTCCAACCAATCTTGTCTTGGCGGGCTAAAAACATCCACATCTAATGTATCCTCCAAAGCTTCCGCCTTGTGCCAGACATTCGATGGAATATGTAACACTTCGCCAGCATAAACGTCCACCACTTCCGTCTGATCATCCCCGATCCAAAATCGCAAGGAACCGGACAAAATGTAGGTTATCTGTTCATTATGGTGTTGATGTTTCGGAACGATTGCCCCTTTGTCTAAAAATACCTGAGCTATCATCACTTTTTCGCCAGAAACCATCTTTCGACCAATGTTGGACGACAGTTTTTCCATGGGTATGGCGTCCCAGGCAACTTTTGAAACGGAACTAGGCATACTTCCTCCGATTTATTTGATAGATTTTGGAAGGTAGAGGTCACGCCGTAGACAGACAATCGAAAAGGAGTAACATCTCGCGAGTCCGCGCATCCAATTACCTTTGTTGCCGTATTTTCTTGTCAATCGATTTTTACCCCTATGCAGGCCAAAAGTATTCAGATTAAGGACGTCTTGCAGTCCCAAAATCGCTCTTACGACCTGTGTTTTGCACGATCCAAAAGTGATCTGACGGAGGTTCAGCGCCTGCGTTATACGGTTTTCAACGAAGAATTGAACGAAGGACTGGATGAGTCTCGTGAGACAGGATTGGACGCCGACGAGTTTGACCCGCAGTGTCAACATCTTTTTGTTCGCTTTAAAAAGACCGGCGAAATCGTAGGAACCTATCGCATGCAGTCCTACGAGACGGCCACATCGAATCTGGGTTTTTATTCGGCCACCGTATTTGATCTAAACCAGGCTCCAATCGATTTTCTTAAAAACAGCGTCGAAATTGGCCGGGCATGCATTCGACAGGACCATAGAAGCCTACAAGTTCTCTATTTGCTCTGGAAAGGAATCGGTCATTACTGTAAGGTCAATCAAAAAAGGTATTTATTCGGATGTTGCTCTATAACGGGGCAAAACGTGTCAGAAGCGTGGGCCGTTCAAGCTTTCTTAGAAAACAAAGGCCATGTTCATTCCAGTATTTTCATTCCTCCACGGGACTCGCATTGTTGTCAACCTACTGACACCGAAACAAGTGGAACCTATTTTCCTCCTCGACTCATGCGAACCTATTTATCCCTTGGGGCCAAGATTTGTAGCCCTCCGGCCATTGATCGCGAATTCAAAACCATAGATTTCTTAACGCTTTTCGACTTGACCTCCTTTGACGCGCTGTCCTCGGTTTTTTATCACCTAAAATCATGACCGCACTTAGAGCGTCAGTTCGGCTGATTGCGTTTCTCCTGTTTTTGATGGTATCGGTCATTTTGTACCTCCTTGGTAATCTTCCGATTGCTTTTTCACGCCCATTGAGAATTCGATGGCGGCAATTCATGACTAAAAATTGGGCACGAATTACCCTCAGAATCTTGAACATTAAAATGACGACCTCTGGTTACCCACCAAAGCCGCCTTTTTGTTTGATTTCAAACCATCTTTCCTATTTGGATGCCGTCCTTTTTCAAGCCCAAACGGGCTGTGTTTTGGTCTCCAAATCTGAAGTAGCCAATTGGCCATTTATCGGGATTCTGAGTAAGCTGGTAGGCACCATTTTTATAGATCGGAATCGTTCCCAAGATGTTCTTCGAGTCAACGAAAAGTTGGAAAAAGCCATTCAGGAAGGAGAAGGAATTGTTTTTTTCCCGGAGGGAACGACCACCGATGGGCAGGCCGTTGGACCATTTAAGTCCTCTTTATTGCACGGTTTTGCGATGTCTGCTTACCCCGTCCATTTCGCTGCTGTTAGCTACTCAACTCCTTTTGCGGATGCATCTTCAGCGCTGTGTTGGTGGAATGATGTTTCGTTTGTTCACCATTTCTGGAGTGTTCTCAAAATTAAATCCTCCTCAGCTTTCTTGAGGTTTGGACCTACCCCAATCGTTGATTCTGATCGGAAAAATCTAGCCAACGAGTTGAAGAAAAAAGTATCCATGATATTCACAAAAACACACCAGCTTAGCACATGACAAACATTTCTAAGTTGATCTCGATTAATTCCCATTTGCTGGGTCAGTGCATCGAAATGATTGAGACCATTGGCGAAGATGCGTACACCAAACGGCAATCTCCGATTTATACCTCAAGTATCGGCGAACACGTTCGGCATCTAGTGGAGCATTTTCACATGTTACTTTCGGGAATTGCTGCTGGAACGGCGGATTATGATGCTCGCCTTCGGGACCTTCGTATATCGACGGACCCAAGTTTCGCAATAAGCACCATCCGACACCTTCAACAAGATTTGGAGCGCCTTTCGATCCTGGATAAACCCTTGGATGTTCGCTTGACGTTGTCACCTGATCTAGGCGAAAACGTGGTTGTCAGTCAATCCTCGCTATGCAGAGAACTTCAGTACCTTCAAGCACATACCGTCCATCATTTTGCACTTATCGCCATGATCCTAAGATTGCAAGGATTGGATCCGGAAGCCGACTTTGGTGTTGCCCCGTCGACTTTATTACATAGAAAAGTCCAAGTAGCGCTCTAAAAGTAACCAAATTAGGGCCTTTCCTGTATAAATCGGTCTCCCTATTCCCGGCTCATACTCGGTTCTCCTACATCCATGAATTTTATTCGGCCAAAAAATAGAACGTTTTATCGTCTTTTGGTCGCGTACCTCCTACTTTTGATCCTCTCTCACGGCGTGCGCTTTTTTCAAAGCGATTTTTCACCCGGGGCCGATCAAAAATGGTTGACCGTTTCCCAGTTCGATTTTCGTGAGCAGTTGTCCGGCAGTCTAAATATCTCCTATATGGATTCTGGAGGAGACAGTCCCGTTATAGTGCTTTTGCACGGAAGTCCGGCGGCTTCCTCTTTTATGCTCCCGATGCATCTGAGCTTGGCCAAAGACGGCCATTATCGGGTGCTAACACCTGATTTGCCTGGGTTTGAGGGTTCTTCTCGGCACTTGGTGGATTACTCCTTTTCCTCCCATGCTTCCTATGTTTCGGCTTGGCTGGACTCTTTAGGCATTTCACAGGCTCACCTAATTGGGTATAGCATGTCGGGAGGTGTGGTCGCCGAGTTAATGCAGCGCGACCCTTCGAGGTTGTCTTCTGTCGTGTTATTGTCCTCGCTGGGTGTGCAAGAGTTGGAGTTGATGGGTGATTACTACCTCAATCACTTAGTTCATGGCCTACAGTATAGCGTCTTATGGTCGTTGTCCGAGTTCATCCCTCATTTCGGACTTTTGGATAAGACCCTATTGGGGGTGCCCTATGCGCGTAACTTTTTCGACTCCGATCAACGCCCTTTGCGAGCATATTTATCATCCTATTCAGGGCCGGCCCTTCTCCTGCATGGGGAGAAAGACAGTCTGGTACCCTATTCGGTGGCCTTGGAGCACCACCGAATTATCCCCCAGAGTGAGCTGGTCTCCTTTCCAGACTGGGGGCACGGTATTCCCTTTGAACACCCTGACGAAGCCGCAAACGTCATCCTAGAGTGGGTGAACCGAGTAGAAAACCATCAAGTTCAAACCAGGTTTGAAGCCACTGAAGACCGGGTTGCAAGGGCGGAGGAGCCGTTCGACTTTCATGAATTGCCTCCTGTCGAAGGTTTTGGCCTGGTCATTTTGATACTTCTTATCGTCACGACGACATTTTTAAGCGAAGATCTCGCTGCAATTGGTGCTGGCCTGATGGTGGCAAGAGGGTCTCTAGATTTCGAGGTTGCCCTATTAGCCACTTTTGCTGGCATCTTTGCCGGTGATATGGGTCTCTATTTAGCAGGGAGGCTTTTCGGGGCCAAAATTGTCACTTTACCTCCGTTTTGTTGGTTCATCCGAAAGGAGCAATTAGAACGCGGCCAGGCATGGTTCAAGAAAGAAGGCACAAAAGTTGTATTGGTTAGCCGAGTCATTCCGGGATCCCGTTTTCCGACCTATGTGGCTGCAGGCGTTTTGAAAGCCCCTTTTTGGAAGTTTACGGGACTTTTCCTGATTGGAACGGTTATCTGGACTCCGATTATTGTTGGGGTTTCGACTCTAATGGGAAATCAGATATTAGCTACTTGGGCGGTTTATGAAGCCTATGCATTCTGGGTTTTTTTGTGGGGAGTCCTAATTGTCTACGGTATTTTTCACGTTGGAGTACCCCTAACCAGCCACCTTGGAAGGAAAAAACTCTTGGCAAGATGGCAACGGATGGTTCACTGGGAATTTTGGCCACCGTTCGTGTTTTATCCACCCTTGTTACTGTACATCTTTGGGTTGGCTTTCAAACACCGTTCGCTGACCGTTTTCACAGCCGCTAATCCTGGAATTCCGGACGGTGGATTTGTGGGCGAGTCGAAATCTGAAATTCTAAATTTGCTGGCGGCTAGTTCTGATTTTGTAGCCAAATACCGATTGATAGCAGATTCGCGAACAGGCGTCGCTTCAACCTTTCGATTCATGAAAGAAGAAGGCTTGTCTTTCCCGATTGTCTTCAAGCCAGATGTAGGAGATCGTGGGCACGGAGTCTACATCATCGAATCTGAGTCCGAGGTGGAAGCCTTTTTTGCTGTCGAACAGAGACCTACAATTGTTCAGGAATACGTATCAGGCGAAGAGTTTGGGGTGTTTTTTGTGCGTCATCCCAGTAAAGCAATGGGGTACATCACCTCAATCACTCAAAAAATACTGATCCGGGTCGTCGGGAATGGAAAGCACACACTGGAAAGACTCATACTAGACGACCCGCGGGCAAGGTGCATGTACAAGGTGTTTGCAAAGCGCCACGCGGCCTCTCTAGATTCGGTTTTGGAATCTGGAGTGATTTTCCAGCTAGTGGATGTAGGTACTCATGCCAGGGGGGCCCTTTTCCTAAACGGTGCCCACTTGAATTCGGAAGCCCTAGAAGAAGTGTTTAACCGTATCGGAGGTTCAGCTAAGGGCTTCTTTTTTGGGCGATTCGACGTCCGCGTTTCGTGTTCAGACGACCTTATTGGTGGTAAAAACTTTAAGATTCTCGAACTGAATGGTGTGACATCGGAAGCCACGCACATATATGATCCTTCAACCACCCTTCGCGAGGCCTATCGGACCTTAGCTGGAAATTGGAAACAAGCCTTCGAAATCGGAAAGGTCAACATGATTTCTGGCACTGTTCCAATTACATTTAAACGACTTATCCAATTGATCGTCCAGTTTAAAGTGCGTCCCGTAGACAAACCAGAGACCTCAAAATCGGCCCGATTATGAACCTTCTAACGGGAAAACTGACCGATATCATCCAAAAATTGGGGCAGTATGCCATCTTTATGATTCGTGCCTTCTCGACGACCCGAGAGGCATTGGCTCACAAAAAGGCTGTGTGGTTTCAAATGGTTCAAATTGGAGTAGAATCATTGCCGGTCGTTTTTCTGGCTTCCTGTTTTGCTGGCGTTGTGACGACGTTGCAAACGGCCTATCAATTAAAAAACACCATTCTCTCGGAGGAAGCTGTTGGGGCTGTGGTCGTTCCGACTTTGATGTTGGAAATGGCAGCGCTTATTCCGGGTTTGGTCCTAGCGTCCCGGGTGGGCGCGAGCATTGCGGCCGAACTTGGCACCATGAAAGTGACGGAACAGATTGACGCTATCGAGGCCATGGGACTCAACTCTGTGGCTTATTTAGTTTTACCTCGCGTAATTGCTGGCACCGTGATGTTTCCTTCCATCTACGTTGCGTCTGCATTGGTATCCATATTGGCCGGTGGTTTTGCCGGAGAATGGCTTGGGTATTTGTCCATGGAATCCTATGTTCTGGGAGCCAGGACCTATTTTTTACCGTTCGACCCCTTCTACGGAATGACTAAGTCCATGGCATTCGGTTTTCTGATTACTTCCGTTGCATGTTGGAAAGGATTCAATACCAAAGGCGGGGCTCAAGGCGTAGGCATAGCGACTACTCAAGCCGTCGTGGTCAGTTGCGTTAGTATCCTGATAGCGGATTACATATTAGCTGAACTGCTTCTGTGACGTGTAACTCTCCCTATTAAGACGATTCATCTCTCCTGTTCGTCTATTGTACTCTTTTGACCGATTCCGGTCGTATTTTGGACCGGTCTCCGGAAGTATTTTCGTTTTCTAGCACGATTTCTCCTTTTTCAACATCATGCTCAAGCCAGCCCCCGTACCAGAAACACTTCTGCGAGTCGCTTCTACGTTTGGAACCCCAACTTATGTTTATTTAGAAAATGTTCTAATCGACCGAATTTCTTCGTTGAAAAAACACCTAGATGGGCTACCGCTGCAGCTTTTGTACGCCATGAAAGCAAATCACGCTATTCCTTTGATGAAGCGAATAAAGCAAGAAGGTCTGGGAATTGACGCTGTTTCCCCGGCTGAATTGCTGTTGGCCATTGAACTAGGGTTTCCGGTTGATAAAATTCTGTTCTCCGCCAATAATATGACGGATTCGGAGATGCACTTTGCAAAGCAAAAAGGTGCCATTTTAAATGTTGGAGAGCTATCCCGGCTTGAAAAACTGGGTGCCACGTATCCCGGAAGTGACGTTTGCGTTCGATTGAATCCTCAAATCGGGGCAGGCCACCACAAACATGTGATTACGGCTGGCACCGAAAGCAAATTTGGAATTCCGGTCGAACAGATCGACCAGATTCATTCCATCTCCCAAAAATACGATCTGCATGTTCGGGGACTTCACCAGCATATTGGTAGCGGAATTCTGGATACGGATACGCTATGGAAAGCCATAAACGTCATGTTAAATGCGTCCCTTTCCTTCGATAGACTGGAGTTTATTAATGTAGGGGGCGGTTTGGGTATTCCGTATCGGGCCGGTGAAAGTGGAATTCCTATGGACGAGTTTGCTTCAAAAATTGTAGCTCCTCTCAAGTTATTCCTTTCGAATCACCCATCTAAAAAGCTCCAAATCTGGTTTGAACCCGGTCGCTTTTTTACAGCCGAATGCGGCGTGCTACTGGCAACGGTAAACACCATCAAAGAGACGGAGCACATTACGTTTGCCGGGGTAGATTCCGGGATGAATCATTTGGTTCGGCCCGCTATGTACGGCGCTTTTCACGAAGTTGTTAATCTTTCAAACCCCGACGGGCCGCTTCAGAAATACGATATCGTGGGGAATATTTGCGAGTCCGCCGACTTTTTCGCCAAAGGCCGGATGGTCCAGCAGTTGAGAGAAGGGGACATTGTAGCCGTTTTGGATACGGGTGCCTATGGCATGTCTATGGCCAATCACTACAACATGCGCTCGCTACCGGCCGAGGTCTATGTCCCATCCGATTCTTCCAAGCCGATCCTCTTTCGCTCACGGAGTACGCCAGAGTCGATCGTCAAAGAAGCCTTATCGTTTGTATAGTCTTGGTCGTCGAGCGTCCTGGTAGTTTCGGATCTATTCGCTTCGGACACCGACGTGTAACGTGGGGAATCCATTGATGCTGGCCTCTAGCCGGTCTCCTACGTGTACCTGCGAGACTCCTTCTGGAGTCCCCGTATAGATCAAATCGCCCGGCATAAGGGTAAAAATCTGGCTGCACCACGAAATGAGCTCCGTGACCGGAAAAATCATGTCCGATGTAGATCCCGACTGACGAATCTCTCCGTTTATTTTGAGCTCGATTTGGAGGTCTTGCGGGTCGGCCACTTTAGAACTTGCAACAAAAGGTCCTAGAGGCGCAAACGTGTCAAATCCTTTGGCCACACTCCAGGGAAAGCCTTTGGCTTTTGCTTCATTTTGGAGATCACGAGCGGTCATATCCAAGCCAACGGCGTACCCAGCTACGTAATCCAGCGCATGTTGAGTAGAGATATTTTTTGCTCTGGTGCCGATCAAAACAACCAGTTCTACTTCATGGTGAATATCCTGGGACATTTTCGGAAGCACAATATCCTGGCCGGTTCCAATCAGCGAAGATGCTGGTTTTAGGAATACCATCGGCTGTTCCGGCAGGGCATTCCCTAATTCTTTGGCGTGTTTGGCGTAATTGCGTCCAATACCAATCAATTTGCCCGGCAAAAAAACGGGGCCTTTGTCTGAAATTCGAAATTCATCCATACCGAAAACAATTGTATCAGGTTATTTATTGTCGTAAATTTGTGGGCTAGGCAGTTTTATGACTGCTTTCAAAAGCTGACCCGATACGAGATCGGTTCGGCTCAGTCCGGTCCGGTCCGGTTAATTATTTAGAACTCTCGCGCCGGTAGCCAGTCCGGTGCTCGAAAGAAGAGAACATAATGTACGCAATAGTAGAAATTGCTGGAAAGCAGTATAAAGTGTCCCAAGACGACACCTTATACGTTGCCACTCAAGAAGCCGTAGCTGGAACCAAAGTCACTTTTGACCGCGTTCTTTTAATAGCTGATGGTGAAAATATAACTGTAGGATCTCCGGCAGTTGAAGGCGCTTCCGTGCAAGCGGTCATTGTTGACCACGTTAAGGGCGATAAGGTGCTAGTCTTCAAAAAGAAGCGCCGTAAACGCTACAAAGTGAAAAACGGCCACCGTCAGCCGTACACTAAGATTAAAATTGAAGCTGTTTCCGCGACAGGAGCCAAAGAAAAGGCATCCAAGAAAGCAGCAAAACCAAAAGCAGCAGCTGAAGCAGCTGCCGAATAACCCAAACCAGGAGTTTCACAATGGCTCATAAGAAAGGAATGGGGTCCACCAGAAACGGTCGCGACTCCAACCCCAAGATGCTGGGAATCAAGGCTTTTGGCGGTGAATTTGTAAAAGCAGGTTCCATCGTCGTTCGACAGAGAGGAACCAAATTCCACCCTGGCAACAACGTAGGACGTGGAAATGACGATACGCTGTTCGCTACTTCGCCTGGAACGGTTCGGTTCAGTGTAGGTGTTGGAAAGCGTAAATTCGTTCACATCGACCCGGCAGCTACAGCTTAATCGATCCCGGTTTCGCAGAGTATTTGAGAGCCCCTCGTCCGCTGGACGAGGGGCTCTTTTTGTTTGTCAACTTTTTCCCAGAGGTATCTTGCTAGGTAAAAATGTCTCCGATTCGGAAATAAATGCCTCGTGATCTCCACGCATAAACCGCATTAGGGCCAAATTAAAGCCATATCCATCTTGGCAAGTCGTTTGTATAGGAAACTCCGGACACCATTTCCTGAATTGGGCAATGGGTCCGAGAACAAACCCTGATGGACGCTTCGTCCACAAACTATTGAGAACTGCCATGATGCGTAAAGTCGAACTTCAGACCCGGAACGAATCTTTTCTTTCCTCTTACCGAATTTCCGAACCGTCATTTAACGCGATCGAACTTCCCTACTCTTCGCTGCGCCCGTTGTGGGCAAGATTGAATCAGCAGAAATACGAAGAGGCTCGTACGCTGACGATAACGGCGATGCAAGAACCGCGAATCTTCCCTCAGGAAGAACGCGCCGCGATGAACTTGGCTCTTGCAATGGCTGAATATCATTTGGGCGCAACGGATGCCGCCAAGCGATTGGCCGGTAAATCACTTGATCTCTGTCCGAATCAGTATGCCGCTCACCGCATCTTGTTGACTATTTATGTAGCCCACAAAGACTTTGCAGCTGCTTATTTGCATTTAGCGAATTTGCCATCTCCAAAAAGCATCGTTTCGTGGGATATGAACATTTCCCAGCAGGACATCCATATTTCGTTGGCCGCTTGGGCCTGGCAGCTGGGCGAATGGGATCAAGTAGCGGATCATTTGGAAACAGCCTACCCAAACGGGCTTTCAGAAATGCCTGCTGAAATACGCGAAGATTGGTTCAAATTGGCACTTTATCGCGGTTCAGCCGACGATGCAGCAGCCGCGGCAGCCAGCCTCCTGGACTTGCGCTCCGTAGCGGGCGCTGATGAGATTCTTCAAACTATCGTGCAAAGTGGTTGGATCAAGCAAGCTCTCCCGCTCTACCGATCGATTTACTCGAAGCAACCTGAAAATGAACTGCTCCGTCGTCGATTGGTGGCTCTTTGTGTAAAGGAAGGCAATCTACAAGAAGCACGAGAACTTACTCGTCCGGGTGCTTTGAAACTTGCCGCTTAATCCTGCGCTCCATCGCCCTTTTACTATTCATCTGTTACGGCCATGTCTGCTTCTTCAACAAGCATATTTTTCAACCTCTCGTTCAGGCAGCCCCCCTCTCCTGATCTGGTGAACGAAGGAAAGCGTTTAATCCAACAGGACAACGTAACAGTCGAAGAAGTGGCGAGAATACTTAGTTCGGACATTTCATTTGCCGTGTTCATTTTGAAACGAGCAAATAATGCCTACTACGGTTTATCGGGCAATGTCAACAGTTTGACTCATGCGGTCGAAATACTTGGTATTTCAAACGTTTTGGCCATGATTGAAACGTCCGCGTCTTCGGATCGAGCGAATCTTCCAATGAGGATGACCTCTGAGCATGCGTTTGTCACAGCCCAAATAAGTCACCGACTGACGTATGGCCATTGGATTTGGTCAAATAATGGTCATTCAACGATTGGAGGAGTCTTTACTGCCGGGCTCTTACACTCCATCGGACGTCTCGCTATATGTACTTCGCATCCCGAGCAGGCGAATGTCCTTTACGGATATTCGGACCACGCTTTTCCGGTGTCAGGATCCTTGTTAGAACTTGAACAGCTCCAATTTGGTGCAGACTACTCTGAAGTTGGCGCGTTTATCGGGGTCAAGTATCGCCTTCCAAGTGACCTTACTGATGTGATTCGCCACATTGAAGATCCGACAGCGCTCAAGAGCTCCAATCCGTCTTACAATTTAGCCATGACGGTAAATGCTGCTTCAAATTTAGCGACTTCACTTGGTTATGGAATTAATCCCCAGGGGTCATTTGTACAACTCGAGTTGTCTCCGGGATTGCGATGGATTGAAAACCAAACCGCAGGCTTGGCATCTATCGTACTCGCCGAATCACACCAATTTCTTACTAGACCGTCCCGCACAGAAATCAAGCACCAAGAACGCGGTCCCGATCGAGATCCAGCCGCTCATTTGGCAGCCAAATCACAAACAAAAATAGCCCTTTCATCCAATCGAAATGATTGACCACGGTTCGCCGCCATTAAAGAATATCATGCCAA
Source organism: Bacteroidota bacterium (assembly GCA_027622005.1). Lineage (GTDB taxonomy): Bacteria > Bacteroidota > Rhodothermia > Rhodothermales > UBA10348 > UBA10348. Next base: position 6,085 of record JAQBZH010000016.1, on the reverse strand, counting down.
CCTTACATCCAACGTCTGAAAGGGCCCCGATTCGCAGGTCAGTAAGCAATCAAAACGAAAGCGTTTCATCCGAAAGCGTTTCATCCGAAACCCTTTCTGATTTTTCTCAGGTGGTAACCCATCGCATTGGAAGTCTACTCAGTAGCATTGAAGGGTACACGGATCTCATCATGGCCAAACTCGATTCTAAGGAGGATCGTGAAAACGCTTTTCGCATTTTGGAAAGTGTCTCTCGGGTCGGAGGTATCCTGGCCGATGTAAAACACTATCAGGAGTCTTTTTCTCTCAATAAAGAGATCAAAAACATTCGGAAGCTTATGGCCGAAGTACTGGGACTCCTTGCCGATTCAGAGGCTGATCGGTTGATTTTTGAGTGCCGCATCCCTGATGGCGTTTCCGCGGTGATCGATCAAACCAAAATAAAACAAGCCCTTCTTTCTGTCCTCCGAAATGCCTTTGAAGCTACGGCTCCTAATAAGCTGCCGGTTTCTCTTTTTGTAGACGCTTTTCCGGGAACTTCCGTAGTGCAATTCCGCATTTACTCCCCGATTCCAATCGCGGATCAAAGCACTAGAAGGCAGCTTTTCAACCCATTTTTCACTACTAAAGCCACAAATTTGGGGCTGGGTTTGACCATGGCTCGTCGCGTTTTCCGCGAACACGGAGGAGATGTGCTCTATACGTCCTCTGAAATCGATGCAGGTACGGAGTTTACGTGTACGTTGGACCTTTCTAGCAAATAAGAAGGCCTTTTCGATTGGGTGAATGTGGTATATTGGTCTAGTGTTAACACCAATCTTGGAGTCGTTTAGCTAGACCGCAGGAATCCTCAACCCAATCTTCTCTTCGTAGACGACGAAAATCTCCTCCACAATCTTTTTGAACGACTATTTACTCGAAATGGGTTTAAAGTCACGTGTTCTGCCTCTGCCATTCAGGCTATTGAAATTTTAAAGTCTGAGCAGTTTGATTTGGTGATAACCGATTTCATGATGCCGGATATGGATGGGTTCTCCCTCCTCGGCCACATACGGGAATATTATCCCACAACCCGTGTGATCATGGTCACGGCGCATGCCAATGTTCAACACGCCGTTCGCATGATGCAACATGGAGCGATAGACTACATTCCAAAACCGTTTACGGCGGCCGATCTCGTAGAGCGCGTTAAAGGATCATTAAGCAAGCCGATCGATGTCCCGGTTGATGCACCGGCAAAGGCTTCGTCTAAGACGGCTCCTGATCCGGCTAAACGCACCGTTAATTATATAGGTGAGTCTGCGAGTATTCAACGATTGAAGGCCGTTCTACCACGGGTAAGCCAAAATCAAGCACCAGTTTTTATCCAGGGTGAATCGGGTACGGGTAAAGAGATTCTGGCCAAACTGATTCATCAAACCAGCGACCGTTCAAAAGGGCCCTATTTGACCATAAACTGCGCCAATTTGCCGCGCGAGTTAGTTGAAAGTCACCTTTTTGGTCACAAAAGAGGAGCTTTTACAGGCGCTGTCGAAGATATGACAGGAGCTTTTGAACATGCGGATGGTGGGACGCTCTTGTTAGACGAGATTACGGAAGTCGAACTGTCCGTCCAGGCTAAACTCCTTCGTGTTCTTCAAGAGAAGGAATTTCAAAAAGTGGGTTCTTCGGACATTAAACAAGTAGACGTTAGAGTAATAGCGACCAGTAATCGAAATCTCGGGGAGGCCATCGCGTCCGGTATTTTTAGGGAAGATTTATATCACCGACTGGCAGTTTTCCCATTAACGGTACCTCCTTTAAGAGAACGATCGGGGGATGTGACGTTGCTCGCCAATCACTTCGTTGAAAAGTATTGTCAGCTTTACAACCTACCCTCCAAAAGCCTGTCTAAGGAGCTGGTCAAGCATTTTGAAAGCCATTCTTGGCCAGGAAATGTGCGAGAACTCGAGAATAAGGTGCAGCGAGGGGTTTTGTTGTCGGCCGAAAGGTCAGAAGTTCAAAAGCTGGACGTCTACGACGACTTATTCACGGATGCCGATTCCATAAAATCGGGTTCACCCTCTTCTGATGACGCCAAATTGTCCACCATCGACGATATGGAGCGCTACATGATTCTTCAAGCCCTTGATGAATCGGGTAATAACCAACAAGTAGCAGCAGACAAACTGGGAATCAGCGCCCGGACCATTCGGAACAAGCTGCACAAGTACCGTGAAGACGGATTTATCGATTGAGGAAGAAATTTCCTCCACTGGTTTGCTTTAGATCTGGAAAGATTTTCCTAATCGGCCACATCCTCACCTTTCTTAAGCGTCGTTAAAAATTTTCTTACGATTCTTTTATTTCTGACATAGATCCGCAATTCTGAGCGATAAAGGCCGTTTTGTGGATCATTCGGCTCATGACCAAGCCTCCATTCTCCTCTCGATAGAAGGCTCTTTCGGCTCGTGGCATAACGTTTGCCCTTCGACATCATGTTATCTGTCAACATTGATTCGAACACCACCATGCGAGCCATCTTCACTCAATTCAGCCTCCTCGTCGCAATCATGACGATCTTGAATTTGAGTAACGAAACAACCAGTCCTATCGCCTCCATTGCTTGGGGCTTGGCTGTCGGCTGCATGGTTTACCTCATTCTCCTTTTGGGCGACTATTCCGTTCACCGTCTGTTGGAAAAAACGACTTCCGAGTCTCCAACGTTCAGTTTCAGAAATCAGCCGGTTGAGTTAGGGATGTTCGAAGATGATTTGATGGCCAAACAACCCTATGAGTCTGAATTTCCATCCGGCTCGCAAAGCGACCAGTTGGCGGCTTAAAGACACCTACCCTCAAAGTTGTACCCTCCAAGATCATGTCACAAGATTTACAAAGCGTTGCTGTTGAGTTTGTTGTAAACCCAACTGAAAAAAACAGAGAAGCCGTAGTAATTGCTGCGATTCCATTGGTTCGATCGATTGTAAATCGACTCAATATCCCTGACCACCCTTTGGCAACTCGGGAAGATTTGGAAAGTGTAGGATCTCTTGGTCTGCTTCAGGCACTGGATGGATTTGACCCTGAACGTGGTACTCCTTTCGTTTCATACGCTTATGGCCGTGTTCGTGGAGCGTTAGTTGACTATCTCAGATCGATTGATGCCCTTCCTCGTGAACGCCGGCGATTGCTGGCTGAAGCGCACAAAGCCATGGATGTGTTAAGACAAGAGCTTGGTGATGAGCCATCCGACCACGCGGTCGCCGATTACATGGGTATGTCGCTTTTTGAATATCACACCCTTCTACGTGACGCTCAGTGCCGTTTTTCATTGTCATTGAACTCCCCTATTGATTCCGACGGTGAACAAACGGTTGTAGATTCAATCCCAAATGAGGACACGATGTTGGCTTTTGAAGCCATCGACACCGAGTCTTTAAAAGCTTATATCGGAACACTTATTAAAGAACTGCCGGAACGTGAGCAAACCATTTTGGCTCTCTATTACTTCGAGGACCTTACCCTTCGTGAAATCGCGGGATTGATGGATCGCACAGAGGCTCGTATCAGTCAAATTCTGGCAAAAGTATTAAAAACGTTGAGACTTCAGCTCTCAATGGTATCGAATCGCGCGGCTTAAAGCGAGCCCCGAGCTTGATTGCTCCGAATCGTTTTTGAGGAAAGGTTAAGGGGGAGCGGTTTTACCGCTCCCCCTTTCCTTTTTACAGCCACCTGTACCGCGGAGACGCAGCTGGTGGGGTCGGCATTTCTGGACCAATAGGGCACTCCTTTAATCTTCTGCGAATGAGTGAACTATTGAAATAAGATTCAGTATATTGCTAGGCTAGGCGCGGAGTGTGCAGATATGCCATTCAAGTGCTTCAAACGCTGATTTTCGGCGTACAACTTTACTTTCAGACAAATACAATTCGCACTTTACAGGTGCGATAGAGGTTCGTCAATGGGTGTTATGAATAATCTCCGGGAGAACACCGGAGTGATCCTCTGGATTCTTGTTTTTGCCTTTGGCGTCATCTGGGTTCTTCAGGATTCTGGTGGATTGGATGCTGTCGGCAACTTGTCGAATAATATTGGAACGGTCAACGGCTCACCCATTACAGTGGAAGAGTACAATCAAGCGGTCGATCAACAGGTACAAAGTTACCAGAATCAGACTGGCGAGAGCATGCCGCCACAGATGATGGACCAGACCCGGGATCGGGTGTTCAATCAGTTGGTCGAGGCTAGGCTGCGCGAGCAGGAAATGGAGCGTTTAGGTTTAGACGTCTCCGATGCAGAACTCATTGATATGATTCAGGGACCAACCCCTCACCCGATTATCAATGCGTATTTCAGTGACGGCCAAGGTGGCGTTGACCGCACGCTGCTGCAAAATTTTATCGCCAATCCGGAAGCTACTGCCGATTGGGTAAACATTGAAGAGTATATACGAAGCGAACGCCGCCGTCAGAAATTGGAAAACCTGATTAGCGCTTCTGTTCGCGTGACAGATGCTGATGTAAATCAAGAACATCATCGCCAAAATGCTACAGCTAGCGTTCGGTACGTTGCACTTCGCTATACCGCGCTTCCAGACGCAGAAATCACTTACACGGACTCGGACCTTCGCTCATTTTATAATGAGCATAAAAAGGAATTCGAACGAGAAAAGACATTTGATATGTCTTACGTTTCGATGTCCAAATCTGCCACCAGTGAGGACACCGCTTCTGTTTATTCGGATTTGACGGGACTTGTGGCAGAGTTTCAAGCAGCTGAGGACGATTCCCTATTCCTAGCTCGTAACGGTTCTGATGTGCCTTTTACGGCTGACTATGTCCGTCAGGATGAAATGGATGCCGTCCTGGCAACCGCAGTTTTCGCCAATCCGGTAGTCGGTAGCGTAGTAGGTCCTATTATTTCGGGAGATAAAGTTCACCTAGTTAAAGTCATTGACCTTCGCGCTCCTACCGAAACAGCCGTTAAAGCCAGCCACATTTTGTTTCGTGCTACTGAAGGCGACGTTGTAGCCCGTACAGCCGCTTTAAAAGAAGCCAATGACGTACTTCGACGCATTAACGGCGGAGCTGATTTTGCGGATATGGCTCGCGAATTTTCTGATGATGGTTCTGCCGCTACCGGTGGTGATTTGGGATGGTTTGGAAAAGGTAGAATGGTTGAAGCCTTCGAAAAAGCTGCTTTCGCCGCCGGCGTCGGCCGCGTTGTGGGTCCGGTCGAAACAGCTTTTGGATATCACCTTATTAAGGTAGTTGAGCGTGCCACACAAGAAGCTCATATTGCAGACTTCGCGCTCGGCCTCAGTGCTAGCGTTCAAACGCTGAATCGCGTCCAGGCATCGCTTGACGATCTTCAATACTATGCTACTGAAGAAGGAAATTTTGCTGAGGAAGTTGCTCGCAGAGAATTACCACTTCAGACTGTATCGATTCAAGAGAAGCAGGAGTTTATTCCAGGACTTGGTAATAGCCGGACTATAGTAACTTTTTTGGAAACCGCCAAAGTGGGTAGCGTCACGCCTGTGATTGAATTGAATGACGTTTTCATTGTCGCTGTGGTGGACAAAGTTAATAAGGCTGGATTCACACCGTTTGATGACGTGAAAGAACAGTTGGAGCCACGGCTACGAAATGAATTGAAGGCTAAAATTCAGGCCAAAAAGCTTTCCGATGCGCTAGGTAGTGGGTTTGATGGGTTGGGAGTTGCGGTTGGTTCTCCTGAACAAACAGCTGATGGCCTATCGTATGCCAATATGATTGTGCCAGCCATTGGTCGTGATCCTAAATTTGTTGGTACGGCTCTCGGTCTGACAGTGGGTAGCACTTCGAAAGTCATTGAAGGTGAAAGTTCAGCCTATGTGATTTTGGTCACCGCGTTGACTGAGCCCCAACCGCTTGATCCAGCGACATTTTCGGCGCTCAAAGAACAACTCAAAAATCAGCGCCAAAATGTGGTCCGTTCGCAATGGATTACGGCGCTTAGAGAGTCTGCAGATATTGTTGACAATCGTCGCTTATTCCAGCAGTAGCATCTCAATAAAATTGGTTATAAAGCGGGGGCTCCCTTTGGGAGCCCCCGCTTTTTTTTCCCCAATCGGTAGAAGACCAAC
>JAQBZH010000065.1 GCA_027622005.1 Bacteroidota bacterium | reverse complement strand
TCGAGTTTTCGGTCCCATTGTACATACGATCCGAGCCCGACCGGCACCCCAGTCACGATCACTTCGTATGCCCCTCCCAGACTATCTCCTTCTTTTTTTACATTTTGAATATGCTCGATGCACCGCCGGCTTAGCTCTGTGTCCAGCATGCGAACTTCGTTCTGATCGGCTACTTCACTTACGCCAAATGCGCCGTTTTGGCATAATTTCGAAACTGTTTCGGCGTAATCTTGCGCGTTGTCGTACCCCACTTCTCCAATACGAACGACGTGGCTTCCGATTTGAATCCCCAATTCGCTGAGCATTTTTCGGGCAATCGAACAACAAGCGACCCGCATGGCTGTTTCCCTAGCGCTCGAACGATCTATAACTGGTCGTATATCATCAAATCCATACTTTTGAACGCCAGTCAGGTCAGCATGGCCCGGCCTCGGCAGCGTGACTTTTTCGATTCCATCACCCGATCCCCCGACTGCCATGACTTCGGGCCAACCGGATTTGTCTTGCAAATAGGCAGCATTTTCCAACTTTATGGCTATTGGACTGCCCATCGTCTTTGAAAAGCGTACGCCCGAAAAGAAATGCACCAAGTCTTGCTCAAACTTCGCGCGCCCACCGCGCCCGAATCCCATCCAACGCCGGGCCAGATGGAAATTGATATCATCGGCGACCAAAGGAATCCCCGCCGGCACCCCTTCCACAATTCCAATGAGAGCTTCTCCGTGGGACTCCCCGGCAGTCAAATATCGAATCATAGACAGCGCGCTATTTTGCGCAGGTTTTATCCATCGGATTTTGACGGCCGACTAGTTTTCTTCCTTTGATATCTCAAAAAATACGATCGTGCGATCAGGCCGGATGGCTTGAATCAATAGATCAGATTCTGCACTCAAAAGGGCTCCGGCCGTCGCCACATTGAAGACCGGCGCATCATTAATGTGGGTGATAACCATCCCTCGAGACAGCCCCGCCGTATCAAACGGTCCATCTTTGGTAACCAAGGCCACATAAACGCCATGAGCCACATTCAATCCGCGGCGTAGCCGCGCATCCACTTCTGCCAAACCTGCTCCCCAATCCTCAAACTGGGTAATGGCATTGTCTGGGATGTCAGGTTCAACCGGTACGGGGGGCTGGCTTTGTCTGTTTAAGTCTGTCAGCCATGAGTCATAACCCGGTGTCTCCCTTCCTAATAGAGTTACCGTTAGCTTCTTCACCAGACCGCCCCGCCAAATTTCAACGGGGACTTTATCACCCGGGGCAAAAATCGCTATCGCACTTTGTAGCTGATTGGGCTCCGTCATTTGGGTCCCGTCAATGGAAAGCAATACGTCGCCCGCCTTAAGACCCGCCTTATCACCAGCCAATCCTTTTTGGACTTCCATTAGAAATACCCCCTGAACCGAGTCCATGCCGAGAGCCCTGGCTCTTCCAGCCGTCATGGCATCAATCCTAACGCCCAAATATCCGCGTCTAACTTCTCCATAGCGAATCAAATCTTTGACCACCCGTTCCATTAAATCGACCGGCACAGCGAATCCATAACCTTCATTAGAGCCGGTTTCGGTGGCAATAGCCGTGGCAATTCCAACCAATTCGCCTCGCAGATTCACTACCGCACCGCCTGAATTCCCCGGATTAATGGCTGCGTCGGTCTGAATAAAGCTCTCAATTCCCAATTGGTCATTGATCACGTTGACCTGCCGGCTCAGCGCGCTGACGATTCCTGCCGTTACCGTTGATGTCAATCTAAACGGATTTCCAACAGCCATCACCCACTCACCCACCTCGATGCTATTGGAACGGCCCAGGACAATGACCGGAATGGGTTTTACCGGCTCAATTTTGATAACTGCCAAATCAGTCGTTGGGTCTGATCCGATTAGCCTTGCTTCAAACTGACGTTTATCACCCAACGTGACCTGGATCAACGCCGCGTCCTCGACTACGTGATTGTTCGTTACGATATATCCCTGGTCACTGATAATTACACCACTACCTAAACTCTGAGAGGGCGGGGCTTGAAAATCGCTTCCAAATTGGTCGAAAATGGAGCTATTTGGCCCATTCGACACGACCTCTATAAAGACGACGGTTGGCGTGACTCGTCTTGATACGTCTTTAAACACTTCATTGAGCGAAAGAGCGTCCAAATAAGCGGTTGGGACCTCGCTTTGAGGGACGGTTATGTATCCGGGTGCGGGTCCGGCCCCTAGCTCCACTCGCTCGACAACAGAGGGTCGAACGATATCCCTTGATACACCATTTGCGACCCATAATGTCACCAAAATGCCCGCAAACAGCCCAATGATGACCAATCCGATACCTATTAATAAGGATTTATCTCTTTTCCCGCTCACGATTCGACTCATCTTTGTTTTGAACAGACTACCGGATTTTTTAAATTTCGTTTCAAGATAGGCTGCTTTCTCTCCATTTTGAGGGTTGACGGATGATATTTCGTCTATTTATGGAGGTTTTGAGGTTTTTCGCTTTCGTTCGACTCGTTCAGCTCCTTTTTCATAACGACTTTAAGGCGCCATTATCAGGGCACGTTCCTCTGCAGATTTTAGCGCTTGGACGGCATTCTGAGAAGCAGCGGCCAGCTCCTTACGATTTTTACCATCAGTAGGGATAGGCTCTCCGACCCGGAGGATAAAATGTAAGCGCCTCAGTCCAAGAACTTGCCACAAATTAGCTATCATCTTCTGGGGTGCCGACCAGGTTACAATCTTCCGGCTATCGAGGTCTACTTTTTCTCCTCGAATGCTTCTGACATGAAAGTAAACAGGTACTACAAACCCATCATCCATACCGGAAATCGCCTCAAATCCCCCCGTTTTGAATGGTAATAGCTCCGTCCCATCGGAGGTCGTACCCTCCGGAAAGATTAGAACTGCAACACCCGACCGCATTCGGGATCGAATTTCGTCAATAGTTTGAGCCGTCTTCATCACATTTTTTCTATGCGCGAAGATGATTCCGACTGCTCGACAAACCCAACCTAGCAGTGGCCAACTTGCCATTTCCGATTTGGCGACGAAAGCGACATCCAAATTGCTGGCCAAAATCCACGGATCGAGCGTCCCAATGTGATTGGATACGATCAAAACGGCCTTGTCGGAGGGGATTTGACCCTGGACTTCCGTCGTGAGACCGATTCCCTTGATGAGGGACTGACAACCAATCTTCTGCCTCCGCGCGATGAACTTCATGCGATCTTGGGGTGATCGTTTACGCCCCCGCCGGACCATATCGGCGCAAAAATAAATCATCACCAAAAGAAATCGAACGACGCGAAAAAGGCGAACCATAAATCATCCACAATATCGAAAACGGGAGCCACGAATATAGGCCAATTAATCAGATTGAAGTGCATGCGCCTCCTCGACGGGACTCTGGAAGTAATTCGAGCACCAATTATGGTGAGCTCGCTATGCAGTAGCACCAAAGCCCGGGTTGACGGACCTGACTCTTTTGTTGCTAGGCGCGACGGCTTTTGGTAATTCGACGATGAAGGTTGTCCCTTCGCCTTTCGTGCTTTCTACGCGTATCGAAGTGGAGTCCATCAACGACACTAAGCCAGAGCAAATTGCCAATCCGAGACCCGTTCCCTCGTGCGATCTAGATAAACCGTCCGATTCCTGTATGAAAGCATCAAACAAGTCGGGCAAAAATTGTGCTTCGATCCCGATTCCAGTGTCTCGCACCGACATAGTAATTAGGTCGCCGGCATCTCTGAATTTGATCTCGATTTCGCCTTCCTGAGTGAATTTGACAGCGTTACTCAACAAATTGTGGACGATTTTACCCAAAGCATGAGAGTCAGAAGTAACCATATGGCGAACTTCGGGCGTGACGATTTCCAAGTTGACCCCCTTTGCCCGGGCCAACTCTCGGAAATTTGATGCAGCTTTGGAGCATTCTTCAAAAACGTCTAGAACTTCGAGATTTATCTCCATAATTCCAGACCGGAGTTTGGCCAAATCCAGAAGTGAGTTAAGCGTATCCATCAGCCTGGCGCCACTTTCCTCGATAATATTAAGGAACTCGCGATACTCGGCATCTTCCGGGATTTCCTCTTTTAGGACACTCGTAAAACCTAAAATGGCAGTAAGAGGAGTCCTCAATTCGTGCGATGTTGCCGCAAGAAACTCATCTTTTAATTTGTTTGCCTTTATCAGTTCATCGTTTGCTTCTTGAAGCTTCTTAACCACCTCACGATTCCGTTCCAATTCGATAGCTTGTTCTTTTGCTTCTTTATGGGAACGTCTCATCAAAACATACTTTTGAGCCGAAATCAAGGCTCCTGCAATTAAAATAAGGTAGCCCAAGTAAGCCCAATTGGTTCTAAACCACGGCGGAAGGATAGAAAAAGCATAAACAACCTCTTCGCTAATGCGCCCAACTTCATCCTTTGCCTGGGCTCGGAACACGTAGTCACCTTCTGTCAAAGTGGAAAACACGCGCGTCGACTCAAAGTCCCACTCGGACCAATCCTTTCCGGTTCCGTCAAGTTTGTAACGATATTGGACAGCTTCGGGGTTGACAAACGACATTACTGAGATTTGAAATGAGATGCCGCGATCCACATAATCCCAAGCGGGAACCATTTGTTCGGGCTGATCAACTGATATTCCTAAGTCGTCTGTCCAATAGATGCCGCTAAAATGGGTCTGTCCGGTTAGGGTATTAGATACCTGACTTAGCGAAACTAATAAATCATGGGAAGGCGGGGAGTTAAGTGCTGGATCATATCTCAACAACTTTGTCCCTTGACTTATCCACACTATTCCTTGATCGTCGACATTTATTGAAGTTGATTCCCCCGGCAATATGGAGGTGACTTTAGACGAAAATACTAGACTACCGTCGGAGCTGATTCCAACCTCAAACAACTTGCCATCACTCGCAATCCACAAACGTTGAAATTCGTCAAAAAAGAATGACTGAATGGGAAAATTGCCATATTTCGACTTATTAGAATCAAACCAAAGAATGAATTTATTCGAGGCCACATCAAATTTGAACAGTTTGGTTCCAACGACATAAGAAAAATCACCGGCTATCATTCCGCTGACAAGGGAACTAGCGGCAGAACCCAATTCAACTGTATAATGGGAGACGTTAGAACTGGCGAGGTTTCTTTCTGATTTACTTACTCTATATATGCCATGCCTTTTCGTAGTCAACCAATATTCATTGAGTCGTTGATCATAGTGAATAGCTCTAATTTCTTGGTCCAAAGTAAGCGAGTCGGCAGCGATAGGTTGTCCTTGTTCAAATTTAACCAATGTGATGCCATCCAAGGTACCAAATAAATATTCTCCTGAATTCTCCTTCCCTTTAGCCACAGAGTAAGTTGACTTCGAAATAATTGTTTTTTTTTGCCCACTTTTTAGAATTGCGATCCCTTCGCCATCCGCGGCGATGAACAAGGTTCCGGAATCAACATCGCGAACCACAGCCCAAGAGTTCATTACATCGTTTATCTCATGAAATCGACCTTTGCTATGTCCTTCGGAATAAGTCTCCAGAAAAAGTCCTGAGCCAGTCGACAATATTTTTCCAGGCTCATCCACGGTTATTTGATTGATTATCCCATCTATTCCGCTATGTTCGTCAAAAACCGTTAAGGGAAATGGGAGACTCAATCGTAAGAGTCCGTCGTTTTTTTTCCCAACCCAAAGTGAGTTATCAGGAGCCAAGTGAAGACTAGTAATATGTTTGTCGTAGGTCTCGGATTTTTCGATAACGGAGTTGATCAGTCGTCCTTTTGAGTCAATAAAAATTACACCAGCACCTAGTGTGTTTAAGGCGAATACATTTTCTGCGATCTTGATTCCACCGTATAACCATGAATCTTTTAGCATATCGTCAACTTCTGTGGGAAATTGACTAACAATCCCATTGGATATTTTATAAAAACCATCATCTCGAGTACCAACTAATAATAAGTCGTCAATTCTCTGGAGAAAAAAGACTCGCCTATCTGCGAATGCGCCGCCACCGTCAATCAGGCTAAAACCTCCAGATTTTAGTTTCGCTAGACCCGTGCCTTTTTCTCTAATCACCAATTCATCGTCGATTAAAAATGAAGTATGTATTCCGCTTCGAGAAGTGAATTTAGCTATCCTCTTCCCATCCCAAAATAAAATTCGATCCGATGTTTGAAAGTAAACTCCATTGTTTGCCGCGTGTGTAGCCCAAACATCTTTAAAATCATTGTTGCCCTTGTCCTCAAATTCTCGGATAGAAATAAATTTCAAATGACCAGAAGAATCGGGCTTCAAATAACCAACATCGCCCTGAAGTCCTACATACACTTTGCCATCAAATCCAAAATCTAGCGATCTGACTGTTGTATTGCTCTCTGTTGATATCAAGCTCCACGTTTTTCCGTTGAAATAGGAAACTCCACTTTGAGTGCCGACAAATACTCGGCCCAGCGGATCACTAGTTACAGCCCATACCTCGGGGTACCCCAAATAAGTCTGAGGCAAAATCGCGGTTTCAAACAAAGGCCTACCTTGAGAATTTGCGTTTTGAAAGGCAAACAATGCTAGAAACCCGAATGCTGAAAATGTTTTTCCGACCCTGTTAAACATTTTATCGATCTACAATTAAACATTGGTGATGCTAACGGTATCGGTCTCCTTTCTATTTGATTAAACTCAGTGTCGTAAAGTTTTAGGATTTTTCGTTATTACGGTTGAACAAGAGAAATTCAATCTCGACTGTACTTCCAAATAATTTTCGACCCACATGAAAAAGCTAACTTTACCACTTGCCATTCTTTTTATAACTTCTTTTATGGGAGCTTGCAGTCCCGACAGCATGTTGGGTCCCGGGCAAGAATATGCATATTTAACTGGAGACGGAACCAACCAAGGCGTCGGTGGAGACGGAACTAACCAAGGCATTCGGCACAATTAATAAGAAATGAACATTTCTGACGAATGTCTTCTAATTTTGAAGTCCGGGGTTATTTGGTACTAGACTGAAAAACTTAAAAAGGTCAAAGTAGTCTCCCGCGCGATCGGTCAAAGAAATTTGCCAGCTCGCGTTTTATTTTATTAAACCTGGGATGGACTTTGTTCTAAAGAGAACGAACCAGAACGAATCGAAAGTGAGTCAAAAACGCTACGAATTGGTAGACATGAGGAGTAAGTCGCGTCAAGCAATACATTTTAGACAACGACCGATTAGTCTTTCCAGAAATTAGCACGCAAGAAACGGTCCCGGCCTACCACTCTTCGATCGCTTGAAGTACTGCATCTACGATGTCTTCTTCGGGTACGGTCCGTAGGATCACGCCTTTCTTGAACAAATGGGCTCGGCCCCTCCCAAGCGATACGCCAAGATCGGCTCCGGCTGCCTCACCAGGACCGTTAACCGCGCAGCCCATCAAAGCGACGTTTAAATCTTTTTCGAACTTTCTTTCTTTTACCGCACGTTCGACTTTTTCTACAATGGTGAACAGATCACCCGTCAGTCGTCCACAGGTCGGACAAGCAATTATATTGACTCCCGGCCGACCAAGGCGCAGGGATTTTAAGATCTGATGTCCGGCTTCAACTTCGTGGATCGAGTCGGCGGCCAAAGAAACACGTATGGTGTCGCCAATCCCCTCAGCCAAAAGGGCGCCAATCCCGATTGCGCTCTTGATGGTCCCTGTTGTTTTCGATCCCGACTCCGTAACACCTAAATGAAGCGGATAGTCGGTGCGCAGCGCCAGCAATTTGTAGGCCTGAATCATGTAATACACGTCAGAGTGTTTGACCGAGATAATGACATCATCAAAGTCACACGCATTACAAATTTCTATGTGGCGCATCGCGCTGTCATAAAGCGCTTCTGGTTGCGGATATCCGTACTTATCCAGTATGTCTTTTTCTAGGGACCCCGAGTTAACTCCAATTCTAATCGGAATTCCGGCATCTTTCGCTGCCTCTAGCACTTCGGCTTCCCATTCGTGCTTTCCAATATTTCCCGGATTGATTCGGACTTTCGCCACCTTGGCCTGAATAGCCTTCAACGCATATCGATGGTTAAAGTGGATATCAGCTACAATCGGTACGGATGCTCCAGCAACGATTTCGGCCAAAGCATCTGCATCTTCTGGTCGAGGAACGGCAACACGTACAATATCGGCACCAGCGCTTGCTAGTTGCTCAATTTCGGCCAGCGTTTTGACTACGTCATGCGTTTTTGACGTTGTCATGGACTGTACAGAAATCGGCGCGCCGCCTCCGATCGCTACGTTCCCAACAAACATTTGGCGTGAAACTCTGCGAGGACGTTCCATTCGTTTTGGACTATTTATTTATTTAGATCTGATTGTGATCGATGATTATCACTTAATCGCGCGGACAAAAGACAGAACTCTGCCGGGTCGACATTCAATACGCAAACACGATCTCCCATATTTGGTTGCGAAATTAAATTTGGCACCTGGACCAGAACAGCTTAGTTTTTTCCTTCGCTTTCGCTCAACAGGATCTCTTTTTCGCGCCGTGTCAACGACTCGTAACCAGAAGTACTGATTTTATCAAGAATGCGATCAACGTTGGTCTCCCCGTCCGAGGTGGAACCATGCGGAGATACCTTCATCTGGTAAATTTTGGGAGATGATGCACCTCTTTCCCCACCTGAATTCGACTGGCGATTTTCAAGCCAATGTTCAATTCGATGTAAAAATGAACCAGTACCGGTACGTCCGCCTCTCTCCATCTGTCTGAGTCGGCCACTGCGAAAAATCCAATCGGCCCAACCGGTTGGATTCACTCCTGCAAGGATCATTTTACCGCCCAATAATCCAGCCAAAACCCCTCCCCAATGGGCAGAAATAGCCGTTCCACCGGCCGATAGGAACAAGATATCCAGCGCCAGAAATCCAATTACGACATGTATAAGACGAACCACGCCGATAAACATCAACCCAATTCGTTGTTCTGGTTGATGAATAGCAATCATAGTTAATATGGCCAAAACGGCGCCAGATGCCCCGTGAACGACCCCACCAAAAACGGCAACCCCAGGAAATATTAAATGCAACAATACGGTCAATACAGCGCCACTTATCGCCCCCATAACATACATCCCAACCAGTCTGCCAGAGCCGTAGATCGCCTCGTAGTCCCGGCCGACCCAAATCATCCACATCATATTAAATAGGATATGAAGCAGACCGCCGAGGCCGGAATTTAAGTGCAAAAAAGAGTAGGTAAGGAGCTGCCAGGGTTCAAATAATACCGTTGACAATCCCGGATTAAGCGCCAAATGCCTCAGAAAAAAGGATTGTGAGGCATCAAAATGAACAAATACCAGCTGCCAAAGCAAATAGACAACAACATTTACCGACAGAATGGCACGCACGGCTCTTGGTTGCGAAGAAAACCAAAATTTGAATTGATTCATCGATTCGGCCATAGTCATCCCGCAAAACTGAATAAGATCACCAAACTACCAATACATTCGTTGATCTGGCTTCCAGGGTAAGCGACCTCTCCAATATTGTATCAATAAAAATCCAAACAGCATGCCGCCAAGGTGAGCAAAATGGGCCACAGTGCTTGAACCAGCAACCCCTGCATACAATTCCAGCAAACCATAGCCCACTACAAACCATTTGGCCTTTACGGGGAATAAAAAGTAAAGGTAAATCGGTTGATCTGGAAACATCATTCCAAAGGCTAGCAAGAGACCAAATACGCCACCTGAAGCGCCAATCGTCGGATACCAACCACCGCCAGTACTGGCAACAATGATTTGTAAAATCGCTGCGCCGATTACGCAAACGAAATAGAAATACGCAAACCGGCGTGATCCCCAAGTATTTTCTACTTGAACTCCAAACATCCACAGAGCAAACATATTGAAAAGGAGATGGGAAAAGTCTCCGTGGAGAAACGCATAGGTTATTATTTGCCACGGCCAAAATTGTCCAAGTGGAATCGGGGCATCTCCAATGGGCCAAAGTCCCAACCAGTATATGAGCACATTGTTGGTTTCTGGGACGATTTGCGCCAAAAACAACAATCCGTTCAGGATCAACAGGTTTTTGATTACCGGTGGAAATACGGCAAATTGGGTTGGGGGCTGGAATGTGCCTTGGTACATAATGTGGGATTCACGGTGGCAAAATTGATCGCCCGAAATACCTATGTATTCCGATTTAGTTCTCAACCTGGCAAATCCGAAATTTCTTCGATCGTCGAAAAGCCGCGAGATCGACTTGAATTTCATCTAGGATTCTCGCACCTTGATCTTAAAGCCCTCCTACATACGAACCGTTTAGCCAATCATTCTTTTTAGAATGTCGCAAATTTGGTGAATCCCAGCGTATTGCATAATGAAGCCGATGACGCAGTTGACCATTCAGAAGACGTTCTGAAGCGGGACCATACTTGGGGTTTTAATGGCCATTTTTCGGGTGAAAATGGACATAGATCGCCACATTTGAGTGAGTTATCACTTTTGGGTGAGTCACCACTTTTGAGCGGGCCGCCACCTTCAATCGATTCGCCATTTTTGAGTGATGATGTGAGGGCATGGCCTATTTGGAATCAAGTAGGTTTGTGGACCTCACCCAAAACTGCGTGGAGGTTGCCTAGTCGGGTTTCTAGTCAATTATTGCGAAATAGAAAAGCTCTAAACGCCCCACACGCGTCCCGAGGCCAAGATATTTTAAGAATTGAAGACATATTTGACGGTCCAAAAACGAAGCATGGTCCCCCAGAGCACAGGAATGGGCCTTATTCGCCTTTCGATCACCGGTCTTCGGAAGCGCAGAACACTGAAGATCAGTTAGATTGGAACAGAAAGACTGAATTTTGGGGAAATCCATCACTTGGTCAGCCTGCCTGGGTCAGGGAACGACTCCATTTACCGGAACCACCTCTCCGCGCTGGGTCAGACATATCGGTGTTTGTTGATCCGTCATCACCACGAACACCGAAAGCGCGGCTGGACCAAGGAGGGCGGCTGGACCAAGGAGGGCGGCTGGACCAAGGAGGGCGGCTGGACCACCGACCTCATCAAAATCAACAAATTGCGCCTGGGCCGGGCTCAGCAGCCGGAAGCACCGCTACAGCCGGAAGCACCGCTATAGCCGGAAACACCGCTATAGCCGGCGAAAACGCTCCCGACGCCTCGTCAAAAACAACCCGCAAATCGTCCAGAAAACGACGTCGTTGGCTTGTGAACGGCTTCCGGGCCATAGCCGTCTTGTTCCTCCTCTCTAGCCTGATCGGAGGCGTGTATCTCTACAATTTTATTCAGAATCAGGTCTCGGCACTTCCGGAACTGCCCTCGGACCCGGCGGCGCTGTTGTCTGAATCATCCATAATCCTTGCAAGTGATGGATCTGAACTGGGCCACGTTTTTGGTGAGCGCAGAACGTTTGTACACCTCAATCAAATATCACCGATAACAATTAAAGCCCTTCTGGCGGCCGAAGATCATCGATTTTTTGAACACGACGGCATCGACTTCCGAAGAATTGCCGGAGCGGCATGGAAAACCTTTAATGGTGAGCCCGAGGGGGCATCAACCATTACCATGCAGCTCGTCAGAAATTATTTTCCATCGGTGAAACGTACGACGTTGGCGGAGAGAAAGGCCCGGGAGA
>JAQBZH010000015.1 GCA_027622005.1 Bacteroidota bacterium | reverse complement strand
TATTCATCGCCAAAACTCAAAACACAGCTCGGCTCAAGCCCCACGACCGTCATCCCTTTCTGAACGTAGGGCATTAACGAGTCGAGCGTTTCGGAAGCGGACTGACGTGCTTCATCAATCAATCCTTTTGAGATTTGAGGGCGCCCGCAGCATCGATGCCCCGGAAGGATCACTTCAAAACCCGCCGCTTCAAGTACGAGCGTTGCCGCAATGGCCACTTCGGGGTAATTATACGTGTTAAACGTGTCGTTGAACAGGACAATAGGCTCTTTCGCAGTAGTCTGACCCTTAGGCCTGGACTTAAACCATTGGTCAAACGGTACTTTTGCGAACGGTGGAAGGCTCCGGTGGCGGGACACGCCCATCACCTTTTCGAGGGCCCATTTCGCCGCTTTGCCACTAGATAGACGGTTGATGAGCGGCGCAGTCCGGCCGCTAAAGCGGCGCGACTGCGCCGCCACCCCCGCAAAAAACTTAGCCCTCAGCGGAGTGCCGTTTACTTTGTAATACTGATCTAGGAACTCCACCTTGATTTTCGCCAAGTCTACCGAAGACGGGCACTCCGAGGCACACGCCTTGCACTGCAAGCACAAGTCCATAGTCTCATACAGGCGCTTTCCGTGGAGTTCTGAAGCAGCCAAATTGCCAGAAAGTACGTTCCGGAGGGCGTTGGCCCGGCCCCGGGTAGAATGTTCTTCCTCTTTCGTGGCCATGTAGCTTGGACACATCGTGCCCGAGTCAACCTTTTTACACACACCGGCGCCGTTACACATCTCGACCGCGGCTGCATACCCCAATTCATCCGAAAAATCCAAATTAGTTTTCAGCTTCATGGTCCGGTAGGTCGGACCGTGTCGCATGTCCTCGGTCATGGGCGCTGCACCCGTCACCATTCCCGGGTTTAAAATGCCCTTCGGGTCAAAAATCGACTTGGTTTGGGTGTACAGGCCATATAATTCATCACCAAAAAACATCTTGTTGAACGAACTTCTAGCCCGCCCATCACCGTGCTCACTCGAAAGGGAGCCCCCAAATCCTTTCAAAAGAGAGATCGAAAACGCCCCAATTTCAGGCAATAAGGCTAGTTCTCGGGCCGATTTCGTGTTCACAATCGGACGAATATGAATACAACCCGCGCTGGCATGGGCGTAATAAGCCACTTTAAGACCTAAGCTATTACAAAATTTTTCTACAGTGGTCACGTACTCAGCCAAATGTTCGACCGGAACGGCCGCGTCTTCGATAAAAGGAATCGGTTTATGATCTCCGCGGACGCTCATCAAGAAGCCCAACCCCATTTTTCGAACGTTCCATACGTCCGCCTGGCCTGCAGCAGTCAAAACGGGCACAATCGCACCCGCCCCCACCCCTCGACGCCTTACAAATGCAATAAATTCCTCCACCTTGTGCGCGAGTTCGAGATCTGACTCTCCCTGAAACTCAGTCAACAAAACACAATTTGGCTCGCCTTCGACAAACGTCTCCAGTTTTCTTCGCCACATGGGGGATTGCCGGCACATCGAGAGCCCCAAATAGTCCAGCAGTTCGACCGCCGAGGGGTCCTGTTCCAACAACACCTGGACCGATTCCAAGGCCCGCCCCACGTCTTCAAAGTGAACCACCGCAAGCGCTGTTTTCTTCGGTAGCGGCACGAGGCCGAGTTTCAGCTTTTCGATGACTGCGAGGGTTCCTTCCGCGCCGCTGACCATGCGGGCCAGATTCAGCCCTTCTGGCTGTGGCATTCTAAACGAAAGTCCTTCCTGTACCAATCGATCCAGATTGTACCCTCCGCTACGCCGCCAATGCCGGGGCGTGTGCTCTTGGATAATGCGAAGGTTTTCTTCGTTCCCAATGAGGCCACTCAGCCCTGCGTAAATCTGTCCCTCGAGACCCGGCCTTGCCGCGTTCCGTTTAAATTCTTCCGCCGTCAAATTGGAAAAATGGGCCCGCGTGCCGTCGGCAAGCAGAACGTCCATCGAGTCCACATGATCGGCCGACATACCATAACAAATGGAATGGCTACCGGTCGCGTTGTTCGAAATGATCCCTCCCATAGCCGCTCTGTTGGAGCTGGCTGGATCAGGCCCAAAAAGCAACCCGTGGGGTTTTAAATAGGCATTCAATCGGTCCAGAACCACGCCTGGCTCCACCGTGACGGTTTTACCAACCGGGTCAAAGTCAATGATCGAGTCCAGATGTTTGGTAAAATCGACCATAATCGACCGATTAATGGCCTGGCCCGCCAAACTACTCCCGGCCGATCGGGCCGTTACTGGCACCCCAAACTGATGGGCCGCTTCCATCACGGCCTGGACCTCATCTCTATGTCGTGGAACCACCACGGCGAGCGGTGTCACTTGATAGATACTGGCATCCGTACTGTACAAGGCGCGCATGTAGTCATCGTCCCGAACAGATCCTGGAAGTATCGCTTTCAGATGTTCTAGACAGGCTTTTACGGACATACAGATGGTTGTTGGTGAAGGGTCGATCCGCCGCGGCAAACGTAAAACGATCTTCGGACCGCAGCGCAACCGAAAATACATCGTTTAGCACCCAACTTCTTCACTGATCCACTAGATCATGCGAGCTATCTTACAAAAAGCCTGACAAACCTGTTCAAAATTATGGCATCAATTGGTCCTTACGAGCTCTACACCATTGAAACCGGTCGATTCGGCCTGGATGGTGGCGCCATGTTTGGCATCGTTCCGAAGCCGCTTTGGCAAAAACAAATAGCTCCAGACGAGCTCAATCGCATTCCACTTAACGCGCGCTGCCTCCTCATCGAAAGCGGAAGTCAGCTGATTTTGGTTGATAATGGAATCGGGGACAAATACGACGAAAAGTTCGCCTCGATTTATTCGCTAGATAACGACTCCGAGGATTTGACTCGGTCCTTGTTTGCTCTCGGTTTTTCGAAGGATGACGTGACCGATGTGATCCTTACCCATCTGCACTTTGATCACTGCGGAGGGAGCACTCAGCGCGTGAATGGCCGGCTGGAAGTAGCTTTCAAGAACGCGACTTTTCATGTCCAGAAGGCGCATTGGGAATGGGCAGAGATCGGAAATGCCCGTGAAAAAGCGTCGTTTTTGCCCGACAACCTGTTGCCCTTGGCGTCATCAGGGCAGCTTAACCTGATTGAAGGACGATTTGACTTATTTCCTGGAATTGAAGTGATTCCGGTTGATGGTCATACGCGGGCTATGCAACTCGTTCGCGTGCACGCAGGTGGCCAATCGCTCTTATACACTGCTGACTTATTACCGACCCACGCTCACCTTTTACCCGCATGGAATATGGGCTATGATTTGTGGCCCTTGACCACGATCGACGAAAAAGCACGCCTTTTGGATCAAGCCATTCGCGAAAATTGGCAGTTGTTTTTTGAGCACGACCCGGTGGTCAGCCTCAGCAGCGTGATTTTAGGTCCTCGAGGGCCAGAAATCGCTCATCCAAGGCCGCTGGAAGACCTTTAGGAAAGAGAGCCCTCAAAGGACGCCGTGGAGCCTATTTAAGCACCGACACACCGACCGGAACTCGGTTTTGATAGTCTTTTCCGAGCAACCCGGCCACCGTTGCGGCTATTTGATTTTGGTACAATCGCCCGGAACGAGCTTCACCGGTTGCTTCACTGGTTGCTTCACCCGTTCCCTCAATTCCTGGCCCAATCAAGGCCATCCATATCTGCTCGGAGCCTTTCCAGTCGATACCGTGACCAATCCAACGGTCTTCCGAGCCCCGACCGTGGTCGGTGGTAATCACAAACGCCGTTTTGCCTTTGTAAACCGGGTCAGACTGCACAAAATTCCACAAGTCCGCGATCATTTGATCGGTTCGATGCGCCGACCGAAGGTACTGGTCATAGTCTTTGTCGTGCGCAAAATCGTCGGTTTCGCCGTACGAAACGTAAACCATTCGAGGGTGGGCTTTACGGGCGTATTCCAGCGCAAAATTGTGCGTGAATACGTCGAGTCGGACGGTTGCCCACGGCGAAGGCGTCTCCGATTGCATCTGATTTAGCCAGATTTCGCGCTCGGTTAGATCTGTATTGGCGCTTTCAAATCCAGCATTGACCGGTACACCACTTCGTTCTTCATTGATGATATACGGAAACACGTCCCACGAACCGAAAGCAGCCACTTTCCCTTGAAAATCGGGTTGGGCATTCAACCACTCCAGAACGGTGATGTTGTGATTCGGAATTTTGTCGTTGCTGGTAATCGTGGAGTCGGCAAAACCGGTCAGAATCTCGTTGTACCCCGGGTATGAAAAAACCTGATCGTTAGACACATTGACTTCGCTCCCGAGGGTCCGGTTTCCAAAAAGTTGCCCCTCCTTTGCAATCACGCCCCAGAAAAAGGGCATCAAAGCCGCACGGCGCTCCTGGGGTGTTTCGAACCAATAGCTAGCGCTTATTTCCTTCAAATCCGAAGTGTAATCGGGGTTGTTCATCAGCCACGGGTCTACCCCCGAGAACATTTCTTCCCACCGAAATCCGTCCAACGTAATCAGAAACACGTTTTCGACCTTGAAAGCAGTTTCCGTCACCGATATCGGTTCAGTGTCTTGACTGGAACAGCCCAAAAGGCCACCGACGCAAATCATCAACCATAAAAATCGTTCGGCAAAGATTTTAGAATGCATGATGGCTTTCGAATCGTTGGGTTGTCGGGTAATGAGGAATCAGTTGGCCAGAGATGATTTAATCACGTCCGACGAAGGATATCGTCCTCTTGGATACGCGTACGTCATGGATACGCCATCCGGATAGGTTATAGTCATCTGATAGTCGTGGGAGTCATCGTAAATGGGTGGTTTGTACGAGGTGCCCGCGGGCCGAAACGTATAAACGTGATCTCCCAGGGTTGTATCGATGACTTCAATGGCCGGGGCCATTCCTTCGGGATATTCCAGGGTCACCAGGTAGTTTGCCATCTGCCGCCCGTCGCCGTCTGTTTGATTAAACGAGATGGGCCAATCGGAATAGGGCTTCGCTCCGGGGTCAGTTGGGTTTACCCATCGGGGCCACGCTTCAAACACCACATCGCGCGTCACCTTGTTCATCCGAATAATCCCGTACCCAGGTGTTCGATCGAAAAGCGCACTCGGTTTTTGGCCGGAATCGACCGGATTGGCGACGGCCAACACCGTCATGTGATTGCCAAAACCGTCCAGATGATCCCCCGTGTACCACGACTTGTTCGGGTCTCTGGTCGGGCTGATTTCGGGCGGAAACCACCGGCGGGGCCAAATATTGGCGATGGAAGGCACCACGAAAGCATATCCCGCGTCTGCGAAAGCGTCCACCCCATACTGAACGGTGCTGCCCAAATGCTGGTCTCCCGCCACGTGGAAGGCCCTCGCCCTTCGGATATCCCGAACCACCCGGTTGCGCCCGGACTGAGGCCAAGCATTTGAATCCATATCCATGGCTTTCTTGTAGCCTTTAACCACTTCACCGGGTGGTGGGATAGCTAATCCAGGGATGACCGACCCGTTCATGTCTCCTTCGGGAATAGACGCCACGTTGGCGAAGAGGGTTTGAGACAAAAAGACTTTCATCCAAGTCGTTGTCCCCCAATCTTTTACCCAATCGTCCAAAAATTCGTGCTGTCTGTCGCCAAGCAGCACGGCGCCCTTGTGGTCGCCGCTTTTGGCCGCATCCCAACCCGGCTGAGAGGGCCATCCATTGACTATTTTTGCCGCGGGAAGCAAAGTCCGCGGAGCGCTTTTGAACATGCGGTCCGCCAAAATCGCAAAGGAAACACCGCCAAATTCCATATTGGTGTAATAAACAGAAATACCCTGCTCAATCGGGGTTGAATCGTACGGATCCGGTAGATGCGAACTCTGCGTGCGGTGCACGGCGTTGACAAATTCAGCCGGTTCGATATACCCCCCATTATCAGCCGCAGGGTTGAATGGTCCTTCTGCTGATTTCCCGCCTGCTCCCCACACATTCCCATGGTACACGTCGTGATCGTCCGGAATGGTAACGGTTGGTCGATGCCGAGTCAGGTCTCCAAATGCCCATAAAAACCGATTCCAGTGGGACAAATAGTCCAAAATGGCGGTGTCAGCAGGGGCCCGAACGATGCCTTCCAGGCCGCCTTCATAGATCTGGTCCCCGGCAAAGAAGTACATATCAGCTTTGTGATAAGCCACTGCATCCGCCATATCGGCGTGCGGCCACCAAAAATTTTCGTGCGTCCAGGATCCATCCCCACCCGCAATGTGCTGACAATTGAGCGCTGCTAGGACGAACTCGTCTCCACTAATCTGGGAATGAATTGTGCCGTCATAGTAGTGGGTCACGGGCGTCGGGCCCTCCCAAAGCGAATACATCACCCGAAAAGGAGTATCCGCAGGTTCGGTCCAATCTTCGACCCTAAAACCAATGGTATATCCGTTGGTGTCCAATTCACCCGAGGCAATCGTTTTCCAAGTAGATCCCTGCTGAATCTGGAGGTCGGCCACCTTAGCATCGTCGGGGCCTAGGGGTCCCATTTGAGCGGTCATCTTCAAAATACCCTCGCTCACCGTGTACTGGACGCCCAACACGGGCCCAAAGGCCCGCGATTCGTCCTTAACGACTTTCGAGCCTTCGACCGTCCAATGATCAAACCAGTACCCTGCGCCTTCGGACGACGGGCTGCGATGGGAAACCAGGGCCACGCTACCGCTAAAATATTTAGGGTCGAGTCCTTGGTAGACAGCGTGGGATAAAATTGCCTCGGAATCCGGGTCGAAAGCTTCGACCACCATCGAGTACGTTCCTTCGTTCGGCGTCGACATGACCCGTAGGCCTACTCGAGAAATATCAAGCACCTTTCCTTCCGACTCCTTGGATTCGATCAACGGCCAAGCCTTCGTGGTAAAATCTGCCCTTGCAGACCGTTCTGCATCAGGATTTTCGTTGTCGCGCACCACAATGTGTCCCGTCCCATCAATCCCGACAAATAGGCCACCGCCGGGAGCGGGCCAGTGATGAACCATGGCCGAAATACGGTAGTCCACGTCAGTTCCGCCGGCACCAACCAGAAATCCGGTCCACGTGCTATCCGAAGCTTGATCCGGGGTGTTAACCGCACCCGTAACCACGCTCATATTGAGGCTTCCTTCCTCCTCCATCAAATAGCGGGTCAAAAGATGAACGGTCCGCATGGGTTTCGCCGCCCGGCCTTCTATACTCTGAAGTCTTCCTCCGCGTAACTCCCAGTCCAACATGCGATTGGCATAAAATTGAGGACCAATCCACGTGCGGTCTGGTGAATCGGCAAACTGAATTTCAATAGCGTTTTCGGGAGCTGAACAGGCGATCGCTATTAAGATCAGCCCCATCAAAGAGAATATTCTCATGAGTTCTCGGTTTGTGCGTGCGGTCCTGAATGGTACGAACAGTAGACCTGAAAAAAGAAATCCGTAGGTGGCAAAAAGAGACTTACTCGGCTTGTAATTCTTTTGGGCGTTGAAAACTTTTGATTCACTCTGTTTGCTTAAATTGACCTCGGCCGCCGACGCACTACCCGTTTTCAATCGATCCTTTCTGGGTGGTTCGCCTTCATTCATTTTCGGAAAACCGTCATCCCCAATGAAATTACCCAACAGAAGACAGTTTCTGGTCGATGTCAGCAAAGCATTGGGCGGATTGGCGCTGATGGGCACAGCACCGACTTGGGCATTTGCCACGCGGAGTCCGCATACCGACTTAGTTCACCGATCGACGAGGTCCATGGGGACGTCGATCGGGGTGTCTATCCCTACGAAAATGTTCGATTCCGCTCATGTGGAAGCAGCTTTTCAGTCACTATATCGAGTCGATTCACTCCTCTCGGCACATGGTGGGGATAGTTCGCTCATGATCATGAATAACTCTCCGGGAGCATGGCAATCGGGGCGCGAACTAGTGGAAGTCTCTCGTGCGGCTGGCAGACTAAGCGAGATAACATTTGGTGCGTTGGACGTAACTGTTCTTCCGGCCATGCGACGCTTTGGGTTCATTCCTGGTAGCGTTTCAGATTTGGACCGCATCGATTTTTCCAAACTGGAAGTGCGTGGCGAACGAGTCCGTATTGTAGAGTCGGGGTTTGGCGCCGATTTTGGTGGGATTGCAAAGGGATATGGCGTTGACGAAGCCATATCGACACTTCGCGCCCATGGCGTGCACACCGCCTTATTAGACGCCGGAGGGGATTTGTTCGCGATGGGACGGCCCGATCCAGATCGTCTGTGGAAAGTCGGCATTCGGCATCCGTTCCGAGAAAATCAGCTCATTGCAACGGTAGAGTTAGAGAACGAAGCAGCCGCAACTTCAGGTACGTACGTGCAAAAGAAGATGGTGGATGGTAAAGAGGTCTCTCATTTGATGGATCCCAAAACAGGAAAACCAGTCAACCACGTGGTCAGTTCGACCATCACCGCACCCGATGCGATGACGGCGGATGGATTGGCGACCGCGACTTCTATCATGCAACCTCTTGCAGCACAAGCTCTTATAGAATCCTTACCCGATGTTGGAGGGTTTTGGATCTATGCCGACGGAAGTCATTACGTCTCCCGAGTCCTTCGCGGTCGATTGCAATTGTTGTAAGCGGCCACGAAACATACCTCTGGCCTCAAGAAGGTTCGAGAACCCGGATGTGACCGGAGCCATCGATCTCAATGTGGTCTCCGGTTTGGATGGAGTCAAAGTCGCTCCGTTTTATGGCGACCATCGGAAAACTGCTTTCGTACATTTCGTCCGCGACAACGGAAGCCAATGCCAGAAAGATGTCGGGTCGATCCGTAATGAGGCCAGCAGGGGCTACGCCTGCTCGAACCGACTCGAGCAAAATGGCGGTCGACGTACTGGACCCCCGGGTGTAAGGAAGGACCAGGATGCGTCCGGCGGCAATTTGCCCCGAAAGCGGGTGTCTTCGGTCAATAATTTCACCGGTAACCTGATCGTATCCGCCCCAGAAACTAACCGGTTCTGAGCTGGCCAACGCAATACCTGAGGCTTTCCCAGCGATGATCGTTTTACCTTGAATTACGCGCGCCATAATCCCTCCTCCCGCTCAATTCTGCCTAAAACAGCCGATTGGACGCAGTCGCTGAGACGACCGTAGGTCACATCCACGTTTAAGAGCCCGGGTGAATAGTAGGCGTACTTGGCCGAATTGGTCATGAGATGTTTGATCCGGGGGGGTAGCATAGGGGACGTCAAAGGACAGGTATCCACGGTGATTTTGGCTCCGAATGCTTCAATCGGTGCCAGAAGTCCAACATGTTCAGCAATCATTCGAACCGCGCGGCTACACGTGATCAAAAACTCTACGTCCGGATGCCGCTTTTTGCCCATCATAAGGGGCGCCAATGCCTTGAATTCGTTTACCGAAAAGTGGGGACTTCCTAGCACAACTAGATCCAGTTTAGCTCCCTGGGACGTCGAAAGCTCTTGGTATGCCTGTCGAACATCGGCCATGCCAATTTCAATAAATTCGGTAGGCACCTTCCCTTGAAACGCCGCGGCTACCGTCGGTGCTTCCGGCGTAATTCCAACTAGATGAAACAGGGCGATGGCTCCGGAGGATGCACCCCCAGCGCACACAGCCTTCAACTGATCGGCATTCGGTTGAACGTCCAGTCCTTCGACGACAGGAATTCCATCGGAGGCTTTTCTTCCTAGCAAGTGACCCAACACCGGATAAAACGCGTCGTCCTCTTGGAGGGCGCGCGGGATACCTTTCAATCGAAGAAGCGCCGTGCCCGCGCGCCCTCCATCCAAGTGCAGGCCGGCCGCAGGTACTCTGCCAGTTATCGCAGCACAAATGTCCAGCAAATCCGGGTAGCGTTCGGTCCTCGCGCCAATTACCGAATTGTAATATCCAATCACATTCGATTCCCCGGCCGCAATTTGCTGTCCGAAAACCGGCGCATGGTCGGTTTGGTAAGGTGCACAGGTCCACGTCGGAATACACCCCATGGCTTCATAAGCCTTCATCTGCCGAATGGCGTTACCTGCCACTTCGGGGGGCACTTCCCAGTCTTCCCACCCGTACTCGTCGACGCCGCTCACATTAAGCGTCGAAGGTACGCGGACTTTTGCCCCCAAAGCCGCCAATCGCTCGGCATATTCCATGGTCGCAATGCCCATATAAACCGTCGAATCAATGTGGGCCGCGCTAATATCCATAAACCGATCTACCCCATAAACGGGAAGCATTCGGTATAAAATACGCATAGCCATCTGGGCGGCTTTTCCCTCTTCTCCTTCGAGGACAGCCCGGTCATAGGGTGTTAAATGGGTCTCGAAACCAGCTAAATCGGAAATCACTTTGTCTTATTGCCTGTGATATTCCAAGTGGCTAGCAAACGAGTGTGCGGGTCGATAATCATCTCTACGGGCGTTTTATCCGTCGTAATAGTGTATTCAGCCACCGATACAGCGCCGTTTTTAACCGGCATTTTTACCGCGGCTATATCCTGCGTCGTACCATCCTCAAAAACCATCCGTACGTCTACTTCGATATCAAACACAACCTTTTCTTGCGTCTGACGAAGCGAAATTTTAACCTTTCCTGCATTCACATTCCAATCGGCTTCAATATGCGGAAGCCCGCCCTGGCGCAGCCACTGACTAAAATATCCTTGTAGCTTCTGCCCTGATGCTTCTTCCATGTGGCGAATGAAATCAGCTGATCTGGCATTTTTGTCCTGATATTCCGCGTAATAACTACGAACTCCCGCGTTGTAAGCCTCAATTCCGATTCGTTCGCGCAGCATGTGAAGGATCCAAGCACCCTTCTGGTACATCATCGCACCAGATATATCGTTTAGGTCTTCTAGGTAATCTCGAACGATCGTAAAGTCATAATCGTCCTTATAGAAGTTGACGACCCGGTTTCTCGCGTCTTTTATTCCATCCATAAAGTCATCGCGACCATATGCGTGTTCTCTGTAGAGCAACGTGTAATAGGTAGCAAATCCTTCACTCAACCATACGTCGTTCCAGTCAGCTTCGGTAACCGCGTTTCCAAACCATTGGTGCGCAATTTCGTGGATAATGACGTGTTGCCAACGGCGGCTCCGGTCTCCGGTGATGCTAGCTTCGGAATACGCGATGGCTGATGCGGCCTCCATACCTCCACTTGTGGCGTTAGAGACAATATTAGCCAACTTCTCGTAGGAATACGGTCCAATCAAATCGGTGTAGTAGGCTAAAACTTTTTTGGTGGGCTCCGCAAAGTCATAAAAGCCGGCGTCTCGGTCTTGTCGGGCCACCCAAGTCTGAATCGACTTTCCGTCAAACTCGTCGACATATTGAACGGCAAAATCCGCGACGCCCAACAAGTAAAGCCACGTAGCAATCGGAACGGAGTTTTTCCAATGGGTGAATTTGGTACCATCGCCATTGCTCAATTCTTCCATCAAAAGCCCGTTAGATACCACTAAATAGTGGTCCGGAGCGGTGATTTTAAACTCGCTCATGGCTTTGTCCGAAGGATGGTCGACCGTTGGGAGCCAATTCCTCACGCGACTTGACCAGTTGTCGCTAAAAAAGGCTCGGTCACCATGCTTATTGGTGCCAATTTTTAATCCTGAATTAGATATGCCATTGTAGGCAACTGACACTTTCACGATCTCCCCTGCCTTACTAGTTCTGCCCAAATTGATAAATATTTGGTCTTTTTCATGCCGAAACGACAACGATTTCCCATTCATCTTAACGTCGTTAACGGTCATTCCTTTTCCTAACAAAACATCAGACTTGTTGATGAGGTCAAGCCTTAATTCGCTTTGGCCAGCCGTCAGATACCTAGCTTCGACCGTGGTTAAACCAGAAATATTATCTGAATCGTCCGTAAAGGACAGTTCAAATACATAATTCAGAATGTCGATTCCCGGATTTTTGGGGTAGCTGTCCCGATAATCACCAGAAAATGACTGTCCCAAAGCGACTGGAACTAGAAATAACAGAAGAGAAAGTGCGCCTATCCGTGAGTACATGCTATTAATACCTATGAGGTTGAGTTAGTTCACGTTTGCGAAAAACTGGATTCAGAACCGAATGGTTCCCAATCTCACTCACATGTCAAATGAAGCTTTCGAGCAACCTTGAGCGAGTACGTTTGTCCCTTTACCTGAAAGCTGCCGTGAGGCGCGATCTGATTTAGTCAGGAAGCGTTTTAGTATCTTTTTCTAAAGGGCCTCTTTTCTAAAGGCTCATGTAGTGCGACGCATTATTCGCCCCACACTTCACCCAGATCGAGAAGGTTTAAAATGGAATATATAGGAATGCTAGGGACCTACGGATGGCCGATGGTTTTATTGGCCGCCGTCAATGCCGTACTCGTCGTTTTATTCGCCATGAAACTGTTTGGCTCGAATGCCCAAAAAGCGCCAGACATTAATTCAATTATGATTATCGCAGGATTAGTGCTGGCTTTGGGAGCGTATTCGCACTTTTCTGGACTGCAATCGGGCCTCCAGATATTCGGCCAGATAAATCCAGCTATGTTTGCTGGAGGGTATGCCGTGTCTCTCATTTCAATGAAGTTTGGCTTGGCCGTGTTTATAATCTCTGGCTTCTGTTGGTTTGGACTTCGGTTTCAGCTACGCCGGGTAACCGCAGCAGCTTAGGCATGAACCTGCAACAAAAACTACAACGCCTCGGCCTACTTCTAGCACTGTGCTTAGCTACCTCAAGTAGCTTCGCGCAGTCCTACGCTCATGCCACAGATCAGCCGCACAAGGTTTTGTTTGTTGGAAACAGCTATACCTACTATAACAGCTTGCCTCAACTGGTAAAGGCCGTGGTCGAGGCTCAAATGCCGGGCCTTGCGGTTGAGGTCAAGTTTATTGGGGGCGGTGGTGCCGCTCTGGAAACCCATTGGGAAGTGGGAGAAGCACTTGAGGAGATTCGCTCGGGAAAGTGGGACACCGTGGTGCTCCAAGAGCAAAGTATGTTGGGGGCCAACGATCCAAAGGATCCGTACAAACCGGACCTGTTCTGGGAGTACGCCCGGAAATTCGACAAGGAAATCCGACAAGTTGGCGCCGAGCCCGTCTATTACATGACATGGTCGCGCCGAGACAAAAGGCCGGATCAGCACTTTCTCACTGACGCTTATCTTGCCATTGCAAACGAACTTGGTAGCCGAGTTGCGCCCGTTGGACTCGCGTGGGATGCCGTTAGAGATAGTCTTGAGGTGGAACTCTACGTACCCGATGGGTCGCATCCGACCGTGCTAGGATCGTATCTCGCAGCGCTCACCATTGCCCGCGCGGTATTTGACACGGACTTCGACGGCGTTCCCGGTAAGCTGAGGGGATACGAAATACTACGGGGAGGTGCATTGTCACCTGGGAAAAGACAACTGAGCGACCTATCGGAAGGGCAGGTCGCGTTTCTGAAGCAAGGCATGGAGCTTGGTTTTATAGACTTAACCAAGCGGAAATCACTCCCGAATTAGTGCGCAAGCTCGTAGGTCAATTCGTACGTGTGGCCACCTTCGTCTTGTACAATTGTATAGGTACCAGTGATACCAGTCAGTTCTCCGCGACCGGATCCACTCAAGATTATAATGTCGAGTGAGGAGCCTTCCGTGCTCATTTTGCCCTGGTGCATGAGGGTAAAGCCCCCCGATTTCCCATTCAGGGTTCCTACAAACTCTTCCACCGCGAAATACATAGCGGCCCCACTTTCAGTGCGCTTGCTAATCATTTGTCCCGTTCCTGTACCCACGAGTGCGATGTTCTGCCAAAAAGGCGGCTAGGCCATTTATTCAGAATTCCAAAGTGTACGTCGAACCAGTCACAGCATCAAACCGAATTTGATCTGCACCGATAACGGTAAAGGATACGATTCCATCTTGATCCCTGACTCCGGTTAGGCCCCGAGCTCGAACGCTTACTCCGCCATTTTTAAACGACTTCAACGTCGCATCGGTCAGCTTTCCGTCTTTCCAAGCGAAGTCAAGTTCCAGTTTGCCTCTTGCACGAACGCCGTTAATTTGGCCAGTAGCCCATTCAGCCGGTAGCGCTGGAAGTAAATCGATAAATCCTTGATGGGATTGCATAAGCATTTCGACCATCGCCGCCGTCGCTCCTAAGGTTCCATCCACCTGCGGGGCACGGCCGCACAAGGAAAGCATATTAGGCAACGACGATGCAGTCAGATGGGCTCGGAACTCGTGAAAAGCATCCGCGCCGGAATACAATCTTGCCCATGAGCCCATTTTCCAACTGTATGAAAATCCACATCCGCCCGTACCACGCTTACGGATCGTCTTGGCAGACGCCGCCGCAAAATCAGGAGCCCTCTCTGGAGTGATTTCGCTTCCAGGATAGAGACCCCATAAGTGAGATAGATGTCGATGCTCGGGTTCCAGCTCATCAAAATCCTCCAACCATTCCTGAAGCTGACCGTGTTTCCCTATCTGATTGGGGGCCAAACGCTTACGAGCTTCCATAACCTCCCCTACCAAAGCGGAATCGAATCCAAGCTCGGTAGCGGCTTCCGCAAATATTGCAAAGACTTCCCGAATGACCTGCATGTCCATGGTCGGTCCGACAGCAATATTTCGCCCTTTCAAAAACAAGCCGCTGACTTCGTCAAAAAACTGTCCGTTGCCGGGCCAGACGGGGAAATTTTCCGGTGAATTGGATGGATTGGTTACCAACCAATCGTTTTCCGGATGTTCGACTAGAATATCCAATAGGAACTGGGCTTGGCCTTTCAAAATCGGGTACAACCGCTCTAAATAGGCTTTGTCTTCGGTAAATCGATAGTGCTCATATAAATTGGTCATGAGCCAGGCACCACCAATTGGCCAGGCCCCCCAGGAAGGGCCGTCCATTGGAGTAGTGGCCCGCCAGATGTCGGTATTCTGATGCAGGACCCATCCCCTAGCGTTCCAGTGCTCTTTTGCGGTCCGTGCCCCAGCTTCTGCAATGTCAAACATGAACGCTTCGAGAGGTTGCATCATTTCACTTAGATTACTGGTCTCGGCTGACCAGTAATTCATGGGTAGATTGATGTTGATCGTGTATTTACTATCCCACGAAGGATTCGGATTGTCATTCCAAATTCCTTGGAGATTGGCTGGTTGTGTACCAGGACGGGAGCTTGAAATGAGTAAATATCGCCCAAATTGATAATAAAGGGCAGCAAGGCTCGGGTCTGGCTCTGTTTTGAACCGCTCAATTCGTTTATCGAGCGACCAATTCGATAGATCGTCCTTGGCTTCAAGATTAAGGGCCACTCTTCGAAACCAGCCTCGGTGCTCCGCAAGGTGATCCTCCATGAGGTTCTGAGTGCTTTTGTTTGAAACCGCATCTAAAACGGCCGCTACCCTGGCAGATTCATCACCAGAAACGTCCTTGTAGTTGACGAAATTGGTGGCTGCCGCCAACACCAATGTGGCGCTATCCGCTCCTTCTACTCGAAGCGTTCTATAGTCAACGTTAACCGTACCGCCTTTTGAAGTTGCTACGAGCCGGGCCTCATATTTCAGCTTTCCCTCGATCCCTAAATAGTCGCTGCTCTTTCCGGTAATGCGCAGCTGATTGGGAGATATGCCGTCCATCTGGAAGTAGTCGGTCCCATAATTCGAATGGGCTGGATTCCGGACGCCGTGCATGTCGGCGGAAAAGGTGACCTGACCGGGTTTATCGGCGGAAATGTGGATGACTATGGTCTGGTCCACGGCGCTCACGAACACCTCCCGTTTGAACCAAACGCCATTGACTAAATACGAGGTCGTGGCCATGGCCCGGTCCAGATCCAGCTCTCTCCGGTAATCGGTGGCCTTGTCATGACCCGCGAAATCTAGCCACAGGTTGCCCATAGGCTGATATTTCATCATCTCGTAAGGCTTCCCCATCATAGTTCGGCCAAAAAGATCATGGGCTTTGGCGAACTCACCTTCAAACATCAGGCGCTGAATTTCTGGAAGTCCTTCGTGCGCGTTTTCCACCACCGGGTCATAGGGTCCGCCCGACCAAAGCGTCTCCTCGTTGAACTGAATGCGATCCTTCGCGAGACCTCCAAAAACCATGGCGCCCAACCGACCATTGCCAACGGGCAAAGCATGATTCCATTCCGCCGCAGGTTTGTCAAAATGGAGTTTCAAGTCGGACCAGGCATCTTGGGCTTGTGCTGGAACTGACATTCCAAAAACGAGCAAACCGACCACCGCAAAGCCAAGGAGCCATATAAAAACGGAAGATGTGCGATTCTGATCAATTGTCATGATTAGTTACGTCCGCGAGGGGTGAGCTCATCAACCGTTTCAATTTTCATTGGCATTGGCCCAGCAGGCAATCCTCTTTCCGCTTTTGAAGCTTCGACCATGTCGCGAATGTCTTGAAGTAGTTCGCGGACGTCGAATACTACCCCGCCTTTGATGGTGTATTTGATCCCACCAATGCGCTCCACTTCCCGCGTCTCGTCATTGAGCCGGATCCAGCCCGTGCCGTAGAGAACTTTCAGGTTTTGCAACGGATTTTCGGGGACGATGACCAGGTCCGCCATTTTTCCAACCTGGATGGTCCCAATTTGGTCGTCGGCGCCCAGCGCTTCCGCTCCCATAATGGTCGCAGATCGAATGACTTCAAGTGGGTGAAAACCGGCTTCCCGCATGTTTTCCATTTCTTGAATGTATCCAAAACCGTAAAGGTTATAGATGTACCCCGAATCCGACCCGAGTGTCACTCTGCCACCTCGGTTTTTGTACTCGTTGATGAACGTAAACCAAAGATTGAAATTTTCTTTCCAATCCATCTCGTTTTCAGTCGTCCAGTAAAACCAGTACGAACCGTGGGCGTCTCGACTCGGACGATAATAATCCCAAAGCGCCGGCATCGTATAGATCGCGTGCCAATCATTGCGGCTCTGGCGCATTAGATCACGGCTAGCCAAATAGGCTATGAAAGTTGGATCAATCGTGAAGTCCATCGCCAATAAGGAGTCCATGACCGCGTTCCAATGCGGGGAAAACGGTTTTGCAGCTTGTTTCCACAATCGGCCAGCTTCGCTAAATCGATCGGCTTCATTGGAGTAATTATAGTCAAGCGGATATTTTTGGATGACTTTGTCTTCGAAAAGCGCTTCGGGAAGTCCGTACCAATGCTCCATAGAGGTTAATCCCAAGCTCGCCGTCCGTAAGACGTTCATCCGGGTCACGTCGAGTTGAGCGTGGTGCTCAGTAGCGCGTAGTCCTTGTTTTTTAATCTCCGTTAATGCAGCCGTCATTATTTCCGGAGCTGCGCCAAACAATTTTACGCCGTCAACTCCTTGAGCTTTTGCCCATTGAACCCATTCGCGGGCGTCAGCTGGTGTTTGTATGGATCGGCCAAAACCTTGCCCAAACGAAGGGTAGGCGTAGATGCGCGGAGAACTAAGCTTGTTTTCAGCGCTCTTTTTTCGAAGATCCAAAATCCAGTCCACCCCTTTAGCGCCAACCACCCTCGAAGTCGTAATCCCGTGGGCCAACCAAAGCTTTAAAACGTATTCTAACGGAACGCCTTGGCCTGAATCAATGGTATGCGGGTGCCCATGCATATCAATAAATCCAGGTAACACGTACATACCGTGTGCGTCTATTTCCCTGGTTCCTTGGGCGGGTCTTCGGTTTGGATCTATAGGGAGGCCAGGATATCCGACGCTCCTGATTTCAACAATCTTGTCATTGACAATCACGATGTCCACGGGCCCGACGGGCGGCGCTCCTGATCCTTCGATCATAGTCGCCCCACGAATCACTAATCGATCGTAGGGACCTCCGCCATCTGTTCCGTTTTGGAAGTCTGACACATCCTGAGCAAGGGATCGGTCCTGAGCAAGGGACGGGAATGCAAGTAGAAAACACAGAAATACGAAAATGGACTGGCGCATAATAAACGGCTGTTATGGTTACGAGTCCCCAATGTAATCGAAAAAGGTCTAAATCAGTCCTTCTTTCGTTCGGCTACTTAGTGGCGCACAAACTGCTGACTTTCAAATTCGTCTTGTAGATGTCGGAAGGTCGCTGATCCCCTTCAAAGTCGTCGATCACCATACCTGGTCGCTCTGAAGAAAAATAAAGAAACCCTGCTGGATCCATTCCAGGAGCGTATTCCATATCAGGCGAATTAATGGGCTCCGGTAGTAGAGTCGGAAGCGACCATTTTCCATCGATTAGACATACAAAAGAGAGCTGCGTCTGACCATCGTTCATCTCACTCCCAAAAACCATCGTGTTTCCATCAAGTGAAATCAGCGGATGACCGGGGTTGGTCACGCCTTCAATGGGCACCACAACCGGCGCGTAGCGCTGTCCGTCTCTGAAATCAGTAATGTAAATTCGAGCAGAATCGCTTCGATTGGATCCAAAATAGAGGTCCCCATCCGCGGTCCCCGTAATAAACGACTCATTAGCATCGCTATTTAGAGGGCGGGGTAGTCGAACCGGATCTCCGCTCCCAGGCCAAAACCAAAAATCAAAAGATGCCAGGCTGTCCCGTTCTAGATCGTATTGGAGTGAGCTGTAGAAAATCCCTCCGTCAGGCGTTACGTGGGGATCAACATCAAAGGTTGGTCCAGAAAACGGTGCAACTTCTGGCTCCTGCCAAGTACTGTCCTTCCAAAAGGACCTCAGGATGGACGCTTTCGTGCGATCTTTAATCGTTCTCGTGAAGTAGAGCGTATCCCCGCCCGCAGTAAATGAAATCCCAAATTCTGGCCACGTTGAGCTAACCACACCCGGAGCGAATATCTCAACTACAATAGGTTCCACGGGTTGAAAGATGGGAAAACCTGAAACCGGATCAACGTTTGGATCTTTGGCTCCATCAGATGAACAGCCCCCGACCAGACAAATGGTTAATAGAAAGAGTACAATTCGAGTCATAGTAAGTGATATTAGATTCGGTAATCGAGCTTTATCGTGCTCTCAAATGAACCGCCTTGCGACTCGCCCTGTTCCAACCGAAGCGATAACGAAAATGAAGGGCTCTCCCGATCATCATCGCATAGATTTAGTTCGTGTCTGTGTCTTTTTAAATTCTCAGATAAAACGGGGACGCGAGCACTCCCGCGACTGTATTTTCCCGAATCACTTAAGCGAAATCGGTATATTTAAGGATCCTTTAACCGGCCTTTCGGGGTCCAACCAATACCGTCATGAGCAACGCTCCCGACAACAAAAACGATCTATTCGGCACACGTCAAACTTTTAATACGGGCTCTGGAACGGGGTACCTGTATTCATTGGATGCTCTTCGCAACCAGGGTTACCCAGGGATTGATCGGCTTCCATTCTCAATCAAAGTGTTGCTTGAATGTGCCCTTAGAAATTGCGACGGGTTTTTGGTTGAAAAGTCCGACGTGGCCAAATTGGCCAATTACGATCCCAAAAATCCCGCACAGGTTGAGATCCCGTTTATGCCAGCGCGTGTTCTACTGCAAGACTTTACGGGCGTACCCTGTGTGGTAGATTTGGCCGCAATGAGAAGCGCCATGGCACGTCTGGGTGGCGATCCAGATGAAATCAACCCACGAGTACCGGTTCATTTGGTTATTGATCACTCAGTCCAGGTCGACGCGTTTGGCCAAAGCCAGTCGCTCGCAATTAACGAGCAGCGGGAATTTGAAAGAAACGCCGAACGCTACGAGTTTTTGCGTTGGGGGAAAAGCGCTTTTGACAATTTTTCAGTTGTCCCTCCTGGAAGCGGAATCTGTCATCAAGTTAATCTTGAGTACATCGGTCGCGGCGTTTGGAGCAAAATGACGGATGATGGATTACCGGTTTACTATCCGGATTCTGTCGTTGGAACGGACAGTCACACCACCATGATTGATGGGCTGGGTGTGGTTGGATGGGGTGTCGGCGGTATTGAAGCCGAAGCTGTTATGCTTGGTCAACCCGTTTATATGTTAATGCCGGAAGTTATCGGTTTTCGTTTAAAGGGCGAACTACCTGAGGGGGCGACCGCCACCGACTTGGTCCTGACGGTGACCGAAACGCTTCGTAAATACGGCGTTGTAGACAAATTCGTCGAGTTTTTTGGCCCCGGAGTCAGCAATATGACCATTCCGGACCGTGCGACGATTGCGAATATGTCCCCGGAATACGGCGCCACGATGGGCTTTTTCCCGATCGACCAGGAAACTTTGGACTTCCTAGCCCGAACTGGCCGTGATCCAGAGATGGTGGAAATGGTCGGACGCTATACAAAAGCCCAGGGATTGTTTAGAACCGACAATACGCCTGAACCGGAGTTCAAAGACGTCCTCGAGCTCGACCTATCGACGATCGTACCGAGCCTTTCAGGCCCAAAAAGACCTCAAGACCGTATCGTTCTGCCAGCGATGCAGAAAGAATTCCATGCGGCGCTTGAACGCCCCGCCGGCCCTCGCGGATTTGGTTTGACGAAGGAGCGCCTTGAAAGAACAGGCGCTTTCTCTAAAAACGTCACCATGAAACACGGCGATGTAGTGATTGCCGCAATTACCAGCTGTACCAACACCTCCAACCCTTCTGTAATGATCGGAGCAGGTCTGGTGGCCAAGAAAGCAGTTGAAAGGGGTTTAAAAGTGGCTCCATACGTTAAAACCAGCTTGGCGCCGGGTTCTAAGGTCGTTACCGAATATCTAAACGCAGCCGGACTGTGGCCCTATTTAGATGCCATTGGATTCAACCTGGTCGGATACGGATGCACCACCTGCATTGGCAACTCAGGCCCTCTTCCCGATGAAACGTCAGCCGCCATTAACGATGGCGATTTAATTGTCAGCGGCGTGCTCTCAGGCAACCGAAACTTTGAAGGCCGAATTCATCAAATGGTCCAGGCTAACTTTCTGGCATCGCCACCGCTCGTGGTGGCCTACGCGCTTGCAGGAACTGTGGACATCGATTTAACCAAAGACCCCATCGGTCAGGACTCAGCGGGCAACGATGTTTATTTAAGTGAAATCTGGCCTACGTCGGCTGAAATTCGAGATTTGGTCAACCAATGCGTCCGCCCCGAAATGTTCAAGAAGGAATATGACGGCATAGAGGATTCGAATGATATGTGGAACGCCATTCAGATCCCTGAAGGGTCGATCTACGAATGGAATAGTTCTTCGACCTACGTCCAGGAGCCGCCATTTTTTATGGAACTGACGCCCGAAACCCCTTCGATCAAACGGATTGAAAACGCTCGGGTGTTGATCAAAGTAGGCGACTCGACCACAACGGATCACATATCGCCTGCAGGCGCCATTGCGCCGAACGGTCCTGCTGCTAAGTACTTGTTAGACAACAATGTACCATACATTGACTTCAATTCGTTTGGATCGAGAAGAGGAAATCACGAGGTCATGATGCGAGGCACATTTGCCAATATTCGCATCAAGAACCATCTGGTCCCGGGTATCGAAGGCGGCGTAACGCGCTACTTCCCTTCGGACGAAACGATGGACATCTACGACGCCTCCATGAAATACCAAGCAAATGGGACTCCGCTCGTCGTGATGGCCGGTAAAGACTACGGAATGGGATCGAGCCGCGATTGGGCCGCTAAGGGCACCCTTCTTTTAGGCGCCAAGGCCGTCATTGCTGAAAGCTATGAGCGTATTCACCGATCAAACCTGATTGGAATGGGCGTTCTTCCCCTT
Organism: Bacteroidota bacterium; assembly: GCA_027622005.1. Classification (GTDB taxonomy): domain Bacteria; phylum Bacteroidota; class Rhodothermia; order Rhodothermales; family UBA10348; genus UBA10348. The sequence continues at coordinate 35,890 of JAQBZH010000015.1, read as the reverse complement.
CAATTCCTTACGGGTCAAACAGCCGAAACGCTAGGACTGGATGGGACGGAAAGCTTTACCATTCCCATAAATGATGGGGTAAAGGCGCTTAGCAAAATGACGGTTACAGCGATTCATCCAAATGGAAAGCAAACGATTTTCGAAACCGATTGTAGACTGGATACGCCCGTTGAAGTAGAGTATCTCCGCAACGGTGGTATTTTGCACTTTGTGCTTCGGGATTTCCTGAATACGGCCAAAGCCGGCGCCTAAGTAGCTGGGTAGAACTACTTAACTTCTTCGATTAGGATCAGCCCGGATGGGTCGGCCATGAAATTGGCTTGCCCAAATGAAACGATGGCAACACTTCCCGTGTACGCGTCGCGCAGAACCGTATCATCGGGCCATACAATAGAGACATTGACCCTCGTTCTTCCACTCGCGCCCATCACAATAATTACTTCGTCCGTATCCATTCCCTGACGGACGCCTCTATAAAAGGTATAAGGAGCGTCTAATAATTTGTCGTGACCTCCGCGAGCAACAGCTGGATGCGCAGCCCTAAACGAACCGATTTTTTGCCAGTGACGATTTAATTCTTCGTCGAAACTGGTCCAGTTCATGGTGGACTTGATCCGTTCCATTTCATCTACGCCAGATGGCCCCAACTTTCGGCCCGCTTCATCTCCATAATAGATTTGAACGGCTCCGGGGGAGAGCAATAACTGAGTCGCAGCATCTTTCACATTCGACATCACCATTCCAAAAAGCCCGGTATGACTCGATGACAACAAAGATGTGACATGGAAAGAAGCGTCTTTGTTGATAGTCGTAGCGTAAGAAGCATATTGATCTTCGAGTGGCTTCTTCAGATCATTCGCAAAATCGTAGTTGAAAACGGAATTGAAACCCTGATTGAAATACTCAGACTTCTCTAATCCGTGATCAAATACATTGCCAACAAGCCAGAATGGTGCTTCTGACGAATCCGTCATCCCATTCGCTCCTCTCCAATCAGCCAATGCTTTTGAAGCTTGTTCTTTCAACCGCGCAACCGATTCATGACTAACTTTTTCCGGATGATTTAGAACAAATCCGTCAACTCCATATTGCCGAACCCAATCCGTCATCCATTTGATTACGTGGTTCACCGCCGTCTTCTTATATCCCGTTCGGCTAAAAAAGGCGTTTAACTCTGCTGCTTCGGCCTGGGTCTTCTCCTCTCCCCACTTCAATTTCAGAAAACTTGGAAGCCCGGTTACGTCGTCATCATCTCGCAAATCTGGTAACTGATCCACACACTCTGTTTGAATTTGGCTCCCGCAAGGTTGGTAATCCGGTAAATTCGCGCGGACCCAGTCCGGTCCCCACCATTTGGCCCAGGATGTGGAGGAATCTGAAATAGTTACCAAACGATCATTGTAGGATTGCCAACCTGACTTGGAAGCCGGTCTCCAACCACGCCATTCTTCGGAAGTGATTCCCCCAAAATTGAAAGCCGACATGTCGTTTAAAGTGGCTGGGCCGACATTATTGATGTCGACATCGAGCAGCACCTTTATACCAGACGCTCTTGCCGTCCGCATTAGGGCATCAAAATCGGCTTCAGTTCCAAACGCTAAATCGGTCTCAGTAAAGTCCAGCGGCCAAGAACCGTCAAAGGCGTATCGCTGAAACTCGCCAAATCCACCGCCCATCCAGCCGTGAACCTGCTCAAAAGGAGCCGAGATGACTATGGCATTTACACCTAAATCTTTAAAATAACCATCCTCAATCCATCCTGAGATGCCTTGAAAGTCTCCACCCAAAAAATGACCTGTGGAATCGACTTGATAGAGAGATCCGTTTCCATCCAGACCGCGTCCATAAGAGGAATCATTCGATCGATTTCCGTTTGAAAATCGATCAGTAATAAGGTGATAGATCGTGGCCTGGTCCCAAGAAAATGGAGTTGCCTTAGACTGTGCGGATGCCCGAACAGATGGTACCAAGAGCAAAACGCCCAGAAAAGCCAGCCGGCTGAATGTCATGAGGTAAGTCAGGAGTCAATGGTCTTCAAAATCCACGCAAGTTACGTCATTCAGACGATTGCTTTGACGCCATCATTCAATTTTACCCTCAATTTCCCATTTTGTCGTTGAACAGGAGAATTAAAGAGGCATTTCACTAAAATTAACCCGGAAACCCAGACCCCCATCGACCCTTACGCCAGCGCGCGGCGTGACGCTTTGTGGATACCACTTTTATTGACGTGGCCCACATATTTGCCTAAAACTCGGACCTCCTCAAAGACGTCCGGACGAATGTAGATATCGTCATATTCCTTATTCGCGGCTTCCAAACGCAATCCTTTTTCGTCGTAAAAGACCTTTTTAAGCGTAGTTTCGCCGTTGTATAAAATGGCACCGATGCCTCCGTTGGGGATGTCATCATCCATAAGAAGGACATAGTCGCCATCGTGAATGTCCACTCCAATCATGGAGCTTCCGGAAACTCGAATGGCAAATATTCGATCGATGTTTGGAAAAAGGGTCTCAAGCGTAATCGTTCCTAAATTATCCTCAACGGCTTCTTGCAGTTTACCGGCGGTAATGACTCCGTAAATCGGAATTCCAATTGTTTCGGAATCACTCTCAAGTTCTTCAGGAAACAGAAATCCGTCTTGGTGTTTGTGCAGGTACCCTTTTTTATGCAACGCTTGGAGATTCTGGGTTACGCTATTGGGAGATCTAAATCTAAAAAAGTCCGATATCTCCCGATAAGTAGGCCAAACCCCCTCCTCGCGAACGTAGGATTTCAAATATTCTAAAAAAGTTTCCTGTTTTCCGGTTAAGCCCCTACGTCCCATAATGTTACACCGATCAGTCTAGAAAATAATGGGATATTCTTCAGAATCCCAACATGTGTAACACATATATTACACATTCTTTTTGAGGCTGTCAAGCTACCGTAACAAAAAGAATCTGTTTATCAAATCAAACCACCAATTGAGCAAATACTTTGGAGCTCCGATTGGGGTATGCATCTTCGAGATGGAATTTTAAATAGGCCGTCACCATGTTGTTCACTTCTGTGAAAATCGGGGGTGACAATTCCATTCGGACGATATCAGACAACTGGGCTCTCGACAAAACAGCGAATGCTCTAAGCGCCAATCGAGAAGCGTGAAAGGGAAAGTAACTTTCTTCGGAATGTTCAGAAATTTCTCCATTTTTAAGATTTAAAATGCCCCGTTCTGCTTTCATGGCTTTGATATCGTCCCCATTGAAAGCTGGTCCAAATCCAAGAGAAGTAGCCATTCGAAGTTGAAAAAATGGCCAGATATTGTTAGTGCGGCCAGGAGCATTTTCTAGAGCCGTCAAACATCCCGCCAGAAGCCCAAATATTTCCGGGTGCGGTTCATCCGATTCAAGCAGAGCCGATGTCAACTCAATCATTCTTAGCCCCGTTTCTATGCGATCGAGTGAGCTTCGAAGTGCATCGTGGGTGAAGATGTGGGACGCTTCGCTAATGATTTGGAGGTCCCTACCCGGCTTGAAATAAATAACGACGTTGATGTGGGCAAGGGGCTCTAAGGTCGACCCGAAGCGGCTTTTTCCCGATCTCGCACCCTTGGCCATGACTCCAATTTTACCTCGCTCCCTCGTAAAAAGAGTCACGATCCTACTCGTTTCACCATAATCAATCGAACGAAGCACGATCGCGTCGGAGTGAACTATGGAAGCAGGTTTACTCATGAATAGGATTTTGTGACTAGGACAGGTTACGGGTCGATCAGATTGGTGTCAATGATAAACCCAGTTTGCCATTCTGTTGCAAATGGGTGCGAACTAAAGGTGCCGAGGGCTCGAATGAAATGGAAGTTTTGGATTCAAGAACGTCTGTATTGTACTTCGCAGGAAGCATCGGCTATCGTATTCCTGTTGGCTATCGTCGTCGTCGCACACGGAATACGGATAGTCCGAGCGGGTATTTCTCCCTTCGACGACGCCTACTATGCAGAGACCGACAGTCTATTTCAGCTTCTGGCCTCCCGGGCCGACTCCCTGGAAACAGTGGACACCCTTTTCATCGGAACTAGCTATGCCCAATATCTGGCTCGTTCCGAGGGTGGAGGTGTCGAAAAGTCATCCCCATTCGACCAACTGATTGATACATTGAAGTACGCAGATCTGGAAATGTGGATAGTAAAGGACACGCTTGAAAAACCCGCTGTTCGGTTTCCGCTCAACATCAATCTAGCCACAGAAAAGGAGCTTCAAGCACTCCCTAGAATAGGTCCTCAGATGGCTAAACGAATCGTAGCGTATCGATCGGCCCATCCATTCACTTCGACCAAAGACTTACTAAACGTTCGAGGTATCGGTCCAAAAACGATGGAAAAGCTCGCGCCTTTAGTGACCATCTTCGATTCCACTTCTTCTTCGATCGCGAAAGATGGGAAGAAGCTTTTAAAACCATTTCCTGAATGATTCCAGGATACTAAGGGGTCGATTATTTGCCGTTTTGATCTCGGTGGGATTCATCCAACTTTTCTGCGACCCGTTCTTCTTTATTTAAAAACTTCCAGACAGGGATGAGTAAAAGGGCAGCTAAACCAAAAAAACCAACAATGGTCACGACAATGACAGGCCAAAATTCCATCATGTTTTTTCCATTACGTGCTGCACTTCTTGTCTTGCAGCCATGAATACAAATGCGGCCACGAGGGGTAACGTCCACATGCCATTAAACAGACCATAGATTCCAAAAACGAGGGCCAATCCCTGCCCAATCAAACTGGCAATGTGAGTCGCATTTCGATACTCCATTTGTGAGGCCAAAGCCGCCCGTAGTACCCGACCGCCATCCATGGGAAAGGCAGGAATCATATTAAAAGCGACGAGACTCAGATTAATCCACATCAACATGGAAATGATATTTGCCTGAGGCTGAAGCGAAGAGGCGGCGGACAAGGTGGCCCCTAGAACGGATCCCAAAACAAACAAGACCCCAGCGATGGCAAGATTTACCGCCGGTCCAGCGATAGCAATCATAAACTCTTGTTTGGGCTCGCGAGGCATCCGAGCGAGCCTAGCAACTCCGCCAATGGGATACATGATGATGTCCACCGTGGGAATTCCATACTTCCTGGCCATAAAAGCGTGTCCCAATTCATGGAGCACTACGCAGGCAAATACGGACAAAACTAAACCCACGCCGGCAAGCGCCGCAACAACCGTAAGTCCTTGGTAGACATAAAATCCGAAAATGCCGGCAAGCATAATCAAAAACGTCCAGTGCACAAACAAGTCGATGCCGCTGACTGATCCAAACTTAATGGTTGATTTCATTCTTGTATCAATAGAGTGAGATTAGCGCATCGCTAAAAGCCGCTCAACGCGTAATTCGGTAGCCGGGTGGGTCGAAAACAGGTTTCGTATGCCCGACATAGCTCCAGCGAATGGATTGATTATAAACATGTGCGCCGTGGACGGATTGGCTTCCATGGGAATCTTTTCTGCTCCTTTTTGAAGCCGCACCAGCGCCGAAGCAAGAGCTTCAGGTTGACCGCAGATTAGGGCTCCTTCATGATCCGCAGCAAACTCTCGTGACCGAGAGATGGCCATCTGGATTAACATGGCCGCTATCGGGGCAAGAATCATCATCAATATGGAATTAAGCGCACTACCTCGATCCCGATCATGTCCGAAAAACGAGCCAAAACGAGCCAAAATCGTGATCGCCGCGGCAACAGTTGCCGCTATCGAACTGGTTAGAATGTCCCGGTGCTTAATATGAGCTAGTTCGTGAGCAATAACACCGCGGAGTTCGTCTTTAGTCAAAAGACGTACAATTCCGTTGGTCACGGCTACCGCTGCGTTATCGGGATTACGTCCAGTGGCAAAAGCATTGGGTTGATCGGATGGAATCACATAAACCCTTGGCATAGGAAGCCCTGCTTTTTGCCTAAGCTCATCCACCATTCTCACTAGTTCAGGTGCCTCCAGTTCAGACACTTCCTGAGCTTTGTACATTTTGAGGACGATGGAAGCGCTAAACCAGTAGCTCCCAATATTGAGCGCTACCGCGACGGCAAAAGCCAACATCATTCCGGCGTCTCCGCCGATCGCGCCGCCAATAAGTGCAAAAAGAACCATTAGTGCCGCCATCAACGCGGCAGTCTTCATTCCATTCATAATTTTCTGGTCATCAACCGAGTAAATGCGAAACGACTAAAACATCATACAATGCGTGGGTCCATGCGGCAACGCCAAACCCTCGAACAAGGAATATGACGTTTAAAGCCAGGCCGAAAATAAACCGAAAGTTAAAAGAGGACATGGTGAAAGGATCTCCGAGAGGCCCGATATAGTGAACGGCACTAAAAATGATCGCACCGATAAGCGCGGCAATGACGTAGGCCAATCTTCGCTTTCCCATCCATTGGTTCAAGACCCAAAAAAGGCCTCCGACCATCACCACCCTGAAAATAAGTTCTTCATATAGTCCAGCTCCAATCGAAAGAACGAGCATCATCGACTGACCTGGCTGCCCCGAAGCAGAATCTTGAATCATTCCAGGCAAGTAGAGCCCGAGCGCTGAAGAAAACATCATTCCAACCAAACTGGACACCAGAAAAGCCACTACAACAGCATAAAGTGCGCTTTCGCCAATCATCCATCCCAGGTAGCGAGGCCTAATGGGTATCCGTTTTTTCCTTTCAACGACAAAAACGACGATTCCAATAATAAGAACGGCAATACCAAGGGAAATCATTCCCGTCGCCCCAATAACCGCCAGCATTTGCTTCACCCAAATATCAGCGCCGACCCGAATCTGAGAAATGCGGTCTCCGTTAACGAAAAGAATCAAGCCTTCGTACAAAGCGAATAACGGCAAAGCGGCTAAAAAGCCGTAGGTCGCACTTTTAGTAACGGAAAGATATTGGGCCTTTCCTGCCCCCGAATCTACTTCCATTCCTTCTCCCCCACTCAATTATTTCAGCGTAAATATTTCCAGACGACTGTTTGCTTGCAGTCCAATGGCCTTTGCTACTGCCGCAGATACGTCGATTACATTCATTGAAACCGAAAGACTTTCGTCAGTGACAACGCAAAGTACCGTTGGACCTCCTCGGTCATTCCCTAGCATAATCAACGTACCGATGGGTAAAGTAGCATGACCAACTGCGTACATAACATCATCATAGACAAGTCCACTAGCCATCGTACGGCCGACATACGTCGAAGGATACATTACTGCGTCAATCTCTCCGAGCGACTTCCAAACGGCACTTCCCGCCTGCTGGGCTCCAGGAACCTTAATCTTCTGACCAGACTGGACAGTAGATCTCGACATCGAATTAAAATCAGATAATTGACGGACCGTCATGTCATGAGATTGGGCAATCTTGAAGAGGGTATCGCCGGGCTTGACCACGTAGGTTTTGCCGCTGCTATCTACAGCCGGGCCAATCTGATTGAGCCGAGTTATGTCGACCTCAATATCCTCATTGAGCTGTTTTAGCTCATCGACGTCGATTTCAAGCTGGTCTGCCACGGAAAGGAGCGAATAGGTTGGATCACTTTCAAGCGGCGGTTCTGTTGGATCGACACTAAGGGCAGTCGAAGGCAAGATGGGAGCAACAACCGCTGATTTTAACTCCGCGCTTTCCGCTTCAGCTTCAATCTCTTTTGCCTCCTTGGAAACGATCAGCTTCATACCTGATCGAATGTTTCCATTTTCGAGTGCATTCAAACGCTTTAGGTCATTAACCGAAATATTGTATGCACGTGATATGCTAAAAAGCGTATCTCCAGGTTTAACCGTGTACGATTCCGCGCTTTGAGCGTTAGCTCTGAACGGGATGACTAAGAGTAGGATGAGCCAAACAACAAAGTAATATGCTTTCATAAGTCACCTGACGTTTCTGCCTCTAACAAGGCGGATTGCAACTCAGATCGGGCGTGAAGATCCGAGAGCAAAGTAGCCATTGCGACACCATCTCTGTACACAGAAATAGCTTTATCGGTTCTCCCAGACGCCGCCAAATAATTACCCAGATGCAGATATAGCCCTACATAAGCTGGGTCGGACTGCCTAAGCCCTTCAAATACTTCAATGGCTTTCTCCAAATTGCCGAGTTTGGCAAATTCGGACCCAAGCGCAAACTGCAAAAATGAATCGGTTGGATCTTCCTTTAAAAACGCCTCTAATTGGTCAAGTCTGGACATAGCTCTCTGCTGGTTACCAACTTCCCCCTGCGCCGCCACCGCCAAAACCACCACCGCCGCCACCAAAACCGCCTCCGAACCCACCTCCGCCAAATCCACTTCCACCAAAACCGCCGCCACCTCGCCCGCCGAGTGAACTACCCCACAAAATCATGGGGATGCTATTGTAGTGATGTCGGTCACCCCCCTTTCCTTTGCCCCGATTTCGAATGGCCGAAATGATCATGAAAGCAAAGATGAAAATCAGATACAAAACGCCAGAGTTGATACGCCGGTTAGGCTCCTTAGCCATTTCTGCTCCGCTAAACTCGCCGGAAGCGGCCGCAATCATAATATCTACGGCACTGTTTAGACCTTGAAAAAATTCTCCAGACCGGAAAGCTGGCGTAATTACATCTCGAACGATCCGACTTGCAAATACATCGGGGATCGCTCCTTCAAGTCCGTATCCAATTTCGATCCGAATAGCCCTTTCGGCTCGAGAAATCAATATGACGACCCCGTTATCCTTCCCGGCTTGTCCGACCTTCCATTCTCGACCAATGGTCAGGGCGTACTCTTGAGGGTCGTATCCACCTAAATCCGCGACTGTGACCAGAATTATTTGAGACGACGTGGAATCAGCATATCCAGACAGCTTCCGTTCCAGAATGCTCCGCTCAGACCCATCTAAAAATTGGCCTGAGTCAGTGACCCACTTCCCAGAAGGAGCAATCGTTTTGATGTTCTGAGCATGCGCTGTACTTCCTGAGGTAACCCAGAACAACGCCGCACAAACATAAATCAGTCGTATAAAGCCAGAATTATTCAAAAGATACCGTCGGTGCTTTTTCAGCTCCAGGTTGGGCTTCAAACGGCACTTTGCGTTCAAATCCGGTCATTCCGGCCACAATAGAAGCCGGGAATTTGCGGACTGCCAAATTGTAACTGGCAATGGATGCATTGTAGTCTCTGCGGGCAACACTAATACGGTTTTCTGTGCCCTCTAATTGGGCCGTCAGGTCCCTAAAGCTCTCTGTAGCACGGAGATCTGGATAATTTTCAGTGACCACCAGAAGTCTTCCCAAGGCGCCAGAAAGCGACTCTTGAGCTGCTAAAAAAGAGGCCATTTTATCAGGATCGCCTAGGTCGTCAGATGAAACGTTAACAGACGTAGCTTTTGCACGAGCCTCGACAACGGCCTGGAGCGTTTCAGATTCAAAATCAGCTGCTCCTTGGACCGTATTGACCAAATTCGGGATGAGGTCAAGTCGCCGCTGGTACTGAGACTCAACGTCGGCCCAGGTCTGCGTGACCGATTCATCGGCGGCAACTAAGCCGTTGTAAGTACCTAGACCAGAAAAAATTGCCAGTCCTATTACTAGGACAATTCCGATAACAACTATATAAACTGGTTTCATGTATGCGCTTCAAGATGAAAAAGATGAATGAGAACGAATGATCAAATGAAGACCAATGCAACTCATCTAGCGCATACGGAAAGGAAATGGTTGAGTTTCTTAGTTAAAATTAGGAACGTTACCAATATTAAACTTTTGTCCGATTCGACCTATTTGACCCGGGTCGATATTGCCCACAATATTTAAAAACGTCGTTTCGTTCGCCTCGACATCAATGGAAAGGGCAACCATCCCTATCACCATCTCTCCCTTATACTTAGCAAACATTTGAAAATGCTCGGTTTCGTTTCGGACCCGAATCACACTGCTCCAGCCCAGATCAACCAGATCCTGGCCAATTTTATTAGCATGTTTTCTAGCTCGTTCACTTTCCGCCTTCGTTGTTTCATATCCCCGCACGTACACGCCCTTCAATTTTGAAAGTAGGGTGGCCAACTCCGGATCTTCCGTGCGTGAAGCTTCAGCGACGAGCTTCATTAAGGCTCCCTCGATGCTTACGTCGATCTTGGGATCCCGGTTGAAAAATGTATCGAAGCCCCCCACCCGGTCCAAATCGATAAAGCCCGGATCAGTGCGAACACCTTGGCGTGCAGATGCCCCCTCGGGCGTTAAGCCTCCGATCAGGATGCACACAAAAATGAAAATGAAAATTTTCTTAGACCTGTTCATGATTCTATTTATTCAGCGTTCAAATTTCAGTTTTCCAGTTTGGCAGGAAAATTCCGACTCATCGGCCCTACCACTTGATCTTCGATGACGTCCGACTTTACGGTCGCCGCCGTAGACCGACCAGCTTCGGACAAAAAGGCTAACGTCCATTTTACATCGTTCAAGGCCTGGGCGACCTCAATTGGAGGGTTCTCGGTCGGCCTCCCAATCTGTGTCGATGTAATGACCACCAAAAACAAGACCACCACCGCCAAAGCAGGCTTGAGATGGGCTACGTTTAGATTCAAAAAGAACCTTTGGACATGAGTCCATATAGATTGACGAATGTCCTGACGTACGTGAGCCATGACATTGACTAAAACGCGGTCCGGGCAGCTTTCATCCGGGATGGCTCGCAAAGAAGAAGATATTTTTCCCGCCAGATGCACGTCTTCCCATAAGGCTTTTTCAGCATCCAGGAGCAACTCGAAGCGCTGTTTGTCCACGAGGGATAGATCCCCATCTACGTAGGCTTCAATTTTGCTATTGAGCCATTCACGATCTTGATTTTCAAGCAAAGTCATGATCGGCAACCTCCATCTTTTCTAGTTTCAATTCGTCTCGCAAAGCTTTTCTTGCTCTGTGTAGGTAGACCTTCACAGTATTTAATGGAAGATTCAGCAGCTCGCTGATTTCTTCATATTTGTAATCTTGTATCTCCCGAAGCACCAAGATCGATTTTTGGGGCTCTCCTAGCGTCTCCAGCGCGCGCTTCAAACGGACAGAAAATATTTCGTTACTGGCCAATCGATCCGGTCCGATTTCACCCGAAGACAGAGAATCCAGACTAAACTCGTCCGATTCCTTCATCGATCGACGAACTTTTTGTTTTCGAATCACATCAATACAACTATTTCTAGCGACCGTAAGCAGCCATCCGACCAGCCGATCGGGATCCAATTTTACTTTGTGCTCCCATAGCTTGATGAATACGTCCTGAGTGATATCTGCAGCTAAGTCTTTGTCGCCCAACATGTGAGCACAAAAACTGAACACCCTATTTTGGTGTTGCTTGACGCAAAGATTGAATTCGACAGGATTCAACGACTATTGGAAACGGAGTGAAGATTGAATTCGAATGCCTAACGGCTAAGATCGAAGAATGGTTACACGATCGAAAAATACGACCCAGCAGGCTGATTGGGATGAAAGAGAGCGCGTCGATCCAATCCTGAACCTTTGGCTAAATACCCGATGGGCCCCGCAATAGTACCCTTATTGGTGAAACAAAAAGCGCATTTGTCGAATTAAGACGCCCTGCACTCGACCGATTTTTAAACCTCGTCCCAATTTTATGAAGCCGTTTTTCAAGCGCTTTTTCATTCCAGCCATTCTTGTTTTCGCTTTAGGAACGGTCCTAGGCTTAACCGTAGATGAGATTTTTTCGAATGATGACACGGTCGAGCAGCTTCAGAAGCTGGAAGATGCCTACATCTTGATCAACCGACAATACGTTGAAGATGTGGACCCAGCTGCCATGACGCAGGAAGCCATTTTGGCGATGCTTAAAAAGCTCGACCCACACTCCTCCTACATCGACGCTGAGTCCATGAAAAAAGTGGGAGAGGAATATCAAGGCGTTTTTGGCGGAATAGGGATATGGTTTGAATCTCCGGCAGGGGATACTTCTAAGGTCACATCAACCATTCCTGATGGCCCGAGCGAAACAGCCGGCTTACTTCCAAGAGACCGCCTTGTGGCCGTAAATGATTCCAGCATCGTGGGGTTTGGGTCGCTGGACATCCAGGATTTAATCAAAGGAGCCATCGGAACGAAAGTTAAAATCACGGTAGTCCGTCCGAGAGTTAAAGCTCCGATCGACTTTATGCTGACCCGGGCCACGATTCCGCTGTATTCGATCGATGCCGGGTATATGCTTGATTCTGTAACCGGATATGTTCGCATTGGTCGGTTTGCAATGACCACCCATCAAGAGTTTATCGATCACGTTTCCAGGCTTAAAAAAGAAGGGATGAAACGGCTGATACTCGATCTTCGTGGGAATCCGGGTGGTATTAAACAAACAGCCGTCCAAATCGCTGACGAAATGTTGGATGTAGCGGGCGTTATTGTCTCAACCAAGGGCCGAGTTGCACGTGAGAATGAGGTCGATCAGGTGACCAAAGGTGGCCTATTGATTGACGAGCCAGTTATTATTCTGGTTGATGAGAGTTCGGCTTCAGGAAGCGAAATTGTTGCAGGCGCCCTTCAGGACCATGATCGCGCTTTGATTGTCGGCCGCAGAACCTTCGGAAAAGGGCTGGTTCAACGCCCGTTTCAAATGAGGGACGGATCCGTCATCCAAATGACGGTGGCCAGGTACTATATGCCTTCTGGAAGACTCATACAGACCCCATACGATATCGGGCACTTCGAAGACTATTACAAAGACAAATTTGCGGCCTTTGAGGAAGCTACTTACAATCCTGCGAAATACCTTTCTGAAATTCCTGACTCGTTGCACTACAAGACGTTACACGGACGTGATGTATTTGGCGGCGGCGGCGTGATGCCGGACGCTGTGATGGCTCCGGATTCGACATCGGCCTTGGTTTCGCCACTCGTACAGTTCACATTGGTACGTGGACTGGCGTTTTTGTACGCCAGCCATTTATTGGACACGGAAGGCCTTGAGTTCAGGGCAAAATGGGCCTCCAATAAAGACCAGTTTTTTACTTCCTTTAAAGTTGACGATGCTGTTTGGAATCAGTTTGTGGACCATTCGAAGAAAAACGGATTGGAAATTGGTGGCGTATCGACAGAAGAAAAACCGACCTTTTCTCAGAAGGAACTCGATGAGCACAGAGGAACGCTTTCGGTCATTTTGAAAGCGAGAATTGCACAACGGTTGTACCGGAGCGAAGCGTGGTATCCTGTTTTCAATAGTATTGACCCGTTAATTATTTCGGCCCAAACCTTATGGAAAGATGCCGAAAAGCTGGCGAAATTGGCCAAAACACCAGCCATTAACTAGCCAAGCTTATGTTTCGAGTCCCAACCCGGGTTCTAATCAACCCAGGATGCCGATTTCAAATTCCTGAAATCCTGGCCAGTATTGGTGCCAAGCGTTGTTTGCTTCTGACGGATCAAGGCGTGCGCTCGACCGAGTGGTTTGCGGGTGTACAGAGCCTGTGCGGCCCTCACGACCTTGACGACTCCATCCAGCCCAATCCAAAGCATCGCAATGTAGATAGGTTGGGAGCGCAGGCTCTTACCGGAAAATACGATGCTGTTATTGGAGTAGGTGGAGGAAGCGTTTTGGACGCGGCTAAGGCCGTTGCGATGTTGGCTACTAATGAGGGGCCTATCGCCTCGTTCGAGGGCAGAAATCAATTTCCCAACGCCGCATTACCCTTTTTAGCGGTCCCAACCACCTGTGGGACCGGATCAGAAGTGACCTGGGTGTCGGTTATCAGCGTCCCTGAGCAGAACCGAAAGATCAGCGTAAAAGGGGATGGAATGTTTCCGGCGTTTGCCATCGTGGATGCTGAACTCATCCACACACTGCCCAGCGGCCTCATCGCTGCTACTGGGATGGACGCTTTTACGCACGCGATTGAAGCTGTAGTTGGAAAGCCAGCCAATCCGGTTTCGGACGCGCTCGCGTTTGAAGCGATGAGCTTGTTACTACAACATTTGCGCTTGGCTTGTGAACCAGAAGGTCCCATCGAGTCCAAAGAAAAGGTCATGCTGGCCTCAACCGTGGCCGGAATGGCGTTTGGAAATGCGGACGTAGGGGCCGTTCATTGTCTTTCTGAAAGCATCGGAGGACTTTTGGATTTACCTCACGGGCTTTTAAACACGCTTTTGCTTAAACCCGTGCTGGCCTACCAAGAAAGCTATATCGATGAGCCGCTCGGTCGCGTATCCCAGTCGCTGGGTATCCCGAGAGAATCGTTTTTTGATTATTTGGAGGCCTTTATTCATTCTCTCCCACTGCCCAAATGGTCGTCCCTGAACATAAGTCCTTCGGATTTTGAGCTTTTGGCGGCAAATTCGGAGATGAACGGCTCCAATCCATCCAACAGAATGGAAATGCGATCATCAGATTATCTATCCATTTTGCAAAGTTTGTAACTCTGAACGGGGTTGCTCCGTTACGCAGCCCAATAACCTAACCTTCTGATTTTTATGCGTCGCTTTACTTCTTTATTTCTGTTCGTTCTAACGCTAATGATGACTTTGCCTGCTACGGCCCAAGAGAGTCTGGATTTAACGGTAGGCGGCGTCGGTTTGTCCATTGGTGATTCAGAAGAAGTAGTCGGTCTACGCCTAAATTTCCGCGATCAGCGCATGAAAAAGGTTACCGGTGTTAACGCGACCATTTGGATGCCCCATAAAGATCGCGGTGGTAATGTTCACGGACTCGCCCTAGGGCTTCCGGCGACTGGCGTTGATAACTTGTACGGCGTTGGATATGGAATACTGGGAGTTGGGGCGAAAAACGACCTACATGGGTTGGCTTTTGGAGGTCTGGGCGCAGGCGCCGGGCGGGACGTGACCGGATTGGCTGTGGGTGGCCTGGGAGTTGGAGCCGGTAACGATGTGAAGGGCATTGTGCTGGCTGGACTCGGCGCTGGAGCAGGTCGGGACCTAAAAGGAATCGTATTGGCGGGTGTCGGCGCCGGTGCTGGAAGAGATATAACGGGAATTGCCATTGGTGGAATCGGTGCAGGTGCCGGTCGCGATTTCGTTGGCGTATCTCTTAGCGCCGTTGGGACTGGAGCCGGACAACGGTTAGTCGGACTTCACATAGCCGGGGTAGGCGTCGGAGCCCCTACGGTACGTGGAATTATGATCTCGGGTGTAGCTGCTGGCGGTGTCGATGTGCACGCACTGAGCTTTGCGCCTGCTTACTTCAATGTGCGGGACGGCGGGGGGTAATGCGGGGTCTTTCTATATCGAGTTTCAACCGCATTCAAGGCGAACAGAAAGGCATTACGATTGGTCTTTTGAACTACGCTCGGAAATTATCCGGACTCCAGATCGGTTTGATTAACATCGCAAAGAACAAATCGCGATTTTCGGTGATGCCATTAGTGAACTACGCCAAGTAGTCCGAAGCGCAAACCGTCCTTAAATATCAAGGACATCATTCTGCGATGGGGAAAAGACTTCAGTTTCCGGATAAAAGAACTTGATGTTATCAACCATCCAGTCTTTGGCTCCTTTTTCGCCGTGAACTAAAACGACTGTTTGGGGCTGAAGCATATCAACCAAAACCAATAAATCCCGGCGATTGCTGTGACCGCTGAATCGAAATCGCTCGACGTCACAATTAGCCGGTTGGGGTCCTTTCGATTTTTCCAAGGTAACCAGCGTGCCTTTCTTCGCCGCTCGAGCTTCTGCTAAAAGTGCTCCAGGAGAGTCCTCTCGGGCATATCCGACCAGAAAAATGCCGTTTTTTTCTTTCTCGACAAGCCCTTGAGCGATCTTGTTTGAAATGGTTTTTTCAAACATCATCCCGCTGCCAACAAGTAAAATACCTGGCTTGTTCAGAATATCATTCAATCCACCTTGGGTTCTGGGAAGACGTCTTTGCTTGACTCCAAACACTTCAAACTCCTCGTTGAGGCGCGGCGTTGTAAGCCGGTTTTTGTCGTAAGTGTCTGAAATGGCTCTCATCATACCGGCGGTATAAACCGGAATGTCTTCGTCGATGATTCCTCTATTTTTAAATCGATCAATAAGGGCCAGCATTTCCTGGGCTCGACCGAGGGCGAATACGGGCATCAAAACAACACCGCCTCGCTTCAAAACTTTTGCTATCGACTTCCCTAGTCGTTTTTCTTCCGCTTTACGATCGAAATTTTCGGAATCAGAGTCGGCCCCGAGAGTGGATTCCAAGAGTAAAATATCGACTGGATCGTCCGGATAGGAAGCACCTGGAATGATCGTTTGATTTCTCAATCCGGTATCACCCGTAAAAAATAGGGTCCGTTCTTTTCCGTTTTCAATCCACGAGATATGAACCCCAACCGACCCTAGAACGTGCCCGGCATCGTAAAATTCGCCCGAGATAGAAAACCGGCCTTTGAGTCCCGAAAGATCAAATTCCGTTTCGAGATCGTGCGATTGATACAAATAGGAGCAGGCTTCAACATCATCCTCGGCGAATAATGGGGGAACGAGCGTCGACCCCTCCTCCACTTTTCGACGTTGTAAACGGGCGGATGCCGGTAGCAAAATGTCCGCCAAGCTTCGGGTGGCCCCCGACATATAAACGCGGGCATGAGGAAACATCTTCACAACGACAGGCAAAGACCCCAAGTGGTCGTGATGAGCGTGTGTGACGATCACATGGTCGACTGGCCAATCGGGATTCATCTGAATCCGCTGTAAATCAGGGACGCTATCGGCTCCTTCTTTTTCTGGATCGGCACCAGCATCGAGCAAAATGCCCGTTCCATCAATTTTGATGTAGTGGCAGCTCGCTCCGATCTCTTCCGACGCTCCAAGGGAGGTAAAAATCATACCGACGCCCGTCCGGCTTCTCTGCGTTTAATCACGCACTTACTCCATTTGAGCCCGCAGAAGCTTGGTAGGCCTTCCAATCGCTGAGAAATTTTTCTAGTCCAATGTCGGTTAAAGGATGCTTGATCAATTGGCCAATAACGTTAAACGGAATGGTGCAAACATCTGCGCCTATCATGGCGGCTTCAGCCACATGCATAGGATGACGCACGGAGGCCACAAGTACCTCGGTATCGTACCCGTAATTGTCGTAAATCGTCACGATTTGTTCGATCAAATCCATCCCTGAGGTGGCGACATCATCCAATCGGCCAACAAAAGGGCTGATATAGGTGGCCCCTGCTTTGGCGGCAACCAGAGCCTGCGTTGGCGAGAAACAGAGCGTACAATTAGTCTTTATTCCCTCCATCGAAAGGGAGCGAATCGCCTTGATGCCGTCTGCAATGAGAGGGATTTTAATTACAACATTTTCGTGGATCTTAGCTAATTCAGCGGCTTCGCGCATCATGCCGTTGTAATCCGTCGAAATAACTTCAGCCGAGACATCCCCGTCCACAATTTCACAAATTTTCCGGATGTGATCATGAAAATTGGACCCTCCCGCCTTCCTCATAAGTGACGGATTAGTCGTCACGCCGTCGAGTACGCCCATTTCGTTGGCTTCTCGGATTTCGTTGAGATCTGCGGTGTCAAGAAAAAACTTCATTTGGGCGGTTCTGAGGAATGGATGGAAAACGATCGATTCGGACAATGAAATGTACTGCCGAAGCGGTGAAAGCCCAACCCAAGTACGTGTGAATCTGACGCGCTATTACGCTAATTGTCCAACAATCGCGAACAAAATGAATATTCCAATCAGGATCAATACGGCCATCGTCAATTGTTTTTTCAGTTTGTCATTCATCGTTAACCCCTCGTTTTCTTTTTGAACATGTTCAGCCCTAGAAACCGAAAATGCAAGTACCCGGGCAAAAAGTACCTTGAATTCTTGGTTCTTTAGGTCAAAGGGTGGTGGTCCAAAGAATCTGTTCACGTTCACTTTCCCTCCATTTGTTCTTTCGTGGGTGATATCTAGGGCATTTATTCGTGCTACACTCAACTTTCACGATTTACAGATCTCTTTGATGTAACACGCTCGACGATAGGACCGTAGTCGGCGTCGAGAGGGAGGATCTACATAGCATTTCTTCTTCGTTCAGTCGAGTCCATTCATTAATCTCCGACCAGCGAACGATGACACACGTTTTCACCAAGACGCGATTTAAGTTGCGCCTTGTTGGCCCACTACGGGTCGTAAGTTTTTTGACGTTTTTAAGCCTGTCCGTTACCGCAACGGCGTTTGCCCAGCCCTCAGAAATGAGCGCTTCAAATGTCCAGGCCCCAATACCATTTAGACCCAACACGGCGCCACGACTCGACATCCCTGAGATTTCAGGTAAGATTTCGATAGATGGGACGTTGGATGAAGCAGCTTGGGCAACGGCGGCCGTGGCAACTAATTTTACTGAGTTTCAACCCAATGAAAACGGCAAGCCGCCCATTGGTATCAAAGCCTACATGGCTTATGATTCTGAAAATTTGTACGTCGCGTATGTGATTCAGGACGATCCGCTGACCATCAGAGCCCATTTGAATGACCGCGATCAGATTTGGCAGGATGATTATGCCGGGATTCTCTTGGATACGCAAGGTGATGGACAGGTCACTTACTTCATTTCTTCCAACCCTTATGGAATTCAAGGGGATACAAGATCAGCCATCGGTCAACAGGAAGACATGGGCTTTGACCTGATCTACGATTCAGCAGGAATAATCACCGAGACTGGATATCAGATTGAAATGGCTATCCCATTTCGAAGCCTACGATTTCCGAAAGCGGATATACAGGAATGGAAAGCGACCTTTTGGATTACGAGGCCCCGCGGCGATAGATCGCAATATACCTGGGCCGCTATCGACCGAGCCGATCCATGCATGGCTTGCCAGTTTGGAACGTTGGCGGGAATGTCCGGAATTAAAACGGGTCGAAATATTGAGATTTTACCTGCACTTACCGGAAGCCAAACGGGTAACAGAGATTTCGGAAATCCAGTAAATGGCTTTGACAACCGACGAATGACGGCCGAACCCTCTTTAAATGTGAAATACGGAATATCTTCTAACCTGACCGCTGATGTGACTCTTAATCCGGATTTTAGTCAAATCGAATCCGATGTGGCTCAAATTGACGTCAATTCAGCTTTTGCGCTTTCTTTTCCCGAACGTAGAGCATTTTTTCAGGAAGGAGCTGATATCTTTTCTTCGCGGATCAATGCTGTTTACACCCGGTCCATTAACGACCCGCTGGCGGCCGCAAAATTGACGGGTCGGGCGGGGTCCTGGTCCTTCGGCTATATAGGCGCCAGGGACAATACCTCGCCGATCATGGTTCCTCTCGAGGAGAGTAGCCGCTTGGTTTCCGGTGGAAAGTCCGTTTCCAATATCCTTCGGGCAAGGAAGAGCTTTGAAAACAACTCCTTTATTGCTGCGATGGTTACCGACCGTCGCTTGGACGATGGAGGTTCAGGTTCATTGTTTGGAATCGATGGTTCTATTCGGTTTAAGACGAAGTATTCAGCTAGTTGGCAGTTTCTCTATAGTCAAACGACGGAAATGAACAACGCTAAGTTGTCAGCCGAAAGTGGCTTGAACGGGCGTTCTTTTGACCGTGGAAATTATACAGGAGCGTTGGATGGTGAAAGTTTCTCTGGACACGCCTTGGACACCAAGTTCGAGCGCACTGGGCGTAACTATGGAGCTGATATAAATTATGTTCAGCTGAGTCCGACTTTCCGCGCGGATAACGGCTTTATACCCAATAACGATGCCCGTCGTGTAAATATTCAGAACAGGTATACTTTTTATGTCCCAAATAGTGCGTGGATGAGCCGGATGACGGTATTTGCCGGCGTCAATCGCTTTTGGAATTTCGACAACGTCCGTAAAGACGAATCTATTTTCACTGGGTTTTTTACCCAGTTGGGACGCCAAACCTCGGTGAACGCGATGTTTTTTGCGTCAAATGAGCTTTACGCCGGAAAGCAGTTTACTCAGGTCAATCGAGCCAATATTCGAGCAAACAGCAATTTCAGCCAGCGAATGCAGGTCGGAATGAGAGCTGAATTCGGAAATGCGATTTATCGAAACCCGGCGGCTCCAGAAGTGGGATACATGTTTAGCGGAGGCGCTGATGTGACGGTACGCGCAACGGATCGGATGACTATAGGCTCCGGCATCAACTACGCTCAGCTCACGGACAAACAAACGAAAGAGAAATTCTACTCGGGATATATTCTTCGCTCGCGAGTCAACTATCAATTTTCTCGCAAGCTGTTATCTCGCGTTATCGTGCAATACAACGATTTTACAGAACGTCTCGAAATCGATCCGCTAGTCACGTATCGTGTCAGTCCGTTTACCGTGGTGCATCTTGGTTCAAGTCATCGATTTGAAGACTTCCCAGCTGCCCGCGATGGTCAGCCCATGCTGCTGCAACAAACCAATAGACAGTTTTTCTTCAAGCTTCAGTACCTTCTTCGTGTTTAACTGAAATTTTCACCAATATGACGCGTGCAATTTCGACTTTTTCTCTTTCCCGAATAGCAATGCTCGGGGCGTTTTTGGTTGTCTCAGTACAAGCCGTGTGGGCCTCCGACGACCCCACTCGACCGAGACCATCTCTTGAAGTCGAAGTTCCTCGAATTGAAGGGGTTGAAGTAACGGTAGACGGGGTTTTGGACGAGGAAGTTTGGGCCCGGGCGACGCGTTTTTCCGGATTTAGTGACTATTTGCCCGTTGATGGAAGACTTTCGCAAGACTCCACGGTAGTCTTGGTTTGGTACTCTCCCACAGCCATTCATTTCGGCATTAAGGCTTACGAAATGCACGGCGAGGTTCGGGCAACGCTTGCTGATCGAGATAGATTGGGCGGCGATGACAACGTTCAAATTATTCTCGATACGTACAATGACCGCCGTCAAGCTTTTACGATCGGCGTCAATCCATTTGGTCAACAGGCTGATGGAACGCTAAAAGATTCCGACGGCGGTGGCCGCGGAAGCAATGCGCCTTACACAATCGATTTAAGCCCTGATTTTTTATACCAGTCCAAAGGACGGTTGACTGAATACGGCTTCGAAGTGGAGGTTGTAGTTCCATTTAAAAGTGTCCGCTATCAAAACGTCGAAACGCAAGATTGGGGGTTTAATATTATCCGCCAAATTCAGCATTCCGGTTATACTAGCACATGGACGTCAACTAGGCAAAACAATGCCTCTTTTATGTCACAAAATGGAGTGATTCCTGCCCTCACTAATCTGCAACGTGGGTTAGTATTGGACATCAATCCTGAAGTGACCGGAACCATGAATCGGCCGGCGGGGAATGAAGCCAAATTTGACGCCGAAGCTCGAGATCCCCTGGGCCTCAACGTCCGCTGGGGCATTACAAGCAATTTGACACTAAACGGAACCGTGAATCCCGATTTTTCTCAAGTCGAAGCCGATGTCGCACAGATATCATTCGATCCGAGACAAGCCGTTTTTGTGCCGGAAAAAAGGCCCTTCTTTCTGGACGGTATCGAACTATTTCAGTCCCCTACCAATTTGATTTACTCGCGTAGGGTTTCGAATCCTTTGAGCGCGGTCAAGCTAACAGGCAAAATTGGAAGTACGAATATCGCAGCACTTTCCGCTGTAGATAACAGGGAGCTTTATCTCTCCGATCTGGACGCCGGATATATGAATGCGGTTCGCTTCCGGAGAGATTTATCGGGTCAAAACACCATTGGTCTCGTGCTAACGGATAAAAGTCATGGTGGCCATTGGAATCGAGTGGCGGCCGTCGACGGGCGTATGACCTTTGCAAGTATTTATTCGATGACTTATCAAGCGGGAATGAGTTTTACCGGAGACCCTGGCACGGCCGCAAACAGGGGCGAGATGGTATCGGCGCCCATGTGGAAATTCTCCGCTATCGCTTCGGGTCGCAAATACGGCGGAAACTTATCTGCGTTTGGATTTCATAACGATTTTAACGCGGAATCGGGATTTATTACTCGGACGGGTATCGTCAACGTACATTTTCAACCCTATCAACGATGGACCGGAGATGAAGGCGCCGTGGTTGAATCGCTGCAGCTCGGTTTTTCTCTCGACGGGACATGGGACTATGACCGATTTACCGACGGGAAAACACCAAACGATCAAAAATTCCACCTTAACTCTGCCTATAGCTTTAAAGGAGGCTGGTCGGGTACTACTTCCGTTTTCCTCGAATCGTTTAAATACCCTGAGTACCTGTACACCAATTTTTATCTCGAGAGGAAAGAGAATGGAGTAGTGGTTGATACGACGGCATATATCGGCGAGGATCGATTGACCAACTTGGGTTTTTGGACGAATCTCACTACGCCTCAACTAAGCAATTTTAGTGGGAATCTGCAACTAGTAGGTGGTCGTGACGACAACTTTTCGGAGTGGTCCTCTTCCAATATTCTATTTATTACGCTTGGACTAAACTATACCCCCACGGAGCAGATCAGAATCAACTTCTCCTACAATCACCAGCAATACGATCGGGCGAGCGATCATTCAACGGTGAGTATCCACCGGGTCCCACGCCTCAAGGCCGAATATCAAGTAACCCCTTCTTTGTTCATTCGATTGGTAGGGCAATACGATTCAAATTTTGTCGATGCGCTTCGAGACGATTCCAGAACGGAAGAGCCCATTTTAATTCTTAATCCTTCCACGGGGGTTTATTCGAAATCGACGGCCTTCCGTCGAAATACCTTCAGAGTAGATTGGTTGGTTTCTTTCCGGCCTGATCCCGGGACGGTATTGTTTGTCGGTTATGGGAACTCGTCTAGAGAACCCAATACCTACCGCTTCCGCGACCTACAACGCACCAACGACGGCTTCTTTCTGAAATTGAGCTATCTGTTTCGGGTTTAACCGGTCGATCTGGGCAGCCGCGATAACCGGAGCTCGACGGAGCTCGACGGCCATAGGCAATAACGTACCCTTCAATCAGCGCATGCTCCTGAGTCGATCCCGAATATTTTTCGTGGAAACATTCCCCGGCGTTCCAACCGTGGAGTAGGCTTCCGAAAGCTTTGTAAATGCTTGTTCTGCCCACTTTTGAGGCGACTTTGCTGCGTCGCGGTACGCCTCGCGAAAAGGCTTGCCCTTTACGACATCGGATAGGGCAGCTGCCGTCGCAAATAAATCGGGGTCTTTTGCCGCGTCCAGTGTTTCAGCTTTGAAGGAGAGTCCGGCCAGAAGGCCCTTCGTGGCCTCCAACAGATCCTTTTGGATTAAAACTGCTTTCATTACCGCCCCTTTGGTCAACTGTAAATCGCGGTGGTATCCAGACGGAAGATTTGCCGGTATTCCGAGGAGTACCTGGAATTCACCCGACAATCGATGCATCGTTGCCCGAGCCAGTTCGGCAATGTCCGGGTTCTTTTTTTGAGGCATGATGCTACTTCCGGTGGTTAGTGCATCGTCTAGCCGCACGAATCCAAACTCAGCCGACGCGTAAAGGACCACGTCCGAGGCTAGTCGGTTGATGGTCGCGGCGCATTGCAATAACGCATGGACCACTTCTAACTCGTATTTCCCACGGCTCAATTGCACGGCTGTCACATTTTCCTGAATTCGGTCAAAACCGAGGCTTTCAGCAACTTCCTGCCGAGGTAGTTTCACGTAAGGAATGCCGTATCCGGCTCCACTTCCGAGGGGCGATGCGTTAATGCGGCGTCGGGCATTCAATACCAGATCTAAATCTTCTACCAGGCTCTCTGAATAGCCAGCGGCCCACATGGCTACCGTGCTAGGCATGGCGCGCTGAAGGTGGGTATAACCGGGTAAAAACTGATCTTGATGGGAATCGGCCATATCAGCCAACTGCAAGGCGAGCGACTCAACTTCACCCGCGACATCATCCAAATTAAATCGAAGCCAAAGACGTATCGCTGCCAGAACCTGATCGTTTCGGGAGCGACCGGTGTGGATTTTTTTGCCGATATCGCCCACTTTTTCGGTCAAAAAGCGCTCAATGACCGTGTGACAATCTTCGTCCTTAAGCGAAATCTGGATCTCGCCATTTTCGAAGGCATCCGCTAATTCGGAAAACGCTCCATCAAGAGATGTTAGTTCGTCTTCGGTGAGAATTCCCGCCGTTACGAGTCCGGCGGCATGCGCTAGCGATGCTGCGGCGTCAAAAGGTAATAACATCATGTCCCACATGGGGTCATCGCCGACGGTAAATCGCGTGACCCACGATGCGGTCTCTGTTCCTTTAAACCAGATTGGAAGATCAGCCATGATTCAACTCGAAATAAGCTTGGATAATACGTTCGTAAGTGGCGCAGCTATCAATCAGCTCGCGAATATCAATATGTTCGTTAGCCGTGTGGGACAACCGACTATCGCCAGGGCCAATTTTTACGGTCGGAACACCTTTTACATGGATCCAGTCGGACATGGTGGGTGAGCCAAAGGTAGAAGAACCTGTCGAACCCTGCAGACACGCGTGGACAATAGACTCGGTTGGCAAAGTATCAACCGAAACAAACCGTTTTGAATGAATGTGGACCGTCGATTCCAATTCCTTTTGGATGAGCGCAGCGATTTCGTCGTGGTCGTAAACGGGCGTCGAGCGAATGTCCAAAAAGGCCGTACAGGAATCTGGGATCATATTTCGGGCCGATCCTCCGTTCACCACGGTCACACTAATCGTTGTTTTACCGAGATAGGGGTGGATCCGGTCCAGCGAAAAGTTTTCGAGGCGACCTAAATCGCGAACCATGATCGAAATCGCATTGAGTCCTTCTTCCGCCCTCGCCGCATGCGCCGATTTGCCGTGAGCGTCGAGGCGAAGGATCAAAAGCCCTTTCTGAGCTACACAGGGCTGCATGTGGGTCGGCTCGCCGATGAGCGCCGCCGATGGCTTAGGCAGTTGATTGATGATTTGCTCCAGACCGTTATTTTCGCCTCCCGTTTCTTCGCACGCCGTAAACGCGACCACGATTTTACCTTTCGGACGATATCCGGCCGCTGCCAATCGACAAACGGCCGTGGCCATACTCGCTACGCTGGCTTTAGCGTCCACCGTTCCCCTTCCGAACACTTTTCCATCGGAAATGGTAGGGACGAAAGGTGGAAACGGATGGTCTGACGATGCCGGGACCACGTCCAGATGCGAATTGAGTAGTAAAACCGGCTCTCCTTCTCCCCATTCGGCTACGACATTGTTGTTGGCCCGGCTAACGGTAAGGCCTGCTTCCTTTAAATGGGCCTCCATCAGACTTGCAGCGTCCGATTCCTGATGACTCAAGGAGGGAATGGCAACCAACCGTCGGTGTAGCACGCAAACGTCTTGATCAAGCATGTGAGGCCTCCAATAGCTGCGTACCACGGGCTTTGGAAGCAAGAGATTCCGGCCCTAAAATCCAGACGTTGGCAATGCCCCGCTTCAGCGCGGAAAATCCGATATCGGTTTTAACCTTCATGCCACCGGATATCCATCCAGCTGAAACGCCCTTCTGTGCGTCCGCTGAGTACATTCTTCGAATCGGACGTTTTTCATCATCCAAAACGGCACCCGTTTCGGTGACTAAGATGAGCTCGTCAGCCTGAACGGCACTGGCCACTTCGAGGGCCACCGTGTCGGCGTTGATGTTATACAAGTGTCCGTTTTGATCCATTCCCGGCGGACACACGATGGGCATAATTCCTGATTGCAATAAGGCTAGTAACGCGGTCGGATCAGCCCGTTGAAAATCCCCGACGTGCCCAAAGTCTACGGATTTGCCTTCAATCGACCAAATTGGACGCCTCGACACCTGAATGAGTCCCGCGTCCGCCCCGCTCA
The DNA here is from genome assembly GCA_027622005.1 of Bacteroidota bacterium. Classification (GTDB taxonomy): domain Bacteria; phylum Bacteroidota; class Rhodothermia; order Rhodothermales; family UBA10348; genus UBA10348. The sequence goes on along the minus strand of JAQBZH010000015.1, from coordinate 10,197 downwards.
TACCAAGGGCGCGAATGCCCGACAGGGAGGCACGGGCAACTAATTCCACGTTTAACTGGCCACGAATCATCCATTTAACGATATCGAGATCTAGATCCGTCGTGACCCTTCTGCCCTCCACAATGGTTGGGGAATGTCCGAGCCTGTTCGCCATCGCGGTCGTTTGAGGGCCGCCTCCGTGCACTAATATGACTTCGGATTGCTGCTGAAGTTCAGCCAACCCTTCGAAAAGTGCATCCAATGGCTCAGCCAAAAGGGCCCCACCTATTTTGACGACGGTTCGCTTCATGGGTGGTTAGCGGCGGGGTTTGAGCTCGCGGAAACCGTCCCTCCGGAATCAGAGGACTTCTTGTTTCGCTCCCACAGCCAACTTAGGATCGCTTTTTGGGCGTGTAATCGGTATTCGGCTTGTTCTAAGTGGAGCGTATGAGCCCCGTCCAAAACGTCGTCGTCAACTACCACTCCGCGGCGTACCGGGAGGCAGTGCATAAACTTGCCTTGGCCGCCTCCATTCGTAAGCGCCATCAGGTGCCGCGTAACGCGCCAATCGGAATGCGCCTGACGATCTCGAACTTCGATAGCTGGATCCTCATACCTTGCTTTTCCTCCCCAAGCTTTGGCGTAAACGATGTGCGCTCCTTCCATTGCGGAATCCTGCCGATTCATTTCCTCAACCGATCCGCCACTCGCGGCTGCGGATTGACGTGCTTGTTTCATGACTTCAGGATCCAGTTCAAATCCGTCGGGGCGCGCCACCGTGACGTTCATTCCCAATCGGGCTGCCATTAGCAAAGTTGAGTGAGGGACGGCCATGGGCAATGGCTTCGGGTGATATGCCCACGAAAGGACAAACTTTTTACCTTTCGGTTGGCCGGAAAAATGACGGGTGAGAACCGCGGCGTCGGCCAGTGCCTGACAAGGGTGCCGCGAAGCAGATTCAAGGTTTAAAACAGGCACGGCCGACGCCGCCGCAAACTGCTTCAACATATTGTCCTGCATATCTTTAACCAAGTCGGTGCCTGAGGCAAAAAGCCGGACGCCCAAAAGGTCAACATACCTGGACAAAACCCCCACTGCTTCCTGAATGTGTTCTGCTTCGGCCCCCAGCATCGGAACGCCTTTTTCCCATGCGAATCCCCAAGTGCCACTTCCCGGCGTAACCGTCACCGAAGTCGCGCCCAGCGAAGCCGCAGCTAGCTCCATAGAAACGCGGGTTCTAAGTGAATCGTTGAAAAAAACCAGGCCAACGCTTTTCCCCAGATGGGTATTTTCCAATCGCCTACGATCGGCACCGTTAAGCAAGGACTGTTCGATAAGGCTCGTCCAGTCGGATTCTGCTACGTCGTGCCAATCGAGTAAATGCATTAGGCTACTTCCTCCAGCTTGGAAGCCATTATTTCATCCAGTATGGCAAAAAACGAATCGATTTCCTGGTCCGTTACGACACCTGGAGGCATTAAACGCATAATATTGGGGTCCGTCGAACCGCCAACCAGGATGCCTTTTTCCCGAAAACTCGTTATGAAGGAAGCGATGGGTTGTCCAAAGTCGATCCCGATCAAACAGCCCGCCCCTTGAATGCGGAGTCCACGATCCGTACATCCCTTTTCAAAAAGGTCATAAATTTGGACCGAGCGTTCGGTTAGATTTTCATCAACCAATACCTTGAGGGCGGCTTCAACGGCAGCCATTGCGAGCGGCGCCCCACCGAAAGTCGTCCCCTGATCACCATAATTGACGGTTGCTGCCACTTCGTCCCGAATCAAAACGGCGCCTACAGGAACACCGCCGCCCAGACTTTTGGCAAGCGTGATCATATCGGGCTCTATCCCAACCACTTCACTGTAAGTAAATGCGCCCGTGCGGCCAATCCCCGATTGGACCTCATCCATGATGAGCATTGAACCGGCTTCCTTGCAGGCCTTAGCCACCGCCTGAAAAAACGACGCTGGTGCGGTCCGCATGCCCGCCGTCGATTGAATAGGTTCAATAATGACGGCCGCAGGTAGGGTTTCTTTGATCACTTGACACGCCCGTTCCGTGTCCCCAAAAGGCACGAAAGTGACGGGCCCGAAGGAAGACTCATGTGCCTTCCGATAGGCGGCTTGCCAGGTGACCGACAAGGCTCCGAGCGACCTTCCGTGAAAATCCCCTTCCATAGCCACGATGCCTGAACGGCCTGTCGCTTTCCGCGCGATTTTCATGGCCGTTTCGTTGGCCTCGGCTCCCGAATTAATGAAAAAAATATTCCCCATTCCCTTTGGAGACAGAGCGGCCAAGGCAGCAGAGGCCCGGGCGCGAACGGGAGAATAAACCGCGTTCGAATAAAACAAGAGCTTATCGGATTGATCCTTTACCGCCTGTACTACCACCGGATGATTGTGCCCCATAAACACGACACAATGGCCACCATAAAGGTCCAAGTATCGATTGCCGTCCGTGTCTACAACCCAAGCGCCTTTACCCGATTCGAGAGAAATGGGCCATTTTCGATAGGTGTTGAGCTGCGTAGCATCTTCCAATTCCATCCATTCTGCTGAAGTCATGACAGTGGTTAATTTCGGATTTAATTAAAACTGAGGTCTTTCTGAAGTCCGTGCGGTTAGAGTGCGGTTATGCACCCGTGTTTGTTAAGGTAGCAATCCGGTGGTTTGATCCATTCCGAGCGCCAAATTGACATTTTGAATGGCCTGCGACGCAGCCCCTTTTAATAAATTGTCGATTGCAAACCCGATCGCTACTTGGCCCTCTTTTTGGATCCAACCTATATCGGTAAAGGGCGATCCGACACTATAGTGGAGTTCAGGTAGCTGGTCAGGCCAAAGGCGAACGAGAGGACAATCCCCATAAGCCGATTGAAACAGATTAGCTATTTGGAGGGTCGATCCGGCACCCAAATCTAGCTGCGCCACGCCCCATATCCCATCGGTCCATGGACCCGAAATGGGTACAAAGGAATAATCGACTCCCGGGGCCATTTGATCGATTTCGGCTTCGTGCTGGTGTTCAAAAACTTTGTAAGCTTTTACGTTGCCATTTCGGCTGGGAAAGTGCGTCGTGTCTTTGGCAATCGCTCCAGACCCACTTGCTCCGGTCAGCGCCGTGACCGCCACCTTGTTCGTAATCCCTGCTTTAGAAAGCGGATAAAGAGCTAAGGATAGCGCAGAAGCAAAACATCCGGGGTTCGCGATTAACCGAGTGCCTGCGGGTGGGGGGCCTGTAATCTCAGGCATACCGTACCAGGCAGTTTTGAGCAACTCAGGCCGTGGGTGAGGAGCTCCATAGCGTTGTTGATACGTCGCTGCGTCTTTGATACGGAAATCGGCGCTCATGTCGACGATCAAGCCTTCAAACCCTTTATCCAGCAGTTCACACACCGCTTTGGCCCCTTGTCCATGACCAGCCGCCACAAATACGAGATCGAGCGAGGAGGAGGAAATATTTGCTGTAAACAACAAGTCCGTCCTCCCTCTCAAATGAGAATGAGCGGTCCAGATAGGTTGATTTTCATGCGACCGACTCGTAACGGCATCCAAACGCATGGCCGGATGAGCCAATACCTGTTCTATCAGCTTTCTGCCGACATAACCAGCCCCATGAAGAATCCCGACCTTGATCATGCCACTACCTCACGGACGGCAGGAGGTGGCAAATAGGTCGCGATAAGGTCTCCCATTTCCTGCGGATCTTCGCGGGCATTGATGGCCGGAATACCCATAACCTGTCGGATGTATTGCCGTCCGACGCCATTGTCGGTAACGGGTCCGGTGACCAATGCAATATTCGCATGATATCGATCTTTGAACAACGTCTGGGCAGCCCAGATTCCGGCGAGATCTACTCCGGTAACGATATGCGCCACACAAAAAGACTGCAACTCCTTGTCCTGCAACAGTTCATCAACCCCATAGTATCCGATAATACCGTCTCCCAGCTCAATCACAATCACATCGGGATCCGACGTCGTACACAAGTGATGGATGATGCCTTTAACGTTTTTAGCCATGGTTTTAGACGCCGTACACACGATTCCGGTGTCTGTAAATGTTGCGATCGCGACGGCGCCGTGGCGTTCTATCAACCGGACATCCCGCATGAGCGATGCGCCCGTTGCCTTGGCAGCGGCTACCCGATATCCCTTATTGGTTAAACGCTGAACCAATTCGCAGCAAGCCCAGGTTTTGCCGGTGTCCATTGCAGTACCGCTCACAAAAATGAGCGGAACAGACTTGGTCAAATTCTCCACTTCGGGTAATGCATGATCCTGCAAACGGGCATGAACCCACATTCCTTCGGATTGAACCATGGCAGCGCCGATCACTTTGACTCTGAGCGCAGGGCCAAGCGCGGGGTGGTCGGACGTGCAATTCCCGATAATCCCGCCCAAATTGAGTACGTTGAGCGTATCGCCGGGAAACGCAATGCGTGGGACTTGCCCACTATATCCTTTTAGCGCTTTTCTTTCGCCCAGGACGCCAACAAAAATATCTCCTTTGGCAATCGTCCGGAATTCGCCGTCTGAGCATTCGATCTGATTATAAATGGCTTTTGACTCGAGGGCTTCAACCACGATACAGTAGCCTTCTTGTGCAACCACATAGTCTGATACAGTAATATCCTTGTCCAATCCCGTTTTTGCGGCGGTCGAACAAACATAAGTTACCGGCATGGTATTCATTTTCGTCATGGCTTTGGGGCTGTTGCGGAGCGAACTCGATGGGTTAAAAGTGACTGAAGGCCAAGAATGCGCGCGAACCCTCTAGCGTCTCGCCCATCCCACAATTGATTACTTTCGCCATATGTGGCGACTCCGGTATCGAAGAGTGAATAAGGACTCGAAGTCCCCTGAATACTCACATTTCCTTTGTAAAGACCTACGGAAACCGTTCCTGATACCGTTTCCTGCGAGGAGTCGAGAAAGGCTTCGATGTCACGAAGACACGGATCAAAATATTGCGCCTCGTGCATCATCATCCCGTAAAAATTACCCAGCTGCGCTTTGTGATATTGTTGCCAACGCGACAAAACCGTCTTTTCGAGTTCGCGGTGGGCGGGAATCAGAATGGCTGCAGCTGCTGCTTGAAACCCGACTCGCCCTTTGATGCCCAATATGGTGTCGCCAACGTGGATGGCACGTCCAATCCCATGGGCTTCTCCGAGGCCATTGAGCGCTTCAATCAGGTCTACCGGGGACATTTTGGAGCCGTTAAGACTCGAAGGAATTCCTTTTTCAAATCCGATTACTACGACCTGTTCTTCATCAGGAGAATCTTTGGGTGATGGAGTCGGCCACGCACTGTCAGGAAGCGGTTTTTCGGTTGATAAAGTCTCTTTACCCCCGACGGTTGTGCCCCAAAGTCCCGTATTGATGGAATAGGTCGTTGTCGATGCGGATACGGCGTACCCTCTCTCCTTCAACCAGTTGGTCGTGTATTCCCTTGTAAGGCCCAAGTCCCGAATCGGGGTCAAAATGGTCAGATCATCTCCAAGTACCGATAGAGCGACATCGAATCGAATCTGGTCGTTTCCGGCCCCAGTTGATCCATGGGCCACGACCCGGGACCCTAGTTTGCGCGCCGTTTCGACTAACGCCTTAGCCTGCACGACCCGATCCGGGCCGACACAAAGAGGATAGACATCACCGCGAAGCACGTTGCCTTTAATTAAATACTGTAAGGAGCGGTCAAAAAGTTCGTTCCGGGCATCCACCAAATAGTGGCCTGCAGATCCCAATTCAATGGCCCGAAGCTCTATTTGCTTGCATTCTTCTGCGCTGATTCCGCCCGTGTTTACAGTAACGGTATAGACTGGAACGTTGTGCTCTTCCCTCAGATAGGGAACACAAAAAGACGTGTCGAGACCGCCGCTAAAGGCAACTACAATAGACATGGCAAAATGGTGTTAAACAAACTCGAAGAAATAAAAAAAGCGCCGGTTCCATACGGATCGGCGCTTGAATCGGTTGACGTAAAAGGGCTACATCAGGCTACCGCACTTGCAACGAATCCGCATACCCCGGAGGATATCTGTCGGATTCGTCGACGAAAACTGGTAGTACTTTGGGCGGTAATAATCATAAGATCGAATAATACGTCAAAACCACCGATTTTATCAACCATTTTTCAAACTTCATACGAATCTAAAATGATTTAGGCCATCATCCCGGCTCGTCTGGCATATTCAAACACGTTTCCGCACTTCAAGATTTCAGCGATATCCCCAAGCGGGTCAAGCAAATATTCGGTATCGGTAGTCACATTCAGCAACACGCCTGTTCGCGTGTCGAGAGTGAGGACATCTCCGGTACGAATTTGTTCAATTAGCCGCGCCCGGGACTCAAAAGGAATGACAAAGCCGCCGTCCACCGCATTGCGATAAAAAATGCGTGCAAACGATTCGGCGATAACCACCTCAGCTCCTGCTTCTTGCAATGCGAACGGGGCGTGTTCTCTCGAAGACCCACATCCAAAGTTCGTCCCAGCGATTACAAAAGTAAAGTCGCTCTTGAACCGGTCGGGCGCGGTAAAAGGGATGTTTCCGGCCGGAAGTCCCTGACTCGTTTCTGGCAGCCCACATAAGGCATAACGACCATAAAACTGCCGCTCTTCCGGGATTTTCATACTATAAACAAGGTGAACGGCCGGGATAATCTGATCCGTGTCAATCGAGTCCCCGACCACATAGGCCTTCCCGTGAATAATATCTTTCAAACTAACACCTCTCTGGGATCCGTTATGGTTCCATGGAGCGCCGAAGCGGCTACCGTTAGAGGCGATGCGAGGTAAACGGCCGCTAGTTTGGATCCCATCCGTCCGGGAAAATTTCGATTTGTGGTAGATATGACCACTTCGGTACCGTTGGCTCTCCCAAACGTATCGACCGGGCCGCCGAGGCAAGCTCCGCACGATGCGTGTCCCATTTTACATCCGGCATCCAAAAACACCTGCCAGATCGTCTTACCGTTCATGGTCCGTTCTCTGAGCTGCCGAGTTACTTCTGAGCTGGCTGGGACCACGAAGGTATCCACGCGCACTTCGTTGCCTTCCAGAATGGCCGCGGCCGCCATAAAATCTTCTATTTTGCCCCCCGTGCAGCTTCCTATGTACGCCCGGTCCAGCCGTGTGCCTGCCACTTCAGATACGTTTGCGAGGTTATCGGGTCGGTGGGGTTTAGCGACGACAGGCTCCATTTTAGATACGTCGTATACTCGCTCCGAGTAATACGAAGCCCCAGGATCTCCATAAACAGGTTCAAAAGCGTGATCGGTCCGAGATCGAACATATTCAAAGGTTTTTTCATCAGGGGCGATGATGCCGTTTTTGCCCCCAGCCTCGATAGCCATGTTGGTTAGCGTCATGCGCTCCTCCATAGACAAATCGAAAACGGCCTTCCCATCGAATTCCAGAGCCTTATAGGTGCCTCCTTCGAATCCAATATCACCAATGACCGACAAAATCAAATCCTTGGCCATGAGGTAAGGCGGTAGATCGCCCTCAAACACAAATCGCATAGTGTCCGGTACCTTCACCCAGATCTTGCCCGTACCCATTATCAAAGCCGCATCCGTATTTCCCACTCCTGTCGAAAAGAGTCCGAATGCTCCGGATGTACAGGTATGACTATCTGTTCCAAACAGCACATTGCCCGGCCGATTGAATCCTTCTTCCGCTAATGCAATGTGGCACACACCTTTATACCGACTGGTACCCACGTCATAGTAATGCGGCAGATCGTGCAAACTGGCAAATTCCCGAAGCAACTCAATATTTCGCCGGGCGTGAGGGTCTTCGGTAAAAATGTAGTGATCGGGCAAAATCACCAATTTGTTTTTGTCCCAGACTTTGGCCGACTCCCCGAATTCGCGCTTGAAAATGTCTATAGTAGGCGGACCGCACACGTCATGGGTCATCAAAATATCTACATCGATCCAGATGTTTTCGCCTGGATTGACGCGGGATCTACCCGAGTGTTGGGCTAATATTTTTTGGGTGATAGTCTGAGCCATCGGTCCTTATTCGGGTGTTCCGCTGCCAAACGCTTGCATAATTCCGGTTCCGACAAACTGAATGGACTCTTCCTCCGCGCGATGCGCAGCTAGGGAGTTGAGCGCATTCATATAGGCTTCTGCCGAGGCATGAATCACGTCGGTACTACTGGCTTTACCAGCGAAAAGCGGCCCACCCAGGCTAATCAGGACCGTTACTTCACCAAATGCATCGGCCCCTTCGGACACCGAACGAATGGAATAGCTCACTAAGTCATGACCTTCATTTACTGCGTGATCAATTGCGCGGTAGAGCGCATCAATGGTGCCATCCCCAGTTGCTGATTTTTCAACCACTTCATCCTGCTTTAAATCACGAATCTGGACCGTGGCTTCGGGCTCTTTATCGGTACCAACGGATACCTGAAAGCGTTCTAGTTTGTAGTGAGGTTCTGTTTTCACGTTTTTGTATTCGTGGACTAGGTTAAATAAGTCGGTGTCGTTAATCTCTTTCTTTCGATCCGCTAGGCGTACGAACTCATCATAAATAAGATCTTTTTCGCCGGGAGATATTCTTATGCCGAGCTTGTCCATTCGGCTGAACAATCCATGCCGGCCAGAATGCCTTCCCAATCGAATAGCTTGGACATCCTGCCCGACGTCTTCTGCGCGCATAATTTCGTACGTTTCACGCGCCTTAAGGACCCCATCCTGATGAATTCCAGCCTCGTGAGTGAAAGCATTTCTCCCCACAATCGCCTTATTGTACTGCACCTGAAAACCTGAAAACGTCGACACTATTTTGGACAGATGGGTCAGGTTTTTCGGGATTACGTTTGTGGTAAGGTTAAAATGTTCAGAGCGTACGAGAATGGCCATGGCAATTTCTTCTAGTGCCGCGTTTCCGGCCCGTTCTCCGATCCCGTTAATCGTGCATTCAACCTGGCGAGCGCCCGCTTGCACGCCACTGAGCGAATTCGCAACGGCCAAACCGAGGTCGTCGTGACAGTGCGTCGAGAAAACGACGTTGGCTCCGAAGGAACAGCCGCTCATGACGCTTCGAATTAATTCTGCATACTCATCGGAAATACAATATCCGGTAGTGTCGGGCAGATTGATGGTTGTAGCTCCGGCGTCGATAGCTGCCTGAACGACCTCACATAAATAAGCCGTGCCCGTTCGCCCTGCATCCTCTGCGCTAAATTCGACATCGGAGGTGTACGTTTTTGCGTGCAAAATCGCGTCTACGGCCATTTTTTTGATGGTGATGCGCTTTTCTTCTATCGTTTTTCCGTATTTGGAATCGGCAAATTTCGCGTTTAGATGTATGTCGCTAGTCGCAATGAAGGTGTGAATACGGGTGTTTAGACCGCCCGCAAGAGCTTCTCCGGCTGCGTCTATGTCATCTGTCTTGGCGCGGGCAAGAGCGCAGATAGTCGGGCCTTTTACCTCATTTACGATCCTGCGCACGGCTTCGAATTGGGCGGGTGAGGATATCGGAAATCCTGCCTCAATCACATCGACTCCGAGCCTTGAAAGGTGATGCGCAATTTCGACCTTTTCAGGAATCGTCATGGCTGCTCCGGGAGCTTGCTCACCGTCGCGCAAGGTGGTGTCAAATATGATTACAGATTCCCGAGCCATTATTTTTTACTTAACTGGGCCTCAAGGGCCGATTCACTATTGAAAAGCTGCTTCATGCGCAGGTCCGATTTACCCGTCAAATGTCGATCGAGCGGCGAGATCGATTTGAATACCCACCTCAGCCACAAATTTAGATGTTCCGACAGACGAGCTTCCGCCGGATACAAGGTCGGCCGTTCTCCATCCCGCCTTTAAGGTGTTTTCCACGGCCAGTCGGATGCAGGCTGCCGGCGCTGCCTCTCCCCATTCGTCCAACATCATAGCGGCGCTGAGTATCGCGGCAACCGGATTGGCTACATCTTTGCCAGCAATGTCGGGGGCGCTGCCGTGGACAGGCTCGAAAAGGGGTGTCGTACCGCCCAAACAGGCTGAAGGAAGCAATCCTAAACTTCCTGCCAGCGTGGAAGCCAGATCGGAAAGAATATCACCAAATAGGTTTCCGGTCAGGATGACGTCGAATTGAAGTGGATTCATAACCAATTGCATGGCCGCGTTATCGACATACATATGATCCAGTTGAATGTCCGGAAATTCGTCCCGGGTGATTCTGCTGGCGGTTTCCCGCCAAA